>DASYQS010000026.1:0-32735 GCA_036005185.1 Chitinophagaceae bacterium | reverse complement strand
ATACGGCTATGCTTAATAAATATTTTAATGAGCTGCTGCTTTACTACCGTACAACATACAATCACAAGGAAAGATTACTGGAATTAAAAGATAATCAAACACGCCTGATCAACTATTTTAAAAACAAATACAGGTTGGAGTAATGAACCAAATACCCAATATGCCACGGCAAAATTTTGAAAAGCAAAAAGCTTTAAATTTTCGCTAAAGCCTCGATGGGCAAATGCGGGCACAAGGGAAAACCTTTCGAACCTTTTCTTGAGAGATTTGGAAGGGATAATCACGTTTATTGATGAAAACAACCCTATCAATCAATTTCCTTGTGAACAAGCGGAAGAACTTTAGTGCCAAGTAACTCTATGCTTTTGAGAAACATTTTATGCGGCATACCAGGTGCCTTCGTATAGTCTTACATCCTTGACGGGTTTTTGTGGTAATTGAATATTATCTGATGGATAAAATCTTCTTACAATTTCGTTTATCAGCTTATAGCAAAAAGAATAGTTTCGAGTGTTGGTCGCTACAAATATTCCTAAGTCTTTGGAAGGCACTATAAACAGTTCACATGAAAATCCGGGTCTTGAACCATTATGGCTGTAGGCTAAAGTCCTTCCTTTTTCAGTTCTGCTTCCACCGATCCATTCATATTGAAAGCCGGGTGCCTGGCCATTAAAGGATGATAACTAAATCCCGGATGGAATAGATGACTGTATAGGTATTTTGAATTCGATGAATCAAGTAAAAAACTCATAAATCTTTGCATATCCGGTGCCGTAGATGAGAGTCCACCCGCAGAAATAATGTTGGGAAATTCATAGCTGACCTCCTGGAATTTGTCAAAATCATAATCATACGCAACGGCCCAGTTGTGGTTATACTTTTCAAAATTTGAATTTTGCATGTGCAATGGCTGAAGTATAATTTTATCGATAGCACTCGCATAACTTAATCCTGTTGTTCTTTCAATGATATATCCTAAAACTCCCATTCCTGCATTAGAATAGTGCCATGTCGTGCCCGGTTTATGGATCTGAACAACTCTTGTGCTTTTGAAATATTGACTCAATGTTTTAATGGAAAACGAATCCCTGGCGGCATCCCCGATATCTGAATTATCAAGTCCGCTAGTGTGAGTTAATAAATGGCGGATGGTAACAGGATCTGAAAATTTTAATTTAACACCTAATTCTTTCAACACCGATGAAATATCAGCATCGATGTTTATTCTTTTTTCTTCTGCTAATTTCAGAATAGCAACTGTTGTAAATATTTTGGTTAACGAAGCTATTCGAAAAGAAGTAGTTTGGGAGTCAACGGCAACTTTTCTTTCTATATTGGCGTATCCATAACCCTTCAGATAAATTGTCTCACCATTCTTCACTATAGAAATAACCGCTCCGGGAATTTCGTTTGAAACCAAATTGGAGCTTACAAGGCTGTCGATAAATGCTGCTACTACTGGCGTGCTGCTTTGAGCAAAACTTTGAAGAGCCAGTAAAGAAACAAACAAACAGCTAAATAAGGCCCTTATCATTTTCATTAGAAAGTCATTGTTTAGATTTCCGATTTCATTTTGAGTGAAAGTAGAAGAAATTATTTAATGCTCAAATATGTATTTGTAATAGTAAATATCACTTCCTGATGTTGTCGAAGCAATAATTCCCTGGCTCCTCTAAAATTAAATGAGATGAATAGTCCAAGCGCAACCGCTCTTCAAACAAGCATCTTTTGACATTTCCATTTTTGATTTCTTCCTTCTTTTAAATACACATTTTTTGGCATACTCTTAGGTGAATATTTTTTAGCTTTCCCGGGAAATCAAATTTCTCCGATGTCAAAAAATTATTAACTAAATGAGAAATTATGCTGACTCGCTTGACACTCTAAAAATTTATGGTAGATTAGTCCTGTCTAACCACGTAATGGAATAAATGATGAAAAAGGTTTTAGTAGTTTTAAATGGAACTCTTACTCCGCACCATGTAGTAGATACGGCGATTAAGTTTGCCAGTAATACCTCATCCTCTTTACACGCAGTTTTTGTGAACTACGCATTAGATTTAGCCGAGTACAATTATCCTTTTCCGAATGATCTTTCTTTGACGAGAAATAATTTAACAGGTAAAACTATTGCAGAGGAAAATGCGGAGTTATTGGAAAGTAATACGAAATTATTCAAGGATGAATGTCAGGCAGCAAATATTGATTTTTATATTGAGCCAGATAACGAAATATCGTTAGGCCGTTTAATGGAGCATAGTTCTTTCTCAGACTTCATACTTGCTGATGCAAATGAAAATTTACATCAGTACCATATTGCCGATCTTTTAGTTGATGCTCATTGCCCGGTTTACCTTGCATCAAAAGAAGTTGAGAATGTAGAAAATATTATACTTACTTATGACGGTAGTTTTTCCAGTATTTATGCGATTAAAATGTACACGTATCTTTTCCCGGAATTGAAAGGACTTTCAACTGCTTTAGTTTATATCACTTCTGGAAGAGATTATAAATTGCCACAGGAAGAAAACATCAAATCCTGGCTGAGTAAGCACTATAGCAACGTCCACATAAAGATCTTGAAAGGAGATATTCGGATTGAACTCGTCAATTATACAAAATCAATTCCCAATTCACTTGCCGTAATGGGATCTTTCGGAAGGAGTGCCATATCACGTTTCTTTCATAAAAGCCTTGCGAATACAGTTATCGAAGATGGGAAATCATCTTTGTTTATAGCTCACGAGTAGAGCTTTAGCTAATGAAAGATTTTTGTTTGCAGAATATAAAACAAAGCGCCGGCACGCACAGCCAGTTGATGATATTTAATCGAATTGCCTTGAAGGGCACTCTACATTAGCATAACTACAAAAAACACAACAATCCCCTGGTTTAGGCTTCAGTATCGTGCCGCAATTGGTACACTGATAAAAGAATTGACACGCATCCACAGGCATTTCTTCTTCTTTTTGAAAGCCGCAATTGAGACAAGTGATCACTGATCTTATTTCTATTTCTTTGCTCATGACCTAGTATTTATAACCCTCACCCTGGTCTTTTTCTAACTCAACACCTAATGCCATCACTATACGGTTTACATAATTGAAATATGCTGTCACTAATACCACGTCAAGAATTGCTTTGTCAGATAGGCCAACAGCACGTAGCTGAGGTGTAAAATCTGTTTCTTCATGCTCTATCGGATTTATTGTTAGATGAACTGCAAAATCACACATCGCTTTTTCTTTTTCAGAAAGCCAGGCCCTTCTATAATCTTGTTTGAGTAGTTCAATTCGATTATCATCTTTCCAATATTGATTTAAAGCAGCTCCATGATGTGACTGGCAGTATTTGCAACCGTTCGCAGCAGATACAACTACAGCAATTATTTCTCGTTCGGCCCTCGTAAGTGGCGATTGAGAAAACATAATATCCGAATAAAGTTGTGCATGACAAATAATAGTTTATTTGAGTTTAAAATTCCATTATCTGAATTCATTAAGCTCTTTCCCCGCTATTATAGTGATATCATCTGACCATCCCGGTAAAGAAATCCGTGTATGCTGCCATCCACATTCGTATATTGACCTACTATGTCGCCACGGTTATTGATTCCGTAAGCCCTGCTGTCGACTCCACCAAGAGTACCCAAATCATACATTACACCATCTTTATATAAAAATGCATGAGCCTGACCATTAGCTACTCTTGCAAAGCCCACAACTTCACCTTTGTCATTGATATCAAATGCAACACTTGCAACTCCTCCTAATGTGCCAAGGTCTTGCATTGCACCATCTTTGTATAAGAAAGCCCTTATAGCACCATTAGCCAATGTTGAACGTCCAACGACCTCACCATCATTATTAATTGCATTTGCATTAGATGTAGTTCCGCCAAGTGTGCCAAGATCCTTCATCACACCGTTTACATACAAAAAAGCATGGGATTGTCCTAAGGCATTATCAGCAACTCCAACAATGTAGCCGTCCTCATTTATAGAGGCGGCTGAAGCTTTTGCTCCACCAAGTGTACCAAGATCAATTGGATCACCCTCTAAAGAAAATACAGTGGCTCTCATTGTAGTCGGGTTTACAAAATTTCCGTTTAATGATTCGCCAACCATTTGTCCTGCATTATTAATATCATATACTTCTCCAAATTGCTGGCCTGGTAATGTTTGAAGTTCATATGCCTGTCCATTTTTCCAAACAACAGGTATGATGCCACCGGGTGCAGTTTTATGTCCAGCTATATCTCCTGGATCATTGATTGAAAATCGAATTTCTGGAAGTCCGTTCGGGCTGACTTCTTCCGAAGAGAACCACAGGTTGTTATTTTTTAATACGAAAGCAACAGGCTTCCCATCGGCGTTGCGGACAGAACCAGTCATAGCTCCCGAATTATTGATCCCAAATCCACGGGAAAAATTAGATTCGAGAGATGCCAATTCATTTTGTGATGACTTCCCGGAGTTATCAGAAAATTTTGACGCTGTTTCAGGATCAACTGGTCCCCAACTTTTTTTGCACGAAGCAGTTAGTAAGATCATTGCACTGATGATCAATAACGGAAAGGCTTTTTTTTTCATGATTAATAAATTTTAGTTTGAAAAAATAAATTCATAACAAGGAGTTTATCGAGCAGAATGGTTTAAAATTTTCGTCTCAAATCACTCGATACAAAAATGCTATCATCGTCATCCTTTAGTCAATACCCAATACCCGTTAATCCTTTCTGCAAAGCATGAAACAATACCATATTCACGTTATTGAAATCAAAGGAATATTCAGATAACTTTATACTATGAAAAGACTGGTATGCCTGCTTATCGGTGCTTTCAATCTTGCAACATCAGCCCAGCCATATAGTGTAAGAAATTCAAACCAGGACTATCTTGTTTCCAGCCTCAGCAATTATGATGTTTCAAGAAAAGGGCAAATAAAAATTGCAAGGGATAATAATGGCATGTATTGGTTTCATAGTCTTATTGAAATCTTTTCTTTTGATGGAGTGAACTGGAAATCATATCAACTGAAAACCGTCAAGGGAACAAAAACTCCTTTCAGAATAAACGATATTGAAATTTCTGATGACGGTAATATCTGGTTGGCTACTGAGACAGGAATTTATGGATTTGACCGGGAGTCGGAAATCTTTAAGCCAATTAAAGAACTACTTCCCGGAATAAAAGGAATACCATTAGCAGTTTCTTGTTTTCATAAAGGTATTGCTGGCAATCTTCTTTTTATTTCTGCAACTGAGGAGGGTTTTTATTTACTCGAATGGAAAACAAAAAAGCTGCAACAAATCATCATTGATAGTATTAACCATGAAATAGTGTTAGGTGGTGATATGGTTGGTATTACTGTAGATAAGGATGGCAATGTATGGGGTCTCACAAAAGAAAAGCACGGTATCTGGAATTATGATTTTAAGACCCGGAAAGTGAAGTGTTCGTGGAAAGGAGAATTACCAGAATTTGGAGACCGTCGCTTTCAGAATGTAATTGGTATCACTTATTCTGCAAATGAGGATGCACTTTGGCTTTCTTATGGAAATAAAGGATGGCTTGAAAAAAAATTCTTACAAACTGGAAAAAGCAATTTCTATTCTTTTTCCGGCGATCTGACTGTTAATGCTGATACTTCTATAAAAGGTAAGCTTCAAATATTATATGTAAAAACAGACCGGAATAATGACCAATGGCTGAAAGTTGGAAAAAAATACCTTGTAAAACTAAATAGGGATATTGCCCGGATGGAGTATATCGTGAATGATGCCAGTATGCCTATCGAAGACGTTCTTTGGTTTGAGACAGAAAAGAAGATAAGCAATCCCAGGATTAAGGAGAACGATATTCTATTGTGGGTCCAGGGTTCAGACAAAATGTCGATGATTAAAAAGCGGGGTGATGTTATTCGGCATGTACCTTTTGATACATTATCTGAAAGCGACATTCAGCCGAAGGATTATGATAATACAAGCGGACGACAAACGATATTTTTTGAGAAGGGAAAAGATGGGAACTATTTTTTACTTCAACAAAATGATAAAAGACCAAAGTTGATTTGTATTGGTAAAAACTTCCAAATAAAAAAAGCTTTGTTCAATGATGAATGGAAACAATATCCTGCTTTTTTTAGTCAGTCTTTTGATCCTGATACATTTTATATTGCTATTATGAGGCCTGGAACTGAGCCACTTGATTTCAGAAATGTTGTTTTAAAAGATTTTAAAGTTGATCTCAATTCATTCAAAGTTGAAGAGGTTAAACTGGATTTTAAACATCGTGTATGGCGGTATGGCACTTCAGATGCTGACAATGTATACTGGTTGTTTTCGAATGGCACTTTATATTCTTATGATCCGAAAATAAATATTCTTGATTCCATTACTATTTGCAAACCTGCAAGTAAAGGATATTATCCGGAGGAGCTGATCAAGGGATCTGATTATCCAACTGTGCTTCACAAAAACTCAGCAACATTCTGGATAGATTTTATACCCAAAAGAGAACTATACAAGATCAATTTAAAAACAAAAAAGATCGACAGGATATTTAAATGCTGTTTTGACCGAGCAGATTGTGACATTGCTGGCGGAGTTTTCGATATGTATAATTTCGATACGACAAGAATATATCTGCAACAAAGTTTTTCTGCATTACTTATCAATGTAAAGAATGATTCATTAACTGACTACTTTGATTTATTCAGGAATAAACCAGGCATTCAAAATCCAAGTGGCTCCGGATTATATAAAGATTGGGCTTGTTTCATATTCCCATCCCAAATTTATTTCTACAATACCCTAACCGGAAGCCGGAAGGATTTTGTGATCAACGGAGATTTCAAATGGCCAATATCACAGTTCAACTCCCGTCCGCTGATGAACGACAAAGGGGAGATGATATTAATGTCTTCTAATAAAGGATTTCTTGTTTTTAATATTGATTCTTTAACTGATTCGGAAAAACCGGGGGCTGTTCACCTTTCTTTTATAAAACTGGATAACAGAAATCTTCCTTTGGATTCGATGTTAAAAAATAAAATATTTTTATTAAAGTACAATAAATTCAATAGTATTCAGATCGGGTTTTCCGACTATTCTGTTTTTGATCCCGGCAAGATCAGTTATGAATATACTTTATATAAAGGAGGAGATACAATTTGGAATAAGATCGAAGGCAAACCAGAATTAACATTTAGCGAGATCATCCCAGGTAAGTATCAACTATTGTTAAGAGCAGGGAACGGATTTGGTGATTACTCAGAAAAAATAACCGCTTTTCCCCTGGAGATCATTCCACGTTTTGGGCAAACAATATGGTTTAAGCTTATTGTTCTTGCAGCGATCGGATTTATATTTTTTGGCTTATACCTCTATCGTCTGGGGCAAATAAAAAAAGTTCAAATTATCCGGAACAATATTGCCACCGACCTACATGATGATATTGGTTCTACACTAAATAGCATTTCTATTTATAGCGAAGTAGCAAAACAACAAGCGGGCAAAGAAATTCCGGCATTAGATATGATTGGTGTGAATTCAAGAAAGATCATTGAAAGTATGAGTGATATTGTCTGGACGATCAATCCCGAAAATGATTCGTTCGAGAAGATCATAGTTCGTATGCGTTCATTTGCTCACCAATTGTTAAAAGCAAAAAAGGTTGAATATACTTTCGATGCCGATGAAAAACTGAATTCAATCGCATTGCCGATGCAGGTAAGAAAGAATTTTTATCTCGTATTTAAAGAAGCAGTAACAAACCTTATTAAATATTCTGACGCCACCAGGGTTTCAATTTTGCTTACTGAAAAAGATAAGGTTATTCTGCTGCAAATCCGTGATAATGGGAAAGGTATTCCTGTAAATGCAGAAACACAGGGAAATGGATTAATGAATATGAAACGAAGAGCCGAAGAAATACATGCTATCTTAAACATAAAATCAGCAGATGGAGAAGGAACAGGAATTGAATTAATGTTAAAAATATAAAGCTTTTATAATGATCAAGGTTGCCATATTCGAAGATAATCGCAGCTTACGTGAAGGTCTTGCTGCAATGATTGGCGGGACATCAGGTTTTGAATGTGCCGGCGCTTTCCCTAATTGCAATAATCTTTTGAAAAACATTTCACAGGCTAAGCCGGATGTGGTACTCATGGACATTGAACTGCCGGGAATAAACGGTATTGAAGCAGTTGCGATGATCAGAGAAGAATTTCCTCAAATAAAAATACTGATGGAAACTATTTTTGATGATGATGAAAAAATTTTCAGCTCAATTTGCGCCGGTGCTGAAGGGTATATTCTTAAGCATACAACCCCTGCTGAAATTATGGAAGCTATTAGGGAAATTTATGAGGGAGGAAGCCCAATGACTCCTTCTGTTGCCAATCGTGTTTTGAAAATGGTAAAAGACCGGCCCGATACCAGAAGCAAAGAATCATTTGATCTTTCCGATCGGGAAAAAGAAATACTTAGTTGTCTTGTAAAAGGAATGAGTTATAAAATGGTCGCCGATACTTGCTTTATCAGTATTGAAACCGTGAGTGTGCATATAAAAAATATTTACAGAAAACTACAGGTACATTCTAAGTCTGAGGCAGTAGTAAAAGCAATAAAAGGGAAGATTGTATGAAGTGTTGACAACCGATTTTACACTGAGTTTGTCATAATAAATTATTTGTGACAAATTGTTGTTTCTTTTCCCCCGGTTCCGCTTTTAAAAACAATATCAAAATATATTGGGCCTGTTGAAATCTCAACGAGAGGGTTTGTCTCCAGGTAGCACATGCAGCAACCTTTGAGTTTTCACCTGGCTATAATTAACTTGCTTGTTTCAGAATTGTTACCCGCAGTCAGTTTCACGAAATAAATACCGCTATTTATAAAATCTTCTTTTAGGTTTATCATCCACCTGATTTGATGATTCCCTCCCGACATAACGTTTTCAATAATTGTTTTCACAAGTTTACCCGAAACATCGAACAGTTTGATTGAAACTTTCTCCCTTTGAGCTAAGGAGAATGAAATAGTGGTTGATGAAGATGTTGGATTTGGAAATATGGACAAAGAACCAGGAGCCGCTTTGATTTCGTTTTTCAGATCAATTCTCGTAATTGCCGGCACTATTCCCGAGCAGGTTGCTATATTCAAATTCCCGGAATTATAGGAATTGAGGGTTACGGCCAGATTTAACATTTGAATTCCTGTTGATGATGAAAATGAAACAGGATTATCATAAGGCAGTCGTTTGTCTCCTATTAAATTCATTGCCGCATTGATGGTTAATACAATTGGCGAAAATTCTGAGCCTTGCGCCACATTAAATTTTGCGGTGATCAATGTTTTTGCCAACACCATGCTCGCATCTCCATTGATTGGACTGTTCAACAGATCAAGAACTTGGTTTTTTGAATAATAATGTTTTGTTCCCAATTTCATTGGAATGGAATTCAATGCCCTGATGCTTATTAACCTCATTCCAATATCAGCTAATAAATGATGCTCTGATAAGTGACTAAGACGGTCGATAAAATTTTTTTATCGATAAACATTGACGGTATTAGTTCCTGCAGGTTCTGCCGGCAAACTTGCTGCGGCGCTAACTGTTGCATTAGCGCTTATTCCATGCAGGTAAATATTTGTTGCATTATAAGTACCTGCCGGAGTTGGCAAGGGATAAGCTGAGTGAGCTCCATAAGCAAGAATCTGGGCAGTTCCGGCATTGCCTTCTATTGCACAACCATAAAAACTAATATCCAGCTTATTGTTATTTACTGTACCTGGCAAACCAAATAGAGGCATGGAACCACCTCCTGCAGCAAATACTCCACAGGCGGGATTTGAAAATGGCGGTGCAGGACTGCCTGTATTATTTTTTACAGTTGTGGCATAAGCATCAAATTTGAGTGAATTGCTTATTGAAGGCGCACTCTCATTAAACCCGGCTCTCATCGCCAATCCCACGCCATTATCCTCCACCCTGTTATCATAAGATTTTATTTCAATAGCACAGTGCTGAGAAGAAATATTGGATATAATCATGCCTGCCTTATTATCATGTATATAATTTCTGCTTAGTGTGGCAATGACGGAGGCATCATTAGTACCTCTATGGTTTACAATTTGAATACCTGTTCCGTTCCCGGTAGGAGAAGGATTTATATTATCCATGATCTCATTGTCTTCAATTTCTGCTTCCACCACCCTTCCATTTGCTATTGCACCAAAATTGCCAACACTCATTCCGATATTGCAGCCCCCACCCTTAATAATAGTATGGGCAATCCTTATCTCCGCAATCGGCGTTGTTACAATATCGGTCTGAACAAAAGACCGAATGATATGAAGCAGATCATTCTGTAACGTCAGCCATTCAAGGGAGTTTTTACCATTGCCCATTCTTACTACTCCGGTTGGAAGCGGAGCAGGTAACCCAGGCACTGGTGGTAAGGTCAACGATGAGGCCGGTATATTGGTGGCATCAATGATCACTTGTTCGATATGACCGGGCTGACCAACCAATGACATATCATGCTGCAATTCCAATCTTCCGCCTTTTGGATAAGCAGCACTTAAACTGTAAGTGCCTGGCGCTAATACCAGGGTGGTTCCTTCGTTATCAGGATCGTTAATGGCTGCATATAATTCCTCTACATTGCTAACATAAATTTTTTTGGATTGCTTTTCTGCACTCGGGTTTGTTATAGTTGCTGCAGAAGATTTTTCCTGCTGCGGTATTGTTCCAGTCTCTTTCTGGCAACTGGCAAGCAAAAAAACAAATGCAATAAGAGCAATAAGACGGTTATCTTTAATCAGGAGAAAGGCAGGTGATAAAATTTTCTTTTTCATAAAAAATGTTTTGAACGTTAGTGAATGATGCTTAGTAAAATATTTTTAGTTCGTGCAAAAGCAAATCACTAATGATTAGCCCCGTAATGGTTTTTTTGCAAACTGTTTTTACCAGTCACCGTTAAGGCAACCAATCAGACATTGTTGTAGCTTGTTTCATTTTCATTGACTTTAATGGTTAATGGCCTGTTGGGCCAAAGTATTTTTTATAGACATTAATTCTCTTGCAAAGCATGTGTAGCTACCCATGCACCCACATTGTTTCCCAATGCCTGGCCATCGTCAACAGCCTTACGAAAGTGATAACCTACATAAATGCGTGATAAAGAATTTTCTCTTGCTGCCTCAGAAAATGATGAATAACTTCTTGGATTTGCAAGTAATGAAGAACTTTCAAATGAAAAATCTATATTATCAGTTTCAAAATATTGTTTTAATAATTCAGCTGCAGCACCGCCAGCAGCAGCATGTGCTGAAGGATGATCAGTAATTGGTGGTATAGGAGATACTAAAACCTGCCATGCAGGATCAGCAATGGTATTTGGATTTCCATCATTATCACCAAGACGTATTGCATGATATGGACGCCAAAAGAAATAATTAATCTTGAATTTAAGACAAGATATGTATGCATCGGCAACGCTTATTTGTACTAATGCAAGTAAACGGGCAACTTTCCATGCATCCATATTTTTTTGTGCTATGATCGCTTTGGCTACTTTATTCCAACCAAGAGCAGAACTCTCAACCCAGAATCTTGCAATTTTTTCCTGATCTTCAGTACGGCCGCTGGCACCGGTACATGTGGCACATCCCATTGATTTTACTTCATTATAATCTGCTGCGTACTCAGGACTATTTAATGCATAGGGAGGAGGAACAGGAAATTGAGTGCTGCTTTGAATGCTAAATGGCTTTACATTGCCCCAACCTGGTGAATCATAAAAACCAGATGCTTCAAATGGAGGAGTAGAACGATACTCTCCAGGTAATGTTCCCTGTACTATTGGAAAAACTGCTGTTAAGCTTCCATCATTTGCACGTTTCTGAATAATGGCCTGAGCTGCTGCAGTACCTAATGCAATTCCTTTTGATTTTGCTTCACCATCTGGAATTGAATTTAATGTCTGGGTTAATAAATTATGTATGTAATCCTGAACTTCCTGCGGAGTAACATTTGCAGGCGGATTTAATTTACCAAAGAAATAAGTGATCACATCATGAGCAGCCTGTGCTACAGCCGCATCCGGATCTGCATCTTTATCCCTTGCATCCAGCGAATAACTTTTATATTTCGGTACGATGTTGTTTAATGCATCATGCACCGCAATATTCACCATTGCATAATAATGGCTTTCACGGAATGGCGGAATTCGTGGTGCTGCTTGTAGTTGCAATGTTCTTACTACAACATAGGAAGCAGCATTGTTCCATGTTAACACCATTTCGGGACTTACATTTCCAAAACCATTACCATTGTTATTAAAGCGGGCATTTGCTGTTTCTGATTCACCCTTAGATTGGGAATGACTTGTTTCCTTCTGGCAACTGGTAACTAATGCAAGGACCGGAATAATGACTGATAGCCCTTTTACCGGTAAGAAGTTAATTAATGATTTCATGATTAGAAATTTTAAGATGAAGAATGATTTATATGTCCATAAGTAACCGGGATTAGCATTCTGTAATCCTGATAAACTGGAACAAGATAGATTGACCTTTATCTCATTTAAAGCACTATGCGGTTGATGAGTCTTTCTTCAGAATTATTGCAAAAAATTGATGCCAGTAGTATTCATAAAACAAGAACAGTTGTTCATCGTGAAATGCAGTAGTTAGTCTTTTTTGAAAACCCCAGTGAATGTCAGCCCTGCCCAAATGCTTAACTTGTGTTGAATAGTAGCAATGACAGTCTCCGGTTATAATGATTTTATTTTCTCGCCCCGGTACCGTTTGTGGCGGCATATACTCTATTGGTCGCTGCACACAATCTTCTGGACTCTTTTGAACAATTTTATAATGAGCCGCAATTCTCCAACCCAGGACTTTTCCCTTTGGCACAACCTCTTTAACGTGTCAGGCTGGTTGCCTGTCGTCATTCCATATAGTTATTTGCTGGCCTATTTTATAGTGCCTAAATTTTTATTACGGGAAAAATTCCTGCAATTTATTTTCGCCGCCCTGTTATGGATTATTGCCGGAGTGGCTATCAATTATTACTACAGAGTTTATATTCTTATTCCTGCACAGGAGGCCATGCACTTCAGCACCATTGCAAGAGGTGGTTGGCAACTGACCTCCTATATGTTGCTTATTGTGCATGGAACAAATGTTACCTTCTTTAAATTATTTAAGTACTGGTTTAAAAAACAACAGGAATGGATGCAAGCTGAAAAGGAGAAAGTAACCGCCGAACTGCAACTATTGAAAGCGCAGGTGCATCCTCATTTTTTATTCAACACGTTAAACAATATCTATTCTTTTTCGCTTGAGAACTCATCCAAAACTCCGGGATTGATTTTAAAGCTTTCTGCTTTGCTTAGCTACATGCTTTACGATTGCAGTAAGGATGAGGTAAGACTGGAAAAAGAAATCGAGATCATGAAAAATTATATTGACCTGGAAAAAGAACGGTATGGAAATAACATTGACATATCCTGGATGGTGACAGGAGAAGTAAACGGAAAATATATCACCCCTTTACTATTGCTTCCTTTTCTGGAAAATGCATTTAAACATGGTACAGCCGAACAGGTGGAAAAACCCTGGCTGAGTGTAGATATTGCTGCAAATGAAAATGTGGTTAAATACAAAATAATAAACAGCAAAAACCTAAATGGCTCCGGTAAAAACGGAGGCATTGGCATACAAAACGCCATGAAACGGCTGGAGATTATATATCCTGATAAACATGAACTGAAGATAAATGATGAAGGGAATTTTTTTGTAGTTTCATTAACGGTGGATTTGAATAAGAATGGACTAAATCGCAATAGTACTTTGCTCCAATCTCAAACATTTTCTGAAAAAACTGTCTCATGAAGTGAGCCATCCCGCCGATGGCGGGACCAATAGTGATGGTTTTTTTGGCGAATTCCATCTCACAATTGAAAAAAATTAAAAATAAACAGATGAAAATTCGTTGTTTATTAATCGATGACGAACCTCCTGCTTTAAAAGTTTTGGCTTCTTATATTTCTAAAATAAGCGGGCTGGAAATGGTGGCCCAATGCAAAAATGCGATTGAGGCGCTTGCTGTTCTGCATCAAAAACAGGTTGATGTTATTTTCCTTGATATCAAGATGCCGGAAATTTTGGGAACCCAATTTTTAAAAAATTTATCACAACCACCTAAAGTAATTTTTGTTACTGCGTATCGCGACTATGCCGTGGATGGCTTTGAGCTGGATGCCGTAGATTATTTAGTGAAGCCCGTTTCGTTTGAACGATTCTTTAAGGCTGTTACAAGACTGAATCGCTTAATGGGACAGGAAACAGTATCGGCTGTTGCTGATAGCAAAACCACGCCGGATGGTTTTGTTTATATAAAAGTGGGGCGGGACATGAAGAAAATTTTTTTAAATGATATTGTGTATGTGGAAGGTTGGAAAGATTATGTAAAAGTTTTTTTAGCAAATGGTAAAATGTTGCTGGTGCGCCAGTCGATGAGTGCCATGGAAAATTTGTTATCTGAGCATTTATTTCTCCGGGTACATCGCTCTTACATGGTTGCGATGGATAAAATCACAGGTTATAATGGGTTCTCGGTTCAATTAGATGCTAAAGAAATTCCGATTGGACGTTTGTATAAACAAGTCGTGATAGAGCGATTGCAACCACATTGAGACTTAATCAAAATTTATTTTCAATCCCAACTGGCTTAGCCATCGGGCACTGTTGCCGGGAATGGTGCTGGTTTGCAGTGAATAAGGTTTACCGGTAAAAGGCCTGATCTGGTATTGCGGGGTAATTGTTGGAGTGGTGTTTGCAAAACCAACAAATGTTATTAACGAATAACTGTCATTGGACAGGAAATAAGTACGTCCCCAATTTTTATTGAGCATATTCGTAAAATTGAACACATCATAAGTTATAACGACACCTACATTTTTTCCTTTGATCTTTATAACAAAATCTTGTTGAAATCTTAGATCAATAAGATGAGTAAAGGGCAACCGGGCTCCATTTCTTTTTGCAAATTCTCCACGGTGTTTTTGTAAATACTTATCACTTTCAATAAATGCATTTAGAAAATCTTTTTGTTGTTGTGCTGAATATTCTACCTGTCCGGCTGAGTTGGTGATTGGCGTAAAATTCATCGCAGTAAGATCACTTGTCGTGGGAATATAAATAAGATCAAAATTTTGTCCCTGCTTACCATTATCATTGATCATGCTGTTAAGGTATACATAGCTATAAGGCGTACCTGATTGTCCGTTGTAGAATAATGAAACAGTAGTAGCCATCTTATCTTTTTTATAGCTAATTTTTTTTGACACCCAGGTGGTCACTCTGTGCCGCAGATCATTGTCTGAAGTAGATATTGTAGTATAGTTTCTTCCGTTTACAGTTTCCATATTGCTCCATTGCGATCTTAAAGGAGTTTGAGTGCCGGTTATTTCAAATAAACACCACGATCTTCCATACGTGTAACTGCTGTTAAAAGAAAAATTCTTTGCCTGCTTTTGAACGATCAGGCTAATACTATAGGAATATCCTTTTTTATTATGATTATTCGTTAATAAATAAACGGTGCCAAAGGAATTTAATATTGGTGATGGCGCTGCAGCTGTAGAATAAATGTTTCTTGAATTTGGTAGCTCAGAACTTCTTGTTGGCGGCAGGATATTTACATTTTTGAATGAAACTTCGTGGATATTTTTTGTAAAGATCGCTTCTATTGAAAATGTCCAGCTCTTTCCTAATTTTTTTTCAGTAATTAACGATGATCTGAAAACTGATGGATATTTAAAATGCCTTGCTATTAAATTTAATTCCTGAAGGTTGGAATCTGGCTGACTATAAGGGTCTGCTATAAATTGTAATGGCCTTATATCGAGACTCCCTATGTTATTATTGAAAACATCATGATGCCAGATGTTGACTATATGTCCGACAAAAACACCTGCACCGGCTTTTATGTTTATACCAGGCTTTTGTAATTTATGTTCAATACCGATGCGTGGTGAAATCGCCCAATGCGGTTTCATTGATTTACCGGAAACTGCGCCGTCAAGATCGTAATGATCAGCGATAAGATGAACGCCATTACTATTAAAAAATTCATTCTCGCGTGGAGCTGAAGTAACTGAATTTACGTCCAGCCGCAGTCCAAAGCTTAATTTGAAATTTGACCGGGTTCGGACTTCATCATTTATGAAAACGCTGGTCCTTAATGTATGTAACCTGGCAGGATGAGTTAGATCTTTTGACAGATAATATGATCGTTGCAGCCTGGTGGGTGACGCGCCATTGATAAATGCGCTTAAATTAGCAAACGTATATGCTCCAAAATAAAAAGGAATATTTTTGTTGTCAAGTGTAGTATAGCTTATGTCTGTTCCTAATGTATATACATGTTTTTTTTTAATGTACTTAAACACATTGAACAGGGTAAGATCATTAGCGTTCAGATCATTATCGCCTGTATTGGCTTCGCTGCCAAATGAAATAGTTCCATTGCCATCACGAATCATTACCAATGGAAATGCCTTGCCTCTCCACTTACGATTGCTGGTTTGGTTGGTAAAGGTCAGCAGTAAACGATTATTCATATCTCTTTTAAAAAATCGTTTCCATTCAAATGAAGAAGAATTTGTAACCCCGGGTAACCTGATCCCGCTATTTTCAAATACAATCGAATTGTTACTGGAGACACGTGGAGGAAAGGTTCTTTCAGCTTGATTATATCTGTAAGTTAACGTGAGCTTATCTTTTACAGATTGGTTCCAATCAAGTTTTAAGACCATACGGATAGCATCCAGTACATCCATTGTTTCAAGAAAAGAACCCGGATCATATTTATAAGTATCTTTTAAAAACTCACTTAGTGCAAGAATATCCTGCTCTTTACTTGTACCCTGGTATGTCCTGAAATCAAAAGGTTGTGGCCTCGTCTCCGACTGTTTTTCAACCAAAGCAAAATAGAATAGTTTATTTTTTACCAATGCGCCGCTATTCCATATTCCAAAAGTTTGATTAAAAAAATTTGACAATCGCGGACGATAAAATTCTCCGTTACTGCCAGTCTTTGGCAATGGAACGGGAGATCTGCCAGCTAAATTTTGATTCCTGAAATAATACCATACAGAAGATTTGTTTTCGTTATTGCCGGAACGTGTAATAGCATTTATGCTTCCACCGGTAAAGTTACCATACTGTACATCGTATGGTGCAAGCAATACATTCAACTCTTCAATTGCTTCGATAGAAATAGGTGGCGATCCTGTTTGTCCATTATTCATTCCATTTACAGATACACCTTGCATATCGTTGCTATTTGCACCATCAATAAAAAATGCATTAAAGCGATTATTCTGTCCTGCCAGTGACATAACACCTTCGCCGTTTACTTTTGCCTGCGGTACCATTCTTATATAATCCTGGAAACTGCGGTTAATTGAAGGCATAGTTTTTAATGCAGTGCTGGTAATTATTGTTTCCAAACCACTTTTATTTCTATTATCACTATGTGCATTGACAATCACCTCATTTAAGACAATACTTTTTTTCGCAAGGATAAAATCAACTATTTCATTGTTCGTGGTAAAAAAATATTCTCCTGTAAGATGAATGAACAGGTTGTTTTTTTTCAGTGTTTCGTAGCCAACAGAAGAAAAAGTTATACTGTAAGGTCCGCCGGGTTTCAGATTGAAGAAATAAAAATAACCGTCTTTATTCGTTATAGAAAGATATTTATTTTGTGTAGGCTCATGAATAAGCGTAACTGTAACATTAACCGGGATTTCATTGCTATCTGAAGCCACTCTGCCTGAAGCACGGCTGTTGGTTTCCTGGGCATTAAGGCCCGAAATTAAGGTTGATAAAAAAAAACCAGTAAAGATTAAACGCAGCAGGAAATAGTTACGGAGCATGGTTTCGGTTTCTATGTTACCAATTTAATTAAAAGATTTGTGGGAGGCAATTTATTTAGACGAACAACCTATTTTTTAGATAACCGACGTTGATATTTTTTAAATGGTTTTTATCAATCATTTCTGTAAACGGGGTCCTCATGTCCCGCCGAGGTCTTCGCCATAATGAAACTTGACCCGTCCTGAAAAAAGTTGATTGGCATGATCATGCGAGACGCCGCGGATCAATTGGAATCACAAATGCAAAAAACAGGTCTTCAATTCTCGATTTTGTTCCAACCGTATATCAGATATAAAATGAAATGAGCAAACAAAATACAGTTTGTAACCAATCCTAGCGCTTAAATTAATTGCAGGCGATGGTTCTTTACCTTTACTTAATCATTTGAACAATAAACTGGCTCACATTTTGCCACTCCAACAAAAAATTACCGTGAATCAGTCTTTTGAAATAAAATTCGATTTCCCGGTTGATGATTCTGGTTTAGCAATTTCGCTAAGTGCACAAGTTCATCCAAATGATAATGAACCTTTTTACTTGATTAACGACTTCCACATAATTATCTCCGGTGTTGTAAAAGATGATTCTTCTGCCTTGCCTCCCCAGGAAATTAAAATGATAGTACGGAATTCAAAATGTTTATGGGTACATAGGGATATTGAGAGAGAGACTTTGTTAAGCGTTGCAATCGGTAAAGAAATTGAACAAAAAAGATCATTGCAGGCTCCTGTATTCTTTGTTAGGAGTTTTGATGCATTATCTGAATCTTCTCTAACCCCTCAGTTGCAGGACTATTAATAGCGATGCTTTCTTTTATTCCATAGAACTATTTTATTGGTGTTGGCTCTTTTTTTGATTAGCTATTTGCAATCCGAAATCTTTTGCAAACAGAAAATTCGATGATCAAAAATCGTAACGAGAAATAATCTGATTTTTTTCTAACAAACAAATCCCCGCTAAGAGCGGGGATTCCTAATCAAAAAAAGATGAATTTCGAACCGGCAGAGTGAATTATGTGTTTCAGGAAATCGCCTATCAGTCAAACAGATACAGTAACGGTACAAATACAAAAGGGGTGAAAAATCCCCTTTAATACACTTTGCGGAGAGAGAGGGATTCGAACCTTTCTCAAAATGTTTTGGAAATCAATATTGTGAAGAAGCTTGAGTTTACCAACTCATGAATTACTCATTACTTTTCAATTGGTAGAGTAACGCAAATCTGTAAATAAAGATATGCAATTTGAAATATTCTGAACTTAATTGGTCTCAGATAATTTCTAACAATTTTTATAATTTCATTGATGTTTATCTTCAATATTTCTATTTAAGATCTTTACTGGATTATTATGAGTTCAGATACGCGTACCGTAAAAACGTGCTATGTCAGAGGTATTCTCAGCAGTGACGTTGAGCAAGAATATCTAATCGACGTTTATTCTGTGCCGTTGCAAGATTGATAAAATTGATACAAGCGATGATAATTATAAAAAGGGCAACTGCTGCAAGCACATAATAAGTTTCTTTAGATGTCGTATAGCTGATCGTGTTATTCAGGTAACGACTGTCAAAATGAATGTCAGTCAGCCGCTGTAAGGGAAGTCTTGCCCCATCCGCAATTTCCTTTCCCCAATTCTTTTCAATAAACGCATGTATCCTGTTCTGGATGCTTGCAATATTATAATTTTTGGGAGTTACAATATAGGTGAAGCTTCCGCCAGGTATAGCATAAAAGGCAGTCATCATCCCACCCAACTCATGTCTTATTGTTTCAAAAGAAACAAGATATTTAAATGGAAGATGTGTATTACCAGGAAGATCATCTATAACACCCGTAACTTTTAAATTATACTTGTTCTCAAGATTGATCGTTTGGCCTATTGCTTCTTTGTCACTGAAATATTTATGTGCGAGGCTCTTTGTAAGCACAATTGAATTCGGATCTTTTAAAGCAGTCTTGTAATTTCCTTCCAGCCAGTTATAATCAAAGACCGAAGAGAAATTCTGATCAGCAAAGGCGCCACCCTGCTCCTCAAATTTGTTTTGACCGATTGTTATCAATGCTTCACCACGATACCAAACTTGTGATACTTGTTCGAGTTCAGGGAAATCATTACGAAGCGGGCCAGCAATTGCAAGTGAAACACAGGGGTTGAAATCTATTGCATTCAATGTAACACGATATATCTGGTCCGCTTTTGAGTTGAATTTATCGTAATTCAATTCATACTGCACTACAAGAAATATTGCAAGACAGGAAGCAATACCCAGGGCAAGTCCAAACACATTGATAATACTATAAGCTTTATGCTTACTTATATTCCGCCATGCCGTCCTGAAATAGTTTATTATCATGGCTATTGTTTTATTCAGTATGTAATGATTTTACAGGATTGGCAATTGCCGCTTTTATTGCCTGCAAACTGATCGTAACAAATGCAACAAGAATTGCCAATGAACCTGCAGCAATAAATACCCACCACCCTATTGAAATACGGTAAGCATAATCCTGCAGCCATTTATTCATAACAAACCATGCAAAAGGTGAGGCAATAACTATTGCAATAGTTATCAGTTTCAAAAAATCTTTGCTTAATAAAGCTACCACTCCGCTTACGCTGGCGCCTAATACTTTTCTTATGCCGATTTCCCTGGTACGCTGTTCAGCAACGAAAGAAACCAACCCAAAAAGACCTAAACAGGAAATCAATATGGCCAGTAAGGCAAAAAAGGTTGATAACTTACTAATACGTACTTCGTCGCCGAATTTTTTTGAATATTCCTGATCTGCAAATTTGTAGTCAAATGAAATTTCAGGGTTATAGGTCTTGAATACTTTCTGTACTTTACCAAGAGCATCGGAAATTCCTACGGCAGGCATTAATTTTATATTAACAAGCCTCAAATCTTCACCCAGAACAAAAAAAGTTGGTTTGATTTCTGAATAAGGCGACTCCATTATTATATTCCTGACTACTCCTATAACATGTAAGCGGTTATTATTTTCATCAGTAATGGTTTTTCCAATTATATTTTTAAGTTCCGTCAGCTTCATTGCAGCTTCATTTAAGATAACTGCTGAGCTATCGGTTTTAAAATCTGTGGAAAAATCTCTTCCTTCAATAATTTTCCATCCGATGGTCTTACCAAATTCATAGGTGCATGAAACCAAGCCAATAAGCGGCAATAGTTGTGGATCTTTTCCTTCCCAGGTAAAATCGTCCCTATTTCCCCATATAGCCGTTGTCGGGCTGGATGATTGACTTACTTCATAAACAGTCCCTGTTTTTAATAAATCATTTCTGAAAGCATTGTAACTTTTTTTAATTGCCTCCGTATTGCCAACCTGGATCAAACCAGCATTGCTATAACCAATCGGCCTGTCTTTAGCAAATTGAATTTGGCGATATACAATTATAGTTCCGATGATAAGGGCAACAGAAACCGTAAACTGTAAAACCACTAATACTTTACGGGGAACTGCAGCAAACCTGCCTGCTCTGAAAGTGCCTTTCAATACTTTGACAGGTTGAAAGGAAGATAAATAAAGAGCGGGGTAACTTCCTGCAATTAATCCTGTAAATAAACTAAAGCCAAGTCCCGCCAGCCAAAACAAAGGTTCTGACCATGGAATTGATATTTTTTTATTGGCAACCTCGTTGAAAAACGGAATACTTAATTCAACTAAAAATATTGATAATTGAAAGGCAAATAATACAACTGACAGCGATTCAATAAAAAATTGAATAATCAATTGCCAGCGCATAGAACCGGACGCCTTGCGAATACCAACTTCTTTTGCCCGCCTTTCGCTTCTTGCTGTACTCAAATTCATAAAGTTGATACAGGCGAGGAATAAAATAAATAAACCTGTAATTCCAAAAAGCCAGACAAATGTGATCTTGCCTCCTGCATTTTTTCCGTTCTTAAATTCCGAATACAGATGCCATTTACTCATTGGCTGCAAAAAATATTCAGGTTTGGATTGAGGATAATATTTTTTCCCAATATCTTTAATTTTAGATGTTACTTTTTCAAAAGTTGTTTTATCGCCTATCCTCGTAAAAAGTTGAAAAGAATTATTTCCCCAATTATTTATCGAATTCCTTACCCAATCCTGCTGCAGGAATGAAGACCACGGTAATAATACTTGCACTCCATGAAATTCAGAATTCATTGGCAGGTCAGCAAACACCCCGGTTATTTTACTATTTATATTATTATCGAATAAAATGGTTTTATTGACTGGGTTCTCATCACCAAAAAGACTTTTAGCCGCGGATGCTGATAAAACAATTGATGAGGGTTCATTCAGCGCATCATTATACGAGCCCTGGATCATATCTATTGAAAAAATTTTTAGAAAATCGGGTTCAACATACATGCCCGGTTTCGAAATTTTTGTTTTGTCAACTTTAAATGAATGATCCCATTCCCATGATGCCAGCGCCGTGTTCTTAAAATCAGAAGCATAATTATTTTTCAACTCTTCTTTTAATGGAAGCGGGATAGCAACATCTGTACTGATGTTATCACCGAAGGTTTGATTGACCATGACCCGGGCAATGCTTCTATAATTCTGATGATATTTATTAAATGACAGTTCATCCCATATCCAAAGCCCGATGAGTATGGCCAGCCCCATTCCCGTTGCCAGGCCTGCAATATTGATAAACGAGTAAAGCTTATTCTTTACGAGGGTTCTCCAGGCGATCTTGAAATGGTTTCTGAACATGGCTAAGTATTTATTCGGTCCTTAATGATTTTACCGGGTTAGCGATCGCCGCCTTTATTGCCTGGAAACTAATTGTGGTTAATGCGATCAGTAATGCCGAAGCACCAGCTAAGATGAAAACCCACCAACCTATATTTACCCTAAAAGCAAAATCCTCCAGCCAGGTGTTCATGGCCCACCATGCTAATGGAAAAGCGACAAGACTTGACAACAAAATAAGTTTGAGGAAATTCTTTGATAGCAATAAAACAATACTTGATACAGAGGCTCCCAGCACTTTTCTTACTCCTATTTCTTTTGTGCGCTGAATGGTGGCAAACATGGTAAGACCAAGCAATCCAAGACAAGCAACAAAAATGGCAAGGCCAGCAAATATTCCAAATGCTTTTCCAAATAATTGCTCATTCTCATACTGGCGATTAAACGTTTCATCCAAAAAAGTATAATCAAACAAATTACCTGGAAAGAATGCTTCATACTTCTTTTTGATCTGCTCAATTGTTCCGGGAAGATCACCGGGTGTAAGCTTTACAGATATTTCACTGTTAGTACTGTAAAAAGACATGAAGATCATTGGCTCCATTGGATAACGCAAAGATTTCTGATGATAATTTTCTACAACACCAACTACATCCCATTTTCGCTGGCCTCTTAATATAGATTTACCAACCGCATCTTCAGGAGTTTTGAAACCTAACAATTTTGCAGCAGAACGATTGATCAACATTGCTCTCACATTTCTTCCGTTAGGATCATGATCTGTTGGTTTGAAATTTCTACCCGCTATTAGTTTTATTCCATACACATTTAGAAAATCATAATCAACCGAGGTATGCCGGACTGTGAATTGATTTGTAGTAGCCGAATCAACCTGTCTTACATTAAAGCTTCTCCCGATATCGCCACCGGGCACATTCCATGAGGTCGCTGCTCCTTTCACATGGGCGATCGTTTTCAATTCTTCTTTAAAGCTGTTTACACGATTTATAAATGTAGAATCAAAATTGGTAAGAGAAGGCGCCCCTACTACCATGACCTGGTCCATAGTAAACCCAAGCTGTGTTTTACTCATATATCTTATCTGTTTCATTACCACCAACGAGCCAATGATCAAACCGATCGTTACACTAAACTGCCCTATTACCAAGGCTTTTCTAAAAACAATACCTCTTTGTGAGCTGCTGAATTTTCCTTTTAATACTGCAATTGGCTTAAATGATGAAAGAACAAATGCAGGGTAAAGACCCGAGATAAGAATTCCTAATATGACAATAGAGATTAAACCGATCACTATGCTGTATCCGTTTAACCCTTTTGTGAAGAGATAAGAGAGTGACAACTGGTATTTCAGTAAGCTATTAAATGAAGGCTGTAGCAACAATACCAGCACAACAGCCAATGCTATGCTGATAAAATTGACCAGGGCTGATTCAAAGAGAAATTGGAAGATCAATTTCTTTTTTTCACATCCCACTACTTTTCTTATTCCAACTTCCCTTGCTCTTTCAACAGATCTCGCCGTGGCAAGATTGATATAATTTACCCACGCAATAGTTATAATGAAAAGTGCAATAACCAGTAAGGCCCAGACAACTGTTGAGCTTCCAGTCACTCCTATCTCGTATTCAAAATCGGAATAGAGATGCGCTTTAGAAAGCGGTTGCAGGTAGAATGTTTCGTCACTTCCGGAAATTTTACTACCCTGGAAGTGCTTTTGACTAAATGCGCCAAGCTTTGCATTTAAAGATTTGTAATCAGTCCCCTGCTTCAATCGTACATAGTGCCAGAAATCTGACTGTGTAAAATCATAATCAGCTTCTTTCCATGAGTTAATAAGTGTTTTATACGAAACCAGTATTTTGAATTGGAGATGCGAGTTCTCAGGCACGTTCTTGCAAATGGCTTCTACTTTATAGGGCAACGAATCGGTACCAAATACTAGTGCTTTTCCAATGAACTGACCATAATCGTCGCCTTTGTAATCAAAGATCTTTTCAGCAAGACTTTGAGAAATGATCATTGCATTTGGTTCTTTCAATACAGATCTTTTGTCTCCGGCTATCAGCGGAAAATCAAACATTGCCAAAAAATTGCTATCAGCATATATGACCTGGTCTTCTGCAACTTTTTTATCATTATAAGTAAGAATAACTTCACCTGCCGGCGCAATGCGGGCATGCTGAACTACTTCTTCATAATCGTCATTCATCGCTTTACTCACACCGGAATAGGTGATCGTGCCATGCTGAATTAATTTTCCCTGCTGATACCGATCATTTACTACACGGTAAATATTATCAGCATACCGGTGAAATTGATCAAAGCTTAGTTTAAAACTTACATACTGTAGTATCAAGAGACATGCGGCCATACCAATGGCCAGCCCGGCAATATTTATCGCGGAAAAACTTTTGTATTTCCAGAGATTGCGAAATGATATTTTCAGATAATGTTTTATCATGATTTTGATTTTATTCTGTTCGTAATGATTTTACCGGGTTTGCTATTGCTGTTCTTAACGTTTGCGAACAAATTGCCAGTAATGCCAGAGAAGCCATAATTAAAAATGGAATTAATAATAAAATAAATCCTGGTTCTATCCTGTTTGCAAATTGTTGCAGGATACTCTTACTTATCAATAATGAAATTGGTAATGCGATGAGTCCTGCTGCAGCAAGCAGCATCAATAAATTTTTTGATAACAATAGGACGATGTTTGCAACACTGGCTCCCATTACTTTGCGGATCCCAATTTCTTTTGCGCGGGTCTCGGTTGTATACGTTGTAATACCCAGAATACCGAGACAAGAAAGTGTTATTGTAAGTAAAGTGAGGAACAATAAAACTGACATATTATTTTCCTCCCCGTATATGCCTGCAAATTCATCTTCATATAATGAATATTGAAAATCATTACTCTTATCAATTCCTTTCCAGGTACTTTCGAGAGCAGCGATACTTGATTTATCAGCCGGCTTATTAAGTTTTACACTTGCTATTTGAAACTGTGCCGGTATATATCGAAAGCCCATAGCATTATTACCTCTCATCATATTCTGATAAAAGAAATCTTTTATCACACCAATTACCTGCAGCTCCTTTTTATCTCCCGGAAGAACCACCTTGTTTGATACTTCTTCTACGGAAACAGTTTTACCGATCGCTTCTTGTGGATTTCCAAGCTGAAGCAGCTCCAGGGCTTTTTCATTGAGGATAATATAGGATTCCGTTGAATCCGAAATATTGGAAGGGAAATTTCTCCCGGCAATTAGCTTCAACTTCATCAATGAAATAAAATTCCTGTCTACAGAAAAATAATCCATCCTGGTAGGCTCTTTATCCCGGCTCGTTCTTGCATATGACTCGTTTTGAACAAAAGTTCCTAAAATGGCTGATGAAGATGTTATGCCTTCTACTTCACTATTTCGTGAAAGTTCTGCATTCAGTTGTTTATAGTTGCGGCCCTGCAATGAAATATGAACAAAATTTTCTGTATCGAATCCATGATCAGATCTTAACATATAACGACTTTGTGAATAGATCACCGAAAGCATCACCATAAATATCAATGAAACAGAAAACTGGATCACAATAAGTGTTTTTCGTAATGTCAATCCCTTAAACACTTTTACCCCCTGTAAGCTTTTAAGTACTTGAACGGGCTTAAAAGAAGACAATACCCACGCTGGCAATGAGCCGGCTAACAAGCCGGTAATGATGCTGAATATGAAAAAGTATATCCATAATGTTATATCCTGCTGTACTTTTGATATAATACTACTTACAAAAGGAATATCCCTTGCGATCTTCAAAAGGATATAAGCAAGGCCTAATGCAAAAAATGAGGTCAATAACGCTTCAGTAAGAAATTGGAAAAAAACCTGCGAACGCTTTGCCCCATTTACTTTTCTAACACCTACCTCCCTGGCCCGGGAAAGTGACCTGGCAATAGAAAGATTTGTATAATTAAAACAAGCGGATAACAAAATGATCAGCGCAATACCCATTGCTGCAAATAAAAATAGTAGCTGTTGACCGCCACCAAGGTTCGCTTCTATCATTTCAACCGGTGGAGATATTTTGCCGACATCCTGTAATTCGAATTGATAACCTTTAACATCATCAATGTGTAGTGTGTTGCTAACAGTTTTTGATACTGTTGATAGAAATGCATTGGCGGTACTTTTACTTATCCCTTTTTTTAATCTTATAAATGTGTAGCCCGTTCTGTAATTATCCCATTTATCTAATGAAGGATCGATCTTGCCGGCTTTTTCAAGGCCTGCCAATGACGACATAGACACATAGATGTCTTTCAAAAAATGACTATTGTTTTTTGGAGTTTTTAATACCCCTGTTACTATAAAATCTGTCTCGAATTGTTTTATGCGAACAGTTTTGCCGATCGGGTTTTCGTTCTTAAAAAATTTCTGAGCAGTTTCCTCACTAAGAATAACAGAATTCGGTTCTGCCAGTGCTGTTGTTTCATTTCCCTTATCAAGATCAAATGCAAAAAGTTGAAAAAAGCCTGGCTCCAAAAAAAGCCCTTCTGTTTCAAATGTTTTATCACCAACTGATATATCTGAAATGATACCACGTTTAATTCTTGTAGTGGCTTCAATCAGATCATTATTTTGCAGCTGTTCCGCCAGGGGTATTGGAGAGCTTGCAAATTTTCTTGTACTGTTATTCGGGGCCTGAATATTTGTAACAACGCGATAAAAACGATCCATTGCAGGATGAAACTTATCATAGCTGTAAGCTTCTTTCACGATCATAATGACAATCAACCCGACAGCCATACTTATCGCCAATCCAAAAAGATTGATAAATGAAAACAACTTATGCTTCCATAAATTTCTCCATGCTACTTTTAAATAGTTTTTTATCATGGCTGTATGCTTTTATTCTGTTCGTAAAGATTTTACAGGGTTTGCTATTGCCGCTTTTATCGCCTGAAAACTTACGGTGATCAATGCAATAACCATTGCTATAAAACCCGCTGCAAAAAATATCCACCAGCTTATTTCAATTCTGTATTCATAATTCAATAACCAATCATGCATTATCCACCATGCCACAGGAAAAGCAACAAGACAGGCTATGGCTACTAACTGCAAAAAATCTTTTGACAGTAAAGCTGTAATGCCCGAAACACTTGCACCCAATACTTTTCGTACACCTATTTCTTTTATCCTGCGTTCAGCCGTGTAAATGGCTAAGCTGAATAAACCAAGACATGAAATAATGATTGCCAAAACAGCAAATACGGTTGACACTTTGCTTGTGAGCGTTTCGTTTTGAAACATTTGATTAAACTGATCGTCAACGAATTTGTATTCTAATGGATAAGCCGGATCATCTTTCTTCATTACTTCAGCAATTTTTGCCAATGCCTGCCCAACATCACTTTGTGATTTTATTCTTGCGTAAATAAAATTCTGATATTCGGGAGGCTTGCAAAAAATTATTAAAGGACCGGCTTTACCGTCATATACATTTCCATAAACATAATCTTTCACTACACCAATCACCGTCATGTCTGTAAAAACTCCGTCGGGATTGCGGCGTGGAGATTGGATGATTTTTCCAACAGCGCTTTCTTTACCCATTATTTTCTCCATGGATTCATTGATAATGACATTAGAGTTTTCTGACGCAGCATTGTTACTGAAATCACTTCCCTTAATAATCTGCATTCCGGAAGTGGAAATAAATTCAGGAGTTACATTTCTGTATGCGATTGCTGCCTGGTTATCTGATGATTTTCCCTGCCATTTAAACCGGGCATCGGTATTACCCCCATTAAGCGTTGAACGATCGGCAAGCGTCGCATTTTCTATTAAACCAGTATGTAACAGATCGTTTTTTATCAGTGGAAAAATTTTTGAAACATCGTGTTGCGGACTTATTTCAACAAGGTTATTTTTATTGAAACCCAGGTTTCTGTTTTTAATATGTTGAATCTGCATGTAAACAACAATAGTGCTGATGATAAAAACAACAGATACTGCAAACTGTGTAACTACCAACCCTTTCCTGATGAAAGAAGCGCTGCCTGTTTTCATTTTAATTCCTTTTAAAACAGAAACAGGGTTGAATGATGATAAATAAAGTGACGGATAGCTGCCGGCGATCAACCCGCAAACAAATAAGATTATAAACAGGAAAATGATCTGAGAAGGATTAGTAAGATTCAATACAAGATTTTTTTGCATCAGGATATTGAATGCGGGCAATGATATGCTCATGATAAGAACAGCGATGAGTGTCGCAATCGCAGACATCATAAAAGTTTCGCTCATAAATTGTGCAATCAGACTTTTTTTGCCGGAGCCCAGAACTTTGCGTACACCAACTTCTTTTGCTCTTTTCTCACTGCGTGCAGTAGCAAGATTCATAAAATTAATGCAGGCAATTAATAAAATGATCCATGCTATAAGCGAAAGCATGCGCACCTGTTCTATACGTCCGCCACCGGTTTGTTTGCCATTTGCAAATTCGTTATACAGGCGCCAGTCTTTCATAGGAAATAAAAAAGTTTCGCTTTTCTGGTCCGCAGCTTTTCGATGAATAAAATCTTTTAATTGATTATTGATGATGGTGAGATTTGCATTCTTATCCAACTCAACATAAGTGAGCGGCCCATAACTGCCCCATTCCACTGCATCATTTAACATTACTCCACGTTCCTTCAAATCCACGAAAGTAATCTCATAAGGCGCCAGCCACTCAAACTGCAGGGTTGAGTTTTCGGGCATATCTTTTACAACACCGCTAATTATATAATCCTGTTTATTATCAATATGAACTGTTTTGCCAATTACATTTTTTTCATTACCAAAAAATTTCTTTGCAGCGCTTTCTGTAATTACCAATGAATGCAATTGAGGAAAAGGGGTTTTGGCATTGCCTTCGACGAAATCAAATGTGAACATGCTGAATAAAAAAGCATCTGTATAACGGCCTATAGCATATAAAGATTTGTCGTTAAAACTAAAAAGTAATTGCTGGTCGTTATCTGAATACCTCGCCGTGTTTGCGATACCGGGGATTTCAGCTTTCATTGCCGCAGCCATTGGTCGCGGAGTAGAGCCCATTGTAAATTCATTTCCTTCAAAAGTCATATTTACATTCAACTGGTATAGCCTGTCTTTTTTCACATTTGCATTATCAAAAGTCACCTCATCCTCGGCCCATAAAAAAATGAGCCCTGCACATGCAATACCAATTGCCAGTCCAAATATGTTAAGAGAGCTGTAGCCTTTGTTTCTCCAAAAGTTGCGGATAGTTGTTTTGAAATAATTTTTTATCATAAGAATATTTTTATTCTGCTCGCAATGATTTTACCGGGTTTGCAATCGCAGCCTTTATTGCCTGAAAGCTCACCGTCAATAAAGTAATGGCTAACGCCCCCAATGCGGCCACCGCAAATAACCACCATGACACAGATGTACGATAATCATATTTCTGCAGCCATTGATTCATATAATAATAGGCAACAGGAATAGCAATGAAGCATGAGATGATCACTAACAACACAAAATCTTTTGAAAGCAATCGCCAAACGCCGCTCACAGATGCTCCCAATACTTTGCGAATACCAATTTCCTTTGTGCGTTGTTGGGCTACAAACGAAGCCAGCCCGAATAAGCCGAGACATGAAATGAAAATAGCGAGAATGGCAAAATTCATGGCCAGCTTGCCAATGCGTTCTTCGTCTCCGAATTTCTTTGCGAAATCTTCATCCACAAATGAATATTTAAATGGCGAGGCAGGATTATTTTCTTTAAATATTTTTTCTATTGTAGCCATTGCTTTGCTTGCGCTCCACGATGGATTTATCCTGAGCAGAAAAAGGCCTTGCCAATCTCTTGAAAGATAATACACGGTAGGCCGCACCGGTGTGTAAGGTGATTCCACCAACACGTCTTTTACAATCCCGATAACAGTGTAAGGCCTGCCACCCCAGCGAATTGTTTTTCCAGCAGGATCTTTGAGCCCCATGTACCTGGCTGCTGTTTCGTTCAGGATAAATGCCGATGAATCGGTGGCATATTCTCTAGAAAAGTCCCGGCCCTGCACCATCTTCCATCCAATTGTTTTTCCATATTCATGCGAAACAGCATTAGTGGGAAGGGATGCTCCCAGGCCGGGATCCTTGCCTTCCCATTCAAATCCACCCTGGTTATTCCATACCTCTGTTGTAGGGCTGCTTGCCCCAGCCATTTCCACAACAGCGCCTGAGGTTTTTAATTCATTTCTTACGGTTTCAAATTTTCTGTTGATCACCGTATACCCGGGTATCCTCACTATTCCATTCCGGTTATATCCAATGGGCCTGTCTTTGGCATGGGCGATTTGCCTATACACGACCATTGTACCGATGATGAGTATGATGGAAATGCTAAACTGCATCACCACCAGGATTTTTCTTGGCAGCACAGCATTTCGCCCAGCCCTGAATGTTCCTTTCAAAACTTTTACCGGTTGAAATGAGGAAAGAAACAGGGCGGGATACAATCCTGCGATCAGCCCGGTGATCACCGTGAAACCAATACTTACCAACCAAAACAATGGATTGCTCCACGGGATGATCATTTTTTTATCGGCAATGCCATTAAAATAAGGTAAGGCGAGCAGAACAAATATTATCGCGAAAAGAAATGCAAGCGACGCGGTAACTGTTGATTCACTGAAAAATTGTGTGATAAGTTGTGTACGAAGAGAACCTGCCACTTTCCGGATGCCCACTTCTTTTGCTCTTTTTTCGCTGCGGGCTGTGCTTAGGTTCATAAAATTGATACAGGCCAGCAGCAATACAAAAATTCCGATGATGCCAAAGAGCCAAACCGTTTCAACACGGCCGCCGGTGTTGACGCCATTTTTAAAATCGGAATATAAGTGCCATTTGCTCATAGGGTGTAAAAACACAACGTAATTGTAGCGCCTGTATTCTTTCGCCACTTTATTGAGCTTTACATCCCGGATCTTTGCAGATACATCTTCCATATCTGCATTATCGGCTACCTGCACAAAAGTTTGCGTGAAGTTGTTTCCCCAGGGATCCTGCTGCTCTTTGATCCAGGGATTGAGGATTAAATTCAAATCCCAGGGAAGAATGAATTGCACATCTTTAAATGTAGTGTTGTCCGGCAGGTCTTCATACACGCCGGTCACTTTTACATTTTCCCGGTTATCAATCTTTATAATTTTATTGAGCGGATCGTCTTTTCCAAAATAAGTTTCGGCAACAGATTGGGAAAGAAGGATGGAATGTGCATCCTTCAGGCCATCTCTTGTGCCCCTGACCATTTTTAAAGAAAGCATTTCAGCAACTTCGGGTTCCCAAAAACTTCCCGGCTTTAAAAACATTTTTTCCCCATACGTAAGCGTATGGTCTGTGTTGAAAGATGACTGCAACACATATTTAAAGTCGCTTCCATACACATTGCGGATCTCTTCGGCCATTACATGCGGCATATCCCGATATGTTTCCACTTGATTGTTAAATGTCCCATGCTGCATTACCTGCGCAATGCGGTCATAGCTCTTATGATACTTATTAAAACTCAATTCGTCATATATCCATAGACCTATCAACATAGCTACCGTCACGCCAATAGCAAGCCCGCCGATATTGATAAGAGAATAACCTTTGTTTTTGACCATGTTTCGCCAGGCGATTTTGAAATAATTTTTTATCATGACTAAACTTTTTTATTCTGTTCTTAAACTTTTTACGGGATTAGCAAGCGCTGCTTTCAACGCCTGCAAACCGACAGTTAATAATGCGATCATCATTGCCGTAAGGATCGCAACTGCGAACATCCACCATTGAAAACTGATCCTGTATGCAAATCCCTCCAGCCATTTGCTCATTGCATAATACCCTACCGGCCCCAGACACAACAAATACCCACCATCCGATATTTATCCGGTATGCAAAATCCTGTAACCATTCGTGCATAAAGTACCAGGCAAACGGGGAAGCGATAATTGCCGCAATCAATACCAATTTTAAAAAGTCGCTTGAGAGT
>DASYQS010000025.1:0-71034 GCA_036005185.1 Chitinophagaceae bacterium | reverse complement strand
AATATGAATTTTTGTATATGCTCCTTGTGCTTCGCATCTTATAATATCTTCTATTAAAATAAAATCAAAACCATCTGCTGTTGGAATGGCTATTTTTTTCAACCCCGATTCTTGTTTTTTAAAATTATCCAGCAATATGCTCAGTTGTTGATTGACGGAATTTTTTCGTATGCGGATCTCTGCATTTTTCACTGCATTCTTTAGTTCTTCAATATTAACCGGTTTTAAAAGGAAATCAAGCGCTGAATATTTTAGCGCCTGCAGCATATACTTGTCAAAAGCTGTAACAAAGATTACCTCAAAATCAACCGGCATCAATTTATTGAGAAGATCAAACCCATTTCCATAAGGCATCTCAATATCGAGAAATACAAGTTCAGGCTTTGTTTGCTGAATTAATTCTTTTCCCTCATTAGTATTGTTGGCATCTCCGATCAACTGAACCTGTGGGACAGAACTCCGTCAGCATGTGTTGCATCACTTTTATATTCTTCGGTTCATCATCTATAATTACCGCATTGATCATGATTGATTTGTTTTGCGCTCATTAAGTAAGTAAATATTCAACCTGGTGCCGATTGCTTCTTTTTTCGAATTGTATGGATCAATTAACCGGCGTTTAATTTTTTCTTCACCAACGCTGTTTAACATCTTGACCCTATCCTCGCTTATCGTCATTCCTTTTGATTGGTATTGAAGATGATTTTTACTTTTATATTGCTTTGCGGCATCTCTGCCTATATCATTATCTTCGATGCTAATTAAAATTCCATTTTCTTTTTTCTGAACAATGATCTTTATCAGCCCATCCCCCTCGGTTTTGTATTTAAGGCCATGTCGGATACTATTTTCCACATAAGGTTGGAGAAGCAGTGGTGGTAAATAGATCTCATTCAGGTCAAGAGTATTGTCAATGTTTATACAATACGTGTTAGAAAGGTAAAAAATCGGTCTATAAAAAAGACGATAAACTGTTCTTGAAAACCCCGTTAAAAAGATAAATTTAATAAAGCCTAGTTTCTAACTGGCTTACCGCCCTTTAATACCGATTGTATTCTTTCCAAGGTTTTTCTTTCACCGCAGAGCGATAGGAACGCTTCTCTTTCCAAATCCAATAAATATTGTTCGCTGACCAAGCTTGGTTCACTTAAATCACCACCACACATAACGTAAGCAAGTTTTTTAGCAACAACTACATCATGATCGGTAGCATAGTTCGCCCTCCACATTCCATTGATGCCAGCATATAAGGCGCCCAGAGCGGAGCGACCAAGAACCTTAATGTCTTTTTTTTGCACGGGCATGGTATATCCGCTATCAAAAATTTCTAGAACAGATCTTTTTGCTTCTGCAATTCTTCTGTTTTGATTCACCACTACCTCGTCATGTCCTTTTCGGAAAACTCCAATATCAAACCCTTCAAATGCAGAAGTTGCAACTTTTGCAGTAGCAATTGTAAGAAAACGATTTTTTAATGTGATCGTTTCAGGTTCATCTTCGTGCATTTCATCTGATGCCCGAAGTGTAAACTCTTTTGTGCCACCACCACCTGGGATCAAGCCAACACCGAGCTCAACCAAACCAATATAAGTTTCCGCAGCAGGACAGCATTTGTCTGAATGCAAGCTTAATTCACAACTGCCTCCTAGTGTCAATCCATGCTGAGCAACAACAACCGGAACAGAAGAATATCTTGTCCTCATCATGGTATTTTGGAACATTCTTATTGCAAAATCTAATTCATCATACTCTTGTTCAATAGCTAGCATGAACATCATACCAACATTAGCACCGGCAGAAAAATTGGCGCTTTCATTCGCAATCACTAAACCCTTATAATTTTTTTCAGCTTTATCAATTGCTGTTTGAATCCCACTCAACACATCTCCTCCGATCGTATTCATTTTAGTTGACCATTGCAGGCCCAGAACATCATCACCAAGATCATATAAATTGCAACTGGCGTTTTTCCAAACCAGTTTATCCTGATAGTTGCTCATTACAATAAAAGCATCACCACCAGGCAACGGCTTATATGATCCTGACAAAGGATCGTAGCACAGTTTTTTTCCATTTTCAATTTTGTAAAATGATTTGTTTCCCTTTGCAAGCATTTCATTCACCCATCCTGCAACATTATATCCCGCTTCTTGCATGCCCTTTATTGTTTTTTCAACTCCTAATATATCCCAGCTTTCAAAGGCTCCGATCTCCCAGCCAAAGCCGGCCATCATAGCATCATCAACCCTGTAAATTTCATCGCTGATCTCAGGAATGCGATGCGAGATGTAAGAGAATAATCCATAATGAAAGTGCCGATAAAACTCACCCGCTTTATCCTGAGCTGCAATAAGCATTTTCAATCTCTGCTTCAGATCATCAACAGGCTTGGCGGCTTCAACACTCGCAAATTTTGATTTAATTCTTGGCTGATATTCAAACGTCTTCAGATTAAGAACATGTATTTCTTTATCGCTTTTTCTTTCTTCAGGACTGCCTTGTGTAATTGGCACTTTCATTTTCTTAAAAAAACCTTGTCCAGTTTTATCACCCAGCCAATTATTGACAACTATTTTATCCAGCCATTCAGGGATCAGAAACACATCTCTTGCTTCGTCGTTCGGGCAGTTATCATATACACCTTTTGCTACTTTTACCAGTGTATCAATTCCTACAACATCTGCTGTTCTGAATGTCGCCGATTTAGGGCGGCCAATGATCGGCCCGGTCAATGCATCCACTTCATCAATGGTTAAGCCCAATTTGTCAACGAGCTTAAACAGTGACATAATTCCAAAAACGCCAATGCGGTTGGCAATAAAAGCCGGCGTGTCTTTACATAATACAGTTGTTTTTCCTAAATACAGATCGCCATAATGCATTAAAAAATCAACCATTGCTGGGTTGGTATCGGGCGTAGGGATTATTTCAAGCAACCTTAAATATCGTGGTGGGTTAAAAAAATGTGTTCCGCAAAAGTTTTCTTTAAAATCCTCGCTTCTTCCTTCACTCAGCATGTGAATGGGAATACCTGATGTATTTGAGGTGATCAATGTTCCGGGTTTACGGAACTGTTCAACTTTTTCATACACTGATCTTTTAATATCCAGCCTTTCCACTACCACTTCAATGATCCAATCACAAGCAGCAATGTCCTTCATATTATCATCGAAATTGCCAGTTGTTATTTTTTTCGCTACGTCTTTATGATAAAGCGGCGAAGGGTTTGATTTGATAGCAGCTTGCAATGAATCATTCACAATTTTATTTCTGGCTTTCTTATCCTTACTTTCGGATGCTTCTTTTGGCACTATATCCAATAATAACACCTGCACACCAATGCCTGCAAAATGACAGGCAATCCTTGAACCCATTACCCCTGAGCCAAGCACTGCAACTTTTTTGATTGATCTTTTCATACTGGTTACTAGTTTCTGGTAACTGGTTACTGGTAATTTTTGTGGCGCTGTGGCAAGCGACTAATCCCAAACCAGATAGTTAGTTATGCAACTAATTTGAAATCGAAGGTAAAATAAATTATGAAGAAGAGTTTATGAAATAAAAAAGCTCCGGCAGGCGGAGCTTTTAACTTAGGTTATTTTTTAGGCGGCATTGCTTCCGCTCTGAATTGATAAAGTAGGTCTGCCTTGCCAGCTTTATTAAATCTCCAGGTTTCTTGTAAATAAAATGAATCTACCTTTCCTTTTTTGTCTGTGTCGGTTTCCATTCCCCAAACACAGACCCAATTCTCATTTTTATCAACACTTTTCAGTGGAGCTATACTAAATACTTTGCTAACTACTGAAGTATACATGTTTCTATAGCTTTGGCCGGCGGCTATGATACTGTCCCTTACTGAATGCATCATATTGCCATCAGCAAAATGCATTTCAACACTGTCAGCAAAAGAATTTTTACTATTGGCAAGATTACCATTATCCCAATCCTTCCATAAATCAAGGATCATCTTTGATTGTTGAACATCTCCGATCTCATATTTTGATGAATAGAGTATATCGTAAGGATAAGTAACATTTTGCTGAACAGATGAATCAGTGCCAGATTTCATGGATTCAACCTTTGCATTATCATTACCCGAATTGCATGTTGCAAACACGGCAGCTGCCGCGATCATCAAGATTTTTTTCATAAACTGTTTTTTTAATTTTAAAAAATACTTCTGTTATTCAAGGGCAGCATTAAAAACAGTTTCATATGAAAAGGAATAGAGCGAAAAAAATTTACATTAAAGTAATTAATTAAAGCAAAAAATAAAATTAGATTACAGGAGAACCGTTTTCAGCTATCTCACCAGGACTAATTAATTTCAAGCGACCGTCTTTTTCTTCGGCAGAAAGGATCATGCCGTTGCTTTCGATACCTTTTAGTTTTCGGGGAGCAAGATTAGCAACAATCACTACTTGTTTTCCAATTAAATCCTCGGGTTTAAAATGCAAGGCGATGCCTGATACGATGGTTCTTTTTTCAAAGCCAAGATCAACCTCCAGTTTCAAAAGTTTATCGGCTTTCTCCACCTTTGCAGCCGATAAAATAGTTCCCACACGCAGATCAAGTTTAGCAAAATCATCATAAACTATTTCAGGCTTAAGCTTGGTTAAAGATTCTTTTTCTCCCTTCAATTTTTTTTCATGCACCTTGTCGCTTTTGCCTTGTGGCTTTACCAAGCCTGCCCTTAATTTCTCAACTTGAGCAATCACTTCAGCATCTTCAATTTTTCTAAATAATAATTCCGGTGGCCTTAAGCTATATCCAACGCTCAGCAGTTTCAATTTCCCCGCATTTTCCCAATCCAGTATTTTCTCCACCACCTTCATCATGTGCAACATTTTTTTTGCTGTTGTTGGTAAAAACGGATGAATCAAAATGGCAAGATTAGCTGTTAGTTGTAAGCACAAATGCAAGCAATTATCAATTATTTTTTGATTTTCCTCACTTGTGCCTTGTGCCTTGTCGTTTGAACTCTTCTTCCAGGGTTCTTTTTCTTGTAAATACTTATTTCCCTTTCTTGCAAGGTCAATCACCTCAAACAGTGCATCTCTGAATTTGAATTGCTCCAATGTATTTTCAACTTTCAGTTTTGCATTTCCGATTTCGGCAATCAGCAATTTATCTGTTTCATCCAAAATATCTTCGTGTAGCTTTGGCACTTTGCCGTCGCATAATTTATGCATCAATACAAATGTTCTGTTCACAAAATTTCCAAAAATCGCTACCAGCTCACTGTTATTTCTTTCTTGAAAATCTTTCCAGGTAAAATCATTATCCTTGGTCTCAGGGGCATTGGCACAAAGCATATAACGCAGCACGTCTTCACAACCCGGGAAATCCTTAACATATTCATGCACCCATACTGCCCAGTTACGACTGGTGGAAACCTTGTCCCCTTCAATATTTAAAAATTCATTCGCAGGTACATTATCGGGCAATACAAAGCCACCATGTGCTTTCAGCATTGCAGGAAAAATGATGCAATGAAAAACGATATTGTCTTTGCCGATAAAATGGATAAGCTTTGTATCTTCTTTACACCAGTAATCAGCCCATTCAGGAGTTAGTTCTTTTGTTGCGCTGATGTACCCGATCGGCGCATCAAACCACACATATAAAACTTTTCCTTCAGCATCAGGTAAAGGAACTTTTACTCCCCAGTTGCTATCTCTAGTCATGGCTCTGCTCTGCAAACCATTATCCAGCCAGCTTTTGCATTGGCCATACACATTGTTCTTCCATTCCCTGTGTCCTTCCAATATCCATTCCTTTAACCAGGCTTCATAATTCTGCAAAGGAAAATACCAGTGTTTTGTCTTTCTTTTTACCGGCACTGCCTCGCTCAATGTGCTTCGCGGATTGATCAATTGCTCAGGCGATAATGAACTACCGCATCTTTCACACTGATCGCCATAAGCATTTTCATTACCGCAAACAGGACAGGTACCCACGATATAGCGATCGGCTAAAAAAGTTTTTGCTTTTTCATCATAGTATTGCTCTGTTTCTTTTTCCTCAAACAAGCCGTCATCATACATTTTTTTGAAAAATGCTGCGGCTGTTTCATGATGAATTTTATTGGAAGTGCGTGAGTAAATATCAAATGAGATGCCCATTTGTTCAAAGCTCTCTTTGATCATTGCATGATATTTATCAACGATCTGCTGAGGGCTTATACCTTCTTTTAATGCACGAATAGTAATCGGCACACCGTGTTCATCACTGCCACAAACAAACTTTATATCACGCTTTTGCGCCCGCTGGTACCGCACGTAAATATCTGCAGGTATATACACACCCGCCATGTGACCTATATGCACGGGTCCGTTGGCATAAGGTAATGCCGCTGTAATTAAATATCGTTTAAAACCCCCAGCCCCTAAAGGGGAGCTTTGCTCATCACTATTTATATTTGTGCTTGTATTTGCCACGCAATAATTTTTATGTTACCAACTTTTGTAATCCCATCATCGTCCGTTGCCTGCCTGCCGGTAGGCAGGTGTCACTCACTTCGGCGTTCTGAACTCTGCTCATCAAATTAAGTTTGCAAAAATACCGGCATTCAACTGCAACACCAAACTGATGAAATTCCAATAACTTTAAATCATGATACAAACGCCACCATATTTAGAAAAGGGAGACACGATTGCCATTGTTTGCCCTTCAGGTTTCATGCCGGTTGAAAAAGCTTCCGAATGCATCCGCGTATTAAATGAAGAGTGGGGCTTTCGCACAAAAATTGGAAAAACGCTGGGCAATCAATTCAATTATTTTTCAGGAACTGATGAGGAGAGGCTAAATGATTTTCAGCAAATGCTCGATGATGATGAAGTAAAAGCCATCCTTTGTGCAAGAGGAGGATATGGGTTGAGCCGCATTATTGATAAGATCAGTTTCAAAAAATTCAAGAAAAACCCTAAATGGATCATTGGTTATAGCGATGTTACCGTTTTGCATTCGCATCTTTACTCCAACTATTACATTGCATCAATCCATGCGCCAATGGCTGCAGCTTTTAACGATGCCGGCTATATTAATCGCTTTGTACAGTCTTTAAGAAATGCATTAGAAGGAAAAACGTTAAGATATTCCTGTGAACCTCATGAATTCAATAAAAAAGGCGAAGCTATTGGCGAATTGGTTGGAGGTAATCTTTCATTGCTTGCTCATTTGATCGGAACAGATTCAGATTTTAAAACAAGAGGCCGGATTTTATTTTTAGAGGATGTGGGAGAATATCTGTACAATATTGACCGCATGATGTACCAATTAAAACGCAGTGGTAAATTGTCAAAACTAGCTGGTCTTATTATCGGTGGCTTTACCGACAACAAGGACACAGAGCAGCCTTTTGGACAAACAGCTTACGAAATTATACATGATATGGTGAAAGAATATGATTACCCTATTTGCTTTGGATTTCCTGTAAGCCATGGAAAGGAAAATTATGCCGTAAAGATTGGTGTAGGGTATAAATTAAAAGTGGGAAAGAATAAAATCCTTTTGGAGGAATAGAATTGAACACTATGACAATCACATAAATCGGTGTCCTCCGTATTCAATTCATTTGGTCAATAAAGAATCTAATTTTCGAATTGTTTCTTTAAAAGTATAAAGATCATTGTGACTTCCGCCTTTTATCGTTATAAACTCATCTTCTTTTTTCAAAAATGGTATTAATCTTTTGGCATTGCTGTATGTGATGACTCCATCGCTTGTTCCATGAAAAATGGTTATTGGGGCGCTAACATTCTGCAGATATAGAAAGGTTGGAATTTTATAATGCAGCATCCGGTCAACAGGATAAAAAGGCAAATAGTGCTTTATTACCGAAGGAAAATCGTAATAAGGTGTTTCCAATATGAGCCGTTTACAATTTACTTTCGAAGCTAGCTGAGCTGCAATGCCTGTACCCATGCTTTTGCCATAAATAATAATGTTCTCAGGCGTAAAACGAGTATTAGCTAATCTATATAACTGCATGGCCCATTCATATAAGATTTTTTCGGTGAATTTACCTGTACTTTTTCCAAAGCCAGGATAATCGATGAGCCATACTTCATAACCATGTCTTGTGAAGTAGGGCGGATATTTTGCATACCATGAAATGTTTTTTTTGTTTCCATGAAAATAAAGTATGACTCCTTTTGTAACAGTGTCGTTACTGGAGAACTGAATGATATTAAGGTTGCTTTCTTTATAGATAGGAATGTTGATGTCTTTATGGGGCTTGGGAAAATTATAATGGTGATCTCTTTTCAGCCGTACAGGATGAAAAAGAATAGCGTCCTGGAAAAAATACAAAGCAATTCCTCCAATGATATAGATGATGAAGATGATCTTACACCATTTCCAGATCTTTTTTCCGATCATACAGACAAAATTGATAAAAATACCAGGCTTTCTGATTTTTACTATGGAATTCCACTATTGTTTATCTCTTCTTTAGTGGCTTAAATTTGAGTTCATTTAAAGCTCCACTCATCCCCTTCTTATTTTCCTGCCATTGAAAGCTATCGCAGTTAAGTCTTCTCTTCAGAGATTGTAATCTGAGGAAATTTATGTGAGCATTAAACCTTATTTTCTATGGAACTGACTGGCGATGAAAAATTGCTTGAAGTGGGCGCTAACATTCGCAAATGGAGAGATCTGAAAGGCATGAAACAAGAATCTCTCGCTGAAGAATTAGATATAAGCCCTGTCGCCATAAGTAAAATAGAAACCGGCAAAACAAATATTCCATTAAAGCGACTTTTTGCAATTGCAACAGCCTTGAATATAAATGTTGAACTTTTGTTCACAGATCCTAGTACTATCATTCAACAAATAAAGAATAAAACTGAAAAAGAGAACATAACCAAATCTCAGAGTTCATAAAACATAACTCACAGTTAAGTTTCATAAATCTGAAAATATGGTTTAAGAAAAGAGTTTTACAAAATTTATAGTGCAATTGGCGCCTTTGCAGGGATATGCTGAAAACCCTTAACAGAGTAGGTATCATTTTGTAAACTCTTTTTATGAAAAAGATTTTTTATGTTGTTTTATTACTTTTGGCTCTTTCACCTTTTCACTCATCTTTAAATGCTCAGGTAACATGTGCAAGTGTTATTGTCTCGTCATTTCCAGGTCCTCAGACAGGGGGGTATAGTTATTATGGAGTAAGGGCAACTCTTACTCATACCTCCAGTCAGGATGTGTCAGTTAGCGGAACCATAGCCGAAGAAGGAGGCCAAAATGTTACCGCAATTTTTTCCTTAACGGTGACAGCGGGGACCTTAACCGCACAAACTTCTGAAACTTTTTATGCGGCCACTTCCGGAGCAAATGTGGTTGTTAATGTTGAATCCATATTTCCTTGCCCAATTAGTAATAATTTAGCAGCAATAATTGCAAATTATCAAAGTTTTATTCAGTTAAATTCTTTATTTACTGAGATATTAGATATGCCTTCTTTTAATACTTTTATTGATTCATTTGATAGTGCACAACTCAGGCAAGGAGGTGACCCATATTTAAGTAATTTAACCGGAATGTCACTTTCTCAAGTGACATCATTAAATGATTCGCTTGTGACTAATATTCAATCATTTATTGCAGAGTTTCCTGAATTACAAGACATGTCTCAAGAACAACAGATGACCATTCTTTCCGAAGCCACGGATATATACTTATCAAATCAAGGTATAGCAAAATCATTGATTCATGAAGGCGTAAATATGAAAAACATATACACGATATCAATGCTTGGAAGTACTACGATGAGTCTATACTTTAGATACAGAAATAATTCTTATCCTGGTGAACTTTTCGAGTTTTGGAGCCAGCCGGAAGAAAGAATTAAAAATAGTTTTCCGAATCTAAAAAACCTGAACCCAATGGATAGGTATTTAATGAACACAGAACGGTATAGTTTACAAAAACAAAATACAATCGCCTTTGACGCTTGCAGTGATTGCAGAAAGGTTGGACGTGCCAACATGGTTTTTTATGCACTACAGGGCGCAGCTGCCGGAGGTTTTTTTGGGGGATGGAGAGGTGTATGGGCCGGAGCAGTAATTGGATGGTATACAGCTGGTCAACAAACTCTGGCATGTTTGAGACAAAATCATTGTAAATAACAATATGAAAATTAGAAACATCACAGGAATTATTTTAGCTGTGGCAGGATTGATTACTTTATTTTTTTCTGCCCAGCAATATAAAGAACTATTTTACTCTGTTTCGTTTCCTTTGGCTGTATTATTTTACTTTGCTGTACTTCTAGCTTCCATCGATAAGCGGATATTCTTCTCAAAAGTGAGTTTATGGTTTACAATAGTTCTTTTGATTATTTCTATCATTTTGTATTTGTTTTTCAATTTGAATATTACAATATCAACTTCTTTATTCTTTGGGTTCTTGTTGCTACTTCAACTTGTAAAACTGACTTCAAAAGAAAAATTATAGAAGTGAGGTTATTTCTTTAATCAATTCACCGGGGCATGACTCCGGTGAATTGTAAGAAAATAAATTCAAAACTCTTAAGCTATGCTAAGAAAATGCATTTCTGTGACTATTTTGTCTATAGCAAGCTACATTTTGCATAGCCAAAATAACCAAACAGCAATTATTGCAATTAATACAGATCTAAGAAAAGAGACATACGAGAATAAAATTTCAAAACAATTCTCAACAACTTCTGATTTTTTAGATGCAGCGATTAATTCAATTAATTCCTTTAACAGTTTAATTAAAAAAGAAAATTACAGGATTAAGATCACTTCGTTTAATAATCCCACAAGTTCAGATATGGGATTTAGTCTGGAAAATGAAATACAAGCGGCTTTAAAACCTTTGTTGGCAAAAGCAAAAAGCACAAACACGACTAAGTTCTCCCAAGTGGTTTCGAGTCTTGTAACCAATCAATCAAAGACAGTAACTCCTGTAACTTCTGCAACTAAAGTAGTTACAACTGGCATTAATCCTATTTTTTCAACCTTGTTGAGCCTTGTAGGTACGCTTACTATCCAGGAAAAGAAAATAACACGTGATGATCTGGATTCATTTATCAGTGCTACTTCAAAATATTTCGTACAGTATGAAAAGCTAAACCAGGCCAATATCATTTTTGATCAGAATGTTGAAAACCTGAATAACAAGCTTAAAGATTTACAATTTGATATTAAAGAGTACATGTTGGATATGATAACCATTCTTAATAGAAATATTCAACGGAACTCGCTTAAAAACTTAAATACTGAAGAGTTATTTCTCAAATATTTAGATAAGACAAGGTTGGAGGGAATATTTTCATCCTACAATGAGGAAGATACAACCACTGTCTATCATTATCCAACAGATGGAATAAAGACAGCTAAAGATATTGCCTATAATCTTCAAAAGCTTTTCAATGAATATCAAAAGGTCTATGGGGATAATTATCAGCAAATCCGCTCCATACTTTCTGAGTCAAAAATGCTTGGAAAAAATATAAACACAAGACAGGTCGACGCTTCAATGAAAGATTTGGAACAATTATATAATGACAGCAAGGATTCCGATGTTCTTAGCTTAAGATTGAAAACTCTTTTTCAAAGATTAGAGCTGCTTACGGCTACAGAGCAAACTGTTAATAACAAGAAATAAAATGGAGTAAATAAAAAGTCCACGATTTTAAATCGTAGGCTTTGGAATGGGTGGGATGGTGGCTTAGTAACGGCTGTAATAATTTCTTATCCGGGAAATAAAATCGCTGTAAATATTTTCCTTGATGCATTTGATAACCTCTTCGTCACGTGGAGGATTTTCTCTTGATTTATTTATAAGTTTTTTGTCTTCGTCGCTTAAAGCTCTTTCATCACCGGTATAAGTGCTGAATTCAGTTGACCAACCGTGACTTCCGGTAATATTATCATTCCATAGCGAGCGACCTGAATTATCACGAATACTGATGTTAAGATTTCCTTCCGAATAGATTGTTCTTTGAGTAGTTGTGATCTTTGCATAGACCTTACCATACTCTTTTACAACTGAGTCGGGTTTATAAACTTTTTCTTTGATCACGACTTCTTTTGAAACTTCTTTGGTCGAGTAGTTGTCTTTGGTTCGCCCAAGATTTAGTTGGGTAAAATGCATTTCTACAAATTCATCCGGAATAAAATTCAGCCTTTGCGCATCCCAGGTAGTATAGAATTTCACAAACTCATTGCCGGCATTGTACTGAAGATTGCGGATTATATCATCCTCAAAATTCTTAAGCTGGTAATTGTAAGAGCTATACCTGAACCCATAGCCGTCAGCGGGAATGATCACGACTCTAGTTAGTGCAGCATCATAGGCTTCGGCCACCATTTGCTGAATATTTGCATCGCCCGGTTTGAAACGCATGGCGGTTTGAAATTCACGGTAGGCGGTTTTAAAACTTTGTTTATTATTATTACTCATCCACTGAACGCCATGATTGTAATGCACATCAGCAGCTTTCTCAGCGTAAGTATTTAAGTACGACGAATAATCGGTGGGTTGAACAAGTTCGAAAACTGAAGGTGATCTGAAAATTGAATTGTATAAGTTTTGTAAGGAAGAGTACTCATAGTACAACGATTCCCATTTTAACTCATTATCATTTTCAGAAAAGCTGCGGATCCTATTTTCATGATCAGTAACGGCATAATGGTAGGCATCTTGTACGAGGGCCCTTAGCTTTGCATCGTTCGGATCTTTTTGTAATTTTTTGACGGCAACTTGCACCGCTTCATCATAGTTTCCTTTTTCATAGAGCTTGCTTGCCGATTTACAGCTTGCTATCCAAATACTTAATGTAAGAAAGAAAGAGGGTAGACTTTTTTCATAAACATCATTTCGGTATTTGACGTTTAAATAACAGGACTTGTAACTATGTAAGGAAGAAATTAAATCATCCTTAACAGTCTTGATAACGAATGGCTGCAGGTATTATTATAACAACCGTACAATTACCAAGGTTCCTTTGGGATCTAAAGGGATTTGCAGGTTTATGCGTTTTCAATATTTGAGAATGTCCCTGATAAAATTGTGATATTCATCAAACTTCGGAAGGTTATTATGACCGCCTCCTTGAATGCGGATAAGAGTGATCTTATGAGGATTTAATTTTTGTAAGGACTCGCTATGCCTGATCGGTATCAGCCAATCTTTAGTGCCATGGATAATATAAGTATGGCAATTTACATGACGTATCCATTTGTCCGTACGCAAATGATAACGCAATACATAACGAACCGGTAAAATAGGAAGAAAACGTTCAACCACTTTTGTGAAATTATAATAAGGCGAATCCAGTATCAGATAACGAGGTTTATTTTCTGATGCAATTTTTGCAGCAAAGCCACTGCCTATGCTTCGCCCATAGGCAATGATATGATGTTCCTGATATTGCTTCAATAAACTTTCATAAACGAATTGCATATCGGTGAGCATTTCTTTTTCGCTACGCTTGCCAGTGCTTTTTCCAAAACCACGGTAATCAACAAGAACCACATCATAATTATATCTATAAAAATCCCTGGCATATCTCGCCCAGCCTTTTATGCTCCTTGTATTGCCATGAAAATAAAGAATAAGCCCAAGAGGTTGTTCGCGATAAAAATGGAGACCGTTGATGCGAACACCTGGCTCAATATCAAAAAATAGTTCTTTGAAAGGAATATCATATTTGAATTGAAAATCTTGTTTTAATTTTTCAGGCTTGAAAATAAATTTCTCCTGTAAAAAATAGACAAGAATGGAAAGTGCGACGATGCCGATGATGATATACCAGATGAAGTGTGGCAATAGATAAAAACTAATAGTGAATAGATAATAATGTTAAGCTAACTATTATCTTTTATCTTTCACTTGTGTCATCTCAGTCTTCTATTCTTTTCAGTTTAATATTTGTTACAGGCGATACAATGAGAGGGAATTTTTCAACGGTTACAGTACTTGCATCAAGACCAAAGCCACGTTCCTCTGAGAGACTGATCTCTTTCAACCAAAAATGTAATCGCATGATAACTTTTTCTACAAAAGGAAGCTCGTTATCCTGGCTCAGGTATTTTTCCATGACTATAAATTGGAAATCGCCAACAGTATTGCTTCTCTCCAGACTTTCGTAGCGGCTGGTGATATTCACTTCTTTATTTGCTACCAGATCTTCTACTACCTTTCGAAACATTAAGTTGACTCTTGGCTCTACACGAAAACCAAGCCTGAATTCAACCCTGATAATGTCATTGGGGATAATGTGATCAACCTTGTACTCAGAAGTGTATGGATCATCCAACGTATCAACATGTACAAGCCAATAAATATCGGCACGTTTTGGTTTTTTATTCAGAATAGAGTAAATGATCTTGTGTTCAATTTCTTTGGGATTATCAGCACTGGTGAGATAAACAAGGTGGGTAGCATATTTGGGCACCGATCTGTCGTTGCTAAGCTCTTGTATTTTCGGAATATAGTTTTCAAGCCGTACAAATTCTACATAGCGGTTCTTGATCTTGCGGCTACGGTACGATACATACATAATAAAAAACATAACGGTTCCAATAAGAAGTGTTATGTAACCGCCATGTGTAAACTTCTGCAAAAGAGCAATTAGATACCCCGATTCAATGAGCAGGTAGCTGATAAGGAATATCCAAATTATAATTGGATTTACCCTCCTTGCAATCAGGAAATTGGCAAAAAGAATGGTTGTCATTAACATAGTTACGATAATTGCCAATCCATAAGCTGCTTCCATTCGTGAAGAATTTTGAAAATAAAGAACAACACCAGTACATCCAAGGAACATTAAAAAATTAACGCCAGGAATAAATAACTGTCCTCTTTCTTCCGAAGGGTATCTTATTTTAAGCTTCGGCCAGAGGTTCAACCTCATCGCTTCACTGATCAACGTATAGGAACCCGAAACCATTGCCTGACTGGCAATAATAGCAGCGCTGGTTGCAATTACAACGCCGAATATGATAAACCAATGAGGCATCAGATCATAAAATGCGTTTATCTTCACATTAGCGTCCACTGTTACTCCATTATGATGAGCAAGTAAATAAGCTCCCTGTCCCAGGTAATTTAAAAGCAAACAGCTTTTCACAAAAATCCAGGAAATGCGGATATTGTTTCGACCACAATGGCCCAAGTCACTATATAAGGCTTCAGCACCGGTAGTACAAAGAAAAATCGCCCCAAGTAACCAGAGAGCATTTGGGTTGCTTTTAAGAAAGCTAATGGCATAGTGCGGACTGAAAGCTCTCAATATGGCAAAATCGTCTGAAAGGTGAGCCAATCCTAAAATGGCCAACATGGAAAACCAGATCAACATCATGGGACCGAATAGTTTTCCTATTGAAGCCGTTCCAAATTGTTGTAAAAAAAAGAAAAGAGCAACGATGCCAAGAACAATGTAAATAATGTACTGGTCAATATTAGTGAAATAAGGAATTTTTTCCAGCCCCTCAACGGCAGCTGTTATAGAAATAGGGGGAGTGATCATTCCATCTGCCAACAAAGAGGCACCCCCAATCATGGCTGGTAAAACCAGCCATCTTCTTTGTCGCCTTACTAAGGCATATAGAGCGAATGTACCTCCTTCTCCACGGTTATCGGCACGCAAAACCAAAATCACATATTTAATAGTGGTTTGCAGAGTAATCGTCCATATTATACAAGATAAGCTGCCAATGATCAAAAACTCATCGATTGTTCGTCCATTAATGATTGCATTGAAAACATATAGAGGAGATGTGCCTATGTCTCCGTAAATAATTCCGAGCGCTATTATTAATCCAGCAAATGTGGCCCTGTTTGTTGGTATTCTCACTTTGTGAAGTTGTTATTTACTAAAGGCTTCGAGGATCAAGGTTTTTACAGAATTTACTGGATCTTGGAAAGCCTGGATACAGATTTAATTCTGCAGGGATATCCTGCAAATGTATGCCCAAAAATAAGTTTCAAACAATAAGTTCAAAAAACTGGGAATAAAATTTAAAAATGACCGCATATATTTAATAGCAACCCCTTCTCAAATTTTTTTGGTGTTGTAACGTGCAATTAACAATGCTGTGGCATCATAGACAAAATAAAAACGGGAATTTTGTATGCAATCTTTAATTTTAATAAGCAAAAAATCAAAGTTTTATGTTTAGCAGGCGATTGCTGTTTATGGTAGTTTGTTTTTTAATTTTTGGCAACCTCTTGAAAGCTCAAAAGATCGTTTATTCCGAACCTGAAAGAGATGATACACGACGGATGAATTTTGAAGTGATTGGCAAGATCAATGGGAATTTCCTTATTTATAAAAACATTAGAAATAGAAACTGGATCACCATCATGGATAATAACATGAAGGTGCTGGATAAAGTGGAACAGGATTATATTCCTGATGATCGCTTGATTAATATTGATTTTTTCCCATACAATGATTTTTGTTATGCCATTTATCAATATCAAAAAAGAAATGTAGTGTATTGCATGGCCGCTAAAATTGATGGACAGGGTAAAAAATCGTCAGACGTCATCGAGCTAGATACTACGCATTTAGGTTTTGCCGCAAATAATAAAATTTACAGCGTTGTTTCCAGTGAAGATAAGAACAAGATCATGGTATTTAAGATTAACAGTAAGAATAAGCAGAGATATATTATCACAACAAACCTTTTTGATAATGGCTTGACCCTTCTGAAAAAAACGGTGATCACCATGCCTATGGAAGATCACAATGAATATCTTGATGAGTTTTATATAGATAATGAGGGCGATTTCGTATTTACAAAATTTTACCGTCAAAATAATGACATTATCAGCAGGGCTTCATTAGTAGTAAAATATGCGCAGGCTGATTCATTATTAATCAAGGATCTTGATATTGAAAAAAGATACCTTGACGAGCTGCATGTAAAGGTTGATAATTTCAATAAGCGTTATTTTCTTACATCTTTTTATTATAAAGAAAGACGTGGCAATATTGACGGTTTTTACTTTTATGTGTGGGATAAAGAAACAGGCAAGCCGGAAATGGAAAATACTGTAACCTTTGGTGATGAATTAAGAAAGGATGCAAAAGGAGAAGCGAATTTAAAAATGGCGTTTAACGATTATTTTATTCGAAATATTATTATCAAAAAAGATGGCGGCTTTATCATTGGCAGCGAAGCGTTTTATACCACATCACGTTATAATAGCTGGAATCGCTGGGATTATCTTTATGGTTCACCATATTTAAGCCCCGTGGATTATTACTATTATTCACCTTATTACAATAGCCTATGGTACCGTTCAAGATTCTATAATTCTTCCAATGTTCGTTATCATGCAGATAATATTGTAATTCTTTCTTTTGATAATACCGGTAAACTGCAATGGAATAATATCATTGCAAAAGATCAATATGATGATGAAACCGACGACCTTATTTCTTACCAGCTTATGAATACTGGCGGGCAGCTTCATTTTCTTTTTAACATGGAAGAAAGAAGAATAAATTTATTAAATGATTATACTGTAGCGCCAGGCGGTCAAATCAATCGTAATCCGACCTTAAAAAATCTTGATAAGGGATTTGAGTTTATGGCCAAATATGGCAAACAGGTAAGTTCTCATCAAATGATTGTTCCGTGTTTGTACAGAAACAATATTTGTTTTGCAAAAATTGAATTTAACTAAACCAAACCAACACAGTTCATATTCGTGATTGGCATTTTTAGACAAAAGACCCCGGCCAATATATTAATTCTGCTGTTTTTCGGCTTGCTGATAAAACTGCCGATGTTTGTGCATCCGCATATACCAACGACTCAGCCTAAAGATGGAATTTTATTTCATAGCATTTTAAAATTCTTTGAGCCTACCGGTAAAACAACGCCGATGCTATATCCATTGTTGGCTTTTGTTTTACTTTTTACACAAGCTATGGCCTTAACCAGACTTATCAATGATTATAGAATGATGAATCGGTCTAATTATCTGCCAGGCATGGCGTATCTGCTGATCACTTCATTTTTTGCTGAATGGAATTATTTTTCTGCACCCTTATTATTAAACAGTTTATTGATTTTTATTTTGGGTTGGCTTTTTAAGATATACAATCACCCCAGAGCAAAGGGCATTGTATTTAATATTGGCCTTGCCATTGGCATTTCAAGTTTTATATTTTTTCCCTCCCTTAGCTTTGTTATATGGGTTTTGTTTGCACTTATGATTATGAGACCTTTCGGTATCAATGAATGGTTGCTTTGCTTGTTGGGTATTACAACACCTTATTATTTTTATGGAGTTTATCTTTTTTTAACCAAGCAATGGAGTCTTAATAAGATACTGCCGTATCTCACCGTGCAGATGCCATCATTGCAACAATCCATTTGGCTGGCGGCAAGCGCTTTGTTATTGATGATCCCCTTCTTAACCGGTGGCTATTTTGTTCAAGATAATTTGCGCCGTATGCTTATTCAGGTGCGAAAGGGTTGGAGTCTGATTCTTTTGTATTTACTTGTTGCCATTTTTATTCCCTTTATAAATGCCAGCGATACATTTGAAAATTGGGTTGTAGCAGCGGTCCCTTTTGCGTGTTTTCATGCCTGCACCTATTTTTACCCCCCACGTAAATTATTTCCTTTGATCATTTTTTGGGTGTCGGTCAGCTTTGTTTTGATCTATCAATATTACGGGCCAGGCTGGAAATGAGGTAGACTAAGATAATTGATAGTTATACACGTTCTGAGTAGGCACCTACCCACTATCATCTATCATCTTTATCTTTGTGAATTCTAATAAATGACTTTATGAAATTCGGTGTTGTTGTTTTTCCGGGATCCAATTGCGACAGAGATATTTATGATGCCCTCACTCATGATCTTAATCAGGAAGTTATTATGCTTTGGCATAAGGATAAAGACTTGAGCATGTTTTCAACTGAAGATTGTATCATTTTACCCGGAGGTTTTTCTTATGGTGACTATTTGAGATGCGGAGCTATTGCAAGATTTAGCCCCATGATGCAAACAGTAATTGAATTTGCCATTGCCGGAGGAAAAGTGTTGGGCATTTGTAATGGTTTTCAAATATTGTGCGAGTCACACCTGTTGCCAGGCATTCTTTTACGAAATGCCAACCAACAGTTTATCGGTAAAAATATATTTATAAAAAACGATGGCGACCGTGTTTACAAAATTCCCATTGCGCACGGAGAAGGAAGATATTATGCGGATGAAAAAACGCTGGATCAGTTGGAAGCAAACGATCAGGTAATTTTCAGATACTGTGATGAAAGCGGAAATATAACTGCTGAGGCAAACCCAAATGGATCGTTAAGAAACATTGCTGGTATTTGCAATGCCAACAGAAATATTTTTGCTATGATGCCTCACCCAGAAAGAGCTTGCTCTTTCGCTTTGGGTAATACTGATGGCAGAGAAATACTGAAAAATCTTTTAATGACTGAACAATTGGTAAACCAATAATTAGCCATCATTAACTTAAACAGTTCGTCAACTTGCTGACAAAGAATACAGTAATCAGTGTTTAATTTTGCCAAAAAAGTTTTAACAGGAATATAGAATTTAAAAGAAGATTTTTGTATTGAAATGATCTACTCATGAAGAAATTATTTGCTTTTATTGCTTTCGTTTTTACCGGATGGTCTTTGTATGCGCAAAACCCTATAAGTTGGAGTTTTAGCAGTAAAAAGATCTCAGATAAAACGTTTGAAGTACATCTCACTGCTAATATTCAATCAGGCTGGCACCTGTATTCGCAAAATCAACCTGATGATGCAATAGCCATACCTACCGCTGTTAAAATCAACAACAACCCTTTGCTTAAGTTGGATGGTAAAATAAAGGAGGTTGGAAGCATGGAGAAATATAAGGATAAGGTTCTTGGCATTTCAGCCCACCAATATTCTAACAAAGTGGATTTTGTGCAAGTGGTAAAAATGAAATCAAATGCTAAGACAAATGTCTCCGGCAGTGTAGAATTTCAAACCTGTGATGATAAGAAGTGCTTGCCTCCCAAAACTGTTAACTTCAATATTGCTTTAAAGTAAAATACATGAATTGAAAAGATCTATAAACGAGCTTTTATGGAAAGGCTCGTTTCTTTTTTAAAGAATTAATGATGAATTATTTTATTCGTTTAACTGCTTTTAGTTTGTTTCTTATTTTTTGTTCGCTTTCCCTTTACTCACAAGATTCTTCAATTTATAATTGGAACGTTTCTGCAAAGAAACAAGCAACAAATTTCTACGAACTTAGTTTTTCCACAAGTGGGGTAAAAGGCTGGCAATTATATGCGCCGGAACAATTATTTGATGAGTTTAAAACAGCCGAAATCACCTTTCAAGATTCTACCATAGGGCAAACAAGGATCGAGGATACTGGTATATCAAAAATTATAAAAAGTCCAATTTTTGATAATGCCGAGGTCAAAGTTTACGAAGAAGGAACCATTTGGAGTCAAACAATTCATTTCGATAGCATTGTTCCGGCTCAATTACAAGGTACACTAAGCTATAGTTATGGCCGTAATGATACGTTTTATACCGGGACATTTCCATTCAAAGTATCGCTTGAAGGTGGAGTGGTTTCTACTACAAGAATAAGGATCCCAAGTATTGATATAAATCACCCTGTAAACAATTGCGGCGATGATGTCGGTAAAAATAAAAGTATGGTGGGTATTTTTATTTTAGGCTTATTGGGTGGGTTTATTGCCTTGCTCACTCCTTGTGTTTTTCCCATGATACCGCTTACCGTTTCATTTTTTACCAAGCAAGGGCAAAGCAAAAAAAAGGGAATACTCAATGCCAGCATATATGGTTTTTCTATTTTTTTGATCTATGTTTTATTGAGCTTGCCTTTTCATATTTTTCATGCCTCTCCGCAGGTGTTGAATAATTTTTCAACCAATGTATGGCTTAACCTTTTCTTTTTTGCCATATTTATTGTATTTGCCATTTCATTTTTCGGATATTTCGAAATCACATTACCAGGCAGTTTCGCAAACAGGGCCAGTTCACGTTCGGGGCTTGATACAGTTGGGATATTTTTTATGGCATTTACATTGGCCATCGTTTCTTTTTCGTGCACGGGTCCAATTTTGGGTTCGTTATTGGCAGGGACTGCTGCTCAAGGATCGTGGCCATTGACTGCTGGTCTGGCCGGTTTTGGTTTTGCATTAGCATTACCGTTTACCGTATTTGCTATTTTTCCAAACTGGCTGCAATCCCTGCCTAAATCGGGTGGTTGGTTGAATTCTGTGAAAGTGGTTTTAGGATTTCTTGAAATAGCAATGGCCATAAAATTTCTTTCTAATGCTGATCTTGTAATGCAGTGGGGTCTGCTAAAAAGAGAAATTTTTATCGGCCTGTGGATCATTATTGGCATGGCCATTATTTTGTATCTCTTAGGAAAAATTCGCTTTCCTCACGATTCGCCTGTTCAAAAATTTTCGAAAGACAGAATTGGATTTATTGTTTTGTTTTCTTTGATGACAATTTATTTATTGCCCGGTGTTACTAATACAAAGTGGGCAAATCTTAAATTGATCAGCGGCTTTCCTCCACCATTATGTTATAGCATTTATTCAAACCCGGTGAACTGCAAAAGAGGATTTGAGCCGTTAAGGGATTATGAGGAAGCTTTGCAAAGGGCAAAAAAAGAGAACAAGCCTATACTTATTGACTTTACCGGTTGGGCTTGTGTAAACTGCCGCAGAATGGAAGAAGCCGTGTGGACAAACCCGATTGTTGATAACTTAATGCGAAATGAATTTGTAGTTGTTTCCTTATATGTAGATGAAAAAAGAAAATTGCCGATACAACAACGAACAATTTATAAAGCAACCGATGGAACTGAAAAATCTATTATCACGGTAGGTGATAAATGGTCCAATTTTCAAATTGAAAATTTTTATGCTGCTTCTCAACCACAGTATGCAATCATAAGCACAGATGAAAAGGCTCTTTCCAAAACAAAAGGTTATACACCAAATGCAAAGGATTTTGCCGATTGGCTGGAATGTGGTTTAGATGCATTTAAAAAGGGCATTAAATAATATTGGTTTGGTTGCTGAATAGCGAACAGAACGTAAAAGTGTGCGACGCAACGGGTGATGAGCAGGGATATGGAGCCAGTAACAAAATTTTTCCTTTTGCCTCTTAGTTATAAAATAAAAAAATCCCGAAACTCAGCTTGTTTTGAGTATCCGGGATTTTTCAATTAGGCGTCATTCTGTATCAGCCTACCCCAAGGCAAGCAAAAGGGGAAAATTCTTTTTCGAAGTAAGAACTTCCAATTTCAGGTTGGAGATACAGAATGACAAGAACTTTATAAAGCAATTTGTTTTTGCATCATCATTTTACGCAGATTGATGAGCCCGTAGCGCATGCGGCCTAACGCAGTATTAATGCTGCAATTGGTCATCGAGGCAATTTCCTTGAAACTCATATCTGCATAATGGCGAAGAATGATGACTTCACGCTGGTCCTCTGGCAATTGATCCAGCATGGCGCGAACACGGTCATGACTCTGGCGCTTCATCATTTTAGTTTCGGCACTATCGTCAGAAAAGCTAATCACTTCAAATATATCCTTATCGTCGCCATTCTTAATAGTTGGGGTACGCTTTACTTTGCGGAAATAATCCACACAAAGATTATGGGCAATTCTCATGGCCCAAGGCAGAAATTTACCTTCTTCGGTGTAACGGCCGCTACGCATCGTATCAATAATACGAATGAAAACATCTTGGAAAATATCTTCGGCAAGATATTTATCCTTAACTAGGAATAAGATGGAAGTGTAAAGCTTGTCCTTGTGGCGTAACACAAGTATTTCTAAGGCTTCTAGGTTTCCATCAACGAACAGATTAATAAGTTCGTGGTCGGTTTTTTTCATTAAAGCTTTCATAAACTCCTACAGGTTGTTTAGGTTTTTGGATATTGGTTTACTCTATAAAACAGTAGTTTGAAAAAATGTACTAAAGGTTGTGTAGAAGTTGTACGATAGGCAAGTTTGAGTTTTTGGTTATCATAATTTGGATATTGTGTACTAAAAGTAAAATTATTTTTTAAAATTCCAAATATTTTATTGCTGGCACAATAACTTTTTGAGTAAAAAAACTGTTAACAATAAGGCCTAAATTTTTGATTACATAAGGGTTTACATTTGCAGACTGAAAATGGAAAAGACAATAAAAGAGAAAAAACACCCGGAAAAGAGAACCGTAAATTCCACAGGAAACATCCTTATTAAAGGTGCAAGAGTTCATAATCTTAAAAATATCACTGTCGAAATTCCTCGGAACAAGCTGGTGGTAGTAACAGGTGTATCGGGCTCTGGAAAGTCATCTTTAACGATAGATACCTTATATGCCGAAGGTCAACGACGATATGCGGAAAGCTTGAGCGCCTACGTTAGGCAATTTTTGAATAGAATGAATAAGCCAGATGTGGATTACATCAAGGGTCTTTGTCCGGCCATAGCCATCGAGCAAAAAGTAATTACCAGAACCCCCCGGAGCACGGTAGGCAGCATGACGGAAATTTATGATTACTTGCGACTGCTGTATGCAAGAATTGGAAAAACTATTTCGCCTATTTCAGGTCGGGAAGTAAAAAAAGATGATGTGACCGATGTGGTAAATGCCATTACTAAATTAACTGAGGGCGATAAAGTTTATATTCTCGCCACATTCAAGCAACATAAGAACAGGAATATAAAAGAGGAATTGAATATTTTGGTGCAGAAAGGCTTTAGTCGGGTTTATAGCCGTGCAGCAAATTTGGAAGATAGGAATCCAGAATCCAGAATTCAGAATGGAGGGATTTTAAGAATTGAAGATCTCTTACAATTACCTGATAAAGAATTAAAACAAAAACTCAAGACTAGCGATTCACAGCTCACGATCTATATTCTTATTGACCGTATTGTCGTCAAAAATTTTGATGAGGATGACAAGCACCGATTGGCTGATTCGATCAATACAGCTTTTTATGAAGGCGAAGGCGATGTTTATTTAGAGGTACAATCGGAAATCAAGGCTCAAAACTCACTACTTCATTTCAACAATCGCTTTGAGCTGGATGGAATGCAATTTGAAGAACCAGTTCCCAACCTTTTTAATTTTAATAATCCCTTTGGAGCCTGCCCTACCTGTGAAGGTTTTTCTCAAGTGCTAGGAATTGATAGCGACCTTGTAATTCCGGATAAAAGATTAAGTGTATATGAAGGCGCCGTAGCTCCTTGGAAAGGAGAAAAATTGGGTTGGTGGAGAGAACAATTTGTAAAAGGAGCACGAAAAATAGATTTTCCTGTTCATAAGTCAATTGCTGATTTAACCGCCGAGCAATATAAAATGCTTTGGGAAGGGGCAGGCAACGTATATGGCATTGATGGTTTTTTTAAAGAAGTTGAACAAAATCTTTATAAGGTCCAATATCGTGTATTGTTGAGCCGATATAGGGGCAGAACACAGTGCCCGGATTGCAAGGGGTTTCGCCTTCGTAATGAAGCTTTATATGTAAAGATTGATGGAAAACATATTGGCGAATTGAGTGAACTGCCAGTAAAATACTTGAAACAATGGTTTGATGATTTGGAGAGAAAATTATCTGAGTTTGATAAACAGGTAGCCAAACGAATTCTCATTGAAATTAATTCAAGAATAAACACTTTGTTGAATGTTGGCCTTGGTTATTTAACTCTGAATCGATTGGCTAATTCATTGAGCGGAGGGGAAAGTCAACGGATACAGCTTACCAGAAGCTTAGGGAGCAACCTCACCAACTCATTATATATTTTAGATGAGCCTTCTATCGGCTTGCATTCAAGAGATACTCAAAATCTTATTCGTGTTTTAAAAGAACTTCGAGACCTGGGGAATACTGTAGTTGTGGTTGAGCATGATGAAATGATGATGCGAGAAGCCGATCATATCATTGATATGGGACCATTGGCTTCACATCTTGGAGGTGAAGTGATTGCTGAGGGCAGTTACGATGAAATTATTTTAAATTCTCAGAGCCTTACAGGAAAATATTTATGTGGGGAATTAAAGATCGAACCTCCCAAAACCGTTCGTAAATGGAATTGCAGTATTAAAGTAGAAGGTGCAAGACAGCATAACTTAAAAAATATTACGGTTGAATTTCCTTTAAATATTCTATGCGTTGTAAGCGGTGTTAGCGGAAGTGGCAAAACAACTTTGGTAAAGCAAATTCTTTATCCAGCACTGCAAAAAATAAAAGGTGAGTTTGCAGATAGGGTGGGTTTCCATAAAGCCATTACAGGTGATATTGAAAACATTTCACAAATTGAACTGGTTGATCAAAACCCTATTGGAAAATCATCAAGAAGTAACCCAGTTACCTATATTAAGGCTTACGATGAAATCCGGGATCTGTTTGCCAAACAGCCATTGAGCAAAATGCGTGGTTTTTTGCCTAAGCATTTTTCATTTAATGTGGACGGCGGCCGATGCGACACCTGCAAAGGAGAAGGTGAGCAAATTGTAGAAATGCAATTTTTGGCCGATGTACATCTTACCTGTGAAATATGCGGAGGTAAACGGTTTAAAGAAGAAATTTTAGAGGTCACTTATAAGAATAAAAATGTTTTTGATGTTTTGGAAATGAGTGTTGATGAAGCCATCGATTTTTTTCATGAAGAAAAAAACTTAGTGAAAGCCATTCGCCCATTGAGCGATGTGGGGTTAGGATATATCAAATTGGGACAATCATCTAATACCTTATCAGGAGGCGAGGCGCAACGGGTAAAGCTTGCTTCTTTTCTCGGTAAAACTAAAGGCAATGGTAAGATCCTTTTCATTTTTGATGAGCCAACTACCGGCTTGCATTTTCATGATATAAAAAAATTGCTCAGCTCATTTCATGCACTTATTGAGCAAGGACATTCCATTATTGTGATTGAACATAATATGGAAGTAATTCGTAGTGCAGATTGGATCATTGATCTCGGTCCCGAAGCAGGTAATAGCGGCGGAAATATTGTATATGCTGGAAAACCAGAAGGATTAAGAAAAATAAAAGAAAGCTGGACGGGAAAATTTTTGTAATCCGGATATAAAGTGTAAGGATATAGAAGTGAACTTGCCTTTTAAGAATACTCACAATTGACAATTCACAACTCACAATTCACAAAAAAATAGGGCCATCTTAGAAAAGACGGCCCGTTAAATAATCCGTACCCTATGAAAATCGTTCTGCAACTGCGATACGGTGATTCAGTTGCTTTTTATTATTTAAATACCGTCCATATTTACATTTCCAATCGTTTTATTTAATGATTTCATTGCTTCTCAGAAATTAATACTGATGAGAGGCGAACAACAAATTCAACATGGTTTTTTTGGGGAGATTGAGTACGGCTTTCAGTAGGAGAGAAGACAAATGTAATAGAGGGATTTTAAATATGCAAGCAATCGTAATTTTTTTTCTACTTATTTTTTTTGAAATCTTTTGTTATTCCGAGCTTATCTAAGCCTGTTAAGGCTTTTCACCAATTTTTCATCCTTCCAAATTCCTCGTGCGGCTAAAAAAAGAAATAGGGGAATGGCTAAAGCAAAAACAGCGGCAAAGGAAAGCTCACCTTTCAAAAACTCACCAAGTTTGCTGAAATAAACAATAAGATTTAGAATAGATAAAACTAACATGGCAATAGTAAGTCTGAATTGCAATTTTCTATTCTTGAACAAAAAAATAATAATAAAACATCCAAGTCCGAGTACACTAGTTATAATAAGAGTTAGAATATCGAAAGACGCAATAAATTTTTTTAGCTCCATTTGATTGTCCTTTCCTATAATATTTCCGCTATAAAAGGGAAACTTAAAAGTCATGAAAGCAAAAACCGAGGCTAAAAATAGCCATACCGTCTGCAGTCGCTGTATCATCTTCTAATTTTTAGTAAAAATAGAGAAAAGGATTTTAGTAACTATCCAAACTGCAGCCGCAATTTATAAGGTGGTTTAGCTTTTTATTTCTCTAAGTGAAGCAATGGCCATCATCTCATTAGCATCACGACGATCAATTAATTGTACTTCACCTTTTCGAGCAAAACGATAGGATATTCCCGTGACACTTCCTTTTACGATTAATTCTGTATTGCCCGTGTATTCAAAACTTACATCGGGCCCTAATTTGTTTGAACGTATTGCCATTTGATGAAAAGATTGTTGAAAACCGTATTGCAAACTTTCCCTTTTATTTCCGCAACAACTCATAATTAATATTTTAGTTTTTAGAATAAAAAGTTTTACTGTTATCATGCTTTTTATGGTCAGTCGCTCGTTCCAGTAAACATGCTGCACCAGACAAAGCCACCCAATAAAATAATTTCTCCCACCAGGTATTTCCAAGCCAGATACCGAATGGAAGCGCCGTCCAAACGCTTACACAGTAAAAGCAGTCGAGCAGGCTTCCGAAGAAACCCGCTCCTGCTTTTTTTCTTAATAAATAAACCAGATCAAATGGACCATCTTCCTTACTGAATAAATGGCTAAGTCGCCAAACAGATAGGGATGAGGCAATGAAATAGAACCAATTCATTTATTTCAAATTTTCAGGTTTTAATTAGGCCTGCTTTTATTTCAGACTTGTTGATCCTTTTTAGCAGTTTATACAGTTACTATGGTTCCCGAAGACAAAAACCTTGAATGTCATTATTGTAAAGCCCAATCGTATGCGAACTTACTATCGTTCTATCCCAGGCATCAATACGAACATTGTAACCGCATTTAGGCACCCCTGCAGTATGAATTATGAAAGTACCCGATTTGCCACCATTTGGAAGCGTGCCTCCGGGATAACTCAAGCTACTGGTTCCTGTTCCATCCACATCTACAATCGCACCTTTATTCGGAGTAACACTGATAGCAAATGAACCTGCATGCGCATCGAGCATACTATAAGTACCTGTAATATCCGTGCCTTTTGTAAAGTCTGCACAATCGCCTCCAATAGCGGGATCAATATGAATATGAACATCAGGGGCTGCAGCATCGACCAAAATGGTTATGGAACCATTAGGATCATCATAAATATTATTGAAAATATCCTTTGCTTGAATGCGAATGGTGTGTTTACCTTCCGTGAAAGCACCATAGCGACCTAATAAACCTGCTACAATATTAGTGAAAGGTGTTTCCAGATAAGGAATCCAGCCATCCGGAACCGGATTAAAAGTAGTATCCACAGAACTTGGAGCACCCATAGTATAAGTGGTGATGATCTGGGTATCCGTTAATGGCATCTCTACACCACCGGGCTTCGTTACCAAGAAACGATAACTCATGCCTGGCGATGGGAAGAAGATATGACCAATTAGTTCAATCGTTCCATAAAATGGGCTATCTAACGCACCACCAAGCGAACCTGCAAGATTTGTAGTGGCAAGACCTGTGGCATTATTGATATCATCTACCACCATACCACCAACTTTTTCAAGAATTACTGTGGTTTTGCCTGGTTTAACACCGCCCGGCAAAGGTTTGATTTCAACATAGCATTCCTCCCAATCTCCATAAGCTGCAACGTAATTGGGATTATTGGCAGGAGGCGCTACATTCCATGATAAGATAGCCTTTACTTTTGCTTTGCCGGCTTGGCACCATTCTTTTTGATGGGGCTGCAGATTTACCGGAAGGGAAACATTATACCATAACCCGTCGTTAGGGATAGTTGCGATATCATGCACGGTTACACTAGAAGTGCCCATGTATTGATAACCCGTACCAAAATCCATATAAAAGGCAATGTATTCTTTGCTCCCTTTTTTACACAATTCTCCTAAATATCCGGTAGGTTTTTTAATAACTACACTTGCATGCAAACTGTCTAATTCCCGGTTCAACGCAACACACTTCACTTCTTCATACGTAGTATTGAATTGTAGAACTTTTATTTTATCAAGAATATCTATCCAATTAAATTCTTTTATAGGAAAATTTTCCGGGAAAGCAAATGGAGTATTGAAATTTGATAGATCGGAAATTTGTTTTAATACAATACGGGTATCTTCTACCTTCTCTTTATATAACGCTTTTAAGTGCTGCGGTGTCAAAGGTTCTGGATCGGGCTGAGGTATAGGCGGAAGATTTAGCTTATTGATATTTTCAATAAACTTGCTGATTACTAACTCATCGAGTTTAATGTTGTGTTTAATTAAACACCAAAGGCTCTTACTTGGAGCAATTTGAATATTCGTTTCTAAAGTATTCCCCCATACAGGCGTCCAGTTGGGCGAATTAGCGGGCGGACAACTGTTCCATGATAAGATAGCTCTAATCCTGGGTAATATTGCAAGGTCATCACAGCAAGCTAATTTTTTAGGGTTGAGCTTTAATTGTACATTATAACAAAGGTCTTCCTGAAAAGAAAGGTCGTGTACATTGGTGCTTGCAGTGCCTTCGTCCACCCAATTACCATTTCGTAAATAGTCAACATAAAATCGTACACACTCAAAGCTGCCATTAGTGCAGGGGCCTCCATTGTAACCAGAGGCTTGTTTTACCAGAATCGCCGCATTGAGTAGCTGTGAGATCGGATTATAGCTTACACATTTGAGCTCTTCATAAAAAGTATTGGCAGCAATAAGCTCTACTTTCGTGAATTTGCTTTCTTTAAGATTACCAAAATAATTGGGATTGGACAGTTGCAGAATTTTAAAATTCTTCCGAAAGGAGAGATGTTCCAATTCCAACTCCGTTGGCTTTGTTCCTTTTGCCATAGTGATAAGGTTTAATGGTTAATGAATAAATATGAAAAGGCCCCTGAACTATTAATCAATAATAATTCATTGATTACCTGGCAGGCGGTCATTATGAAGTGATGCCTATTTTCAAAAATTCATCTCTGTCTTCAAAAAACAATGGTTAATAGATCTCAATAGTTCAATAATTATAATGGATTTGAAAAGTTGCCTAGGCTTAACCAATCTTTATTTCCAGTTGAACATCAGTTTCAAATCCTTCAATATTATGCGGTATAATTTCCTTTTTCTCCAACTGTTGCTCAGCAATTTTTTTATTCACAAATACTAATATAATTTCTTTGCCGTCCTTATATCCAATGCCTGTATGAACTACATTTGGTAGTCCTTTCAATTCTGCTTCATGCTTGTGCAATGCTTCGCTGATAGTCATAATCCAAATGCTTAAAAAGTTTAAAAATGGAAACCAGAAAACTGCAACCTCTTTAACTTAGTTAAAGAGGTTGCAAAAAATACTATTTGCCAACTCCAAAACCAGCAAAAGCTTGTTTGAAAGTATCTAAACGCAAAGCAAAAATGCCGTCGATTGACTGCAGATTCGCTGCACGCCACCAGCCGGGACCGTTGTAATAGGGTGTATCCCATGCCATCCATGTACCATTATCTACATTAAGAGTAGCTTCAGTATTACCCCAGGGATTACGTAATACCACATATTTTCTATTGTTTGAATAATGCCACCCCAAAATTGAATAGGCATGATTGGCTACGATATGAGAAGAGCTGTAATTAACCCCCGCAGGTGCTGTACTATAAGTCCATGCTACCATAGGATTAAAAGTTTTATAGCTGAGGCAATTTTGACGGATCTTGTCCCAAATCTCAGTTTCACTCAAAGCATTATTTCCGTAATAATATGGAGTTAAATTGGTTAATGTTGCAATAGAAGCAACAGGATCGCCTCCTGCTATGGCATTGTAATCAGCCGTTGTCAATTGATCGCAAACACCCGATCCACCCTTGCGCATAAACACATATGCTTTTTCGTATAATGCGGGCCAAAGTTCTCCTGTTTCTGAAGACCTGCAGTATATGTATGAGTTACTCGGCGAATTCAGGGGAAGATTTTCGGTTACATCAATTTTAACTGATGCTCCGTTTTTAAAAAACTCAATCATGTCCACAAAAGCTTGCTGTGAAGTTCCTGTTGCACGTGTGCGCTGGGCGATTATATATGTGCGTGCCCATGCAACTGAAGCAAGTGCAGCTATAAAATAACAATCGCCTAATCCACCTTGGATAGGATCGCTTGTTTCGGTTGCTTCTTCAAAAAATATACCTGGGTCTGACCAAACAATACCTGAACCATTGCGAACATTCAATGCAAAGTCATGTGCTTTGCTCAAAGTCGCCGTAGAACTATCTCTAACCATTTTTTGTGTTTTTTGATCCAATTTCAATCCCGCGTACAAAGGAGAATTGTGTTTGGGATCAAATAATTTTTCATAAGGCATACCCAAGGTATCCTCGAGTAATTTTTGCTGATTATGCACCGCTTTCCAATTTATTTTTTTTCCAATCATGCTTTCAACCAATGCATAGGGATTGATTACTCCAATGGTTTCAGGTTTTGCCTGTTCCTGAGTTACAGTTTCTTTTGTCATAAAAGAGGTTTTTTGCCTACTCTAAATCGTGTTTTCGGCTTTCCACGGCTTACTTTTAAGGATTTCAGCGTTATTTATTAAATACAATGCAATAAGTTATTTTCTATTATTACTCTTCCCCTTCCATTATTTTATTTACCATTTTAATAGACGGCCTAAAACCAGCAATAATCAGGTCATGAGGGAACTCCAGTATTTTAAATTTTGCTGTTTTCAAATCCCGATTTACATTCTTAAGGATTAAGCTGAACCGATGACCATCAGGGAGAAGAATATTATCCGTATAAGGAGTGTCATAATATCCTACAATGAATGGAGGCAGTCCTTCGTTATCATCTTTGAATTTTACCTGAACTTGTACAGCATTTTCATTGAGAATGCTATCAAGAATAACCCTAGCTACATGCTGTGTTCCGGTTATTCCTTCGCAATTGAGCTCTACATTGATTGTATCTTTTTCTTTGGCAATAAATATGGGAAACTGCGTGCCCTTGACGCAGGAAGTTGATGGCTCAACTTTATAGATAACTTTCTTTTCCTGGTTGCTTTCTATTACAGCTTCTTGCCTGCCGGTAGCTTCCCTGGCGATAGATACCAGATCATTTACCAGTTTTGATTTTACGGAATCGCAGAGGTGAGTATTAGTAGTTACTTCAGTTTCGAGAAGATCAAAAAAGGACCTTCCATTAAAAATGTCATGAAAGTTATGTTGGAAAAGCCTCAATACGGCTATCCGATCACAGATAGGAATTTTATGGTTCATGACCTTTGTAAGAAGGGCGTCAAATATTCTTTGCCTGAAATCCATTTCAGATTGTTCTCTCTGGTTGAACAATTGAGCGCTGGTTTCATAGCGGCGGTTATATTCCTGCCGCTTATTTTCAAGTTTCTGAGTTTTGGTTTGCAGTGAAGTAAATAAGATCGTAAAGGCAAGGCCGGCTAGGCTTAACAATGCTTTACTGATAATATCCAGCTTCTCCCACTTATCTTTTGGCTTGTTTTCGCTCATATTTTTATTTCTTTTGGTTAGTTAATTGCTTGCAACCAACGTTTCAAGAGAACCAGTTGCAATAAGTCCTATGTCAGTACTGGAAATAAAAATTATTCTGGAGGTTTTTTAAAGAATGGATTCCGTTCTTGGTCTTCGGTAACTTATGTTAGTCGTAATGGGAAGTGGAAAGGGAAACAAAGAGCGGTTATTTTATTTGATTTTTCTTTTTACTAATTTCGGAGCAACATTCCTGTGTGAATTTCAATAAACCTTTCTTTCAAAATGATGAGCGGGAGATAATTGACAGCCTTCGGCAACAGGATGGCAAGAGGAAAAAGGGAGAGGAGCTTTTATTTACCCGCTATGCTTACTTAATACAGGAAGCTATCCATAAATATTCATTAACCCGCGAAGATGCTTTTAATCTGTATAGTGATACGATGATCTCAGCTATTGAAAAAATAGCAAACGGATCTTTCCAAGGACGGTCTTCATTAAAAACATGGATTTATAAAATTTTTCATAATAAATATGTTGACCTTTTAAGAAAAAGGACGACTAATAAAAATAGCATAAATCGCACAGCATCGATTTCGAACCTTCTTTTCCAGCTTCCTGACTCTTCAAAGACCATTATTCAGGAGTTGGTGGACAGAACAGATTGGGAGGTGCTCAGACAAAAACTGAGTCTGATAAGTGATAACTGTCGACAAATGTTGCTTCTTTGGGCTGATGGTTATAGTGATAAAGAAATTGCTGCAACACTGGAATATAAAACAGTCGATGTGGTGAAAACCAGCCGCTTAAGGTGCCTTGGAAAATTAAAACAATTATATAAGACAACCTGACTGTCGGCAATATGGAAAACAATTTTGAATATATTGATAATTACTTTGGAGGAAATCTGAGTCCCGATGGAAAGAAACAATTTGAACAACGGATTGTTGAAGACCGGGATTTTGCCGAAGAAGTAGCTTTTTATCTTTCTGCGAAACAGGCCTCCAAGGAAGAAATGATCAGCGAGAAAAAGGAATGGTTCAGGCTGCTTGCCAATCAACCTTCTTCAATTCCAATTCGTAGGCCCGTTATTCAGGTACGCAGGCTTTGGAAATATGCGGCGGTGGCTGCAGTTATTGCTTGTATATTTTTTGCATGGTATTTAACTTCGGTAAGATCGGCTTCGCCTCAGCAGATGGCAAAAGAATATATAGAAAAGAATTTACGAACCATGCCTGTTACAATGGGAATCAGAAAAGATAGCACTCAGGATGGTTTGCGCTTATATAACGACAACCAATTGGATTCTTCATTAAAATTGTTTGAGAACATTATTCAAAGGGATAGTTCAAATTTTTCTGTAAAAAATTATGCAGGGATTGTTTACCTTAGGTTAGAAAATTACGACAAAGCTTTAGCGTATTTCCAAGATCTTGAAAAATATACTTCACTTTATTCCAATCCGGCCACATTTTACCATGCCCTCACTCTAATGAAACGTAATCAGCCCGGTGATAAACAACAAGCCAGACGATTGCTTGAGCAGGTAAGTAAAAATGACCTTGAAGAAAAGGAAACTGCACAACTATGGCTGAAGAAGAAATGGTAGTTCTATTCTTTACTTTTAAAATTGTTTATTTATGAAAATTGCAAAATTAAAGGAACATTTGCCTAAGCCTGATTCTAAAAACCCTGAAGAGGTAAATGAAATTAATGAGGAAATTAAAAAATGTTATACGGTTTATGATGATCACACACAGTTGAAACAGGCAATTCAGGATACGCAGACGTATAACGTTTGGGTTAGGCGTAAATTCAAAAAAAATCTGGAGCCTGAAGCAAGGGAACGGTATGAGAATTTTGTTAGCGGTTATCTTTATTACTATGATACAGAGGTTAGGAATAATTGGATTGATCATACTATTTATTTTGAATGGGAAAAAAATAAGGTAACAATTTATATTTCACCTCCCGCAATCAATAAGAATAATTATAAACCGTTTATTCAAGAATCTATGTCAAGTTCACCGTTTCTTTATGAAGAAAGCATGGAATCACCTCCTGCTGATGATGAATCCGGTGCAACATCAGATCCACCTCCGCCAACAGGACCACCGCCACCTGCGAGTTGAGCTATGAGCCTCGGCGTTGATTATGCGAACGGAATTTTTTTACTGCACTCTTTCAATTTGGTTAAGAAATAATCAAACTGGTGCAAATGAAAGAAGATGACCGATAAAACCTTTCTTTACAGGATAGTAGTCAAATTTCAGGACCATCTCAATTTACCTTATGGCTCGGCTGCCGAAGTCAATGAGTTCTTTTTGCAAAATGATATCCTTCCTTGGCAGCATTTTTTGAAACTATTTCCTGGCATAAGAATAGCCAAATTATTTACATCGATCAGCGCTGAAGAGATTATTGCATGGGTTAATAAAGCTAAAAGATCAGATCCGGAGTATCAACCTCCGGATTTTCTTTCTTATTATACTATTGATTGCCCCCACGAAATTAAGAGAGACGAATTATTACCTATGTTGCTCAGTTATAAAGTTGTTGAGCAAGCGTATACGCAAAGCGGTTCCTTTATAGCTCCACCTGTTAATGCAAACAGGGATCCTTTAAACTGCGACCAGGGATATTTAAATCCTGCTCCGTATGGAATAGATGCAAGGTACGCTTGGAATTTTCGAGGCGGTGATGGTGATGGAAATGTCAGATTTATTGACATGGAACAAGGATGGCTCTTAGATCATGAAAGTATTTCTGTTGAAACTCTTCCCTTAACAGGAATCAATCATTCTCATCATGACCATGGCGCTGCGGTTTTAGGTATAATCATGATGAAGGACAATGTTGAAGGAGGTATAGGTATAACGCCAAAAGTAAACGGGCATGTCATATCTCAATGGAGACCCGATGGATCACCTAATACGGCTGATGCGATTATGGCAGCAATTGACCATCTCAATTTTGGCGATATACTTTTATTGGAAGCTCAAACCCGTGATCCTCTTGAAAAAGATAAAGTGTGGCCTATAGAAATCAACGAGGCAATTTTTCAGGTTATCAGGCTTGCGTCTGCTTTAGGAATTGTGGTGATTGAAGCTGCTGGAAATGGAAATTCTTTTAATACAGGTAGTGACCTTGATAATTTCACGTTAAACAATAAAAATATCTTTGACCCGAATAGCTCTCATTTTAGAGATTCAGGCGCTATAATTGTTGCGGCAGCCTCCAGTACAGTTCCTCATACACGAATACGTAACTCAACTTATGGAAACAGGGTAAATTGTTATGCATGGGGAGAGAAAGTTGTAACAGTAGGAAATTACCCGAGGTCCTCCGGAATTGTGATTAATACTTATACGAGAAATTTCAGCGGTACATCCAGCGCTTCAGCTATTATTGCCGGGGCTGCTATTGCCGTGCAAAGTATAGCTGCAGCATTAGGTAAACCTAGGCTAAGCCCTTTGCAGATGCGTAAGATTTTTAGCAATGAATTATTTGGAACCCCTTCAAAAAATGGACATGCTATTGATAAAATAGGAGTAATGCCGGATTTAAAAAAAATAATTGATAATGTTCTTAACATTCCCGTCGAAAAAGCTATCAATCAAACAGAACAATGGCGATATGCAAACTCTTGACTTAAGCAGGAACACTATCTTTGTCTATCAAAATAGTTACAGAAAAGTTAGTAACTTTTAATGAATGTAAAATGCAAATGAAAGCAACTATTGTGGTTACTAAAAATCGAAGTAGATTCTTTTATTAATACTTTAGTTGGTATATTTTACATTTTACCAACTATGCGCAACAAATTTATTCTAATCAGTTGCGGTTTGTTATTTTGTATATCATTATCAGGACAGTGCCCTGACAGAGATGATTTATGGAAACATTTGACCTATCTCAATGACACCTATCTTTTACACTCGACATCGCCCCCCAAAGAAGAACTGGTAACATTACTTGGCTTCATGGGCAAGATGAATGATTGCCCTTACCGAAATGATTCTACTCATATATTATTATTACGGGTAATTGCCCGGAGTTATTTATTACAAGGCGATTTTTTGAGAACAGTAAAATATTATCAGCAAGCTATTAATATCATCAATAGTAATGCTGATAAACCATCGGTAAACTTAAAAGTTTTGCAAGGATGCTATTATTGGCAATCAGTAGCCTATGATTCACTAAATAATTTTACTGGGAAAATAAAAGCTCTCGACAGTTGTTACACAGCAGCAATGAGAATAAAATATATAGACAGATCAGTTTTGAGAGTGTTGTATGTGTTGGCAGAAAATTTTTTTGATTTGGGTGATTACCATAGGTGCATAGATTATGCACAGAGGTGTGAATCGCTTTCCCGGGAATATATTCATAACAATATTGGAGGAGAGCGAATGGCAGGCGAGGAATTTGCCTCGAGCAGTTTTCTCTGGAATGTAAAAGCACTGCTTGAGTTAAAAAATTATGAGGAGGCAGAAAAACAACTTGTTAGTAGAATGGAAGAATACAAAAAGGCAGGTCATAATAGCAATTTAGGCACTATATTTTCACAACTTGCAGAAATACAGTTACGCAAAGGAAATCATGAAAAAGCTCTTTTATTTTATAACCGATCATACAACTACGATCAGCAAGCCGGTTATAATTTTAATTGTAAACAAACATTAAAAGATATAGGCTTTAATATTTATTTCAAACACTTTAATGATAATAATAAAGCCTTGCTTTTTTATAAAAAGGCACTTCAGACCAGTAACAAGGATAAAGGGCAAGAATTAAAAGATGCTTTTGAATCACTAAATATATTCACTCTTATTGGCAACGTGTATGCGAGGAAAGGTTTTTATGACTCAGCACATCATTATTTTCAGATTGCGTTCAATCAGATCAAGCCAGGTATCAATGAAACGAATCTTTTGCATAGCTCGCTTAAAGAAATGATGCGGATTAAAAAAATACACTACCTGACTGACCTAATCATAAATAAAGGAGATGCATGCTTGAAAGAATATCAAGCAACAAAGCAAATGAATGCACTCACTGAGGGGGTGCGTATTTACAAGGCTGCTGACCGATTCCTCGATCGAATTAAAACGGAGCAAACAGAATTAGAATCCAAACTTTTCTGGCGAAGCAATTCGCGCCATTTATATGAAAATGCTATTGAAGCTTGCTATCTCCAAAAAAATGTTGATGATGCTTTTTACTTTTTTGAAAGAAGCCGAGCGGTACTTTTACAAGATCAGCTTCGTGAACAGCGTTTGACGGGCACGGAGGATATGATGAAACAAACGCAGTTAATAAAAAAAATCCAGCAATTGAAGGCCCTTTCAGGAAGTACTGAGGAAATTTTTACAAATCAGCAAGAACTGGATCGGTTAAAATTGGGTATTCAAGAAAAAAACCCGCTATACTATCAAAGTTTTCTTGATACAAATTTTATTACCATCGATGATGTAAAGAAGAAAATTTTAAAAGATCACCAGGCAATGGTAGAATTGTTTGAGGGCGATAGTGCCATTTATACTTTAATTATAACAGCAAATAAATCCAGCTTGCAAAAAATTAATAAAATAAGCTTTGAAAGTTTGTCCACCGCTTATATCTCCTTTGTTTCCGATCCTGAAAAGCTAAACGGAAGTTTTGATGAGTTTGTAAAAATCTCAACACAACTGTACCGACTTCTTTTTCAAAATGCCAGCTTACCATCAGGCAGGATCATTATATCACCTGATGGAAAATATTTCCCTTTTGAAGCTTTGGTAACAAACAACTCAGCCCAATCTCCTGTTTATTTCCAGGATGATCATGCTGTGAGCTATACTTATTCTGCCCGGTATTTGTTAAATAATTTTGCTGCTGAGTCTTCCACAAGCAAACACCATTTTATAGGAATTGCCCCGATGAAATTCTCCAATAATTCAAATCTGGCGATACTAGCCGGGAGTGATGAATCATTAATGCAATTAAAAAAATATTTTAGCAACTCTACTAACCTCATTGGAACCAATGCATCAAAGAATAATTTTTTACAGAAATATTATAAATATAGGATTATACAATTGTACACTCATGCAACAGATAGCGGATATACGGGCGAACCCATGATCTATTTTTCGGATTCAACGCTGTTATTAACGGATCTTATTTATCAAAATAAGCCAGCGACTAGTCTGATTGTTCTATCTGCTTGTCAAACCGCTTCGGGCAGATTATATAATGGAGAAGGTGTTTTTAGTTTTAACCGCGGATTTGCCGCAGTAGGTATCCCTTCTTCTGTTTCCAATTTGTGGCCGGTTCAGGATCAATCTTCTTATAAGCTGACGGAGCTATTTTATAAATACATCTCAAAAGGTTTTCCTTTGGATGTTGCATTACAAAAAGCCAAAAAAGAATTTGTCAAAACAGCTTCACTAAATGAAAATAAACTTCCTTATTACTGGGCTGCTTCTATTTTAGTAGGGCAATCAAATTCAATTTCTCTCCACAAAAGCTTTGAATGGAAATGGATAGCACCAATATTGGTGTTGTTATTATTCATCCTTTGGCGGAAAAGAAAATGGTTTAATAAACTGCGTTCCCGATAAGAAAATTATGGCTGTTCCAATGCAGGAAAATCATATTATTTGGGATAATTGACGTTAACTTTTATTTTTTTTATCTGCTTTAAATGCCTGTCGGTATGACCAAAAATGGTGATGTAAACCTGGTGAACATTCCCTCTTCCTGCTCGCAGAAAATAGTATCTCAGGTCTTGTGTGGTAGAATCTAAATATTCAATGGATTCATTTCTCATTTTAAGAAACCATGCAAGATTATTTTTCCCTTGATTTAGACCCATAGGCACAGTGAAGGTAAATGGCTTTGTATAATCGGTGGTGATATGAGGCTTATCTTCCATTAGAAAAGCAAGGATTAAGCTATCAGATTTTACATTTTTCGCAAGTTCCGGCTGAAGTCCTGCAACAAGAGCCTGGCTTACCTCACGATCCAGCAATAACTCCCAGATGGCAAGGTGCTCAACAACTTCATTGATCGACCATCTTTCGGGAGACTCTTTAAAGTTCCATTGTTGCTCACTAAGGTTTTGTGTTTCTCTAATAATTTCATCGCGGGTTCTTATGAGGTTAGCAACAAGATATTTTCTATCTGCTTCTGTCCATAATTTTTGGGATAGGAGATTCTGAGTTAGTAAAAGACAAATGAATCCACTCAAAATGAATTTAGCTTTTTTCATTTTCTTAAAAAATTTTGAAAATAATGCTGAAATGGAGAAAATATTTTAGACGTTCGAACTAGGATCGGTCACATATCTCGGATCAAAGAAATTTTCTTGTTCAACAATTTTTCCCTCTTCATTTACAATAAATCGGTCAATGATCCTGAGTGTGCAGGACGGGTTTAATATCTTGCAATGAAACTCTGCCGTTACAGCTGTTCCATCTTCGTTCACAAAGCTGTCTATAAACTTCACATCGCCGATTAGCGACGGAAGAGGCGCCCACCATAGCTGGCGCACATTTTCTTTGCCGTAAAGCGGATGATTAGAACCACCGGGACACAGTGGTGCCCGTAATACTACATTTGCATCGTAAGGAATAGCATTGAAGTTTTTTCCGCCAAGTCCCTTTACTACATAGCGCCTTGCTACCTCATGAAGCAATTGATTTCTTGATAATATCATAGTTTGCATATACAAGGATTTAAAAAGTGAGACATTAAGCAGCACCTAGCTGCCTCTTAAAATCTTCATGATCCCATTCAATTTCTATCTTATCAATTTTACCTGAAGGATTGAGCCGGAAAATAAAAATATGATCACTATCAAAATGTTTTCCCTTGCTTACAATGCCTGCAAAATCCTTAGCCTGTGTTCCGCTTATCACCACCTGGCAACGAACGGTTTCACCATCTTCTGCTATTGCTGCATCAACTGTATTATCAATATCAGGAAAGCAATCAATTAAAGAAGTCCAGATTGCTCTGCCTAATTCCATGATCTTTCCTTTTCCTGACTCACCTAATGGCTTGAAAAAAACTTCTCCATTTGAATCGCAAAAACTCAGCATTTTTTCAACATTACGTTGCTGGTAAGCAAACATAAAAGATACACAGGCGTTTTTCAGGCTTAGTTCTTTTTGTTGTTCAACTATTGTCATAAAAAATTTTTTAAATTAAAAAAAGAGGAACAGAAATCTTATCTATAATTTGATGCTAAGATATTCTACCAGCAATGCGAAATATTGTAAAACTGCGACAACCTATTGTAAAATTGCGTCAGTTACGGAAGGGTTTGTATTTTGGGTTTTTCTACAAAATTGGCCAGCTCTGCGTTTTCACGAAGATATTGCTGTGGAGTACGACCTGTAAATTCTTCAAAGTCTTTGATAAAATGCGCCTGATCGTAAAATTCTGCCTCATAAAAAACTTCAGGCCAGTTCACTTTCTTTTTCCCCGCTATTAAATTGCATACATAGCCAATTCTGCGAATGCGGGCATAGTATTTAGGGCTTAATCCAACTTTTTGAAAAAATCTTCTTTCAAAAGTGCGACGACTCATACAACTTTCTTCCAGAAGATGGTTGACATGCAACATCCCATTTTTTTCAACGATCATGTTGGCTGCCTTGTCAATGTAATCTGGTTCAGGGGGATGAATTTTGTAGTGATGAAGTAAAAGCTCTTCCATGAGCTTCACTTTGTCAACTGCGGTTTCCGCCTGTCTTATTTGTTCAACATATTTCTTGATATAATCCTGAGGAAGCGTTTTAAACAGATCAATTCTTTCTTCAGTAAATTCAAAACTTTCGAGGCCCCAAAAAGTTGCAAGCGCAGCGGGTTTAAAAACTATGCCGGCAATTCCTATCACGCCATTCAAAGAAAGCTTATAACTATAAATTGATTGTCCAGATACAAATTGCTGTGGTACAGGAAGATTTTTATATTTTTTATTTTGAAGGAAATAAGGATCGCCGTAGTTAATTACCATGGAACAAAAGCCATTAGGTGGCGACTCAACCACCAGTTCTTTTTCCAGCGGCCCGCTCGATTCCCAGATGAAGTAGCATTCAACAAAAGGAGAAAGAATTTCCTGCGGACGGAATTTTTGATACTGCATCCGAATAGCTTTTTACTAAATTTCGTCAATAAAGCTTAGTAATACAACAACATTCTGGAAATTTTAAGCGGTATCAGGATTAATAATGATACGTTTATCCTAATTCAGGATATAAGGGAAATTGCTTCATCCAATTTTTTACTTCTTCACTTACTGTTTTAATTGTATTCTCATTGTCAATATCCATTAAAACACGATCTACGAGGTCAACAACCGTTTCCATGTCTTTTTCCTTCATTCCCCTGGTAGTAATAGCCGGTACACCTACTCGAATTCCCGATGTAACAAAGGGGCTTTTGTCATCAAAAGGCACAGCATTTTTATTCAAAGTAATATGTGCTCTATCCAAAGTTTCTTGTGCTTTTTTGCCAGTAATATTTTTATTCCGAAGATCGATCAGCATCAAATGGTTATCAGTTCCTCCACTAATAATATGATAGCCACGATTTACCAACGCTTTTGCCATAGCCTGTGCATTTGCCTGAATTTGATTTGCATAAACGGCAAACTCTTCATTCAGCAATTCACCAAATGCAATAGCTTTTGAAGCGATAATATGTTCCAAAGGCCCGCCTTGCGTGCCTGGAAATACAGCCATGTCAAGCAAATGACTCATCATCCGAATATTGCCTTTCGGGTCCTTTACACCAAAAGGGTTTTCAAAATCTTTCCCCATCAGAATGATTCCACCTCTGGGTCCGCGCAATGTTTTATGTGTAGTGGAAGTAACAAAATGGCAATGTATGAATGGGTTTTTTAGTAAACCTTTTGCAATAAGCCCAGCCGGATGTGCAATATCAGCCATTACAAAAGCATTTATTTCATCAGCACACTTTCTTATTCTTTCATAATCCCAATCGCGGCTGTAAGCGGAGGCTCCGCAGATAATGAGTTTAGGTTTTAGTTCCTTTGCTTTTTGCTCAAGCAAATTGTAATCAACTAAGCCTTCTTCTTTGGTCACGCCATAAAAATGTGCTTCATATAATTTACCGCTGAAGTTTACTGGCGAGCCATGCGTAAGATGGCCACCCATACTGAGATCAAGTCCTAAAACTTTATCACCGGGTTTTAAAACCGCCATCATTACAGCAGCATTTGCTTGAGCGCCGGCATGCGGCTGCACGTTGGCATATTCACAATTAAAAACTTGCTTAATGCGATCAATTGCTAACTGCTCAGTCTGATCCACAATTTCGCAACCGCCATAATAACGCCTTCCTGGGTAGCCTTCCGCATATTTGTTTGTCATTACATTGCCCATAGCTTGCAATACCTGTAGGGAAACAAAATTTTCGGATGCGATTAATTCAATACCGTTACGCTGGCGTTCTAACTCTTGGTAAATAAGATCGAAAACCTGTTTGTCTTTTTGCATGGCGCAAAAATAGAGTAACAATCCTGAAATGAAATAAATGTTTCAATTCTTGTGAATGGCTCGCTTTCCGGGTTAAGAATCTTATAGATTTCCATAACCAATTTTTCCAGGTCAACACCTGTCCTGTTCGAGAAAATAACGATCAGGAAATTTTCGTCAGGAATAGAAAAACTAAAACTTCTGAAGCCGCCGTTTGAACCGCTATGATAAACCTTAAGCGGTGACGAAGATTCATCGATGAACCATCCATATCCATAATTCAGTCGCTTTTCTTTATTTACTACGACTTGAGGAGAGCGGGCTATTTGAACCATTGTTTTTGAAATTATTTTTCCTGATTGCAAAGCTTCAAACCATTTCAGATAGTCATCAATACATGTATAAACACCCCCATCCCCTTCAGTGGAAAAGAAAACATTTTCCGCAGGTCCTGAGCTTTTAAAACTATTTGTTGTTTTATCGTATTCATAGCCGGTTGCTTTCTCTACTATTTCTTCTTTTTCATTCCAAATTGTTGTTTGTAACATTTTCAATGGTTGAAAAATATTTCTTTTCATATAAGCATCGTACCGCATGCCACTCAGCTTTTCTACAATCAGCGCTAAAAGACAGTAGGCAGTATTGCTGTAACGGTAACTGCTTCCCGGGGAAAAATAAGTTGAGTCAATATTTTTAATGGCAGAAAATACATCTGCGTTATGAGCATGCCGCAGATCTTTATTAGCATAATCGTAATGATCAATAATTCCTGAGCTATGTGTAAGCAATTGTCGAATGGTTACGGACTCGGCAACTTTTTTATTTAGATCAGGAAAGAACTTACTAATCTTATCACTCAACGAAAGCTTGTTTTTCTGAGCTAATTGCAAAATAGCAGCCGCAGTAAATTGTTTAGTAAGGGAAGCAATATTGAAATTTGTTTTTGAGCTGATCTTTTTTTTAGAATCAATATTCACTAACCCATAATTATATTTAAATACGGGTGAGCCTTTTTGCAAAATAGCAATAGAAACCCCTGGCTCACCGTTTGAATAAATAGTTTTCAGAAGTGAATCGATTTTTTTCCAGCCTCGAGGGTTACCTCTTCGTTGTGCATCCATTGTCAATGAACTTATAATCAATAAAACAATAAATAAAAATTTCATTTGAAAATGAAGTTGAGTAAAACAATTCAGTATTAAGCTAATATAATTAATGTTGATTCACGGAAATAGAAATTCATTACTTTCACAGGCTGTTTCGAAAACAAAAGATCAAGAATGAAGGCAATTATTCCTGTAGCAGGAGCCGGAACCAAGCTGAGACCTCATACATACACGCAACCCAAGGCTTTGATTCCGCTTGCCGGCAAAACGGTTCTGAGCATTATTGTTGATCAGCTTTGTGAAGCCGGTATCAAAGAATTTATTTTTGTTGTGGGCTATCTTGGTGATAAGATCCAAGATTACATCCGGCATAAATATCCAGAACTTACAGCGCATTTTGTTCATCAAACCGACAGGCAAGGAATTGGTCATGCTATCAGGCTTACACGCAGCATTGTGAATGGTGAGGAAGTGTTTGTGGCACTTGGCGATACAATTTGCGAATATGATGTGCATGAGGTGATCAATAGCACATATTCCATGTTGGGGGTAAAAAAGGTGGATGATCCGCGGGATTTTGGCGTAGCTGAAATTGATGAAGACGGAATAATAGAGCATGTGGTGGAAAAACCGCACATCCCCAAAAGTAATATGGCCTTGGTGGGTTTGTATAAAATAAAAGAGAGCGACCAGATGTTTCAATGTCTGGAAACCAACATCAGGCAGGGTTTACGCAGTCATGGCGAATATAGCATCACCGATGCGCTTGACTGTATGATAAAAGCTGGAATAAAATTTAAAGCGTTCAAAGTAGAAAATTGGTTTGATTGCGGAAGAAAAGAAACATTGCTTGAATCAAATGCCACTTTGCTGAAAAAATTTGGGAGTAAGATTGAAGAAGGGCTTCATTTCGAAAACACGGTCATTATTCAGCCGGTAAGTATTGCGGTTGGTTGCAACATAAAAAATTCAATCATTGGCCCTAATGTAGCCGTGGGAGAAAATACTACTATTGATTATTCTATCATTAAAAATTCGATCATCGGCTCTTATTCTAATTTATTTGATATTGTATTAGAATCCTCACTTATAGGCAGCGATACGGAAATAAAAGGCGAAACTCGAACACTGAATATTGGCGATAATACGGACATTGATTTAGGATAGTTTGACCGACTAAGATTGTGATTTCGTCTCTAATCCTCGTAACTCACTTCCCTTATCTTTACCTCTGACTAATGATTACTGTTCAATGACCTTCACTAATCGAATCACAAAGCTATTTAACGTGGATTATCCTATTGTGCAAGCAGGAATGGTATGGGCAAGCGGCTGGCGATTGGCAAGCGCAGTAAGCAAAGCAGGCGGCTTAGGATTAATAGGCAGCGGATCGATGTATCCAGATGTCTTAAAAGAACATATACAGAAATGCAAGTCCGCGACCAGCCGTTCCTTTGGAGTAAACGTGCCTTTACTATATCCCGATATTGATAAGCATATACAGATTTGCATTGAAGAGGGCGTAAAAATTGTTTTTACCTCGGCCGGTAACCCTAGAACATGGACAGGCGTCTTAAAAGAAAAAGGAATAACCGTAGTTCATGTAGTGAGCAGCAGCAAGTTTGCAAAAAAAGCGGAAGAATCGGGTTGTGATGCTGTCGTAGCGGAAGGTTTTGAAGCTGGAGGGCACAATGGAAGAGAAGAAACAACAACCATGGTGCTAGTGCCTGCAGTAGTAGATTCAGTAAAAATTCCAGTAATTGCTGCAGGGGGGATCGTGAGCGGGCGGCAAATGCTTGCGGCTATGGTGATGGGAGCTGAAGGCGTGCAAATGGGCAGTCGGTTCGTGGCAAGCGAAGAAGCTTCGTCGCATGTTGAATTCAAAAAAATTGTAATTAATTCTCAAGAAGGTGATACTGTTTTAACGATGAAGCAATTGACGCCTGTAAGAATGATAAAAAATAAATTTTACGAGGAAATTTTGCAGGCTGAATTACGAGGAGCAACCGTTGATGAACTTAAAGCGATATTAGGCAGAGCCCGGGCCAAAAAAGGAATGTTTGAAGGTAATTTAGACGAAGGCGAGTTGGAAATAGGGCAGGGTAGTTCTTTGCTGCACGAAATTTTACCGGCGGCCAGGATCGTAAAAAACGTTTGGGAAGAATTTAGAGAAGGGTTAAACAATCCGATAAAAAAAACATAGATTTGCTAATGAGTTGGAGTGATTGATGAGGTGATTCTTTGATCACAAAACTTTTCACATGAAACCGAAAACCTTATTGCTAATTGCCACCTTTATTCTTGGATCTTTAATAGCTAAAGCTAACGTTGATGATCCTGGGAAAAAAGACGATATTCTGGGCAGCGTAGTAAACGCTGAGGGTAAAAAACCTTTAAAGGATGTGAGCGTTACAGCTTACCTTTCTTCAAAAAAAGAAAAGGTTGTCATTACAGATGGTACCGGAACTTATTCTTTTGATGATCTGAAGCCCGGTGTTTACAAATTTGTTTTTGAAAAAGAAGGATATAAAAAAGTAGTGAAAGAAAAAGTAACCGTAAAGGTTGACGAAAGCTTTCAATTGGATATAGAAATGTTGCAGGATATTTCGGCTGATGTAATGCCTTCTCCTTCGCATTTTTTGTATAATTAGAAGATTTTAGACGCTACACGGAACGTCAGACACTGTTGAATTGGGATGTGAATATTACATCCCAATTTTTTTGATTATGCTTCAGCAAGGAAATGCCATTCGTTATCCAACAAGCTTCATATTTTTTATTCTGGAAAATTTCCCATGCTTCCTGAAACGCTTTTTTGTGTAAGTCGCGTGTCGCTATAGTCATGTGGGGATGAAAGGGTCGGTCTTCTGTTTTTATAGTAAAAAGCCGCGTAGCAATTAGAAACTTTTGTAAATAAGAATGTATGTCCTGTAAAGATTGACTAGCCAAAACGTCAACATAAATAACTCTCGGCTTAAAAGCCGCAAAATTTTTTAATCTTACCTCAAATGGAATTTGTTGTTGCGAAAAATTGCTGATCGCATTCTCCAAATTATTTTCTAAAGTTTCATCCATCCAAAACGGGGGAACCAGTGTAATGTGGGCCGGAGACCGCAAAGCAACCACAGAACTAAATCTATCTTTCATCAGCTGCTTCCATTTCAAAACCTCCTCATTAATTTCTTTGGGAGCCACAAGAGCGATAAAATACATGTTGGTCATAACATAAAATTAAGCCGTCCCAACTTGTCGGGACGGCTTTGCTCTTCATGGCTTAGCGTCGTAATGACTACTTAAAGGCAAGCGAGGAGATTAGTCATCGTCGTCATTATCTATGTTAAAATCATCATCGGATTTTTTTATGGTAAACTTTTTATGCTTTTCCAAAAAACTGCGGTATTTGTTGTACACATCGGCCGATTGCTTTTTGCCATTTACAATCAATTCACCATTTTTATGCTGAATAGTATAACCATCTTTTTTATTAATAAGGCCATCTTTCTCTAACCCATCAACAAAACTTTTATATTCTTTTATTTCCTCTTTGGCTTTCTCAATTTCAACTTTTGCTTTTTGCATTTCTTTTTCAATCTTTGGCCCTAACTCTTTCATTTCTTTATTTACTTTTTCCATTTCCGCTTCGAATTTGCTCATATCGATCTTCTTTAGTTCATTCATTTGGGCTTTCATTTCCTCCATTTGAAGTTTCATTTTATCCCAGTCTATTTTGGCCATTGATTCCTTGATTTCCTTTTCAATTTTTGCCGCATCAATTTCTTTGGTTGCTTTTTCAATTTCGGCTTTGATTTTTTCCATATCCACTTCCTTCATGGCCTTTTCCATATCCATTTTTATTTTGGCCATGTCAATTTTTTTCATGGCTTCTTCCAATTCTGTTTGTACTTTTTCCATGTTGAGCTTTAACTCGGCTTTGTTAAGTTCATCAAGCACATCATCAAGGTCACGGACCTTTTTATCAGACTTATTCTTTGGAACAGTATCATTAAAGCTCTGCTTTGTTTGTTGTTGGTGGGTTTGCTTTTGTCCACCCCAGGCAATGAGCGCAATAGAAAAGCAAGCTACAAGGATGATTGGTATAAAGTATTTTCCGGCAAAAGATTTTTGGTTCATACTGATTTCATTTTTAGTTGGCCTTACGGCAGTAGATAAATTTAGTTTGAAAGTACTTCATATCAAATATACGATTGATTTCGTATTTTGTTACACTATTTTTTATTTATGGATAAATTTAACAAAGGCTAGGAAGGGTGAAAAAACCTCTTAGAAAGCCTTTGCTTTCGAATTAAGATGAACGACGCAACCATTTGATCATTTCTTTCCAGGTTACTCTTTTGCCGTATAATAAAATGCCTGTGCGATAGATTTTTCCGGCGAACCATGTAGTAAAAATAAATCCGGCAATTAATAATGCCATGGATAAAAACAGCTCCCACCAGGCAACACTTTCCGGAACGCCATAAGCTAAGCGGCCCATCATTACAATTGGTGAAGAAAAAGGTATCATGCTGCCCCAAAAAGCCAACGGACTATTAGGATGACTAATGCTGGTACTTAAGATCAGGAAAGAAAAAATAATAGGCATAGTAATGGGTAACATCAGTGATTGTGCTTCCTGCGGATCTTCATTTACCACGCTCCCTACGGATGCAAACAGAGCTGCATAAAATAAATATCCCCCAAGAAAATAAAAGAAGAAGCAAGGAATGAGTACGCCCCATTGTGCTCCCCCAACAATTTTTTCTTTTGCATTCATTAGGTTTGTAGCAAGTGCTGCATTTTGACCCACTGCCGGATTTTGCTGCACATCCTGAATATGATGAAGTGTTTCAGCTGGAATAAATAATTGCAAAGCGCTGGAAAGAATTATTATAAGAACGATCCACATCAGAAATTGTGTTAAACCAACGGCGGCGATACCAACGATCTTACCCATCATAAGTTGAAAAGGCTTTACGGATGAAACTACGACCTCAGCAATGCGATTCATTTTTTCTTCCATTACTCCGCGCATAACCATAGCTCCAAAAATAAACATGGTGATATAGATTAATAAACCGCTGCCAAATCCTATCCCGTATGCCAATCCCGCATTGGCTTCTTTCTCTTTACCGCCTTTATCAACAGTAATATTCCCCAATTTTATTGCGTTATCAGAAGCAGCAGATATTGAATCCAGGGTTAGTTTATCAATGTTTTTTTGTAACAGTAATTTGTCCTCGTAGGCCTTATTCAATTGGCGCCTAATGTCTCCCATGGATTCGAGGCCGATTTGTTTACGAGAGATAATGGTGTAATTTTTACTGGCTGCAGAATCTCTGTTAGGCCTTAAATAAGCCGTGTATCCTTTTTCATCAAAATTTGTTTGGTCCACTGACGGGTCAAAAATAAAAAGCACGGAAGAAGAATCGCTTTTCACAGAGGCTTTTAAAAAGCTATCGTTAGGAACGGCAATTTTTATTATTTCTTTTGATTTTACTGCAATAAGCACTGACCCTACAATAAAGAGAAGAATAAAAATGGGAAATAAAAAAGTTGAGATAATGAAACTCCTTCTTTTTACCCTTGATAAATATTCTCTTTTTATAATGATGGAAATCTTGCTCATAACTCAAAGTTGTATGTGGTGTTACGCCTCAATTTTTTGGAATTGTCTTGAAACAGGAGTGCCTTCCACAAGTCTTATAAAAATATCGTTCAGGGATGGAAGGATTTCGTTAAAAGAAAGTACTTCTGCATTTTGCTGAATAAAGTACTTCAACACGTCGGTTGGTTTGTGCCCTTCCTTGATCTTTACTACGTAAGAATGATCCTGTTTTCCTATCAGGTCAAATATTGAATTGCCATTCAATGAGGGTTCTTGCTCAAAGCCGACGCTAAAAAGATTTTCTTTGAAATCTTGTTTTATTCTTTTTACTGAGCCGTCCAGAATTTTTTTGCCTTTATTGATCAAAACGATGTGGTCGCAAATTTCTTCTACTTGTTCCATTCTGTGCGTGCTGAAGATAATGGTTGCTCCTTTTTGTGAAAGCTTGTAAATTTCATCTTTTATAATGTTCGTATTCACCGGATCGAGGCCGCTGAACGGTTCATCAAGTATGATCAATTTTGGCTCATGTAAAACAGTGGTTACAAATTGTAATTTTTGTGACATTCCTTTTGAGAGATCTTCTACTTTTTTATTCCACCAGCTTTGCATTTCGAGTTTTATAAACCACTCTTTAATTTTTGCCATCGCTTCGCTGCGGCTTAATCCCTTTAACTGTGCCAGGTATAAAGCCTGTTCACCGATTTTCATTTTTTTATAAAGACCTCTTTCCTCGGGCATATACCCAATGTTGATGATGTCATGAATAGGGCTAAACTTTTTTCCATCAAAAACAATTTGACCTTCATCGGGAAAAAATATGCCAGTGATCATGCGGATCAAAGTAGTTTTTCCGGCGCCATTTGGACCCAATAAACCAAAAACACTGCCTTTTTCTATTGAGAAGCTTATGTCATCAACCGCTTTTTGAGTGGCAAAATATTTTTTTAAGTTGTGCAGTTCAACGATTGCCATAATGAGGGTTTATAGGCTCAAATATAAATACATTGAACTCAAAAACTGTGACTTTTACGAATGGCTGCAGATATTAAGAAAGAAGTTAAAAAGCGAATGGCATTAAATTAAGATGAATGATCCTTAGGGTAGCATTGAATACTTAAGAAAGAGCTATTTTTGATCCATTCCTTATAATTCTTATTAAAATATGAAGACAGTAAAGACAATCATCTTTTTTAGTTCTTTTTTCATCTTGCCATTTTACTCATTTGGCTGGGGTGCATTAGGCCATCGAATAGTAGGTGAAATAGCAACAAGTTATTTAACTCCAAAGGCAAAAATAGAAATTCAGAAAATTTTAGGCACTGAGTCGATAGCTATGGCCAGCAACTGGGCCGACTTTATAAAATCCGATTCTGCTTATGATTCTTTATATAATTGGCATTTTATCAACCTTGAACCAGGGATGACCAGCACACAACTGAAAGCGTACCTGCAAAAAGATACGGCGACAGATTTATTTACAAAAACAAATTTTGTAATCAAGGAATTAAAAAATAAGCAACTATCGAAGGAAAAAAAGAGAATGTATTTAAAGCTTTTAATTCATTTTGTTGGAGATATTCATCAACCTTTGCACGTTGGTCATAAGGAAGATTTGGGAGGCAACCGGGTAAAAGTATTATGGTTCAACAATCCTACTAATTTACATGCTGTATGGGATGAAAGCCTCATTAATTTTCAGCAACTCAGCTATACCGAATATACAAATGCGATTAATCACTCTACACAAAAACAAAGACTTAGCTGGCAAAAGCAGCCCATAAGCGAATGGATCAGCGAATCATATCAAATTTCTGAGCAATTGTATGACGAAATCAAACAACCAGATCAGAAATTAAGCTATCGTTACAATTTTGATCATATACAAACGCTCAATGAGCGGTTATTAAAGGCTGGTGTTCGTTTAGCAGGCTTGCTGAATGAATTATTTGGGTAAGTCTCTATAGAACATAAATTTTTTGACTCTAAGTTTTTATTTATTAAAAAGCTCAGCAATTTTATCAGCTACCCGTTCTCCATCCAAAGCAGCGCTTACAATACCTCCGGCATAACCAGCACCTTCACCGCAGGGGAACAAATTCTTTATTTGACGATGTTGTAATGTTTTTGCATCCCTTGGAATGCGAACGGGAGATGAGGTTCTTGATTCGGTGGCAACCACAACGGCATCGTTAGTAAAATAACCTTTCATTTTTTTGGCAAATTCTCTGAAAGCTTTTTGAAGATTTTTATGTACAAAGGAAGGCAGCACTTCGTTTAAGAGCGAGCTGTGTATTCCAGGCAAATAAGAACAATCGGGCACCGTTACGGAAAGTTTATTTTCACAAAAATCAATCAGACGTTGGGCGGGTGCGACAAATTTTCCTCCGCCTGCACTGTAAGCTTTGCGTTCAACATATTGTTGAAAATACATCACACCTAAAGGAGTATTTAGAACATTTTCAGACAACTGGGTTATTTCTTCAAAATCCTTTAGATTCCACTCTGAATGAGCTAATCGAGAAGGTTTTAAATCTTGATTCTGTATTTGTACGACTATACCACTATTGGCATAAGGATTATTTCTTTTTGACGGTGACCAACCATTTACAACTAGCTCACCTTCACTTGTTGCAGCTGGTGCAATAATACCTCCGGGGCACATGCAAAAAGAAAATACTCCTCTCTTTTCAACTTGATGAACCAAGCTATAAGATGCAGGTGGCAAGTAAGGATCACATCGTCCTTGCATACAATGGTATTGAATACTGTTGATCAATTCCTGCGGATGTTCAACACGCACACCAAGAGCAAAGGGCTTTGATTCTATTTCAATTTTTTTATTATAAAGTAGCTGAAAAATATCTCTTGCCGAATGGCCGGTTGCTAGAATTACAGCTTCACCTTCAAAAATATTTCCGTCGGTCGTTTTTACACCTGTTAGTATTTCATTCTTAATAATAAAGTCAATCAATCTTTTCTCAAATAAAACTTCGCCGCCACTTGCAATGATTTGTTTTCTGACAGCAGTAATAATATGAGGCAGCTTATTAGTGCCTATGTGAGGGTGCGATTCATAAAGTATATTTTCTTCAGCTCCAAAATGGACAAATAAGTTCAGAATACGGCTTACATCGCCACGTTTGGTGCTGCGAGTGTATAATTTACCATCGCTGTAAGTACCGGCGCCGCCTTCTCCAAAACAATAATTGCTTTCAGGGTTAATAATGCCTTTTTTGTTCAGTTCAGCAAGGTCTCTTCTTCTGGCTCTGACATCTTTTCCCCTTTCCAGAACGATTGGCATTATGCCGGCTTCAATCAATCGAAGTGCAGCAAATAAGCCGGCAGGACCGGCTCCTATAATTATAACTTTGTGCATGGCCTTACGCACATCGGGATACTGAACAGAAAACAATTTTCTTTTTTGCCAAGGCTCATTTATAAAGACTTGAACGGAAAGATTGATCCATGGCTGTTTTCCCCGTGCATCAATTGATCTTTTCAAAATGTTATAGCCGCTTAAAGATGCTGGTTTTACTCCTGCGGCTTGTACAGCATAAGTTTTTACAATGTTATCATTCAGCGCTTCTGCAGGAAGCAATTGAAGAGTGAAAATTTTTTGCATCGGTCAGGTTTTTATCCTGAAATCTTTGCAAAGTTGCAAATAAAAAAGTTTCCTAGATTATTCATTTAGAAGAATTGATAGGGCAGGTTAATCCCAATTTAATTTTTTAAAAAAATTTCTCCGTATCCTCTGAAAATTTGTTTATCTTCAAATAAAGTGAAGAGTTTCTATTTTATTCTGCTTGAAAAAAATAATCCCTGATCCATTTCGAAAATTGAATGCTGTGCAATTAAAAAAATGTCAAGAGATATTTATTTTATAAATAGAAATTTCTTGAATTCGAACAGATGTTTGCAAATTGCTTAATCTACAAAAAAGAAGATAACGTTTAATTTTTTTTAAAAAAATTGTCTAAAACAAGCAGTAAATTTTTTTCTTGAAAAACAAGCGAATAAAAATTTTTTTTTAGAAAAGATTTTTAGATATTCGTTCCCCTGTGAAAAAATTTTTAATACCCTGTGAAGCTCAAATAACTGCTGAGAATATTCTTTACTCGATATAAACTGCTTAGTTACTGATGGAGAAGACCGCAGAAAAAATTTGGACCAATTGTTTAAAGATCATCAAGGACATTGTTGAATGGCAGCATTACAAAACCTGGTTCGAGCCCATCCAACCAGTATCTTTAAAGAATAGTATTTTAGTTATTCAGGTTCCCAGCCAATTCTTCTTTGAATATTTGGAAGAACATTATGTAAATTTATTGGCCAAGACGCTGAAACGGGAGTTGGGAAAAGAGGCTCGTCTTGAATACCGTATTATGGTGGACAGTGGAAATGCCGGTAATAAGCCAGTAACCATGGATATTCCCGGCCAGGGGTACAAAACTTTTTCAAACAATGAAATGGATTTTCCTTTAGTTATAAGCAACCCTGTAAAGAACCCCTTTGTGATTCCGGGTCTCAAAAAAATGCAGATTGACCCCCAACTCAATCCCATTTATACTTTTGAAGCCTTTATTGAGGGCGATTGCAACCGTGTAGCCCGTCGTGCAGGCAAAACTGTGGCCGAAAAACCAGGAGCAAATTCATTTAATCCTCTCGTTATATATGGCGGGGTTGGTTTAGGCAAAACACATCTTGCACAAGCAATTGGAAATGATGTAAAAAGAAATCATTCGAATAAAGTAGTGTTATATGTAAGCTCAGAAAAATTCATAAATCAGTTTATGGATCACAGCCGCAATAACGCTATTAATGATTTTATTCATTTCTATCAATTGATTGATGTGCTGATCATAGATGATGTACAATTTTTCAGCAAGGCCGAGAAATCACAAGATGCATTATTTGCCATTTTTAATCATCTTCACCAGTCCGGAAAGCAATTGGTGCTTACATCTGACAAATCGCCAAAAGATCTGGAAGGGGTACAGGAGCGTTTATTAAGCCGCTTCCGTTGGGGCTTGAGTGCCGACTTGCAGATTCCCGATTATGAAACAAGGATTGAGATACTTGAGAAAAAAATGAAGAACGATGGTTTGGAAATGCCGAAAGAAGTTGTTAAATATATTGCTTACAACATCAATAGTAATGTACGTGAGCTAGAAGGTGCACTCATTTCTTTGTTGGCACAATCTTCGCTAAACAGGAGAGAGATTGATTTAGACCTAGCGAAAAAAGTGTTGCGCAATTTTGTAAAATCCTCCAGCAAAGAAATCACTATTGAAACCATTCAGCGAATGGTATGTGACTATTTTGATGTGCCTTATGACAAGCTGCTTCAAAAAACGCGTAAGAGAGAAATTGTACAGGCTCGGCAAATCACCATGTATCTGGCAAAAGCTTTCACAAAAAATTCTTTAAAGACAATCGGCGAACACTTTGGTGGCCGTGATCATACTACCGTTATCCATTCCTGCCAAACTGTAAAAGATTTGATGGATACGGATACGGTGTTCCGGGAAAATGTTCTGGAGCTTCAGCAAAAAGTGCAGTTAGCAGCTATGTAAATAAATATGCTATTGAAATATTAACCCCGCTTGACGGGGTTTTTGTTTTGAAACAGGATTCATTTTATATCTTCAGTTTCCGAATGAAAGAGCTGCTTTCCAAACCAACTATTTTGTTTTATTGCATTCCTTTTTTATTCCTGCTGATTTATTTAAGGATTTTTTTTGCGGATTACGCTTATCTCGATGAAATTCACTTTTTATGGCACAATACTGATAATACCAATTTCATCATATTTCATTCAACAGGCCGTGGACTGGCAGGCTTGCTTTACCAAAAGTTTTTTTCCTCCATTTCTACGATAGGGCAATTGAAATTGTTCAGGATATTTTCATTGATCGGGTGGATGCTGACTGCTTTGCTTTGGACATATCTATATAAGAAATGGGCTGAGTTAATCAATCTTCCCAAACAAATATGGTGGTTAGGTTCATTGTATGCAGTATGCAGCGTATCAGTTTGCATTTATATTGGATGGGCAGCTTGCATGCAGATTTTTTTGGGAATACTCGCAGGTCTTGCCAGCGGGCATATCTTATTCATTAATTTATATAAACAACAAAAAGCTGTTCGCTTGTCTAATTGGATTATTGTAGGGGCTTTGCTCTTAGGTGTTGCATCTTTATTTTTTTATCAAAGCTCTTTTGGCATTTTTCTTATCCCATTCTTTTTATATTATATACAGACTAAAAAGGCCAAACCAGATCGCAGAGTGATCATCGGAGTTGTTTTTTATTTGGCTGTATATCTCGTTTATTATTTCTTGTTTAAATACTGGCTAAAGGTTTATCATCTTGAGGCCAGCAATCGAACGGAAATACATCTTGATTTTTTTCGGAAGCTTTCATTCTTCTTTTCAGGTCCATTGCCTTCAGCCTTTAGCATGAATTTGCTTTTCAGGCCGAGCGGCATTTTTTCGCAAATTTTTTATGTGTTAGTTATTACAATATGGCTTATTACTACATTCAAGCGTAACAAGCATAATAGTATTGCCACTAATATATTGTTTATGGCTATGATCTTTTTATTACTCGGCTTGATCTACCTGCCTTCCATGATTGCCGAAGAAAATTTTGCTTCTTACAGAACTTTATTCGTATTTAACCTAGCTGTTTTCATTATGGTAGCAGACAGCTTGTTGTATTTATTCAAGCAAGAAAAATATCGCAGGTTTTTTACGATTTTTATGAGCCTATGGTTGATATTGACCAGCTTTTACACTTTTAATTATCAATTTATTAACCCATTGCAAAAAGAGTATAAAGTTTTAAGAAGCTTTGTTCAGACTAACTATAAATCGGGAATAAGAAACGTGTATTTCATAAGAGCTGATAAATCATTATTTAGATCAACATTTCATCTGAATATTTACAGGGATGAATTTGGTGTCCCTTCCACTTATCGGGATTGGGTGCCGGAACCCATCATCAAGCAAATGGTTTTTGAAATCACTAAAAACAGAAAGATTGCAGAAGAGATAAATGTTATTCAGTTTGAAAATGCTGAATTGTTTAATCAATCAAAGCCAAGCTTAGATTCAACTACTCTTGTTGTGAATATGAATGACCTGTTTCATCAATAAGCAAATTATTTTCTATATTGATTCGGTTATTTAAGCGAATGCTTCTATCTTTGCCGTCCCTTAAAATGACGGGAAGTAGTTCAGCCCGGTAGGTATGACGCCTTAGACGCTAGGGTTGAAGAAAGAAATTTTAAGGTCAAAAAGATTCGGGAGGTAGTTCAGCCCGGTAGAATACGTGGTTTGGGACCACGGGGTCGCAGGTTCGAATCCTGTCCTCCCGACTTGACCGGACAAATCAACATTTTTGTTGTTTTGTCCGGTTTCATTTTGTCCTGAAGCCTTGTTCAGAAATGGAGAAATATATGAAAAATTCTATGCCAAATATTATTTCTAAAGTATCCACACAAAAGGAAATACAATTTCTTGACGACATGATATATGAGCATAGTGCAACCAAAACAAATAGAGATGACGGGAAATTGTTTTCTAAACTGATATACGATTCTGAAAATAATATCATCGCCGGTATTACAGGATGGACATGGGCAAGTGCATGTGAAATAACATTGTTTTGGGTGAAATACGACTATAGGAAGAAAGGTTATGGACAGATTTTATTAAATGCAGCAGAAGCAGAGGCAAAAAAGGAAAAATGCAAAACAATATTTCTCCGAACCTATAGTTTTCAAGCACCTCAATTTTATCAAAAATATGGTTATAAGGTGGAACATGAAATAAAGGATTTTCCATATGGACATAGTTCTTTCTATTTAATAAAAAGGCTGGAAGAATAGCACTTAATAGTTAAAGTATTTCATTGAAGCATATATCTAATTATCAATGGGAAAATATCTTAGCGACACTTTTATTGATAAAAATGGCTTTTGGCAGAACAGAAATTGTTTGTGGGATTCTATGCCAAGCTTTGTAAGACAAGCTCGAAGTAAACTGATGAATCTATAGGCAAGGTTAATAGGCGGATATACATGAATGTCTCCTGGCCGACTTTTCAAGTGGTGCAATGGCGGTATTTTGAGTTTTAAATCTTGCGAATGAAAGTTATATCCCCCAAGTTCCATGACGTTTTGGATTACGTAACTGTTTTATTTTTGGCAATATCCCCTTCCATCTTTGCCATGGGAGCTGCTGCCTCGAATTTTACTTATGTACTTGCCGCCATTCACTTAGCCCTGACAGTTTTGACAAATTTTGACATGGGCATAGTGAAGGTCATACCGTTGAAGATACATGGAGCGATTGAGCTGGTTGTTTCAATTTTGCTGCTGATCGTTGCAGTTGCGTTCCGCGAAACGAGTGACCAAACGTCTATTATTTTTATTTGATTTTCGCGATCGTGTTGTTTATTGTTTGGCTCGTATCAGATTATAGAGCAGAGAAGCGGTTACAAATAAACGAAGGCTGATCTCAGGAAATTGCGGATCACAGAGCAACGATGGGGGTCTTGTTCCCGAAGGCGATTCCATCGCAGGTCCACGCGTTCTTTTTCTTGTATTCTGCCTTTATCTCTAGGCCATAGATTCCGAATGTCGGAATGATAAGGTTCAGTTGACATGGCAGTCTGCCGTTTCTTAAATATATATTAATGAAAGAACTTTTTCCATTTTATTCAATTGGTCATTTCATAAATCAACCATTTAATCGAACAGAATTTGAAGTCACTCTCTTTGCGCAAATGGAGGAGCCTGATGTAGAAGAAATCCACAAGCATAGTTTTTATGAAATCATTTGGATAGAAGGAGGCACGAGCCGACAGACAATCGATTATAAAAATTATCAACTTTCACCCAATAGCCTCTTTTTCATTTCCCCTGGACAAATTCACCAGTTTGAGGAATGGAGACCAATTGCGGGGGGAAGTATCATGTTTACGGAAGATTTTTTCCTGGCAGATCGCCAGAACAGGGATCAGCTTTTTGAACACAGTTTCCTGGATAACTTTTATACAAACCAATATATCAAACTCCACAAAAAGGATTTTACAGAAGTAAAAACAATCATTGACTTGATTTTGAATGAACAAAAGCGACCGGATAAAGACAAATCGATCATTCAATCCTTCCTTCATGTTTTAATGGCCCAAGTTCAACGCTCCGTTGACATAAAGAATAAAAAATCGGTTCCAAAAAGGAGTCTTATCGTTTACAAACATTTCAAAAATTTACTTGATAAGCATTTTGCTGAGAATAAAACAGCCGATTTTTATGCAGAACGATTACATATTACACAACATTATTTGAATTCAATCATAAAGGATATAACCGGGAGGACGACAACGAGTGTGATCAGGGCAAGAAGCGTTTTGGAAGCAAAGAGGCTGCTCACCTTCACTGACCAGACCATTTCTGAAATTGCGGCAGGCCTCAATTACTTTGATAATTCTTATTTTACCAAAGTCTTTAAAATGGAGGCCGGCGCAACACCTGTTGCTTTCAAAAAAATGGCATCCGAAAAATACCAAAAAGGATAGGTTTTATTCTAACATACAGGGGTTCTTGAATTGCAATTTTGTATTCCTATCAATTCAAAAAAATAAATTGAAAAGAAAATGATACAAGAAGCAGTTAAATGGATCTTTGAACCCAGCCATTGCAAAATCGGGTTCAGCGTTAAACATTTTGGTATTACAGAAACCGAAGGACATTTTAAGAGATTTGAAGGAACTATTGAAAGTGTAAATGAAGATTTTTCTGATGCTTGTGTTGAATTAACTATTGATGTAAATAGCTTAGACACACAAGATGAGCAAAGAGACGGTCATCTTCGATCAGCGGATTTTTTTGATGCTGATAAATTTCCGGTCATTCATTTTCAAAGTACCGGGACTGAAGTGGTGCGGGCTAATCAATATAAAATGTTTGGTGAACTGTCAATGGTTGGAATTACAAAGCCTGTAGTGTTGGATGTACAACATACCGGCATTGTAAAAAGGGATCCGTTTGGAAATACTAAGGCGGGTTTTTTGATTCAAGGACAAATTAATCGTAAGGATTGGGGAATTAACTGGAACGCAGTATTGGATTTTGGAGGTGTTGCAGTGGGAGAGACCGTCAACATTAGATGCCATGTGGAACTGCTAAGATCTTAAGGTAGCAGATCACGAAAGGATCACGGGATGATAAAGTTTTAAAAATTGCGAAGCGTTCTATTACACGGGCGTCGTAGGTTGAGGGTTGCTATTTAAAGCCTCTAATAAATTTTACCAGCTCATCCATAGTGGTTCCTATGCCATCCGGCTCGGCATCGAGATTTTCAATTGGCGATTTTAATCTATTAACCCAGAATGTGGGATAGCCAAACCATTTTGCTCCGGCCATGTCCCATCCGGCAAACGGTACAAACAGAATTTCTTCTTTTTTAAGGCTTAGTTTTTTTACTGCCATCTGATAAGCATTTGTGCTCGGTTTATATGTTTGTTGTTCATCGGTACTAATTAAAAAATCAAAAAAATTATTCAGGCCGGAATTTTGAACACCTTGGTGCAACATTTTTGCCGTCATGTTTGAAAGAAGGCAAATTGTCAAGCCCTCTTTTTTTATGGCCTCGAGCACAGGAAGAACATCTGGCCACGCACTCATAGTTTTATAGTTTGCCATTATAAAATCTTTCTTCGTGCTAGTGAGGCTAAGCCCGTATTGTTTTAAGGCAAAGTCAAGAGCGTCTTTTGAGATATCCCCAAAATTTTTGTACCGGTTCCCCGACAGTCTTAACCATTGGTAGGTAAATTGTTTGGATTGCCAGAGATCAACTAATTGCTTGCCGAAGTCGGGAACCAATTCATTAACCGCTTTGAAAATTGGCCGCGGGTCAAAAATGGAAAAGGCGTCAAAGGCAACAGCCCTTACCTTGGTATTGATTGTATTTGAAGCATACACAGGAGATGAAATCATTACACCTGCTGTTGCTAACGCAGTCGTGTGAATAAATGTCTTCCGACTAATTTTTTTTGTCATTATCAGTTTTTGAATATACCCACTACCGTTAATATTTGTTAAGCCGGTAATACTTCACAAACGGATCAGTGCCCGAAGATCAATAGCTGATTCACTTGGTTTGAATTGGGATTAGTAATACGCAAGGTGTCAGGTGAGAGCTCCACCATATTTGTATATTTTTCGTCATCGAACCATTAAACGCCCAGAAAATTTTTTTGGTTGCCCAATCTCTTCGAATATTTATGCATTCGAGCTAATCCCGCGAGCTAACGGATCAAGTTTATTTGTCTTTAATCGTGGGCCAATTTTTATTAGCTTGTTCGATACTTTCCTTTTGATTTGCCAGCCACTTCTCTTGTACTTTTAAACTATTATTCAAATACAATTTTCCGTTAACAATTGTCCATGCATTAGGATCCGTTGTTGCTTTGCGGCCTTTTGAGCAAGCAAAAGCACACCAACCGCCATATTGAGGTGCAAATTTTTCGGGGTTGTTTGTAAATGAATCCAGATTTTGCTGGGACGAAAAAAGCCAGTTCACATTTTTCCACCGGTAAGAAAACTCCTGGCTTCCTTTTACTGGTTTACTTTCAGTAAAATAAGCAACCGGATCATAACCTCCGATGGCTACTGATGATGAACTATAAATTTCTGATTTTTTGTGCGAGCAGCTAGTTACTATTACAAATAATAGTGTCGCCAGTACGGTGCTTTTCATATTGATAAAATTTGGCTGCAAACTATGTTGTCAGGATTGTTGGGTTTGTCAGGTGGGCGACAAAATATTTACATTAAGCAAAAAGAAAAAATCATTTTTATTTCTTCCTAAAACGTTATCAATCCGTGATCTTTTCGTGATCTATTGCTTTTATGTTTACCCTTTAATTCATCCTTTAAAAATTTTTATTATGAAGAAATTTCCAGTTTTATTTTCACTTTTTGCGATCAGTTCACTTGCATTTTATTCTTGTAAAAAAAATGGAGTGAATGAAGAATTAGCATCTGCATCTAAATCAATCTCAACAAAAGCAAGCTCTTCGGATGAAAATACCTCCGGCGCTGTTTATTTGCTCAATAACTCAGCTTCCGGCAACAAGGTCCTGGTGTATAATCGTTCTTCCAATGGTATTCTATCAGAGGCTGGGAGCTTTGCTACCGGCGGCAATGGAACGGGTGCCGGTCTTGGATCTCAGGGTGCAGTCATTTTGCAGGAGCGTAATGGGTATGATTTTTTATTTGCAGTTAACGCCGGCAGCAATGAAGTTACTGCCTTTCGAGCCGATGCCAGCAAGTTAACATGGATCGATAAAATATCCTCTCATGGAACTTCACCTATCAGTGTTACAGCACATGGCGATCTTTTGTATGTTTTAAATGCCGGAGGTACTGGAAATATCAGTGGCTTCCGTATTAGCAGTGACGGCCATTTAACTTACCTGGAAAACTCAACAAAATCATTGAGCAGTGATAATGCAGGTCCAGCCCAAATAAATTTCAATAATGCAGGTAGCCAATTGGTAGTAACAGAGAAAAATACCAACAGGATCAGCACATATACAGTATATGATAATGGTCTTACCAGTAATGTAAGTTTCCACCCATCAGTGGGTATTACACCTTTTGGATTTGGATTCGACAACCACGATCAGCTTTTTGTGACTGATGCTTTTGGAGGTGCTGCGGGTCAGAGTGCAGTGACCGCGTATAGCCTTAATGACAATGGTGATCTTTCATTCATCGATGGTCCTGAGGCTACACACCAAACATCTGCTTGCTGGTTGGCCATAACGAATAATGGTAAGTATTGTTATGCCAGCAACACAGGCAGCGGCACCATTAGCGGTTATAGTATTCAAAAAGGCGATCTTACACTTTTGAATGCAAATGGTGTTACGGCTGTTGCCGGCACAAGTCCCGGTGATATTTCTTTAAATAATAATTCCAAATTTTTGTATAATGTCAATTCCACTTCACATAGCATTACATCGTTTGGAGTGAACGAGGATGGCAGTCTTAATGCCATAGGTGTTGTAAATAATCTACCGGCAGGTACAGCAGGACTCGCGGCAAAATAAAGGTGAATGTTATCACAAATAATACAAAAGGGGGTTCAGTGCAAACCCCCTTTTATAAGTTTACAAACGAGTTAGAAGATAACACACCAGTACGGCTAATTCGTAAATGAAATCATCCATTGTGGAAATAAATAGCATAGATATAAAAAGAAAAAAAATTTTGATCATTGAAGATGATGAGCAAATAGTGGAGCTCGTGGATATTCATTTGAAAGATAATTTTTGCGAAAGCATTAAGGCTTACAGTGGTGAACAAGGGCTTCATTACGCCTTCACAAAAAAATTCGACCTTATTATACTTGATATCATGTTGCCGGATATGAATGGCGTGGAAATATGCAGAAGACTGCGATCTGAAAAGGACACGACGCCCGTTATGATGCTGACAGCACGATCGGAAGAAATTGATAAGATCATTGGTTTGGAAACAGGTGCCGATGATTATTTAACGAAGCCTTTTAGTATTCGTGAACTGATGGCCAGAGTGAAAGCTGTTTTACGACGAACCGAAATCAATAATAATCACCAGCCAAACGCTGTCATTAGCCGAGGTGCACTTACCATTGATCCGGTAAAAAGAAAAGTAATGCTGCAGGAAAAAAAGATCGATCTCACACCAAAGGAGTTTGACCTGTTATATCTTTTCATGACCAACCCCGGAAGAAGTTATTCGAGAGAGGCCTTGCTAAACGCAGTATGGGGTTATGAATTTAACGGGTATGAGCACACTGTCAATTCTCACATAAACCGATTACGGGCAAAAATTGAAGAGGATCTTTCGCATCCAAAATTTATCCTTACTAGCTGGGGCGTTGGTTACAGGTTCACAGACGAAATCTGAAAAAATGCAAAATCAGATAATAGTAAAAAAGCTTTTCAGTTCTCTTTATTGGCGCATTTCCTCCGCTTTTTTTCTCTTACTTGCATTGGTAGGGCTAGTCTATATATGTATTACCTCATATTCATCCGGGATTTATTTTGAACAAGTCAATCAAAGGTTAAATCATAATGCAGCTGGTGATATTGCTGCTCATTCTTCTCCTTTTTTGAACGGAAAGGTCAATGACAAGGCCATGGCCGAATTGTTTCATAATATCATGGCAATTAATCCAAGTCTTGAAGTGTATTTGCTCGATACCGGTGGAAAGATCTTATCGTATTATGCTCCGGTGAAGAAAATAGTTTTGAATCGAGTCAATTTAACTCCTATTCACGAATTTATTAAATCAGATGGAAAAAAGCTGGTGAGAGGTGACGACCCGAGACATCCGGACTTGCCAAAGGTATTCTCGGCTGCCCCCGCTATAAGCAACGGTTCATTATCTGGTTACATTTATGTAGTATTGACTGGCGATGAGTATGATAATGCGGCGCATTATCTACGATCCAATTATATGTTACAGGTTGGAAGCCGTGCTATGCTCCTCACTTTATTTTTTGCTTTTGGAATAGGATTAGTAATTATTTGGCTGATTACAAAAAATCTTCGCAAAGTAATTGAGGTTATGCAAAAGTTCAGGAAGGGAGATCTTAATGCACGCATTACCGTACAATCGACTGGCGATGTAAAGGAGCTTTCAGTCATATTCAATGAAATGGCTGATATCCTGACACAGAATGTTGAAAAGTTAAAGGAAGTTGAAGTACTTCGAAGGGAGCTGATAGCAAATGTGTCGCATGATCTCAGAACGCCGATTTCAATCATACACGGTTATGTAGAAACACTGGAGATGAAGGAAAAAACCATAAGCGAAGAAGATCGCAAACGCTACCTGAATACTATTTTTCAAAGCACACAGAAATTGGAAAAACTGGTCAATGAATTATTTGAGCTTTCCAAATTAGAGGCCAACCAGGTTCGTCCCCAAAAGGAGCCTTTTTTTATTAGTGAGCTAGTCAATGATATCAGCAGCAAGTATCAGTTGATCGCAAAAGAAAAAAATATAACACTGGAAACTACACTTTCAAAAGAAGTGTATCCTGTATTTGCAGACCTCTCGCTAATTGAAAGGGTTATGCAAAACCTCATTGATAATGCACTTAAATTTACACCTGCGGGTGGTCGCATTGTAATTCAAACATCCAGGAAACAGGAGGGGATTGAAGTATCGGTTGCTGATTCAGGTATTGGAATTCCCGATAATGAGCAAGAGCAAGTATTTGAGCGATATTATAAAGGACGAGATTTTACTGAATATAAAACCAACACCGGCCTAGGTTTGGCCATTGCTAAAAAAATAATGGACCTTCATAACTCTGCGCTGATCTTGCATAGCCGTGTTAATGAGGGAAGCTCATTTGCCTTTGAACTGCCATTGTATGTTACTGACGAAAGGAGCAGGAGTTTACTGAACAGGTACAAAAAAAAAGAAATAACAGAAAACTAAAAATATTCGTATTAAATACGACAGTTTTCTATTCGTGTTTATATCATATTCTGCTGTATTTAACTCAATCAGAGTGTGACTTCCATTCCTCATAAGTTATAATTCCAAGTTCTGGCTTGGGATTACCGGGCAACATCGCAATAAATTCAAGCGAATGATTGTCCGGATCATTAAAATATATAGAAATTGCCGGCATCCAAGCAAACACCATTGGTCTTTCTATTCCATCATTAAGAAAATTGTGAAAGCTCAGATCTCTTTCTTTCAGATACTTTACAGAAAGATCTAAAACATCAACCACTTCGCATCGAAAACCAAAATGCTGCGGCGATACTTGTTCCCTTGGCTTTTCCCAAATGCCTAGCATTGCTTCACCTCTTTTCCCTAACCAATAGAAGGCAGCTCGCTTTTCTTCTTCATATCTTCCCAATTCCAAATTCAAAACTCCGCCATAAAATTCCATGGATCGTTCAAGTGAAGAGATGTTAATGTGTGTTTCAAATAATCCAGTTATCATTTATTTTAAAGATTTTCTATAGCAAGATGCATACATATTACGATCAACATTCATCATTTTGCCTTTTATGATCTCATTAATCATTGTATTACGAAAACTCCAGGATGCCGGAATTTTTTCCTTTTAAAGTGCAATCTATTTCTAATAATTATAACAATAGGTTAAGGAAAACGAAAATCATATTCGTGGCGTTAAGCACATAACGTCTAGGTTGTGGTGCATATGATTCCGTTCTGATTATGCACAATAGTATCTGGGGAGAAAAATAGTTTAATAACAAGGCAACCTAGACCTCAATAAAATCGAAGATGAAAAATAATATTGACATCAATATTGAGGAAGAAGATTCAAAGTGAAAATTATCCATCAAATTGCGTCTTGCATCCATTTTTAAATATGTCTACTCAGAGAACCTTTGCAGTGTCAATAACGACAAGCAAACTAAAATAAAAAAAATGGCAAGATTAAAACTTGTAAGTCCTGAGACGGCAATTGGTAAAACAAAAGATCTGTATTCTGTGATCAAGACAAAACTGGGAGTTGTTCCCAACATGATGCAAACGATGGGAAACTCGTCCGCATTTTTGGAAGGATACCTCAATTTGAACAGCGCTCTTGGAAGCGGTAAACTTGGAGCAAAGGTTGGAGAACTCATTGCATTGACTGTTGCGGAAATCAATGCCTGCAATTACTGCCTTTCTGCACACAGTTACCTGGGTGCTAACCTGGTAAAGCTTGATTCAGATACAATGGATGCAGCAAGAGGTGCACAATCATCTGATCGTAAGATCGACGCTATTCTCAAATTTGCAAAAGCAGTCGTCATTCGTAAGGGGCAGGTAAGCGACGGGGATATTGCCGCAGTAAAAGAAGCGGGGATTACGGAAGGTGAAATTGCAGAAATTATAGGACATGTTGGATTGAATATCCTTACCAACTATTTTAATACAGTTGCTAACACAGCGATAGACTTTCCCGAAGTGAAGGCAGGAACGGCTGTAGCGGCTTAGAGGTCGGGCAAGGTAGTCGTAGTTAAAAAACCGCGACTACCATTTTTATTGTAAAAATTAAATTATGAATAAACAGAAATCTCCTATTCCTCCATTTAATCTGGAAACAGCTTTACAAAAAGTGCAAATGGCCGAAGATGCATGGAATACAAAAGACCCTGAAAAGGTATGCCTTGCTTACACAGTAGATACAGAATGGAGAAACCGTACTGACTTTATAAATGGAAGGGAAGCGGTGAAGGAATTTTTAAAAAGAAAATGGGAAAAAGAATTGGACTACAGACTTAAGAAAGAGTTATGGGGCTTTCGCGAAAACAGGATGGCAGTAAGGTTTGAATATGAATGGCATGATCATAAAGGTCAATGGTTTCGCAGCTATGGCAACGAGATGTGGGAGTTTGATGAGGATGGGTACATGAAAAAAAGATTTGCCAGCATTAATGATATGCCTATCGATGAAAGGGAACGAAAGCTTATTTTTTAGAATTTATTGGTTTGAAAAATTGTGTCTAAGCATCAGTTTTGTTTGGTGGAGTTTAATTCTTTTTAGGACGGCTTATTAGTTCTTTTTGAAGATAAAATCTATTAAGTAAAGTATTTTTTATGGCAGAACAGTATGCATATACCCTCATAAATCCACAAAATGGCGAGCTTGCTTTTAAATTGGTCACATTTGATGATGGAAGCAACTTTGATCACGTTCAACGCCACAATTACTATTCCTTGATCTGGATCACTGAGGGAAGCGGAAAGGTAAATGCAGATTTTAAACAGCATAGCTTCAAAGCAAATAATTTATTTGCTTTTTCACCCTATCAACCTTTTATGTTTTTACCTGAACGCATGCATGGCATCGCCCTTTATTTTCATCCTGATTTTTTTTGCATACACAAACACCAAACAGAAATAGCATGCAACGGTGTTCTTTTTAACAATATTTATGAACCACCTTTTGTCGTGATCGATGAAAGCTCGGTTTTTATTTTTGAAAACATCATCAAACAGATAAAAACAGAAATTCAAAATCCTGCACTAGCACAGAGCGAACTTTTGGTTTCCTATCTGAAAATATTTTTAATCAATAGCAGCCGGCTAAAGGCTGAGCAACATTCAGAAGCGCTTAAGCAAGTGGCAGGCTTGAAGGAACCGTTCATTCTTCAGAATCTTAAGGATGCCATTGAAAAAAATTTCAAGGTAAAACATTCAGCAGGCGATTATGCAAATGATCTGAATATATCGATAAAAGCGCTCGCTAAAGTCACCAAAAACCATTTCAACAAAACAATAACTGAGTTAATTTCTGAAAGAATAATCATTGAGGCGAAGAGAGAGTTATATCTTACCAACAAAACTGTTAAGCAAATTGCCTACGAACTAGGCTACGACGATGAATATTATTTCAGCAGATTTTTTAAAGTGAAAACCGATATTTCCCCTCAGGTGTACCGAGACACAGTTGGCTTTGGACGCGGAGCCGCCTGATTAGCAGTAGGTTTAAACAATTTGTGTTTTAAGCATTATCATATCTTTTAGCATAATTCCATTTTCAATTATTGGCTGCGAATAATTTTTGATGAAAAAGTTCTTCTTTACATCATATTTTTTAAATCCATTTTTTTCATAGAATTGAATTTCTTTTATTGCACCATCCGCAGTTCCCACAATAATTTCTTTATAATTCTGTTTGAGAGCAATTTCTTTGATTTTTTCGATCAAAAAGCTTCCTATACCTTGACTCCGGAATGATTCTAAAATCGCAATATTTTTGATCTCAACTTTTGAGTCGTTTATTTTATACAGCGCAAAGACTCCAATGGGATTTAAGTTGCCTTTTGTAAATACAGTATAAATATCTGAGTCATAGATATATTTTTCAATCGCATCTTTAGTTTCATCAGCCAATAATAATAAATCAAAAGGAATGGCATCCCCATTTTTTAATTTATGTAGCGTATAATTTTCAGGTTCCATGCGCAAATCTATTTTAGCATTATTACTAACGTTCTAATTTGGGATTAAGATATTTGCACTAAAAAAAATTTGAAGAGCTATAAATAGTTTCGAAATTATCTCCCTTTTCTGTAATTCACCCGACAGTAAAATTTTTGATGGTGCTTTTACTTTGCGGTCAAAAGAAACATCATGAAAAAAATATTTTTTATTTTACTTATTGTAGTAATTGCAACAGTCGCTGCTTATTTTATTTTCTTTAAAGAACCAACTTTTACAGCTAAGAATGGCTATTTAAATAATATCAATGATAAGGGCGTGATCATTGAGGGTTATGATCCTGTTGCTTATTTCACGGACAATAAAGCTGTGAAAGGAGATGCAAAATTTACTGCCGAATATAACGGAGCCATTTATTGGTTTGCTTCGGTAGAACACGCAGGGCTTTTTAAAAAAGAACCTTTAAAATATGCACCGCAGTACGGAGCTTTTTGTGGTTATGCCGTTAGCATTGGTAAATTACGACCTGTTGATCCAACCATCTATCAAATAGAAGATGGAAGACTTATTCTTCAGCATACAAAAGAGGCCTACGATCTTTTCAATGAAAATTTGAAAGCGAGTATTGTAAAAGCAGACAGGAATTGGCCTGGTATTGTTGCAAATCATGTTGGTAAACCTGTGAAGTACGATGAGAAAGCAAAGCCTACAGCTTCTTCTAATTAATTCCGCATATAACACTTCTAATTGTAAAATGCCCGACATCGTTCGGGCTTTTTTGTTTTTGAAACCCTGCATTTGTAAATCATGCGACAGACCACCGCTTGATTGCAATGTTTCTTTGTGATAGAAAAAAATAAAATGATTATGAAACAATTTATGAACTCAAAAGAGTTGCGTGCTAAAGCACGATACATGAAAGCTTTTTCTGAAACTGCAGTCAACTTTTTTTTGAAACTATTTCTCACTGTTGCGGTGTTTCTGTTGATGCTCGCGGCCGCATTTTCACAAAAGCATGAAAGCAAATATTTCAATAACCTCGATGCCAATGGAGTGATCATTGATGGATATGACCCGGTTGCTTTTTTTACTGATAACAAACCCGTAAAAGGCGACCCTACGCTTCAATACAAATACCAAGATGCGACCTATTATTTTGTATCAAAAGAGCACGTTGATCTTTTTAAAGCAGATCCTGAAAAATATAAACCTCAGTTTGGGGGCTGGTGTGCATATGCTGTTTCATTAGGAAGAGTAGCACCGATTGATGTAAATACTTTTTCTATTGTAAATGACCGCTTGGTGATTCAGCACAACCAAAGAGCTGTGAACGGGTGGAATAAGGATGTGCAAGGAAATCTTTCATTGGCAGATAAATATTGGCCTGCTGTTTCTGAAAAAGGCGGAAAACAAATTCAGACAGATGCGGAAAAAGGATTTTTAAATAATACCGATAAAGACGGTGTAACATTACAGGGCTATGACGCCGTTGCTTATTTTGCAGATAATAAAGCCGCACAAGGCGATCCAAAATATTCTTCACGGTATAATGGGGCCACTTACTGGTTTACATCGGAGGCGCATGCAGCAATGTTTAAAGATCATCCGGAAATGTTTGTTCCCCAGTATGGTGCTTTTTGTGGATACGCTATGAGTCTTGGCAAGCTTCGCCCGATCGATCCAACAATTTTTCAAATCGTTGATGGAAGGCTGATTCTTCAACACAGCCAAGATGCATACAAACAATTCAATAAAGATGTGGTAGGGAATATTGCAAAGGCTGATGCTAACTGGCCCGAGCAAGTGAAAAAACACGCAGGTAAGAAAATAAAATTTGACAAACCAGCAAAACCCGCAACGGAAGAAACTGAAGATGTGAAATAAATTTTATGAAACAGGGAATCACAAAAGTTAATAAAAAAACACTAATAGAAAAGTTATGAAGTCAATTAAAGCACTCGCCATTTTTTCAATTTCAATAATGATAATGGCAACATCAGTAAATGCGCAGGTTATTACTACAAAAAATATTTCACTCAATGCGGCCAAAAAAATTGTAGCCGAAGCGGTAGTATTTGCAAAGGCAAACAATGCACCTGGTGGTGCAATAGCAGTGGTAGATGCGGGTGGTAACCTTGTGTATCTGGAGAGACTAGATAACACGTTTGCAGCGGCATCGGAAGTAGCTATCAAAAAAGCAAACACTGCAGCATTGTTCAAAGCCCCATCTTCAAAGCTGGAAAATGCGATAAATGGGGGAAGGCAAGCCCTGATCACAGTTGGTCATACTTTTTTGCAAGGCGGTGTTCCTATCATTTTTGAAGGACAGGTTGTTGGGGCTATTGGAGTAAGCGGAAGCGCAAGTGCACAACAAGACGAAGACATGGCCAATGCTGCCGTAAAAATAAAATTGGACGAGAAAGGATTTTAGTCATTCATTTTCAAATTCAGA
>DASYQS010000024.1:0-207328 GCA_036005185.1 Chitinophagaceae bacterium | reverse complement strand
GAAGACAATGGTCAAACCTCTGCCTGGTATGTATTTTCCGCATTAGGTTTTTATCCTGTTTGCCCGGGAACAGACCAGTATGTTTTGGGAAGCCCTATGTTTAAAAAAATAACTATCAACTTTGAAAATGGAAATAAGCTGGTGATTAATGCTGCGGATAACGATGCAAAGAATATCTACATACAGTCATTACAAATCAACAACAAGCCGTATGATAAAAACTGGTTGAATCATTTTGAATTACAGAAGGGAGGTGTGTTAAATTTTTTGATGGGCCCTTCAGCCAATAAAAATAGAGGAACTCAAAAAACATCTTTTCCGTATTCATTCTCAGAAAATGAAAAAGGCTTTTAATTAGTTTATCCGCTGGTTATTGAAAAAAGGTTAGTCATTCTCATCAACGATTTCCCTGCATCATTCACTTGCCACCTCTTATCAAATAAATTTTTAAACTACGAAAAAATTCGTTAACCTTATATTTCAATCTGCCAAACACCAACAAAATGAAAAGGCTATGAGAAAGTTTTTACTTTTCGCTCTTTTATCGGCAATCTTGATCATCCTGCCGGGATATGTGTTTTCACAAATTAAAATGAAGTTGTCAGGAATAGTTTCAGATAGCAGCAAACCGCTTGCTTTAGTAACTGTGCGCATCTTTAAGAAAAATAACCCGGCTCCATTGCAAACAACTTTATCAAAGGAGAACGGCAGCTTTCAATTCAATAAGCCAGATACAGGAAATTATATTCTTTCCTTTACACATACCGGCTTTGCTGAAAAACGGATCAATATTAATGTTGCTTCGCAGCCAGGAGATATGCAGATAGATCCTGTACAACTATCAAGAGCAACAGGCATTCTCAAAGAAGTGGTGGTAAGTGCACAAAGACCGCTGGTGGAGCAGAGTGATGATAAAATTGTTTTTAATGTGGAAGATGATCCGGCTACCAAAACAGAAACGGCTATTGACATTTTGCGAAAAACTCCCTTTGTAACTGTGGACGGTGAGGATAATATAAAAGTGAATGGCAAATCAAATTTCAAAGTGTTGCTTAATGGCAGGGAAACTTCTATGTTTGCGAGGAACGTTAAAGAGGCATTGAGAGGATTTCCCGGCGCACTCATTTCAAAAATAGAAGTGATCACAACTCCTTCTGCCAAATATGATGGCGAGGGAATTGGCGGACTGATCAATATCATCACAAAGAAAAAAGTTGTGGGATATAATGGTACCATTTCTACTTTTCAGCGAACAAGCGACAAGCTAAGTAATTACGCCATTAATGGAAATGCAAAAGTTGGCAAAGTTGGTTTAAGCGTTTTTCTGAATTCAGGTTATACCAATCCTGTATCACAGCATAATATCAATACTACCATTCCGTCAACACAAAATATTTACACACAGAGAACCCTGGATGGCAACCAGCGCAATAGTTCGAACTGGAGTTTCGGTAATGCCGAATTGAGCTGGGACCTTGACAGTCTTAACACGGTCAGTTTGTACACCAATATTGACAGCTGGTCGAATAAAACAGTGACTGATCAAACGATCACAACTGATTTTATTGCTGACCCGTCAACAGTGAGTTATTATAATCTCATTGACAAGGGCAATAATCCAGGTGTAAATGTGGGAAGCGATTATATAAAACATTTTAAAAAGAATAAAGAAAGGGAATTCAGTCTCAGGTTTCTTGGTGAGTTCGGTAAAAATGATTCTAAGCTTAACAGTTTCCAGGATAACCCTGGCACTGATCGTTACTTAATTAATAACAGCTACGCCATCAACAATCAATACACCATCCAGGCCGATAATAGTATTCCGGTGAAAAAAACCGGTAAGTTTGAAGGAGGATTGAAAGCAATTTTGCGTCGTGCAAACTCCGACTTTCAAAGTCTTATCAAATATGATCCTTCAGCCAATTATAAAATAAATGCTGCCAACACTGATTATTTTAAATACACACAAGATGTGATCAGTCTTTACAGCATGTACAGTTTCAGATTGAAGAAATCAAGTTTTCGTTTTGGCGCACGCGTTGAATACACCAATGTAAATGGCAATTTCATTTCCTCTAATACGGAGGTAAAACATAGTTATACAACACTGCTTCCCAATATTCAATTCACAAACCGCATTAGCAAAGTAACAACCCTCGTAATTGCCTATACAAAAAGATTACAGCGTCCTTATATCTGGGATCTCAACCCGTTTGTTAACAACAACGACTCGTTAAATATCTCATACGGTAATCCTGACCTGGGCCCGCAAACCACTCATGCTCTTTCTTCACAACTGCGTTATGGCAAGGGAAATACATTTGCCGGTATCAATATCGAAGGAAGTTACAGTGGTAATAAAATTCTGCAGTATTCATCTTTTGATCCGCAAACAGGAATTACAAAAACAACCAGTCTGAATATCGGGAAGGAATTTCAATCGAGCCTGAATCTGAATTTAAATACTAAGCTCAATCAAAAATGGAATCTGTTTGTGAATGGTTCGTTGCGTTACAGCACTGTAAAAAATAATTCGAATACATCACAATCCAACAGCGGCTTCGGATGCAATTTTGGGCTGAATACCAGCTATAAGTTCACAAAAAAATTTACGGTGAGCAGTTTCCTTGGTTTATGGAAAGATCCCCAAACTATTCAAACCACTTATCCGTTCAGGACCTGGCATAACGTTGCATTCAATTACAAAGTATTTAAAGATAAGATCAATATTTCTTTAAGAGGCGTGAACTATTTCGAAAAAACTCATGACTACAAAACGATCACAAAAGATCAGAACTTTTACAGTACTAATATCACCACGCAGATCAGGCGAGGCGGGGTACTTGCGCTTACATGGAATTTTGGCAAGCTCACCGAAAATGTATCAAAAAAGAAAGGGGTGAATAATGATGATATTCTCACCAAGCCGGCAGCACCTACCGGTAATTAATGATTTGTTTATTGAAGATGGTATCCAGGGGGTCAGTCATTTGCAAGATCGTTTAAATAGTTACATTGATTTTAAAACAGCCAGATAATCGGCAAGCGACGATAAACAATTTTGCTGAACTTTCACATATAACTTTTGTTTTTTCCTGCGTTACAATTTCATTGCTGGCACGATTTTATAATCTTTACCATAAAGATTTATATGAAGACAGTAGGTATTATTCTTATCGTTGCAGGTATATTAATGTTAGTGTTCGGGAATATTACATATACCAAGAAAGAAAAAGTAGTGGATGCTGGCCCGATTGAAATCAATAAAAAGGAACAGAAAACAATTGCTTGGCCAAATTATGCGGGAGCCATTATAATAGTGGCGGGTGTTGCCATTCTAGTTGTGGGAGGAAAAAAAAGAATTTAACTGGTTATTTTTTCTATTATTTTCTTTTTTTGGCGATTCTCTCCCACCAATAAACTATACGTTACAATCCCCACTCACTAACCGCGCCAGGAAGGCTTTCATTAAATCCCCAAGCCTTGATTGTTTTTTGATCTGAAATTTTCCAGTCAAATTCGCTTGCAGTTAATTGGTAAAATCTTGTCGTTGATTGCATTGCTTAAATTTAAAAAGTTTAAAAAAGGGGAGGCTTCTGCCTCCCGTTGATTTACTTAGCCGATGAAGTTCCACAAGTACAATTAGGACCACACATACAAATAGTGCAATCGCAATTTGATTTGTCATTGGCTGTTTGAATTGTTGCTTTCATGATTGATGTTTTTGTCGTTATTAATTATTGACGACACAAAACTACTATCACATAAAGGCGACTGCTTTATGCTATTGAGGGAAAGATGTACATAATTTTTGGATCAGATGCTGTCGAGTGATTTACGTTTCGCGGCACCAATTTTTTTAAAATGTGAAGGTGTGAGACCAGTTACTTTTTTAAACTGGGATGATAGATGATGAACGCTGCTAAAACCGGTTTGGTATGATATCTCTGTAAGCGAAAGCTGATCATACACGAGGAGTTCCTTTACTTTTTCTATTCGTTGCAGAATAAAAAATTGCTCAATAGTTTTCCCTTCAACAGAAGAAAAAAGATCACTCAGGTAACTGTAATCATATGGAATTTTTTTTGTGATAAAAGAAGATAACTTCAGGTTTTCATTATCCATGCCGAGGTTTAGATATTCCATAACGGCCTGTTTAATATTTTCAATAACCTGATTTACCCGAGTTTCGATCAATTCAAACCCTGCTTTATTTAAACCTCGTTCTATGTTCTTCAATTCATCATTGGTCAGTTCTCTTGAAAGATCTGCTTCACCCAAAGAGATGTTTGTGAATGGAATGTTGAGATCGCTAAAGATAGATTCCACCGTCATGATGCAACGTTGGCAAACCATATTTTTTATAAAAAGCTTGTTTGTTTTTTCTGCCATCTAGATTGGTTGAAGGGATGGCTAAAATACAATTGAACGGTAACATTATAGGAAAAAATTTGCCCGTATTCAATAAAGATTGGCCATGAGATCGGCATCTGTAAACGCGATATTACTTTTAATGGCGACGTTCTCAATACGAAAAAATTGTCCATGCAATTGCGTAAATCATCTATTCGAAAATGACTTATGCGAATGCAATTTTGACTGTCAATAATGGCATTATCTAAAATCAATAAAAATGGAAACAACAAAAAAAGTAAACAATATCCTATCGAAACAAGTATCTTATAAAACCATTGAACACCCACAATGCAACCCATCTAAAGTTTGAAGTAAAAATACGGCAGCAGTCTGTGAATAAAACTATCTTCTTTAGCTTGCATAGCTGAAAAAATAATGATAGATTTAAAATCCTTAAACTAATTATTAACCCTAATCCAAAATCTATGAAAAAGGATAGAAAAACCATTTTTAATTATTTATCAGAACAATTCATCGGAAGGTTCACCGGTTTTATGATAGGGCTCTGGGCCAGCAGCCTCATTTCTCATTTCTTTACCACACGCAGCATTCATAATCTCTGGGGACTTACAGCCAAGAAAACGGTGGTTAGTAAGCAAACCTTTAGCAATCTTGAATGGATTGCTTCTGTCTTGATAGGTTATATAGTATTTGAAATAGTACTTAGGATTATGAAGAACAAAATTGGTCCATGGTTATCAAAATTGCGTTTTCGTTTACTTCGCTGGATGGTTGAGAAGGGTTGGAGCGGGAGGATTAGAAGTTTACGATATAAATAAGTGGCAGTGATATTTTTCTGCAATGATCTTTTTTACACAAATCACGAAGAATATACAACGTCCCGAGACACTAACTATTCGTTCACATTGAATACAGTAAAAAATTATAACGGTTGTTATTTTCCGTTCTAGTTTACAAAGACCCGGCCTGTTATTTCAACGGTATAATCCTTATACTGAAAAAATGCTTCTCTTTGGAGAATGCCCGATTTTCTTAAATGATTTTTTGAATTGTACATTATTCTTTTTATTAAGCGATGGTTCTTATTAAAAATGAATAATTCAGAGCCATTGAAATGAAATAAATAACTGTCACACTCTGAGATAAATCCTGCGCCATGTTCTAAAGTACCTGAGCAGGAAAGGTTTCTATTATTAATAATGAAACGTCCATCGTCAACATAAAAATTCTCTTTATAAATTTTATTGGGAATGTCGTAAAAGACCTTTCCGTTTTCTTTATCCAATAACAAAAAACCTGTCATATCGGAAATGGCAATTACCCGGTGTGAGATCAATTCAGGGCAGGTTAAAAACTCTTTGCTTTTATTAACATCGATTTCGTTGAGAGCTGCTCTTTTTGGGCTAAGAGAATTGTCACTATCATAGACTTTATTATAAATACTTCCGGCGGGATGATTCCGCATTCTTTCCGGCAAATGAATGCTCCATATAACAATGTTCTGTTTTGAATACGCAAGCGTTTGCAGGGTATAATTGTAAAATCCAAATGCTGTGTCATGAGGGTTGACAGTATAGGTATAATCTGCATGCCATTTTAATTTCTCCCCTTTAGACGAGGTATCCTGGCCTGCACGCCCGTAAAGTTTTTCAAAACACGTTATTAGTAAAAGCCCATATAGTATTTTCATAAAAGAATATTTATGCGGTTAGTCACACGACCACCAATGAGAAGACGCAAATTTAAGCGATGTATTAGTTTCTGAATGTCTTCTTCCTCAATTCATGAACTCGTTTCTTCAATTCATTGAACTATCGGTGTGTATAGTGAGAGCGATTTGAATTTAGAAGATCGTTGAAAACTAAAAATGCAAAGGCGGGGAAAAACTTCTCCGCCTTTGAAAAATTAAATTTGTATCATTTACAAATTAAGACTCAGGTTGAGATAATAATAACCACCGTTGAAGCCAAACTGCGTGGCGTTGCGACTATAAATAAATCTTCCAAAGCTGCCGTTATCGCGAAAAGGACCTACACTGTTTGGAACGGGATAGTTAATCACTTTCATTTTGTCAGGATACACATCAAACAAATTGTTGGCACCGATAGTAGCCGTAAGCTTTTTTGCAATTCGATAGGATAGGCTTGCGTCGGTTGTGATTTTTGCTCCGAACGATTCGTCCAGTAAAGGATCAGTTGCATCTTTTGTGAACACTTCTCCAAATCGGGTGAACCGCAGCATAACGCCAAAATCTCTTATTTTATAATTTCCTGAAGCACTGATCTTACTCCGAGGCTGGGATTCTTCTAATCTTGATTTTTCCTGGCGGCTGAAAAGCACATTGCCAAACTGATCCGCGGGAATTTTATCAGTGCCCTTAATAGGACCCACTACAAATGTGCGGTTGAAATTACCAGCCAACGTCAAATCAAGATTTCCCTTTCCAACTGCTGCGCGATAAGCAAGAACAGCATCAATTCCTTTTGTTTCAGTATTCACCGCATTTGTAAAAAATTGTGCAGCATTCACATCGGGATAGGGAGTAAGTATAGTATTCACTACAGCATTGCTGCGCGAAAATTGACCAGTGTAAACAATGCGATCAGTAATGCGGACAAAGTATCCATCGAGAGTAAATGAAAAAGCTGATATGGGTTTGAAAGTAATACCAAAACTTCCGTTTACAGATTTCTCAGCATCCAAAGATGGAATGCCAAAAGCCTTTGCCACATCGCTTTCATTGGTGAATGTACCTACCTGTCGTGGCGTTAATGTTCCACCTACATTTACAAACAAAGTGGATACAGCACTGAAATATCGCTGGTGTAATGATGGAGCACGAAATCCATTACTGAAGGCGCCTCTTACGCTTAATGTATTGGTAATTTTATATCGCATGGCCAGTTTGCCGGCAACGTTTGAGCCAAAGTCACTATAATTTTCAAAACGTCCTGCAATGTTTGCAAAAAAACGGTTGGTAATATCGGCTTCAAAATCAGCATAGGCACCAAGCACCGTCCTGTTTTTATTTACGGCATTGGCTGGTTGAAAACCGGGAAACACTTGTGCACCGCCCGTTTTACCACTGTTAGGATCATAATTTTTCCATGACGCTTCTTCGCCCGCAGTAATTTTATAAAAATCAGTTCGCCATTCAGCGCCAAATGCTGCATTCATTCTTTCAAAACCCATTACAGCACTCAGGTCTTTTGTAACATCTGCATTGAAAGTATTTTGATTGAAACTCAATTTACCCGAGTTGAATTCAGTGGGGGCAGATGCTTTCATTGCATACTGTGTAGCATTGTTTGATTTTTTCACAGTAAACTCAAATGAGTTACCTCCAAATGTGTTGCTGATGTCCCAGTCCCATCCATTAGTTTCAAATTTTATTCCAGCCAAAATTGATTTATCCCAGATGGCCGAATGAATTTCAGGAAGAAATCCAAGTGGATACAATTCAGGAATAACTTGTGTAGTTTGAAAAGGATAACGGTAAAAACCTGCTGCATTTCCGTTGCGGTATCCAATTCCTGCAGTATAGTACAATTCAATTTTATTAAAATTATATCCACCATTGATCATGCCCGTAACATTGCGAACTTCAGAATTTCCAATGGCCATATTGTTGCTAAGATTGAAATTGTATTTGCGAATAGAGTCCTGGTCGCGATTGTAAAGAGCGGTTCTGCGGGTAATGTAATCAGCATCAGTTTCACCAGAGTTTCTACTTACATTCCAGTTTACAAACACAGGCCCGGTATAATCACCTGCCCTGTTGGTGGCACCACGATAGCGCAAATCAACAGCAACGCCGAGATAACCTTTCTGAATATTAAAGCCATGGTAAATGCCAAGCTGCGTAACATCACCATCACCTTTGTACTGCTGTCCTATTTGAGCATTAACGGTTGTGCCTTTGCTACGTTTTAATACCACGTTCACTACACCGGCAATGGCATCAGATCCGTATTGTGAAGAAGCGCCATCACGCAACACTTCAATATGATCAATAGCCGAAGCAGGGATTGAATTAAGATCAGTGCCCACAGAGCCACGACCTACTGTTCCATTTACATTTAACAATGCAGTATTATGTCTGCGTTTGCTGTTTAGTAAGACCAATACCTGGTCGGGGCCTAAACCACGAAGCGTGGCGGGGTCAATATGGTCGGTTCCATCAGCCACTGTTTGCCGTGCAGAGTTGAAAGAAGGAGCAACAAGATTTATCATCTGCGTAAGCTCTACTTGGCCAGTGGCAGCTAAATCAGCCGCAGAAAAAACATCAACAGGCACAGGTGTCAATGTGTTGCTTCGTGGATTGCGTGAACGTGAGCCCAACACCACGATTTCGTTCAGTGATCCACCTCTTTCCAAATTAAAATCAACAGTAACCGTTTCATTCGTTTTTACAGAAACGCTTTGTGTTGCGCTTTTGTAGCCAACATAAGAGACAGTTATTAAATAGTTACCGGGCTTGAGTGAAATGGTGAAAATGCCATTGGCGTTTGTTGATACACCTCTAACACCTGCAGTTACTGATGCACCCACAAGATCAGTGCCATCGCCTGTTATTTTACCCGTTACCGTTCCATTTTGCGCCGAGGTTATTATTGCAATGAAGAGGAAAACAAAAAGGAGAAATTTCCTGGACGTGGTGTGAATTCGCATAAGTCAGCGTTTTTAATAATAATAATTTTTAAAGTTATGATAAGATTTTTTTATCGTGTCAGCACTCAGTGATGAGCGGCCGCTGCGGCTCTAAAAACCTTTATCACATTGAGTAAAAAAACACCGTTCATAAAGCAAAACGATCCGTTCGCACTGAAATCTTAGTTCGTCATTCTTCTTAACTTCATCTTGCTAAACCAGCAACTAATGAAAACACAATTTTTACCACTGGAAATTTCTCCTTCAATTGGTAACATTTCAGCAGAATGTATTGTTCCCGAAAAAAGTAAATGCATCATAACCCTTGCACATGGAGCAGGTGCGGGCATGAATCATTCTTTCATGATAACATTGGCGCAATCACTAGCAGAAGAAGGCGTTGCTACTATGCGTTTTAATTTTCCATTCACAGAAAATAAAAAAGGAAGACCCGATCCTCCCGCTGTGGCTCATAAAACCATCGAAATGGCTATTTCCAAAGCGAAGGAGTTATTTCCCAAACTTCCTCTTTTTGTTGCAGGAAAATCTTTTGGCGGAAGAATGAGTTCACAATATTTGTCAGTTCATTCTGATGCTGCAGTAAGGGGAATTATTTTTTATGGCTTTCCCTTGCATCCACAGGGCAAACCTTCTACCGAAAGGGCGGAACATTTAAAAGGTGTGAAAATACCGATGCTGTTTTTACAAGGAACAAAAGATGAATTGGCTTCATGGAATTTGATCGAATTGGTGTGTTCATCACTTCCTCTCGCCAAATTGGTGAAGATAGAAGGAGCGAATCATGCGTTCAAAGCCGGCAAACAAGATATCATAAAACTACTCACCCATGAAACAAAGGAGTGGATTGAGATAATGATAAAGAAGGTTGTGTAGATTCGCTATTGACCGTCCACAACTTGACATCGGCTCAAACGTATTTCTGGGATTGAAGGGATTAAAATAGCTTGGAAATTTTTTATGGACCCCATTCATTGTGAGTTAAACTCTCTCTTGTCTTTTATGATCAATTGACCATTTGCCCGCTCCAAAGGCAGCAAGAATTAAACATCCGGCCATAACAGCCAGTGGAAAATTCCATCCTGCCGATGTTGGAGTTACGAATCCAATTCCATACACAAATTGTGACACATAAATTGCTCCGATCAGGATAATGATTAACCCAGCCGCTGCCCATCTTGTCAAAAATCCGAGAAGAACCGCAGTAGCACCAAGCGGTTCGGCAATTGAAAGAAGTTTTGTAGTAAATAACAAGAATGAGGATATACCTTCAGGTGCGCTGGACCAGAAAGGAAATTTATAATAACCTGCAACATAAAATATCGCTGCGGTAATTATGCGCAAAATAAATAAGCAGGCGTTTTGAAATTTGGTATACGTATGCATCGGACTTTAGTTTACTCGTGATATTGTTTTGGAACTCAATCAATGCCCCCGCCTCATTATTTTCATTTTTAGAAATAGAAACCTAGCTCTTTTTTAAATCATTGATAGACTATCTCAAATTTACAAAACATAAAATTATACGGCAGAATGACTTGCCAACGAATAAAATCAAATCATTTTGATAAATTTCTCACTGCATTCGGCAAAAAAACTTCGAAGGCGCCGAAAAGGTTTCTAAGGAAAAAGCGTTGACTTCATAGTCATGACTAATGCAATGCACCATGTGGCACCGTGTTTGTGTTAATTCCGTTAAACTTGATTTATGAAAAAAATCGCAGGCATATTAATTATAACGCTGGCTTGTATGTTTGGTCCGGCTTGCAACGACAAAAAAGGCGACAGGGTTGATAAAAAAAATGAGATATCAGCCAACGAAGTACCGGATGCAGTAAAAAATGCTTTTAATGCGAAGTATTCCGCGGCAACAGACGTAGTGTGGGAAGATGCACATGAAGGCGATATAAAAACTTACAAGGTTAAATTCAAATCCAATGACAAATACATGAAAGCAGAATATAAAGAAGATGGTTCGCTGATCAAAGAAAATGCTGACGAATAAATACTGGTGTTGTATAAATAGCAGTTTGATCTGACTATGTTTATCTTTACATAAACAATCACAATCCATAACTGTATGGTTGAGATCACTGCTATTCTAGCTAATGTTGCACTAACTCTATCATTGATCGTGGCTGTTGTATTTGGTATTGCAGAAGTTAAGGCAGCAGCACGCGACCGCAAAGAAAGACTTACTCTTGAAACATTACGCAGCTTTCAAACCAGAGAATTTGCGGAGCTCATCCATTTTATTAATTCCCATAACATGCCGTCCACACGTAAAGAAATGGATGCGCTTCCCTCAAACGAACAGGTTATTTATATTGAGTTTGCACAGCAAATGGAATCGCTCGGTATTCTTGTAGCGGAGAAATTAATCAATATCGATCTTGTGGATAAAACGCTTGGCTCATTTGTTTCAACGGCCTGGCAGAAATATAAAAAAATGTTTCTTGACATACGTGAGAAACAACCAGATCCATTTCTTGGTGAGTATTTTCAATGGCTGGCTGAACAAATTGATGAAAGAATGCAAAAAAATCCTCGTAAACCCTTCTATCAGATTTCTCCTAATATCTAGATAGCGGCCAAAAGAAGTAAAAATGTGAATTGGAAAATACTGGCATTAAGCAGTATGTTTTATGTGCAAAGTAAAACGCCGGGCTCTTTATTGATGTAAATGTTCACCCGGCGTTATATGATTTTATACCAGGATTACGGACTAATAATTTTGATTAGTCCAACTTGATCTTCGCTGGTCGATATAAGTGTCCAGCCTGTTGATGAGGTCACATCGTTTTTACTCGCGTAAACTCTCCACCGGTATATTTTGCCTGGTACCAGATCACTGATAGTTGCTGTTGAGTTGGAATTATATGTTATAGACGTTTGGTTGCTTGGTATGATTATTTTCTTTACGGGCAACGGTCCTGATTTATCAAAGCCTCCCCACACCACTTGTCCTGTAGAAGCATCCATTACCTCTATTACATAATCCGATGTACTTGGATATGCCGTCCATTGAAAACTTGGTCTTGTGGAAGCGGCAACAGGAACTGTTGTGGCTAAAGAATTGGTTGGTGCATTTAATGTAACAGGCCCTGTTATATCAAAGGTTAATGTTGACGGAGAAGATGAGCCTCCGGAAACTGTTACTACTGGTTCACCAAACTTTGCGATCCTGTCGGGGTCCATTACCCGCATATCATTTTTATAAGTAGCCCTTGCGATAAAAATTCCATTAGGAATGTTGGTTAATGAATACGCAAGATTAGTAGTTGAAGTAGTTAAGCCGGGGATCGTTTCTTTTGTTATAGGGTGTATCAGGGTAATGTCAACATCCTTATTGTCGATGGCAAGGTTGCGAACGTTTCCGGTAAGCGTTGCATTCGCGTTTTTTTGCAGATCAATATTAATTTCGGTAGTAGCAATCCCGCTTGTAATAGATGCCGCAACACTGGTTGAGTTATAAGAAGCAAGATAAGCCTGCACATTAAATGAACCAGCGGGCACATTGAAAATTGAATAATCACCATTTTGGTCACTGCTAGTTGAAAAAGCGATCTTGTTCTGACCATCAGAGGCAACAACTAAAGCTCCTTGCACCGGAGTACCGTTGCTTGTAACTTTCCCAATTATCCAACCTGCATTACTGGTTGAAAACGGAAACATTTCCCCATCATTTTGAGTTGGCTGACCTACACTGATGGAGAATGGTACAGCATCTAATGATGGAGGAGGAACCGGATAATAACCTTGTCTGGATAGTTTCACAAAATAATTGCCCGGAGTGAGGTCAGTTGAAAATTCACCACTGGCATTGGTCTTTAGCGTTTGCCCGATTGGAGAATTGTTATCTGCATTAAAAACAACAACGCTTACATTTTCCAACGGAGACGAAGTTGTTGCATCTTTTACAATGCCCTTTAATTGACCGGTAGTTACAGTGTCTGAATTTTTTTTGCAACTGAAGAAAAGCAACGTTGCAATCATGGTGTAAAGAAAAGCAATGCTTGATTTGCGCTTCATAGGGTTTGAATTTTGTAAACAGATTAAAAAATAAACAGAAGCAACGGTTTTCACTAACCAATCGCCTCTGTCCGATAAAAATAGTAAAACTTCAACGGGAATTTAGAGTTATGATTTTCATTTGGGTTTAAAAAGAAAATCCAGATTCTTTACTTACGATTTGTCCCAGCTTGTGTCGTATATGCACGATATGAAACCATCGTAAAAACTTCAATCTTCTTTTAGTTGACACGCCAATTGTACTGCAACCGGGCAAATAAACTTTAAAATATTACTTGGTCTTTATTTTAAATACCCTAAATAAAAACACAAAACCAGGTATCACCAATAGCAAACCGATGACCAATGCAATGAGCAGCTGCTCTAGCGTTGCTGCAGGTGCTTGTGTGTTGTAAAATGTGAGCTCTCCGGCATTTTTTACTTCTATCAATACCGGGAACTGAATATAAAACCAACCCATCAATATGGCGCTAACCTGGATGCCTGTGCCAACGCGGAGATAAATGGTTTTGTTTTTTTCTTTATTGAGAAAATGCCAAATCAAGGGACAAAGCAAGGCAGCAATGACCAACATAATGATACTTGGGGTTGTGTGCAAAAAAGTTCTTGTTAAAGAATGGCCTCCTGCTTCCGCCATGATAAATACAAGAAGGCCGAGTATCATAGTAAAGATCATGGAGAGCTTGGAAAATTTTGCATACTTCATCCGTTCCCTTTCGATATTAGTTTCACCCACTAAAAAAACAGAAGCGAGGTAAGCAAACAAGCAGCTTGTGAATACACCCATGGTAAAGCAAAACCAATTGAGCCAGGGAGCGATGAATAAATTATAAAACCCTTCGGAACGATCGAGACTAATTCGTCCAAGTATCATGGCGCCCAATATCATTCCAAGAAAGACAGGTGTAATAAAACTTGACACACGGAATAAAAAACTATAATACTGATGAGAACGGCCCTGGTGCACATCATAATGTCTAAAGGTAAATGCCGTGCCTCGCATAATGATACCAAGCAATACCATCATTAATGGAATATGCAATACCCACGATAATGATGCATACACAGAAGGAAAACCAGTAAACAAAATAACTACCGCAAGTATTAGCCAAACATGATTGGCTTCCCACACGGGGGCCATCGCTTTTGATATTGTTCGCTCTTCTCTTTTACCAGCGAATGTTTCAACAATGCCTGCGCCAAAATCAGCACCACCCAGCAGCGTATAAAGAATAAATGAAACACCGAGTATAATGATAATAAGTATGAGCATTTACACCGTTTTGGCAGTGGGGTAAAATTCATCAATAGTATTGATCTGCCTGCGCATCAGCCAAATAATAATAAGCGATAATAACAGGTACACGATTGTAACTACAAAAAATGAATATCGAAGCCCAGGCATTGAAGATACTGCATCTTTTGTTCGCATGATGCCATAAATGATCCAGGGCTGTCTGCCTGTTTCAGTAACTGTCCATCCTGCCTCTACTGCAATAAAGCCTAAAGGTGTTGTAAATGCAATAACAGTTAACCACCATTTCTTCATCAACACATGTCGCCATTTAATAGTAAACACCATGTATAATAATGAAACAAAGGCAAGAAAGAAACCAATCATTACCATCAGTTGAAATGAAATATGAGTGATCATCACAGGAGGCCAATCTTCTTTCGGTATTTTATCTAATCCTTGTACCTCTGCATTCAAATCGCCTTTTGCCAAAAAACTTAATCCTTTCGGAATATGTATTGCATAATTCACTCTTTGCTCACTATCATTCGGCAAACCACCGATCACAAGATCTGCAGGCTTGCTTGTTTTATACAAGGCTTCCAGCGCAGCAAGTTTTGCAGGTTGTCGTTTCGCCACATCTTTTGCAGAAAAATCACCGCTTATAGGTTGTAATAAAGCCGCTACTGAACCAAATATCAACGCCGCCCTTACTGCCTGCTGATGAAATAATCTGTTTCGATTTTTCAATAATAAAAAAGCATGCACACCTGCTACGGCAAAAGCAGTTGAAACAAAAGCAGCCAGCACCATGTGAATCGCTTGGGATAACCATGCGTCGTTGAACATGGCTTTTACAGGATCGATATTAGCAGCTTTCCCATTTATCCAGTCAAAGCCTGCGGGGCTATTCATCCAAGCGTTGGCCGATACTACAAAAATGCCGGATAAAATACCTGATATGCTCACCAAAACTCCCGATAACCAATGCACCCATTTATTTAACCTGTTCCATCCATACAGGAAAACTCCCAGCGCGATTGCCTCAATAAAAAATGCTGTTCCTTCCCATGAAAAGGGCATGCCGATAATAGCGCCAGCATGTTTCATAAATTCGGGCCACAGCAAGCCGAGCTCGAAAGACAAAACGGTTCCTGAAACCGCACCTACTGCAAAAAATATGGCAACACCTTTACTCCATGCTTTGGTAATATCAAGATATACTTGTTTACCTGTTTTGAGCCAGCGCCATTCGCTAAATGCCATTAGTACAGGCATCGTCATACCAATACATGCAAACACAATATGGAAACCGAGAGAAACTGCCATTTGAAGTCGTGCCGCTATGAGATCATCCATGAAGAAAAGATTTTGGTTACGCGGGCAAAAGAAAAAGGTTTAAAAATTGCACTGCAAAGAAACGCCATATGGTCTGCATCACCACAAAATTTAAAAAAACAGTTTGGAGACCGATTTAATATAACCATTCATCAATTGCTTGCATTCAATTTCAGCGAAACTTTGTATTTTAAGTTTGTAGTTAAAGCCATGAAAGCATTTTTCCTTTTGCTGTTTTATTTTGTAATTACCCGAGCTTCTGCTCAGCAAAATACTATTCCCCTCACCAACGATACAGCAGTTTTGAATACCAAAATCTTTGCTGAAACTATTGTCTCAGGAATAAATGATAATTATGAAAAAGCAAAAATATTGTTGGGCTGGCTAAGTAATCATTTTGAATGGAAAGCCACTGATTATAAAAAGCGTACTGTAAAAGAAATCATTGTAAGAAAAGGCGGTAATTGCTTTGAATTGGCTACTGTATATATGGCCTTGTTGAAAGAATTAAATCTTACTTACAGACCTATCGCTGAGATCAACATACATAAATTTAGCGAGGAGCGTGGACAAACTGCGATTCAAAAAGTAAAAGAAAGTGGTAACAGAATGTCGGTTTTTGGAAAGCAACATAATGATCACCGTTGGGTAGAAATATTTGATGAAAAAACAAAAGAATGGGTGCCCGCTGATCCAACTATGAACATTATTGGCTTTGATCAATGGTTAAAAGCAAGGGCTTGGTTTGGTGAAAGGCATACGCTCAATGATGAATTTAGCAGTGACATGATTGCGCCTTTTGCTATTTATGTTGTAAGCAAAGAAAATAAAAGTTTGATGGAAGAAAATCGAACTCTTTATTATATGGGCAGCAAGCTCGATGCTCTATATAATAACCAATTATCAAAACTACCGTCGTGGGCTAAATGGACAAATGGATTGAAAACTTTAAGTGCTGCGGCTAAAAAAGCATTTGAAGGCGAAGAAAACTTGCATAACTATAATGATCAGATCAGTAAACTCGCAAATGTTTATCAAAACTTAAAGCAAGAATATTTAGCTTTCCAGAAGAACAGAAATTAATTCTATTTTGTCTGAATCCATCAGTTGAATCTTAATAATCTTTTTCTTCATACTCAAACCGGATTTAAACCGCTTGTGTATTGATAACCACTAATTACCCTTCAACACAAAAACTAGGAAGCTTGTCATATTTCAGTCACTAAACTGCAACCTGCTCAACATCTTTACATTATTAAAGTATAGCAAACCAACGGCATGAAAAAGATATTTACTTTCCTAAGTATAGCAATTCTCTTTTCATTCATTTCAAAAGCACAAGAAGGGAAAATTTCAGGAATCATTAAGGATGCTTCTTCAAAAGGTATTCATTCTGCTACAGTTTCTCTTTTTAAGCTTAAAGATTCATCGTTGGTAAAGTTTGCTCCTACCAATAAAAACGGTGAATATGAATTTGTAAATATTGCCGATGGAAAATATTTTGTTTCAGCAACCAATATAGGATACAGGAAGACAGTAAGCACTCCATTTGAAATTTCTTCGTTGAATAATAAAGTGATAGTTCCCGCCCTGGTGATGAATGAACAGGCAAAAGGTTTGACCAATGTAACGGTGACTGCTAAAAAACCTTTTATCGAAACTAAAATTGATAAAACAATTGTGAATGTGGAGTCATCGCCTACCAGCGCCGGAGCAACTGCGTTGGAAATACTGGAAAAATCACCTGGCATTACGGTGGACAATGATGGAAATATAAGCTTGCGGGGAAAGGCAGGTGTTATTGTTATGATTGATGGAAAACCAACCTACTTGTCTTCAGCCGACCTAGCTAGCCTACTTAAAAACATGCCGGCGTCTGCATTGGATCAAATTGAGATCATGACAAACCCATCAGCCAAATATGATGCATCAGGAAACTCAGGCATTATCAATATAAAAACAAAAAAAGGGAGAGCAAATGGTTTTAATGGGTCAATTGTAGCCGGCATCACGACAAGTTTTTTCAAACCAAAAGGTGCCTTGTATGTAATTCCCAAATCACAGAACAGCATAAACTTTAATTACCGCAAGAATAAGATCAATTTTTTTGGGAATTACAATCCGAACTTTTTTAGCGGTCGAGGAAATTTAGCAATTACTAGAAAATTCTTCGATGATTATGGCAATATATCCGGTTACTCGGATATAGATACAAGATTTAAGTTTGGCAATCAGAATCATACTTTAAAACTAGGAGTAGATTTTTTTGCCGATAAGAAAAATACATATGGTGTTGTGGTAAGTGGTTTCACCTTCCATGGTCATCCAACGCCTGTCACTATCAATACTCTTTCCGATGCAAACCATCAGCCAACCTCAAACTTGGTTTCCCTGACTGAAAACAGAATACATTTTAACAATTTCAGCAGCAATTTTAATTACAGGCATTTGTTTGATACGACTGGCCGCGAGCTGACGGTTGATCTCGATTACATAGGCTACAGGAATACTTCCAATATGCTTCTTACAACAGAATTCTATAACGCTGCTGGCCAGCAAACCTTCAATCCATTGTTCTTAAAAGGTCATTTACCATCTGATATAAATATTTATTCGATCAAATCAGATTATACTCATCCTTTTAAAAAGGGAGGGAGATTTGAGGCTGGTATCAAATCGAGCTATGTGAAAAATGATAATATAGTGGATTATCAAAGACTTTCTTCTGATAAATGGATCCCTGATGCGAGATCGAATCATTTTATTTATGATGAAAATATCAATGCGGCATACGTTAATATAAATAAGCAAATAAAGAAATGGAGTTTACAAGGAGGGTTGAGAATAGAGAATACGATTGCAAAGGGTTTTCAGGTTACTAACGATTCAACTTTTAAAAGAGATTTTACCAACCTTTTCCCCAGCGCATTTATTAGTTATGCAATAAATCCGAAAAACTCGATTACTGTTTCTTATAGCCGCAGGATAACAAGACCTAATTACCAGGATCTGAATCCTTTTACTTATTTTCTAGATTCACTTTCTTATCGTCAAGGTAATCCTTATCTGCTGCCACAGTTTACACATAACATTGAATTATCTCATTCCTATAAAGGAAAACTTATTACTACATTGAACTACAACAATACGACAGATGTTATTTCACAGATTTTCAAACAAAATTCTCAAACAAAGATTGTTTACTTTACCGCCGACAATGTTGCGAAGTTCACCAACATGGGGATCTCCATCACGGCGCCCATACCTATAGCCAAATGGTGGAACACGAATCTCTTTACTAATGTTTATCGTAATCATTACAAAGGTATTTACAACGGTGCTCCGCTTGACAAAGCCTATACTTCATTTAATGCCAATTTTAGCAACACGTTTACCATAAAACAAGGTTTTAGTTTAGAGTTGAGCGGTTTTTATCGTGCAAAGGGACTTGACCAGTTAACGATTAGTGAACCGATATACCAGATGAGCTTGGGCGGACAGAAAAACATTTTAAAGAATAAAGCAACGATTCGTTTAAATATTCGCGATCCTTTTGCCTGGCAACAATACAGAGGCGTAATAGAATATGGAAATATTTATGCAAAGATCCGCAACAAATTTGATGCACGTCAGGTAACTGCAACCTTTACCTATCGATTTGGAAAAAATAATCAACAAAATCCTCCCCCTCGTCGGAGAAACAGCGCTACACAAGATGAGCAAAATAGGGTGGGGAGTGCCAACTAAATAAACTTTTTAATTTTTCTCATGTGAATTCCGTCCCTTGTTTCTACAAGGGACTTTTATTTTAAGCTGTTAACTAAACAAAGGTCATATTTACTCAAATCATCCCCCCAAAGAATCTGATATCTTGGTCTGTATAATTTTACCGCCGAAGAATGTGACAGAGGTTGAATATTTGTCTACTGACAGGGAATTACTGCAGCTGGTACATGATATTCTCTCAAAAAAAGCGCTTTTGTATTCTTCCTCTTTACCCCAATGGGCTTATCTTCGCAACATGCAAGCAACACAAACAATGAAAGAAATTGTGCAACAGAAATGGAGTAAGCGTCCATTGATCATTAGCGGCCCCTGTAGTGCCGAAACTGAAGAGCAGGTAGTGGAAACAGTGCAACGCATAGCAGCTACCGGCAAAGTGGATATGGTAAGGGCCGGTATTTGGAAACCACGTACAAGACCAGGAACCTTTGAAGGAATTGGCGTAAAGGGATTGCCTTGGCTATTGCGGGCAAAAAAGCTTACTGGCTTGCCCACTATGGTGGAGGTGGCTACTGGCAAACAAGTTGATGATGCTTTAAGCTTTGAAGTGGATGTGCTATGGATTGGCGCCAGAACGACAGTGAACCCCTTTAGCGTGCAGGAGGTGGCCGATGCGTTACGAAGCGCTGAGGTACCCGTATTGATCAAAAACCCTATTAATCCTGACCTTGAACTATGGACAGGTGCAGTGGAAAGAGTTGCTAAAGCCGGAATTAAACAAATTGGTTTGATACACCGTGGGTTTTCTTCTTACGGAAATACAGAATATCGCAACGCTCCAATGTGGCATTTGGCCATTGAAATGAAACGGCGTTATCCAGAGCTTTTGTTCATTAATGATCCTTCGCACATTTGCGGTCGTCGTGATATTTTGCATGAGGTAGCACAAAAGGCAATCGACCTGGATTATGATGGATTAATGATCGAAGCGCACATGGATCCCGATAATGCATGGAGCGATGCCAAGCAACAAGTAACACCGGAGAAACTCGCTGAACTGCTTGATTCAATCATCTGGCGTAAGGAAGATGTGAATTCAGAGGAGTATCATGCAGCTCTTGAGAAATTAAGACAGCAGATCAATCACCTCGATGATGAACTGATGCAAATACTTGGACAGCGCATGAAGATTGCGGAAAAGATCGGTGAATACAAAAAGAATAATAATATCACCATTCTGCAAACCAATCGCTGGAATGAGATTTTGCAGAGAGCATTTCAAAAAGGCGAAACCTTGGGTTTAAGCAAAGAGTTCATCACAAAATATTTTGATGCCATGCATATGGAGAGCATCAATCATCAGAATAAAATTATGAATAGCTAACCCTCTGTCTCCGTCTAAAGCGGAGAACTTAGGCCGAATATATTTTTGTTTATTCTTGATTTCTGAATTGTAGAAAGAGACTATTAAGTTTCTGTTGCGTCGCACTCTTGTGTTTTTTGTTCGCTATTATGCAAACGAAAGTAGTTATTAGTTAATCGACTTTAAAGTCATTTCAACTTTAGGGTTCAAAAGCCCCTTTAGGGGGTTTGGGGGTACATGAACAAACTCACATACAAATTTTCCAATTCATCAACCGATTATTATCTGGCTTACGGCTTTAGTCATCTGAAGGAAATTGTTGACCAAAAAAACTCCATCATCATTACTGATGAAAATATTTTCAAGTACCATCAAAAACGATTCAAAAACTGGAATGTAATTATCCTTAAACCCGGAGAAGAGTATAAAGCACAGCCGACAGCAGATTCAGTCATTGAGCAGCTTATTGACATGCAGGCTGACAGAAAAACGACATTGATTGGAGTTGGCGGAGGCGTTGTTACCGATATTACAGGTTATGTAGCTTCCATTTACATGCGGGGAATCAATTTTGGATTTATTCCTACTACGCTGCTGTCAATGGTTGATGCTTCTATTGGTGGTAAGAATGGGATTGATGTGGGTGTTTATAAAAACCTGGTCGGCACTATTCGTCAGCCATCATTTATTCTGCATGATCTTATATTTTTAAGCACTCTTCCGCAATCGGAATGGATAAATGGCTTTGCGGAGATCATTAAACACGCCTGCATTAAAGATGCAGTCATGTTCGGAGAGTTGGAAAAAAATTCACCTAAAACTTATCAAGCCAAAAAGAATTTAATTACCGAGTTAGTTAAGCGAAATGTTGTCTTAAAAACAAAAGTTGTGCAGCAGGATGAGTTTGAAAAAGGCGATAGAAGACTTTTGAACTTTGGCCATACTTTGGGGCATGCTTTGGAAAATCAATATGAATTATCACATGGCCAGGCTATTTCCATCGGCATGACCTATGCCTGTCATATTTCAGAACAAATGACCGGGTTCAAAGAAACCAACAGGGTAGTTGAAGTGTTAGAGAAATATGGCTTGCCCACATACGCCAAGTTTGACAAGCAGAAAGTTTTTACTGTGCTGAAGATGGATAAAAAGAGAGAAAGAAAGGAAATGAATTATGTTTTGTTAGAAAAGATTGGAAAAGGAATCGTAAAACAAATTTCAATCAATCAATTAGAAAAAATCATTCGGGATTTATAAATGATTGCAATTATTCAACCATCAAATTTATCAGGAGTTATTCAAGCGCCGGCTTCCAAAAGCTCGATGCAAAGGGCCTGTGCCGCTGCTTTGTTATGTAATGGAACAAGTATTCTTAAAAATCCTGGTCATAGCAACGATGATAAAGCGGCTCTTGATATTATTCAAAGACTCGGTGCTAAGATTGAAATAAATGGGGCGGAGGTAATTGTGAAAAGCAATGGTATCGTTCCAATTTCAGATGAGATCAATTGTGGAGAAAGCGGTTTAAGTATCCGTATGTTTACACCCATTGTAGCTTTAAGTGAAAAGAAAATTACTATTAACGGCGGTGGTAGCTTGTTAAATCGGCCTATGGATTTTTTTGATGAGATACTTCCGCAGCTTGGGGTGGAAGTTCGATCAAATAATGGCAAGCTTCCTATAAAAGTAAAGGGGCCGTTGAAGCCTCAGAATATTGAAATTGATGGGTCATTGAGCTCCCAATTTTTAACTGGCCTATTAATGTCTTATGCGGCCTCCCCAAACCCCTCCGAAGGAGGGGCTTTTGGAGACTCAGACAATTCGAAAGTTTCAATAAGAGTTCGTGATTTAAAAAGCAAACCTTATATCGATTTGACATTAGATGTAATGAAACAATTTGGACTAAATGTGCCCGAGAACCTGAACTATGAGGAATTTATATTTCACAATGACTCTTCACAAACTCCCCCTTCGGGGGTTGGGGGGCTTTATACTGTTGAAGGCGATTGGAGCGGGGGAGCATTTTTATTAGTAGCTGGCGCGATTGCAGGGCCCATTACAATACATGGTTTGGATATGATGTCAACCCAAGCTGATAAAGCCGTGATGGGAGCATTGAGTAAAGCCAATGCCAACTTTGCCATAGAAGCGAAAGGAATAAAAATTCGCCCTGCTGAAATGAAGTCATTTGAATTTGATGCCAACGACTGTCCTGATCTTTTTCCTCCGCTTGTTGCTCTAGCTGCATATTGCAATGGAGAAACAAAAATTAAAGGAGTAAACAGATTAACGCATAAAGAAAGTAACCGTGCAGTTTCATTACAGCAAGAGTTTGGAAAAATGGGAGTGGTGATTGAAGTAAATGATGATGCAATGATCATACATGGAGGTAAAACTGTGAAGGGTGCAAAAGTTCATTCACATCATGACCATCGTATTGCCATGGCTTGTGCAGTTGCAGCATTAAAAGCGACAGGAGAAACAGAGATCGAGGAAGCAGATGCTGTAAAAAAATCTTATCCCGATTTTTATGATGATCTCAAAAAACTCGGTGCTGATGTATCTTTAAACCCGAAGATCAAATTTCATGAATAGTTTTGGCCGCATATTTCGTGTTTCCATTTTTGGTGAATCGCATGGCGAATCGGTAGGGATTGTAGTAGATGGATGTCCTGCCGGAATGCCATTAACGGTTGAAGATTTTTTGCCTGATCTCGAAAAAAGAAAAGGCGGCACACAAAAAGGAACAACTCCGCGGCAAGAAGAAGATCTGCCCATTTTCAAAAGCGGAATTTTTAATGACAAGACCACAGGAGCACCTATAACTATTTTATTTGAAAATAAGAATATCAGAAGTGGTGATTATGAAAAGCAACGTGATGTGCCCAGGCCTGGGCATGCCGATTTTGTAGCTCATAAAAAATTTGCAGGCTTTGAAGATTACCGGGGAAGCGGCCACTTTAGTGGAAGATTGACAGTGGCATTGGTGGCGGCGGGGGTGGTTGCGAAGAAAGTTTTAGAGTATGCTCAAACCTCACCCCAAACACCTCTCCAAAGGAGAGGGGTTTTCGAGCACTCTGATCTCCCCGGTTACATTACAAATACAACGGAACAGTGGAAACTTGTTTCAGATTATGCAAAAGAAAACAGGCAAAATCCTACAAAAGCTGAAGAGCTTTTATGGCAAGAATTGAGAAATCGAAAAATTAAAAACTCAAAGTTCAGAAGGCAGCATGCAATTGAGGGATATATTGCAGACTTCGTTTGTTTAGAGCAAAAATTGGTAGTGGAGGTTGATGGTGGCTATCATAATGAAGAAGATCAGAAGAAATTAGACGACTTCAGAACCAAAACGTTACAAAAAAATGGCTACAGGTTAATAAGGTTTACTAACGAGGACGTATTGCAAAAATTGGATTGGGTACTGGGAGAAATAGGAAAACTTCTAAAATCGGAGACTAGCTCTCCCTCTCCTTTGGAGAGGGAGTCGGAGGGTGAGGTCTTCCCTCCTATAAGAATAACTTCTTCAATTCTAGAAATTGGTGGAGAAACCGATTTGGAAAAAGGACTCCAAAAAGCCATCGATGAAAAAGATTCTATTGGGGGTATTATTGAATGCCGGGTCAGTGGATTGCCTATAGGATTAGGTGAGCCTTTTTTTGATTCTGCTGAATCCCTGCTTAGTCATATTGTATTTGCTATTCCCGCCGTGAGAGGGATAGAATTTGGGACTGGCTTTGCTGCGGCCCGAATGTTTGGCAGCGAACATAACGATGCAATCGAGAATATGGAAGGAAAAACAAGAACTAACCATGCAGGTGGTATCGTAGGCGGTCTCACCAATGGAAATGAGCTTGTTTTCCGTATAGTCATCAAACCAACTTCATCTACACCTAAAGAACAAAATACGTTGAATTGGGAAACAGGTAAGATTGAAAATGTTTCAGTAAAAGGGCGTCATGATCTTTGCATCGCTTTAAGGGTACCCGTAATTCTCGAAGCTGTAACTGCTATTGTTTTAGCTGACCTTATGATGTTGGAACAGAAAATATCAAGAATAATCTCATAATGGACCAGCTTCTTTACCTGCAGCTCTTTTTTTACGGATCATTTCCTGTATGAGCTCAACTTGCTTTTTTTGGTCACGTAGGGTAACTCCATCAGTCCTTTTGTCCATTGATTCCAATAAAATGATCGTGTTTTCGAACAAGAGGTCGCATAATTCAGCTAATGTCAGTTTTTCAAGACTTTCCTTTTTCATAATCTTGGACGGTTTGAAGGTTTATAAAAAGAAAAATCGCCAAAAAAGGCTTCCTAAATCCCGTACCATTCAATTATCAGTGAAAAAATGACATCAATAATTGAAAAAATTTCCTGGCCAGGGCCAATAACAAATAATAATCATCCATCTTTCTGAAAATTTTTCATGTAGGCTCCAAGTGGCACATAATTAGCCTAACTTTGCCGTCCCAAACCAAAAAATGGTTTTTCATTCTTAAAATCTCAAAAATCAATACAACTATGGCTAAGAAGTTAAATGTTACCCCGCTTCATGACAGGGTGATCGTGAAACCGGCTGCTGCTGAAGAAAAGACAGCAGGCGGTATTATTATTCCTGATACTGCAAAGGAAAAACCTCAACGCGGTACTGTTATAGCTGCCGGACCAGGCAAAAAAGATGAACCAGTAACAGTAAAGCCAGGAAATACAGTCCTTTACGGAAAATATTCCGGAACGGAGATTCAGATCGAAGGCGAGGATTACCTGATTATGAGAGAAAGTGATATACTGGCAATAGTATAAACAACTGCGAGCTTAAATCGAAAGCTCAGTAACGAAAAGAACGCACAAGAGTGCGACGCAACTAAAGTAAAATAGAAATATTCGGTTGAGAACAAAAACAAAAATCTTCAAACTAAAATTATTAAGTTATGGCAAAACAACTCTTCTTCGACATAGAAGCAAGAAATAAAATGAAAAGGGGTGTTGATATCCTCGCTAATGCGGTAAGAGTGACACTTGGTCCAAAAGGCCGCAATGTGGTTCTTGAAAAGAAATTTGGCGCTCCTGGTATTACGAAAGATGGCGTAACAGTAGCAAAGGAAATTGAGCTAGAGGACCCCATTGAAAACATGGGAGCACAAATGCTGAAAGAAGTTGCATCAAAAACCGCTGATATCGCAGGTGATGGTACAACAACGGCTACAGTTCTTGCACAATCTATCATCAGCGAAGGTTTGAAAAATGTGGCGGCCGGCGCTAACCCAATGGATTTGAAAAGAGGTATTGAAAAAGCTGTAGTGAAGGTTGTTGAGCACCTCGCAGGACAATCCCAGGCTGTGGGTACGGATAGCAAAAAAATTCAGCAAGTAGCTGCTATTTCTGCTAATAACGATGAAAATATTGGAAAACTGATAGCTGAAGCATTTGGTAAGGTTGGCAAAGATGGTGTGATAACCGTTGAGGAAGCCAAGGGTACAGAAACCGGAATTGAAATAGTAGAAGGTATGCAATTTGATCGTGGTTATATTTCTGCTTACTTCGTTACCAATAGCGAAAAAATGGAAGCAGAGCTTGATAAACCCTACATCCTGATCTATGATAAAAAGATCAGCAACATGAAGGACATACTTCATATTCTTGAAAAAGTAGCTCAGCAAAGTGCACAGTTGCTCATTATTTCTGAAGATCTGGAAGGTGAGGCACTAGCAACATTAGTAGTAAACAAATTACGTGGTACTATTAAAGTGGCTGCAGTAAAAGCTCCGGGCTTTGGCGACCGCCGTAAAGAAATGCTTCAGGATATTGCTATTTTGACAAAAGGCATTGTAGTGAGCGAAGAGCAGGGATACAAACTGGAGAATGCTGATCTTTCTTACCTTGGCCGTGCTGAAAGAGTAGTGATTGATAAAGACAATACTACTATTGTAGGTGGCAAAGGAAAGAAAGAAGATATTACAGCCCGTGTAAACCAGATAAAAGCACAAATCGATACAACTACTTCTGATTACGATAAAGAAAAATTACAAGAGCGTCTGGCAAAATTGAGTGGTGGTGTTGCCGTTTTGAATATAGGTGCAGCCACTGAAATAGAGATGAAAGAAAAGAAAGACCGTGTAGATGATGCTCTGCATGCAACAAGGGCTGCTGTGGAAGAAGGTATTGTTCCCGGTGGTGGTGTGGCATTCATCCGTGCGGTGGAATCATTGGAGAAGCTGAAAGGCGCTAATGAAGATGAAACGACAGGTATTGCTATTGTAAAAAGAGCATTGGAAGAACCTATTCGCCAGATTGTTGTCAACAGTGGTATTGAAGGTTCCATCGTTGTACAAAAAGTAAAAGAGGGAAAAGCTGATTACGGTTTTAATGCCCGCACGGAAGTATATGAAAATCTTTTCAAAGCTGGTGTAATTGATCCAACAAAAGTTACACGTATTGCTTTGGAAAATGCAGCTTCTATTGCAGGTATGTTATTGACTACCGAATGTGTAGTTGCTGACAAACCAAAGAAAGAAGAACCTCACATGCCGGCTGGTGGACCAGGCATGGGCGGAATGGATTACTAAAAACCCAAGTCAAATAAGTCATATGGGTCATATAGATTATGAAATTCTATTTGACCCATTTGACCTTTATGACTACTGACTTATTTGTTAACCTATAAAAATGAATAGTTATGAAAACTTGTCTTTCTGTTCGTTTCAATGAGTTAATTAAAAAAATAAGGCGATGGTTCAAAAAATACCGAGGAAAGGATGACAATGATTGGTTTGATCATCCTTATGCAATTTTCTAAAAAATCCCGCTTCAACCGAAGCGGGATTTTTTTTGGAACAATCTTTATTAAACCCGGCATTTCAATAATTATAATGCGCCACTTAGTACCTCTAAGCACATTCTGTTTATTACTTTATTTCAAAAACGGTGAATAAGTAAGTATATTCAATGGCCAAAACATTTTTTAACCAAAATCAACTATTATGAATTCACAGAAATTCATCGTTGGCGGCATCGTCGGCGGTATTGTTTATTTTCTCCTTGGTTGGCTTGTCTACGGCATGTTACTAAAAGATTTTATGGCAAACAACATGTCTGCTCCTGGTACAATGCGGGCAGATGCCGACACAATCTGGTGGGCACTAATTTTAGGACAGGTTGCCGGAGGCTTTCTTTTGGCTTATGTCATTGGTAAATCCAATGCTGCATCAGCAGGGGCAGGGGCCGGCGTAGGTTTTATTGTGGGATTATTAGTATGTCTCAGTTTTGATCTCACCATGTATGGAATTTCTACAATAATAACGTCATTAAAAGGGCTCGCTGCTGATGTTGCTGCTTTTGCAGTTATGTCGGCCATTACCGGTGCCGCAGTAGGTTGGGTTATGGGAATGAGTAAAAAAACGGTTGCTGCTGCCTGATTCATGAAAACTTTATTTGCGTCCCGCTCTCACTTGCCAAAGAGCGGGATTTTTTTTAAACTTCAATTGTATTCTAACCGTTCTTATTTTACAGCTCGTTAATAATGACTGCAAATATGCCTCAATTTTTTGTTGATCCTGATATTGCCAAAGCCAGTACCATTAATAAAACTGTTTACACTTCACCAGAAGTATTTGAAGAAATGAAAGAAAAGATTTTTTCGAAGTGCTGGCAGTTTATTGGAGATATAAACCAAGTAAGTGAAAATGGAAGTTGCTACCCTTTTAGTTTGCTGGAAAATTATTTAAATGAGCCGTTGCTGCTGACTAAAGATGAAAGCGGTGAACTGCGTTGCCTTTCGAATGTGTGCACACACCGCGGTAACCTTTTGATTTATGAGCCATGCAAGACGTCTAATCTTCGCTGTAAATACCACGGTCGTTTATTTCATTTGAGTGGTAAATTCAAATCCATGCCCGAGTTTAAGGAAGTGGAAAATTTCCCTTCGGCTAATGATGATCTTCGTGAATTACCGTTATTCCAATGGAGCAACTGGTTGTTTACTTCGCTAGATTTAAAATTTCCTGCACAGGATTTTTTTAAAGATATGATCGCAAGAGTAGAGTGGATGCCATTAAATGATTTTCATTTTCGCCCCGATCTTTCCAAAGAATATGTTGTTGATGCAAATTGGGCTTTGTATTGTGAAAATTATTTGGAAGGATTTCATATCCCATTTATACATGCCGGCTTAAATGCGCTGATCGATTATGGGGATTACGAAACAGAATTATTTTTTCCATTTTCATGTTTACAGATAGGCATTAGCAAAACGGGTGAAGATTGTTTTGATCTTCCTCCCTCATCACCTGATCATGGGAAAAATGTAGCTGCCTATTATTTTTGGATATTCCCTAACATGATGTTTAATTTTTATCCATGGGGCCTTTCCGTAAATCTGGTGCAACCTTTAGCAGTTGGTAAAACAAAAGTTGTTTTTCTGAGCTATGTGTGGAAGGACGAAAAAAGAAATAACGGCGCCGGCGGTGATCTTGACAAAGTAGAATTGGAAGATGAGGAAATCGTTCAGAAAGTACAAGAAGGTGTGCGTTCAAGATTTTATAAACATGGCCGGTATTCAGTAACAAGAGAAAAAGGGACACATCATTTTCACCGTTTATTAGCTGAATTCCTTAACTCATAAAAATTCGCATTGTTCAACTCAAAGTATTATGCCAAAATGAATATTGAGTACTGATATTGAACATTGAATATTTCAAACTACATGCCCCAACCTCACCTTCAAAAAACCATCGGATTATGGTCTGCCACCACCATTGTAATTGGTACGGTCATAGGCTCTAACATTTTTATGAAACCGGCTACAATGGCCGGCCAGCTTGGCTCTCCTGTTTTTCTGATCATCGTCTGGATCGTTGCCGGTATCATTTCCATTTTTGGAGCCATGGCTTTTGCTGAATTAGGCACCATGTTTCCCGAAACGGGTGGGCAATACATTTACCTTAGAAAGGCTTATGGCGATTTCGTTGCTTACCTGTATGGATGGGGGAGTATTGCCGTCATCAACACGGCTGCCATCGCGGCCATTGCATTTGTTTGTGCAGAATACGCTGGAGATTTTATCCACTTACCCCGCTTTAATGAAAGCACGGAACATTCAATGGTTCTCCATGTTCCTATGGTTGGAGATATTTTGCCTTTGCAAAATTTTGGGGTTAAAATGCTGGCTATTTCAATCATCATGTTTCTTACTATAGCAAACTATTTAAGTGTGCAGTTAGGCAATGCCATTCAATTCATATCAACACTACTAAAGGCCTTGGCCCTCATCATTCTTGTGTTTGGAATTTTATTTTCGGGCAAAGGCTCAACTGCGAATTTTATTACTAACTCAAATAGCTTTCATCTTACCGGATGGTCATTGTTCGCGGCATTTATGGCTGCAACCACCGGTGCTTTTGCTGCTTATGACGGCTGGAATAATTTAAATATGGTGGGGGGTGAAATTAAAAACCCCAGTAAGAATATTACAAAAAGCTTGCTGATGGGACTATTTGCTTGTATTGCCATTTATGTTCTTATAACCCTCTCATACATGTATGTTTTGCCAATTGATGAAATGGCCAAATCTTCATTAGTTGCAACAGACGCCACTGCAAAAGTTTATGGTTCAGCAGGAGGGACGATCATTGCCATACTAATCGTTGTTTCCACATTTGGAGCGACAAGTGTAAACTTGCTGGCAAACGCTAGAGTTGTTTTTGCCATGTCGGAAGCAAAAAGTTTTTTTCGTTGGGCAGGAGTCATTCATCTGCGGTTTCGAACACCTGGAAATTCGGTTTTAGTATTAGGAATTTGGAGTAGCTTATTTGTACTGAGTGGCTCTTTTGATATTCTTGCCGACATGTTCATTTTTATGTCATGGATTTTTTATGGGTTAGTCGTTTTGGGTGTTTTTATTCTTCGCAAAAAAATGCCCGAGGCCGAAAGACCCTATCGGATAAAAGGATACCCTGTTGTACCTGCTATTTTTATTTTATTTACCTGTTTTTATTTGGGGACCACCATTTATAATGATATAACTAACTATGTGAGCGGAAAATCACCGTTTATCAACTCTTTCTTTGGCATGCTCCTGACAGCTACGGGTATTCCCCTATATTTTTATTTTAGAAAAAGAGATAAAAAAGAAAAGCGCTAAATTTATTTGGCAGTTTTTTTCAGTCTCCTCTTGACAGGAATAGTTCTTTTTTCTACTTTAGCTGCCCATTCAACGATGCTCTTTCAATTAGGAATCCAGTTCCTACCGTACCTGTTAATTGCTATGGGAAAGACTTTGTATCCAGGCCGTAGCATATCTCGAAACTTCGGGATTCGGGTTGAAGCCGCCGAAAACAAGACATTAAAACATTAACTCCGTTCAAAAGACGGAGTTTTTTTTATTGTATGGTTTTGACCTAGCATCTTGATCTCACCAATGAGCAGATTAAACAACCAGCTACGTCATTTTCTTTATCAATTTTCCAAGCATCATCAATCCATATTCCACATCATCGCTCCAAGGTTTGCCATAGCTGATGCGAATGAAATTGGAGTAATTGCAATTCGCCGAAAAAATTCTGCCAGGTACAACCGAAATTTTATGTTTCATGGCTTCCGTGCGCAGCTTGAATGTATTTATTTTTTTATTTAGCTCCAGCCACAAAACAACTCCGCCATGAGGCCTGGAAACTTTTGTATCGGCAGGAAAATATTGAATAATGGCTTGCAAATAGCGCAGACTTTGGGTATGCAAGGCTTTGCGCAAATTCTTTAAGTGATATTCATATCGCCCGGTTTTTAAAAAATGTGCCATAGCTGCTTGAGTTAATGTGGGGCTGCTGATGTTGTGCATTCTTTTTATTTGCTTTACCTGGTCAAAAAACTTCCCTGGAATTGCCCAGCCAATGCGATAACCTGGAGTAACAGATTTTGAAAGTGATGCGCAATGCATCACCAATCCTTTTTTGTCAAAATACTTGCAAGTTTTTGGTCTGCTTTTTCCGAAATATAGTTCTCCGTAAATATCATCCTCAATTAGCGGAATGTTATTTTTTGTGATGATATCAACGAGCCTTTTTTTATTTTCATCAGGCATGCAGCTGCCTAGAGGGTTGTTAAAATTTGGAACGACAAGGCAAGCTTTGATCGAACATTTGCTGATGGCTTTCTCCAAACAGTCAAGATCGATACCATTCACTGCACAAGACGAAATTTCTACCACTTTTAACCCCAGGCTTTCAACAGCCTGATAAAGGCCAAAATAAGTAGGGCATTCTATTGCTACCGTATCGCCCGGATTAGTTACGGCTCTTAAGCACATGGTCATCGCTTCGAGACAGCCAGAGGTAACGATCACCTGTTCCGGCTCTATTTTTCCTCCCCAATTAAAAGCGAGCTTTGCAATTTGTTTTCTTAATTCAATATTTCCTTGAGTATGCTCGTAATTGATACAATGGTCCTTGCTGTTCCGTAAAGCTTGCACTACGGATTTATTCAACTTTGCAGCGGGTAGCAATGAAACATCGGGAATTGCCAATGCAAAATTTACTACATCGTGCGAAGAAATATCTGAATAAATGGAAGCGATCATTTCTTTTACACTCACTTCATGCGACAGTGGATCCGGTTGTAATTGTTTAGGCATCGCGGGAAACCGCTTATGATTGAAACGCACATAATACCCTGACTTTGGTCTTGATTCGATCAATCCTTTTCCTTCAAGATGATAATAGGCTTGGAAAGCTGTACCCATGCTTATTCCATTTTCCTCGCTTAGCATTCGCACCGAAGGCAGTTTATCACCGATCTTCAACACTTCCTCATCGATCATTTTTTCAATGCCACCTGCTACTTGCAGATAAAGATGATCGTCGGTTGTCGTTACTGATTTTTGCATCTGGGTTGATTTTGAATTTTGAAAGCGAATTCAAAGGTAAAAGGTAAATCTGATCTAGTCAAAAATACAAAAACTGAATCTGTTTTTTATCAGAATGTTGAAAGAAATTTGTGGAGATTTTTGGAATAAACGAAAACAACGAAATGAAAAAGGAATCGAGCAGAGCTTACATTGCATTAGGACTAGTGAGTTTTTTTTGGGGAACCACTTACATTGCTTCAAGAATTGGAGCGCAGCATATGCCGGGATTATTTGTTTCCGGTGTCAGACAATTTTCATCGGGATTGATACTAGTGAGTTTCTTTTTGGCACGAGGTTACTCTTTACCAGATTGGAAAGCCCTGAAAAAAATTTCTTTACAGGGCATCTTACTTCTATGCATAGCAAACGGCTTGCTTACCTGGTCGCTAGAATACATTAGCAGCGGTTTGGCGGCTATCATAGCGGCGCTGGTTCCTTTATTCATTACCATTTTTACAATCTGGCTTTCACATTGCGCAAAAATTACGAGATGGATGATCATAGGAATGATTGTCGGCTTTGCAGGAGTGCTCACTATATTTTATGATTACTTGGGTCAACTGCAAAACAAATCTTTTATGATCGGAGTGGTGCTTGCATTACTTTCTACTCTTAGTTGGTCATTTGGTACAGTTTATACTTCTAAACAAAAACCATCCACAGATATTCTGTTTTCTGTTGGCTTGCAAATGCTGATCGCAGGTGTCGTTATGCTTATTATTTGCGGGTTGACCGGTAAATATGCAAATCTTGCTGATACAGGGCATGCCTCGTGGTTTGCCTTAGCTTATCTTATAGTTTTTGGTTCATTGCTCGCCTATTCAGCTTATGTGTTTGCGATCAGTAAACTGCCGCCTGCACAGGTTTCAATCTATGCGTATATTAATCCGATTGTAGCGGTAGGCTTGGGCTGGCTTTTATTGCAGGAAAAAATGAATGCAAATATGATCTTAGGAACGGTTATCACTTTAGGCGGAGTATGGTTGGTAAATCGTGAATCCAAAAAATTAAAAGCTTCAAAAGATTGATGGCTATAAATTTTATACTATGAATATAAAAATCATTAAAGCGGATCCCTCACATGTTTTTGCCATTTCATCTATCGGTAAACAATCTTTTCGCGATGCCTTTGGATATCTTTTCCTTGATAAGGCCACATTGCAGGAATACCTTGAGTACACGTATCAACCAGATAAAATTGAAAAAAGCATACAGAAGCAAAACAATGTATTCTTCTTGGCCTTTATGGAAAATGTGCCTGTTGGTTTTGCCAAGGTAAAAAAGCATTCACTGAATGAGCAAATTGAATCCATAGCTCAAATGGAGCTACAAAAAATTTATGTGCTATCATATTACCACGGTAGCGGCGCCGGTAAAGCGTTGATGAAAGCAGTGCTTGAACTCGCTCAAAAAATTCAACCTGATTTTCTTTGGCTTGATACGCACATAAGCAATGAAAAGGCCATCCGCTTTTATGAAAAGCGTGGCTTTAAAAAAACAGGTAAGCGTTATTTTACAATCGGCACTCAGACTTTCGAATATCATTTAATGAGTTTGCCCATAGCGGTAATGCAGCATTGTTAGAAGTTGAACCCAATATAAGCTTCACAATTCTTTAAAAAGAAAATCACAAAACGTGGGATACATCAAACTTAGAGGCATTAACTATTTTTTTGAAGATTTAAATTCAGAAAAGAAAGATGTTGTGCTTTTAGTGCATGGACATCCATTCGACCATTCCATGTGGCGTTATCAAATTGATTCTTTGAAAAATTTTAGACTGATACTTACTGACCTTAGAGGTTATGGAAAGACTGATTATGATTTTGATAAAATTTATATAGAAGAACACGCTTTAGATCTTATTTTTTTACTTGACAGTTTGAATATCGAAAAAGTTCATCTTGTTGGCTTGTCGATGGGCGGGCAAATTATTATTGAGTTTGCGAGGCTTTTTCCTCATCGCTCCAAGTCATTAATTATTTGCGACAGCAATCCTGCCGGCGAAAATGAAAATTCATATAAAGAAAGGCTTGGTTTGATAGATAGAATGAATGAAATAGGAATGCATGAATACACTCAGCAGGATATTCACAAATATTTACATCCTGCCTCGGTGCAACAGAAAGGTGAGGCTTATCAACATCTCTTTAGCATGATGGTAAACACAAATGTAAAAGGGGCCATGGCCTCACACAGAGGTAGGGCCGAAAGAAGAGATAACTTTTCTTATTTGAACAAGATAAAAATTCCGGCCTTGGTGATCGTGGGTGATAAAAATTTTTTTACGCCTATTGGCGAGTTAAAAAAAATTGCAAGCGAAATAGCAAATGCTGGCTTTATTGTTATTGAAAATTCTGGACATATGCCTAACATGGAGCAACCTGAGCAATTCAATAAAGCAATGTTAGATTTCTTGAAAAAGTGATTTATTAAAGTGAAAACAAAAAGAGAAAATATTAAAATTAGAGTTGCTGTCCCTGAGGACGCAATGACTATTTCAATATTGCTTTACGAGGCATTTAACGAGTATAAATCGCTGTACACCGAAAAGGCCTTTGCTGCAACGTTGCTGGGAATTCCCAAAATAGAAGAACGTATTTATAACAGAACTACTTGGATTGCTTTGTATGACAATGTTATCAGCGGTACGATTTCTCTAATGAATAGCAATGGGAGCTTATATATACGAAGTGTGGCCGTTGCACCTCCTGCCCAGAGAAAAGGATTGGGAAAAGCATTGATGAAACATGCAGAATCGGAAGCATTGAAGAAAGGGTTTCAACAACTTGAACTCACTACGACACCATTCCTTTTCGAAGCGATCAGGCTATATGAAAGTTTGGGTTTCGAACCGTGTGGCAGTGAGGATCTTTATGGAACGCCATTGATCAAAATGACGAAGATCTTAAAACCAGCGGTTTCGGTAATAAATAAAAACAATACTGCCTTACAATAATCAACTGTACGAAAGGCACTAAAACAGATTGGAGGAATAAATTGGCTATGAATCACTAAAAAAACTGATACAGATGGAAATAAAAAATTGTTCATTAGCGGATGCGGATACAATTCTAGCACTTTACGATGCCGCCATGCTTTTGCAGACACAAAAAAACATGGTGGTATGGCCACGATTTGAAAAATCTTTTATTGAAAAAGAAATACAAGAACAAAGACAATGGAAGCTAATGATCGATAATGAAATTGCCTGTAACTGGGCCATTACATTTGAGGACAAAGAAATATGGGAAGAAAAGGATAACAATAATTCAATTTACATTCATCGCATTGCAACCAACCCTGCCTTTAGAGGTAACAGATTCATTGATGACATTGTAGCGTGGGCAAAAGCCTATGCTTTATCAAAAGGAAAACAATATATCAGGCTCGATACGTTGGGTAATAATACCCGATTAATTAAACATTATACATCGGCAGGCTTTAAATTTTTAGGCATTTTTAAATTAACCGACACTCAAAGTTTGCCGGCGCATTATCAGGACGAGCCCAATTGTTGCCTTTTTGAAATGGCAATAGATAGTTCCTTCTCTGCTCATTCTATAGAAAGAGAACGACTCATAATTAAACAATAAACGCTATGGAATTAATTACTGAAATCAACATTCGTAAAGCACCTCATTCCCGGATTCATGAAGTAGATTTTGATCACCTTGAATTTGGAAAACATATTTCTGACCACATGCTGATCTGCGATTATCAGAATGGTGTGTGGAATGAGCCACAGATTGTACCGTTTGCCAATCTTTCATTGAGCCCTGCTACGCTGGGTTTTCATTATGGACAAACGGTTTTCGAAGGCATGAAGGCTTTTTTATGGGATGATGACCATATCAATATTTTCAGAATGGAGAAGCATTATAACCGGTTTGTGAAATCATTGGAAAGAATGTGCATGGCCGTAGTTACCAGAGAAATTTTTATTGAGGGATTAAAAAAATTAGTGGTATTAGACAAAAATTGGATTCCCCGGCAAGCTGATTGTGCATTATACCTTCGTCCGTTTATGATTGCTACCGAAAAAGGATTTGGTGTAAAAGTCTCCAGTCAATATCGTTTTATTATTTTCACTGCACCAGTTCCAACCGTATATGCAAAACCTATTAAATTAAAAGTGGAAACAGAATACATTCGCGCTGCCAGCGGCGGTACTGGTTTTGCCAAATGCGGTGGTAACTATGGGGGAGCTTTTTATCCTACACATTTAGCAAGACAACAAGGTTATGATCAAGTAATCTGGACAGATGCCGTCCACAATCAATTTATTGAAGAATCAGGAATGATGAATATCATGTTTGTGATTGATGATGTGCTGATCACGCCTCCATTGTCAGATACTATTTTAGATGGAGTTACAAGAGATAGTTTATTAACAATTGCTCATAGTCTTGGAGTCAAGGTGGAAGAGAGGCCAATTAGCATTGATGAATTAGAAAAATCTTTTCGCAACAATACGATCGTTGAAGCTTTTGGAGCAGGAACTGCCGCGGTAATAGCTCCGGTAAAGACGATCAATATCTCCAATACAGATTTTCATTTTCCCGATTATAGCCATGAAAATTTATCATACAAACTGAAGCAAAAATTAGAAAGGATTAGAACAGGAAAGGAAGAAGACGAGTACAATTGGAATTGCATAGTTTAGAAATAACCATAAGTTGGTTAGTCTCCGGATCAGCTATTCTTAGCTGATCTTTTTTTATGGGCCTCATCTTCCGGTTCTGCAAAGCAACTCCAAACTTTTGTTCTTCCACATTAACTGTGGAATAAATGTTGAGTACTGGTTATTGCGACGAAATGTTTAACTCCAAATGTTGAAATGAGTTCTATAGCTTGGCCTCCCTTCCCTTCGGAAGGGATAAGAGGGTTAGGCTTAAACATCTTACCTTCAATTTTAAACGGAGCAATTATGAAAACAATTATCATTACCGGCGTTTCAGGCAATCTCGGTCAGGCTGTAGCAAAAAAATTTTTGAGTGAAGGTTTTAATGTTATAGGAACAGTTATTCCAAACGACCCTGCAAAATTGAATATTGCTCATGTCAATTTTGAAACGATCACAGTCGATCTCATGAGTGAAGAGGAGGGGGAAAAATTTGTTCAGTCTGTAATAGAAAAGTATAAAGCTATTGATGCTGCTGTTTTAACAGTGGGCGGCTTTGCTATGGGTACAATTGCTGAAACAAAAATGACTGATATGTTGAAGCAATACAAACTAAATTTTGAAACCACTTATCATGTAGCCCGACCGGTGTTTGTGCAAATGATGAAACAAAACAATGGCCGTATTTTTTTAACCGGTGCTAGAACAGGTATTGACATGAAGAACAGTAAAGGAACCACTGCATATGGTCTTTCGAAATCACTAATTTTTCGTTTGGCCGAGTTGATGAATGAAGAAGCAAAAGGACATAACGTAATCACCTCCGTAATTGCACCCAGCATTATTGATACTCCACAAAACCGTCAGTCAATGCCAAATGCTGACCCGGCCAAATGGGTAAAAGCGGAAGATATTGCAAGCGTTCTCCATTTTTATTGTTCAGCAGAGGCATTGGCTCTCAGGGAGCCCTTACTTAAGTTTTACAATAATGCTTAGTATATTTGCCCCGCCAATTGAGACACAAAATTTGTTAACCCTAAACGAAAAACAAAATGAAAAACAGGCTCTTTGTCGTTGCCTTATTTGTAGCAACAATTTCTTTCTCCGCAAATGCACAATCGAAAGCTATTTTGCGTGCTGGTGTTAATTTCGCTAATGTTTCTGTAACCAATGATGGTAGGGTGGATGATGCTAATATGCTAACTAGTTTTCAAGCGGGCATATTGGGTGACGTACATCTTGTAAGTATGCTTCATCTACAACCGGGCATATTTTTTACAGGCAAAGGTTCAAAGATTGAAATAGGAAGACCTTCAGAAAATCTTTATGTCAAGCAAACTTCCAATCCCTTTTATATTGAAGTTCCGGTTAACTTAGTAGTTAAGCTACCATTTAACTCGGAAAGTCATTTCTTTTTTGGGGCAGGACCTTACGGCGCAATTGGAATAGCTGGTAAAGCAAAGACAGACAAAACCGTTTTGGGTTTTACCACACGCACAGAAAATAATATTGTCTTCTCGAATGATGATCCAAGCACGTTCAATCAGGAAGAGGGCACTGGATTAGGTGTACTTAAACGTTTTGACTATGGTTTAAATGGAGCGGTTGGTGTTGAAGGAAAATTTGCCGTGATTTCAGTCAACTATGGTTTGGGACTTGCTAAGTTGCAATCAGGCAGCACCAGTTCTGAAGATAATAACAATAAACACCGTGTATTGAGTTTAACATTGGGATTTAAATTATAAATTATTTTCTTCAACTTCTAACGGTTACCCCTCGGGTGACCGTTTTTAGTTTCAGACCGCCGAATAAAACTAGCAATAAGTAACAAGCTTATCTTCGCCTTCATGAAATGGATCGGCTCCTTAGCAGCACTGGCATTAATTGTTGCCTGCTTTTTTCCTTGGGTTTTTATTGAGTCAAAAAACATTACAGTAACCGGAATAAATGCTGAGGGCACAAGTTTTGGGAAACCAGGCTATTTTCATTTTGTATTAGCTGCTTTTTTCCTTGTATTTCATTTTACACCACGTATTTGGGCCAAGCGAGTGAATTTATTAGTTGTAGCATTAAACATTGGCTGGGCTGCGCGAAACTATTTTCTTATCTCTGCGTGCTCGGGTGGTGAATGCCCCGAAAAAAAAGTTGGATTATTTATTCTTGTGATTGCCTCGTTGGTAATGTTGATTGCTGCTCTGTTTCCAAAAATAGAGTTGCCAGAAAATAAGTGACTCTATCCTTCAAATATTTTAGCCACTCCAAATGCAGCTGCTGCTGCTACTGCCCCTATAAGAGTAACACGCAAAGCTCCTCCCCATGCATTAACACCAGTAATCTTGCTCTTAAACCAGCCAAAAATAAAAAGGCAAAGGATAGTAACGAATGCTGAGATTTTTAATCCTGTTATAGGTTGGTCAACAAAAAAATAAGGGCTGAGAGGAACAAGACCACCAACTACATAGGAAATACCAATGTTCAACGCTGATTTCGTAGCTCGTCTGGGGTCTGGCTTGTCAAGACCTAATTCATATTTCATCATAAAATCTACCCATTGCTTTTTGTCTTTTGCAATTTCCAACGTTGCTTTTTCTTGCAGTTCTTCGCTCAATCCAATGTTGGCAAAAAACTCTTTTGTTTCTGCTACTTCTCTGTCGCGTAAATTATCTACTTCGTAGTATTCCCTTTGCAATTCAGTTTTATAATGGTCTTGTTCAGTTTTGCCGGCTAGATAACCTCCCAACCCCATAGCAATGGAGCCGGCGCAAATTTCAGCGATACCCGCAATGACAATGATGCCTGTTGAAGATACGGCACCGCTTAGTCCTGCTGCCAATGCAAAAGGAACGGTCAATCCATCGCTCATGCCGATTACAATATCTCTTAGAAAGTCACTACTTTTTAAATGCTCTTCGTCATGATGTAAATGTGTGTCCATGCTGGTTGTTGGTTACTAGTTGATGGTATCTTGTGCCTTGCTCCTTGTCCCTTGTGTCTTGTGCTTTAGTCTAAACAAGATAGAGATTTTTTTATGATAGCAACACAATCGAACAATTGCTCTTCAGTAATAATTAAGGGAGGAGCAAAGCGAATTTTATCTCCATGAGTTGGTTTAGCCAACAAACCATTTTCTTTTAATTCCAAGCAAAGTTGCCAAGCTGCATCTTGATTTACATGATCAATGACAACTGCATTCAGCAATCCTTTTCCTCTCACTATGCTTATATGCTTTGAATGAAATGCTTTTAATTCTTTTCGTAACAGTTCACCCATGATCAATGCATTTTCTTCCATTTTCTCCTCTTGTAAAACCTTTAAAGCTGTAATTGCAATGTTACAAGCTAAAGGATTGCCCCCATAGGTTGAGCCGTGTTCACCGGGTTTGATCGTTAGCATAATTTCATCATCAGCCAATACTGCGCTTACCGGCATCATGCCTCCTCCCAGCGCTTTGCCAAGGATTAAAATATCAGCGTGTACGTTTTCATGATCACAGGCAAGCATTTTACCCGTACGACCCAGCCCGGTTTGAATTTCGTCAGCAATAAAAAGAACATTGGCTTGTTCACATAATTGTTTTGCTTTTGCCAAATAACCTTCATCGGGAACGATCACTCCAGCCTCACCTTGAATGGGCTCAACTAAAAAGCCACAGACATTTTTGTTTTCAATTGCTTTTGCCAGTACATTAATGTTGTTATATGGAATTGAAATAAACCCGGGCATATATGGCCCGAAATTATTTTTTGCATCAGGATCGCTGCTAAATGAAATGACAGTTGAAGTTCTTCCGTGAAAATTACCCTCACACACAACAATAGCGGCTTTTTCTTTTTCGACTCCTTTTACTTCATAAGCCCACTTGCGACAAAGTTTAATAGCAGTTTCAACGGCTTCAACGCCTGTATTCATTGGCAAAACTTTATCATACCCGAAAAGCTCAGTGATAAATTTTGCATACTCGCCAAACCAATCACTATGAAAAGCACGACTGATAAGGGTTAATCGTTGTGCCTGCTGTGTGAACGATTCAACTATTTTCGGATGGCAATGTCCGTGATTCAAGGCTGAATAGCCACTCAAAAAATCATAGTAACGCTTGCCTTCAACATCCCATACATAAAAACCCTCGCCTCGGTTGATCACTACAGGGATAGGATGATAATTATGAGCACCATATTTTTCTTCAAGCCCTAAATAATATTTTGTCTTTTCAGACATAGATAAAGTTGTTTGCATAGTAATAAAGAATCAAGAATAAAAGAATGGAGAATTCAGAATTAAAGGAGTTTATCCTCGATGGTTGAGGAAATCTAAATTACAAGAGAGAAAATTTTTTATGGGTAAACTTTTATTCATTGCATGCAAGATACAATTAATTATTCATTGAATATTAACCCCGAACTCAATGTACTTAATTTTGTTATGTAAATAGAACGTATGGATTACAAAATTCCTGAACAAACCAGAATAGGCCATGTTCATTTAAAGGTTTCTGATCTTGAAAAATCTTTGAAATTCTATCGGGATATTCTTGGATTTGAAGTGATGCAATATTATGGTAACAGTGCTGTATTTATTTCGGCGGGTCATTATCATCATCATATTGGATTGAATACATGGTATAGCAAAAATGGATCACCGCCGCCGCCACATTCAACTGGCTTGTTCCATACTGCTATACTATATCCAACAAGAAAAGATTTGGCTGTGGCATTAAAAAGATTAATAGACGCCCGCTACCCGTTAGCAGGAGCATCCGATCATGGAGTATCGCATGCAATTTATTTAGATGATCCGGATGGGAATGGTGTAGAACTTTATTGGGACAGACCAAAAGAAGAATGGCCCGTTGATGAAAATGGTAGCCTATTAATGGTAACTGAACCTCTGGATCTAAAAGAGCTATTGACACTTGCGTAATCAAGCCGCAATTAAGCTTGAATATTTTTTATGAAATAGTTTGATGGGAAGGAAAATTGCGGCGTTTTATTCTTTTCAAAAATCCCATACACGGTACTGCCGCTTCCTGTCATAGAAGCATAAACTGCCCCTGCCTTGTAAAGTTCATCCTTAATCGATTTTATCACAGGATATTTTTTAAAAACCGGTTCTTCAAAATCATTTTTTAATTCTTCTTCCCATGTTTCTATGGGCTGTTGAATGATTTTTTTTATTGATTTTGAAGGTTGTATGGGTGATATCATTGAAAAAACTTCGGTAGTGTTTACATGAATGCCAGGATTGATAATTACAAGTTTATATGCTGATAAATCCAATTCAATCTTTTCCAGAAACTCGCCGCGACCCGTTGCAAAGCAAGGCTTATTGATTATAAAAAACGGACAGTCACTACCCAATTGTAAAGCATAGTCAAGCAATTTTTCAGTTGATAAACGAAGATCAAATATGTGATTCAATAGTTTTAAGGTAAAGGCACCATCCGAAGATCCACCGCCTAGCCCCGCACCCGAAGGAATGGTTTTGTGCAAGTGCATTTTTATTTGCAGTATATTGGGAAAATTGTTTTTTAATAATCTATGCGCTTTAACGCAAAGATTGTCTCGAATCTCTCCGTCAATAACCTTTCCGGTGGTTGAGAGGTGAATATCTTTTCCATCTTTCCCGATTTTAATAATTTCTAAAGCATCCCGCAAACCTATGGGATAAAAGACCGTTTCAAGATCATGATATCCATCTTCCCTTTTGCTAACAATATTAAGTCCGAGGTTGATTTTACAATTGGGGAAAACGACCACTGATTATTTTGATTAATCTGATGAAAACGATTTAGGCTGATACTTCGACAAGTTTAGGATGACATTGCTCAGGACAAACTTCAACAGACGTTGGGACAATAATGATTATTCGATTCATATAATCAGGCAAATCAGCGGCCCCTTTTACGGCTATTGATCTCGTCCCTGATAGCAATGGCCCGGATATAATCTTCGCTTTCAAGAACTTCATTGAGCAGGGTGTTGAGTTCTTCTAGGCTCATTGCCTTGAGGTCTTCAGCGCCGGCTCTTACCTCTTCCATCGCCTCTCCCTGCGCTTTTTTCTTTTTTCCTGATGTTTCTTCCATCATGATGCCGGCACTTTCCAAAATATTTTCATAAGTATAAATAGGGCAGCCAAAACGAACAGCCAAAGCTAATGCATCGGAAGTTCGGGAATCAATTTCTACCGTATCATTTTCTGTAGAGCAAACCAGTTTTGAAAAGAAAATCCCTTCTTGCAAATCGTTGATCACGATCTCATTCAACTCAACCCCAAAAGCATTCATGAAATTTTTCATTAAATCGTGAGTCAGAGGGCGGCTGGGCTGCATTTTTTCCAAAGCAACCGCAATAGCTTGGGCTTCGAACCCGCCAATTACAATAGGCAAGCGACGGAGACCATTTACCTCCCCAAGTACGACGGCGTATGAGTGAGTTTGTGTAATGCTATGCGAAAGGGCAACTATTTCCAGCTCTATTTTCTTCATAAAATATCACACGAAACTAAGGCATTTTGCCTAAAAAAATATGGCTGAAAAATCAGCCATATCTCCTATATTATTTTAGAAAAAATTCATATTACGCCTTAATTTTTTTAACGGCCTCAGTAAACTTAGGCACTACCTCGAAAGCATCGCCAACAATGCCATAATCGGCAGCTTTGAAAAAAGGCGCTTCTGGATCTTTGTTGATCACGACAATTGTTTTACTTCTATTTACTCCGGCCAAATGTTGTATTGCTCCCGAAATGCCAATAGCAATATAAAGATTTGGCGCAATGGCTATTCCGGTTTGTCCAACGTGTTCATTATGTGGCCGCCAATGGGCATCTGCAACTGGGCGACTGCAAGCAAGCGCAGCATGCAGGGTATGAGCCAGATCTTCTACAATACCCCAATTTTCTGGCCCCTTCATACCGCGTCCGGCACTCACAACAATCTCAGCTTCCGTTAATGGAACTTCACCACTTGCTTTGTTGATTGCAGTGACCTTTATTTTAGAGGAAGGTATAGTTGCATTAAAGGCAACAACTTCTGCAGTGCCTTGAGTTGCTTCAATTTTGTACGCGTTGGGGCTAAGAGCTATGATCTTTATATCGGTGTTCAAAGAAATATTTGCAAATGCTTTGCCTGAAAAAACATTTTTCTTTACCACGAAGCCATTACTGGTATCGGGCAATGCAACAGCTCCTGCAATGAGGCCTGCCTTTAAACGGGCCGAAAGTCTTGGAGCAATGGCTTTTCCATCTGCATTATTTGAAAACACAACAAACTTTGCGCCTGTAGACTCGGCAACTTGTGCGATTACCTGGGTATATACTTGCGCATCGAAATGATTAAGGCTTTCATTATTGACCTGATGAATTTTCTTCACTCCGTATTTGCCCAAAGCAGAAAGATCTTCTGTAGCGGCACCTAGTACAACACCTTCTGCAGTTGTGCCTAATTGTTCTGCAAGTTTTGATCCGTAGGTTAATGCCTCTAGTGAAGCTTTTTTTACATGACCTTCAGCAGCATCTATAAAAATTAAAACCATATTTTTACCCCCTGTCCCTCTAAAGAGGGAACTTAGATTGTGATTCTCTTGATAAGGAGAATTTATTTAAAAAATTTGTTGAATAAAGAACTAAAAGTACAAGTGTGCGACGCAATGACAGTTGAGTAAAGAATTGAAGTTGGTCGCATACATTATATTAGTAAAAATATTTTTCAAAAATAAAAACTGGAAACGTCCCAAGTTCTCCGCCTAAGGCGAAGACAGAGGTTTAAATTACTTTCGCTTCTTCATGAAGCAATCTTACAAGTTCCGCAACATTATCAGCGGGCACTAATTTTACTCCTGCTTTTGCAGGCGGTAAACCAAAACTTTGAATAGCGGTTAATGCATCTGCGGCCACAGGTTCAACAACTTTTAAAGGTTTGGTACGAGCTGCCATAATTCCACGCATGTTAGGAATTCGTTGTTCAGCTACGCCTTTCGCGCAACTGACCACTACAGGCAATTCAATCTCACAAACTTCTTCCCCGCCTTCAATTTCACGATTCACCGTTGCTTTGCTACCATTCAGCTCAAATTTGGTAGCTAAAGAAATATAAGGCATATCCAGCAGTTCAGCTACCATGCCTCCGATAGAGGAACCGTTGTAATCAATTGTTTCTTTACCTGTAAAAATGAGATCGTAGCCATTTTGTTTTGCAACGTTTGCAATTTGCGACGCAATGTAAAAGCTATCATGGCTGTCAGCATTTACTCGGATGGCTTCATCGCCACCCAATGCAAGCGCTTTGCGAATGATTGGCTCCGTATCGGCTAATCCGACTGTGATCAAGTGAATCGTTGTCGAAGCATCGGCTTCTTTCAACTCAATGGCACGAACAAGCGAATACCATTCATCATAAGGATTAATGATCCATTGTACTCCAGTGGTATCGAATTTCGTGTTATTAGCGGTGAAAGCTATTTTTGCCGTCGTATCGGGTGTTTTGCTGATGCAAACTAGGATCTTCATAATTTGTTTATCGATTTTTCTTGCTACCCTAAGCGAGCGAAGGATAGTTGTTTATGCAACTAAAGCAAAGATAGGGAAGGGAATTTATAAATTAACAATTAATAATTAATAATTTTTAGAGTTGGACAGAATTGAAAAGTTAAAAGAATTTTTAGTAATCAATCCAAACGATAGTTTCATTCAGCATGCATTGGCATTAGAGTATATAAGAATTGGTGATGATTCCGCAGCACAGAAATTATTTGAAGATATTTTGCACCGCGAGCCTGAATACATCGGCAGTTACTATCATTTGGCAAAATTGTTTGAACGAAATGGGAACACAGAGTCAGCAATAAAATGGTATGAGAAGGGAATGGAACAGGCGAAGAAAGCGGAGGAAAACCACGCGTATAATGAATTGAGGAGTGCTTATGAGGAATTGATATTTTAGAATTTTGGTACTTAAAAAAATTGAGTTTCTAGGTTGTTTATGAAAACAGTATTAACAGAGGTTTGTACATTAAAACGGATAGACTGCTAGCCATGATAACTCCCAATCTTTTTTTAAAGAAATGTAACCATAAAGAAATAATAAAGGTTGAACAAAGAATCATTGATGTATAAAAACTTGGTTCAATCAATTGAAAAATTGTTTTTTCGGGGATTAATGGCGATATCAATTGATGTTTTGCTTGACGCCAACTAATATATCCCGAAACACAAAACCAAAAATGAACAGTAAGAACAATTCTACAGCCCCATTCAAAATATTTTTGTCTTTTTTCAACTGGTGACATTATCAAAAATACATTTTGTTTCTTTGTTGTTTCACAGCAATATGAGCTTACTTCAACGGTTTCAAGAATTCATTAAAGAAAATGCTTTTTTCCAGCCAAAGGACAAACTGCTATTGGCTGTAAGCGGGGGAGTGGATTCCGTTGTCCTTTGCGAATTATGCAAACAAAGTGGGTATGATTTCGCAATCGCCCACTGTAATTTTCAACTGAGGGGGGAGGAGAGTGAAAGAGATGAACAGTTTGTCAGAAACCTAGGAGATAAGTATGAGGTGGACGTATTCGTAAAAAAATTTGATACAAAAAAATATGCCGAAGAAACAAGAAAAGGCATCCAAGAAGCAGCCAGAAATCTTCGGTATGAGTGGTTTGAAGAATTGCGGCAGGGAAAAAGTTTTTCATTTACGTTATTAGCTCACCACGCCAATGACAATATTGAAACTGTATTAATGAATTTTGTCAGAGGCACAGGGCTTGAAGGATTGACAGGTATTTCCGTTTTCACAGTTTTTGGATATTGTATCAGGCCAATGCTTTCATTTACCCGTTCAGAGATTGAAGAGTTTGCCAGAGAAAATAACCTGGCGTGGGTTGAAGATTCGTCGAACGTTTCGAGTCGATACACCCGTAATTTTTTTCGCAATGAAATCATTCCTTCAATAAAGAAGGCTTACCCCCAAGCGGAAGAAAATATTCTCGATAATATTCAACGGTTCAAAAAAATCAGCAACCTCTATGGTGTCTTGGTTGAAGAATTAAAAGGAAGACTCTGCAAATATAACCAGGCAGAAGTCCGTATTCCTGTGAAGGAACTAATGCATTATCAGGGAACGTCCTTCATATATGAGATCATCAAAGATTATTATTTTGGTGAGAAGCAGGTTGATGAAGTGATTAAACTTGCAACTGCTGAGTCGGGGAAATATATCGAGAACGACATGTACCAGATAATTAAACACCGCAATTGGTTCATTATTGCTCCCCGGTTTGTTCGTACAGATACAATTATTATTGAAAAGGATTCAAACCAGATCAGATCTCACGCTGGTGTGCTTGATTTAAAGTTTATCAACAAAGAAAAATTTGTTCTTGATAAATCCGAGAAAGTTGCACAATTTGATGCAAAGCATATCGAATTTCCCTTGCTTCTCCGTAAATGGAAACAGGGAGATTATTTTTATCCTTTGGGAATGCGAAAAAAGAAAAAGCTTGCTCGTTTTTTTATTGATCAAAAGCTTGCAAAAAATCAAAAGGAGAACGTATGGGTGATCGAATCAGCAAAAAGGATTATTTGGGTAGTGGGGCTAAGAATAGATGACCGTTTCAAAGTAACTGAAAGAACAAAACAAATATTGCAACTGACTATATCCAGCCCTTAGAACGCATATAAGCCTTTACTCCATTTACAAATTCAGTGATAGCATCATAATTACTGATCAGTTTGCCAACAATAATAACAAAAGCGATCCCAAAGATTGCCCCCCAAAAATGGGCCGAGTGATTAATATTGTCTCCGCCTCTTCTGTCTAAAGCTGCTGAAATGATAAGATAAAGAGGCGCAAAGATAAAACCGGGAATAATGGGAGGAATAAAAAAGAAACCCACTTCAACATAGGGAGCTATCAGCAAACCTGCAAACACAATTGCCGATACTGCTCCGGATGCGCCGAGGCTTCGATAATAGTAATCATTTTTGTGTTTTATAAAAGTTGGAAGAAGAGAAACGAGTAAAGCAAGAACATACATCAGCAGATATAGTAATCTTCCGTTTTTAAAAAATAGTTCAATAAATTTTTCCTCTACAAACCTGCCAAACAGGTATAATGAAAGCATATTAAAAATCAAATGCCCAAAATCTGCATGAATAAATCCACAAGTAAAAAAACGCCACCACTGTCTCTGTTGTGTAACGGCAGGAGGATAAAAAATAAGATCGTCTATGATCTTTTGATTGCTAAAGCCGCTGATCGAAACAAGGGTAGTTACGATAATAATGATAAGCGTGATTGAAAGATCCATGTGGAAGAGTTAATAATCGTCAAATCTAAAATTTGAAATCCGAAATCCGAAATTACTTTCGGCTTTATTAAACCAGATACTCTTTGTTCGGAATTCGGAATTCCCTATTCGGATTTATTTGTGATGGTATTTTTCATTGCGAATAATGGTGCATGCTCTGTACACTTGTTCTACTAGTATCAATCTTACCAATTGATGTGGAAAAGTCAATTGGGATAAGCTCCATCGATAGTTTGCTTTTTGTAATACAGTTTCATCAAGGCCAAAAGCTCCACCAATTAAAAACACGAGGGTCTTGATGCTTTCATTGGCCCTAGCTTGGATAAATTCACCCAATTTTTCAGAGCTCATTTCTTTTCCACCTTCGTCTAAAGCCACCAAGTAACTATCTTTTTTTAACCAATCTAATATTGTTTCTCCTTCCTTTTTCTTCAAATCCATTTCACTCATCATGCCAGCATTTTTGGGAACAGGAAGAATATTCCATTCCACCAGAAAATATTTTGAGATCCGGTGAGTAAAATCCTCTATTCCCTGTTTTACGTATGGATCGTGATTTTTCCCTATTGACCAGAATTGAATTTTCATCCTGTAAAAATAACAAACCTCTCCATCTATCAGCGAGAGGTTTGTTTGTTTGTAATTCTCTCCGACAACTTTTCAAATCGGCTAATGGGCTTTTTCAGGTGAATTAAAAGGCAAAACTTACATGCGCCATACCTTTCACTTTTTCCCTGGTTTGATTTTCAGCAAAATTTTGTGCAAGGGGTAGCTGAGCGTTGAATCCAACAACCATCCTGCCAAAACTTATTTCAGCGCCGACAGAACCTTGCAAAATTTTTCCTCCTGTGAGATCAATTTTGCTGTTGGTTAATTCATTATGTTCTGTATGTTCAAATAAAAGCCCCAGATTTGGGCTGATAACAACATTTGAAACCGGAAAAGCGTAATAAATAAAACTACTCGCTGAAAATTTATTACCGAACTTATATTCTTCCTTATTAGCTGAATTAATCTTATAGTTCGCCGCCGTGCTTATACCCAGCTTATTGATATGGATATTATACATGGCATTTAATAAAAAATCTGTACTACCAGAACCGAGCTGTGTATTAGCTACAGAAGCAACATCCGGATCATTTGCTTCTATTGAAAATTTTCCTGTGGGCAGTTTAATTCCACCTCCAATCCATAACTGTTGCGAAATGTTTTTTGTACTCACCTCAAACAGCTTATAATTTACAAGCAATGCGACATCACCTAACCCCTTCAAATCTGTCGTGCCTTCGTCTGATTCTTGGTGATTAAAATTAAAAGGAACAAATGCAAGAACTTGGAATCTTTTGCCAATATTCCATCCTCCCCATAGCTCAGCTGTTTGATAGAAATCTCTGCTGAATTGCGTTGGATCATCATTTAATCTTGTGCGAAAACTGTTGAAGTGATAACGAACCCCAAAAAATCTATGATTGAATTGAGGTAAAATGCCAATATAGTAATTACCAACGCCGCAGCCACAAATTTCACAAGCATTAGTCACAAAAAAAACAATAGATGCAATGAGTAAACATAGAATTTTTTTCATTTTCATGAATTTTAGGTTACAGGAATAAATAATCATGCAGACATTTATTCTGCATAAACAAACTTAGGAATCAAAAAAATCAGACAGTAGGAGGGTGAAAAACAGGAAAGGAAAAATCAATTATATCATCTTCAGAATAATGAAAGTAGCAATGTCTTGCAATTGAAAGAAAGGGGAAATTGTTAGTAAAGTTTGAATAGAAAATTACTTCATTTTTATTTTCAAGTTTGCGCTCAGGATTTTGCTGATCTTTTTTTTCTTGCTGCTTTAACTTTTTTGCAAGCTGACACTTGCCATTGCAGTGGAGAATGGGTCTTGATTTGTTTTCACAGATATTGGCATAATAAGACCGACTGGCATAAAAGCCAAATACAATAAATGATTGATTAAAGCTTTGGGTAAAAAAAGCAATGAGGAGTAATATAGCACCTACGGACTTCAAAACATTTTTCTTCAAAGGCAAAATTACTTCAGCAACACATAACTACAGCAATTAATTTTTGTAACTTTAATACTGTGCAGATAAGTGGAAAATATTTCTTTGGAGTTATACTTCTTTTTTTAGTAGCAGCCTGTTCTAAGAACCAAATGCAGGAGATAAAATACCACCCACTATAACCATTACATCTCCATTAAACAATCAACATTTTACAGCAGGGCAAACAATTACTGCAATCGCAAATGCCAGTGATAATGATGAGGTGACGGAGCTTCATATTCATGTAACAGATAAAACGACAGGCGTATTGCTGAGGGACATTCATTCTTACCCTGATCAACCAACTGGCACGGTGCAAGACTCTTTTACGGCAGATGCAGGTATTACCTACATCATAACAATTCTCGCCAAAGATCCTGCTCAAAATTTGGCGACCGCCAAAGTTGAAGTTTCGTCTAATTAGGTTTTCTTTTCCATACATTCAAAAAACTTTTTTCGAAACCGAATAACCATTTGTATTGTGATATTCGCTGCATGTTGCCGGCAAGCTCTATGCGATAACTGGCGTTTAATTTCAGATTGCTATTGATGATGAATTGCATGGCCGGCGCAAAATCAATATAATACTTGCCTTGAGTAAGTGTTTGTTGAGCCAGAAATTCCACGTAAAGATTTAAATTGAGTTGATTAAAGTCCTTATACTCCCTTGGAAATAATAAATATCCATATGAAAATGAATAGTTCATAGCCTGATAAATACGGGTAGGTATATACACCACCTTATTGAACCTTGAACTATCCAATAATTGCGTATGACTGACAGAAGCTGATAAAGCAAATTTGTTCAACAATTGCGTAGCAATAATGCCCATTGATATTCCTGTCTTGTCTCCCATTAGCTCAACTTCATCATAATGAAAAGGAGCATACGAATATGAGCCATTCAGAAATGCAGCCATGCGAAAATGTTTGTGAACGTCATCCTGAGAAAAAAAACGGTATTTACCGTAAAAAGAAAAAGACTCCTTTTCAAAACTGCTCGTATGCATGTTTGAAAAACCTGCGCCTATTTTAAGAGAGAGTTTTTTATTAACACCGACCATAAATTCTGTCAGATAACGTTCTGCAGCTCGAGCAAAAACTCTATCATAAGGGACAATATAGGCTGATAACTTAATGCTCAAAGATCTTGCAGGAAGCACAGAGGCTGGCTCCGAATTGACAAATAATTCCTGAGAAGAGGACGACAATGAGTAAAGTGTAGCTATTATCGACAGGAGCTTTTGCAACCTGATTAAATAATTACATGATAAATACGGATGTTTGAGATGGCATTTTGTTTAACAATTGCACTATATTTCTTAAATGCTTTAGGAGTCAAAAAACTTTTATCAATTATGGTAAAGGTTTTTTCGCCATTAAGTATTTCGTTATTACCATTTAAAAAATTAAAAGTTTGATCACCAATCCTGATATTTTCATCTTTTTGCAATTTTACATTATCAAAATAGCAGGTAACCTTTAAGCTTGCAATCGAAAATCCTGCATCTTCAACCGCTTTTTGAATATCATTAAAATGAACTGTTGAATTTTCTTTGAAGACAAGATTGTAATCCTGGGCTTTAACGTTCACCTTTACTTCCTGTACAAAAGAAAGTCCTTCCAATGCTTTTTTTATTGCCTTGCTGCACAGAGAACAAGTAACGCCACTTGCCTCCAAACTTGCTTTGGTAAATTGTGCGTTCCCTGCGGTTACAAACCAGCATGTCCATAAAAGAATAAAAAACTTCTTCATTCCTATATCTAAAATTAATTTTTTTTGCTTAAGATTTTAGTTTGAGCATCCTTTATCAAGTCTAAAATTTGGTTAATCTGTTTTGTTCAACTGATTAAACTACCGTACACCACGCAAGCGTCCTTTGTGGAGGAGACTATCCCCAAGGTAGAGTGAAACCAGTGAAGTTGTATAGTCTTGAGGAATCACCATTAGTCTAAACTAATAATCAAAGTAGAAGCTCAGGCTGTATGATAACTATTGATAACCCATTGCCTGCAGATTGAAAAGCTCTGCATAACGATTTTTTTTATTGAGCAATTCCGCATGGCTGCCCTCTTCCAAAATCTCACCTCTATCCAATACTAAAATTCTATCTGCCATCCTCACTGTTGAAAATCGATGTGAAATAAGTACAGCGGTTTTCCCCTTCGTCAATTCTGAAAATCTTTGAAACACTTCATATTCTGCCCTGGCATCCAGGGCGGATGTCGGTTCATCAAGAATGAACAATTGTGCGTCTTTCATATATGCTCTTGCAAGTGCAATTTTTTGCCATTCGCCACCCGAAAGTTCTACTCCCTGATTAAATCGTTTTCCCAGAGGTTGATCATACTTGCCTGGAAGTTTTTGAATTAAAGGATCGGCAAGGCTTTGTTTAGCAGAATGAATAATCAATTCTTTATTTTCTTTTTCAGAAATATCTCCAACTGCTATATTTTGTGAAACGGTCATTTGATACTTGAGATAATCCTGAAAAATGACACCGACCTGTTTTCGCAGCTCAACTAAGTTGTAGTCACGTAAATCATAACCATCCAATAAAATGCGCCCCTCTGTTGGATCATACAGACGGGCTAATAATTTCACAAGTGTAGTTTTACCTGCACCATTTTCTCCTACCAGAGCTAGTTTTTCACCTGCATGAAGAGTAAAGTTTAAATGACGATTTGCCCAATATTCCGAATTAGCATATTTAAAACCTACATCCTCAAAAGTAAATCCTTGTTGGATTGGTTTGGGAAAAGCTCTTGCATTGGATGAGAGTTTTATTTTTGGTTGGATGTCAAAGAAATCAAAGAAATCTTTTAAATAAATAGCACCTTGCGATACGGAGGTAAAGCGTGAGAGAATGCCTTCGAGTAAGCTCCTGAGTTGTCTGAATGAGCCAGCCAGAAATGTTAGCGTACCAATGGAGAGCTGTCCTCTGATGGCTTCTGAAATAATATAGACGTATGCTCCATAATATCCAATGCCGCCTAGCACGGAGAACAAGGTTCCCCACAATGATCTTTTTATTGCAAGATGCTTATTATCTCTATAAAATTTACCGGATAACTGCCGGAATCGATCAATTAAAAAACCGGAAAGATCAAAGATCTTTACTTCCTTAGCAGTCTCATCACTAGCTCCGATATATCTTATATAATCAAGCTCCCTGCGCTCCGGTGTTTGCCTGCGGCTTAGAGAATATGTTCGATCATTAAAATAAGATTCTCCCATAAAAGCAGGCAATACGGCAATAAAAAGAAGGAGTATCAACCATGGATTAAAGATGATTAGCCCTGCTGCCAGAAAACCCATAGTAATTAAGTCCTGAACCTGGCTTAAAACCTGTGAAAGTAAAATCGTACGTCCAATGGTTTGCTGTCTTGCTCGTTCCAGTTTATCATAAAAATTGGAATCTTCAAATTGATCAAGATCTAAAATGGCAGCATGCTGCATGATTTGAATGGAAGTATAATTTGAGAATAAATCTCCTAGTAAACTGTCCACTAAAGTCGTTGCTCTGCTTAATCCATCTGAAAGAATGGCAAGCGCAAATTCAATAGCTACCAATTGCCATAGATAATTATGATCACTGCCTGAACCGCGGCCCAGTTGTATTACCTGGTCAATAATAAGTTTGCCAACATATAAAATAGCAACAGGAATGGCGGAACGTATAATACGGAGCAGAGCATTGATAATGGTAAGGGAAGGGCTGGTTTTCCAAACCAGATTAAAAAACCTGGGAAGATTGCCCAATGCGGAAAACCTTTCTTTCAGACTAACTTCTGACATTGTGTAATGTTAATGAATGATTTGCTATGCAGGCAAAATTAAGATGAAGATCCTGCTTCTGTTGTACCTTGCCTTTATTTGCTCATACTTGAGAAGGAGGCGTGTCCAATTAAACTTCGGAACCCAACAATATTTTATGCCTAATAATAAAAAAGGTTAGCGAAGCTGCTACCTTTTGTGACCCCGTAAGGATTTATGTAAAGGCTACTCGATTTTATTTGTTGAAAGTGTTGCTACAAATTCAAAAATCAAATTCATAAAATATTATTTAGAAAAATTGTTTTGTAGTAAGCTATGGGGCAATCGCTAAAAAACAACATTGGCAAATCGCTTGAAATAGAAACTGTTTTTAAATTAACACAGGAAAAAAATTATCTTTTCAGATCAAAAACCACTTTTGCATTTTTTTGCTCAGTGGAGGAAATAAATACTTGATAGCGGGCGGTGCCGGCAGTGATGATCATTACTGAAGTATTAGGCGGAATGGAACCGAGGTTATTTGCAACCATGATCAATTCATGATGTGGTTGTGCGGTATCAATGGCAATGCGGAGCGATATGGGTTTTTCAGAAAGCCTGACATGACTTTTAATGAGCACATTGTTATGATAAATGCTGACCGTGTCGCCGTCTATCTCTCCGTTATCATACAGCTCAATCCTGATCTCTCCGGCTACCGTTTCAATTTGTTTTACTAATGCGTTTGTCCTTGTTGTCAATACCAGTGGTGGTCGGGGAAAAACGGGTGTCTTCCGATTTAAAACTGAAATCGAATTTGAAGGAGAATCTGTTTTTGGTTTCACAACCTGGCTTATTTTCCCTTCTCTTCCCGCAGGCGCCTGAGTAGCTTTCTTCGGTGCCGGTTTTAAGGTGGCTGGGTTCTTTTTTACTTTACTTGTTTTAGGTGTTGTTGTGACAACGGGAGCTGGCATTATACACTCGCGGAAAGTGATATCGTCTAATGCAAAATCATTTCCACAACCGCCGGGCGCATTGTCAATCAAAATCAACCTTAACGCTGTGATGGAAGGCGGCGTGGTGAAGATAGCGCGATACTGCCTCCAACGTGGAATCTCAAGCCGCCCCAGGTCGCCGGTTACAAATTGTGCGATGCTTTTTTCCTCCTGTGTTTCCAGGCGTATGGTAATATTGGGCAGTAACGGAAAGGGGCACTTATCACTTGGCTTACACAAGTTCATTAACCATGCCGCGAACTCATAAGTGGTAGCGCCCTTTAATCCGTTTATTGTTGTTCTTAAGAACGTACCACTATTTGGCGCCCCATTTACCAACATCATATTGCCGTTAACATCGCCTGCGGTATGATCTTCCGCGAGTGTATGCCAATCATCATCAAAGCAATTGCTGGTATGAGCAGCGTAGGCGTAGTAGCCATCGACAGGACAGGAAGTAGCTAGTCTGCGGTAATTGGAAAGAAATTCAGTGTTCACATCACGCACATCACCCCTTCCAAAGTGAATAGTAATCGCCGGTTGCTTAAAGGTGCAATTATTTGGTTGCGCCCTTAGTTGAAAAGCGGAAAGAAGAATGAACGATAAAAAAAACAATCGCCTCACGTCCTAATCTTTACAATTAAAGCTACTTAAAATAAAAATGCCTTGACAATCATGGCTATCAATTATTTATAGGCAACATGTGCCAAAATTGTTTCGTAAAAAGCGAAAGAACTTTAATACGTGCCAATTCTGTTATGAAGTTCAACATAATCTTAATTATCGCACTCAGATAGGCGAGGCGCACGAAAATTTATTTTACACCCGCACAAACTTTCTCAGATTTTTTTATCAGATGTATTATTTCATTTGTTACTTCCAGTTTTTTCATCTCGAATAAATATTCTCGTCTTGGTGCATCGAAAGGAAAAACTCCCTTAGATAAAGGGTTATAAATCATTCGGACCTGATATAACTTTTTTCCCTTTATACTGTCAAGTTGTTTTGAAAATGAGTAGTCAATTTTCATAAAATCCGAATAATAGAAGTACATCGAATCAGGAAATGAAACATCCTCCTTTATTCTAGGAATATATGTCTCGGCAATATCTCCATTCGGCATTTTTTCTGAAAAGATTAAACCATCATTTTTTTCATCTTATGGATTGAATGTATATAAGGTTTTTGTCTTGAAAAATGAATCGATGAGAACCGTTCTTGGAACTGCATTAATTGAATCAAATTGACAACCATAAGAACTATGGTTTTGATAAATAAGATACGTTTTTTTCAGTTCGTCTTTAAGATGCGTTTGACCAACAATTTGGCCTGAAGAGTTATTTATAAATTGGTAAAACGAATTGAAGTAAGGAATTTGAAATATAGTAAGATTTTGATAGTAAATAATATTAAGACTATCCACAGCAGTAATAAAACCTGTGTTATCAGGTGACAATATGGGCAATTCAACTTTTACCGTTATAGCTTTTAAATTCTTATTGATAGTTTTTGATACTGTATTACATTTTAGAAGCAACAAAATAACTAAGGCGAAGGAAATCGCCTTAGTTAAATATGCAGTTGTTACTCTCTGTCTCATTTGGTTAAAATATTTTCTAGTCACCTAATGCGAAAACGGAATGAAAGAAGCGGCTGAAAAAATGCGCGATCTATCCATTTCTCGAAGAACATTTTTCCTGCCAAATAAATAAACGAAAATGCCTCAAACCATATTCGTACTAAAAGAACCCTGATCTCAATAGTGTTCTAAAAATAAAGTAAAACTTATTTGCAGAGCGTTTGAATATCTCAGTAACTTGGTGAAAAACCACACGTATGACCAAAACTTTACTCTTCATCCTTTTGTTCCATTTTACTTTTTTAGCTTCGGCACAAAGCCCTCCAAAAAGAGAATTAAGGGGTGCGTGGATCGCTACTTACCTCAACATTGATTGGCCTTCCCGGACGCAGACACCGGCGCAACAACAAGCCGCATTGATCACTATTTTGGATCATCATGCTGCTACAGGAATGAATGCTGTTTACCTGCAGATGCGCAGCCAGTGTGATGCGATGTATCCAAGCTCCATTGAACCTTGGTCGGCAGATTTGAATGGCGTTCAGGGTAGGGCGCCGACTCCCCTTTGGGACCCTCTAGAATTTGCCATTGCTGAAACTCATAAAAGAGGCATAGAGTTTCATACCTGGCTGAATCCTTACAGGGCTGTTGGAAATATTAGCAACCTCCCTAATTTCGCTAATACACATGTTGCTAAGGTGCATCCCGAATGGACACTCACTATAGGAACAGTGCAAATACTTAACCCGGCGTTATCAGCAGTAAGAGATTACATCACCAGCGTAGTGGTTGATATTGTACAACGGTATGACGTAGACGGTATTCATTTCGATGATTATTTTTATCCTCAGGGAACAATCGCGGATACTTCTTATTTTACTAACGATCCCCGCGGCTTTACCAACATTGCTGACTGGAGAAGAGATAATGTAAACCTCCTGATCAAAAAAGTATATGATACTATTCGCGCCCTGAAGCCTTGGGTCAAATTTGGTGTAGCACCAACAGGTATCTACCGTAATAGCACAGATCCTGCCATTGGCACTCCCACTTCTGGTTTACAACATTATACAACCCTGTATTGTGACAGCAGGAAATGGATCCAGCAAGGTTGGGTAGATTATCTGGCACCCGAAGTGTACTGGTATATTGGCCAGCCCGGTGCCGATTATAGTAAAATAGTTCCGTGGTGGAGTGACAATGCTAACAGCCGACATATTTATATTGGCATGGCTGGTTATAAAGTAAACGATGCAACACAAGGCGCCCCCTGGACTAACCCTTCGATGATACCCAATGAAGTAAGACTTAACAGAAGCTATCCGAATATATTTGGAGAAATCATCTACAATACAAGCAGCTTGCGAAGTACTACCAAATTAGGTTTTAGAGATTCCTTGCGACTATTCTTTTATCAAAGGCCAGCCTTGTTACCAGCAATGCCGTGGCGGGATAATATTGCTCCCGCATCCGCATCAGCCCTTGGTGCTACTAAGTACGGCAACGATTCCGTAGTGCTTCATTGGACTAAGCCGCCGTTTACTGCCAATGAGTTGGATAAAGCGAAACGTTTTGTTGTTTATCGCTCTACCAATCCCGTTATTGACATTAGCAATGCCAACAATATTGTTGCGATCACACATGGAGATACTTCTGCGTTTGCTGATAAAACCATTGCTGCCAACACCAGTTATTATTACACCATAACAGCACTTGACCATTTCCATAACGAAAGTGTAACGTCCAATACAGCCGCTGATGTGCCGCCAGCCATCACTTGTCCGGAAACACAAACACTGAATATGACTGCAGACTGTTCAGTCATTTTACCTGATTACCGGAACATGGCGACAATTACTAACGCAACAACGATCACACAATCACCTACACCAGGCAGTATGATTAATGGAAGAGGTAATCATACTGTCACACTCACTGCAACTAATATTGTCGGACAAACAGCGAGTTGCAGTTTTACGGTAACGGCAAATGACGTTACCGCGCCTCTTATTACCGGGATCTCTGCTGATCCTACTACTCTGTTTGCTCCCAACCATCAAATGAAAACAGTTACAGTAGCGTATAGTGCTGCAGATAATTGCGGTGGGATTGCCAGCTCACTTTCGGTGAGCAGCAATGAACCATCGGGTAATCAACCAGACTGGGAAGTCGTCGACAACCATCATGTTAAGTTGAGAGCTGAAAGAAATGGCTATGGTTCCGGACGGATTTATACCATTGCCATTACAGCAACCGATGCAGACGGTAATTCCCGTACGATGCCCGTACTTGTTACAGTGCCGCATGATAATGGTCAAACAACCACAACTGCGCGGGCATCTGAAGAAAATATTGTCACTACAGAAACTTTGCTGGTAACGGTATCACCCAATCCTTCTTACAATCAGTTCCTGATTAACACAAGAAGTAATTTACAGGAATTGATAAGTATAAGAATCATGGACAATCTTGGACGGATGATTGAGTCCCGGGTAAGCATAGCGCCTAGCAGCACCATTCAATTAGGCAGTAAGTATAAAGCAGGAATTTATTATGTAGAAGTGAGACAGGGTGACAAACAACAATGCCTCAAGCTTATCAAGCAGTAAGCTAATCTATATTTTCGACGACAAGTACAACAATCTTTCATCATGAATAACCATCTTCACCGCAGAAAATTTTTGTCTTCAATCATTGGAATACCTGCAATGGCATCAGCAGGTATTGTTTTAAATACGCAGTCTGCTTCTGCCAAAAAATTTTCAGAAACTGTAACCGGGTTAAAGACAAGCCTGAACGCTTACTCCTTCAATGCTCCATTATCAAATGGAAGCATGACCATCAGCGATTTGCTTGATTTTTGTGCGACCAGCGGTTTTGAGGGAGTAGATATTACGGCGTATTATTTTAAGGGCTACCCACAAGTACCCTCCGACGAATATTTATTTCAAATAAAAAGAAAAGCCTTCAGCCTGGGGATTGAAATAAGTGGTACAGGTGTTCGAAACGATTTTACACTTGCAGACAACATCAAACATCAGCAGGAAGTGGTGCTTGTAAAAAATTGGATAGAAGTAGCAGCAAAAATTGGAGCGCCGGTAATAAGGATATTTGCGGGCAATCAAAAAAATGAAAATTTTACCAAAGAACAGGTAACAGAATGGATGCTGAAAGATATTCAAACCTGTGTGGAGTATGGCAAACAACATGGCGTCATCATCGGTATACAAAATCACAACGATTTTATTCAAACTGCCGACCAGGTAAATAAGATCATTGAAGCCATCAATTCAGAATGGTTGGGTCTCATATTGGACACAGGTAGTTACCGGGTACATGATCCTTACCAGGAAATTGTCCTGTCGGTAAAACATGCAGTTAACTGGCAGATAAAAGAAAAAATATTCATCAATGGTGAAGAAAAAGAAGTTGACCTGGATAAATTGATGGGGATTATTAAGTCCTCTGGTTATAAAGGTTACCTGCCAATAGAAACGTTGGGCGAAGGTGATCCTAAATCAAAAGTACCCGCCTTCCTTGCAAAGGTGCAGAAAGCAATGCTGTGACTCCTGCTTTTCCTTTAGTGAATGAATGTATGATGTCCGTTATTCGGACGCTGAGGCATTCAGAAAGGGATTCTACCTTCAGATCTTACTTCTGAAGGCTGTTGGTGTGAAATCTTAAGCTTGGAACTATCTCCCATTCGAATACCAACGGCGCAGTCAACTTTTCTCAGACGATTTACCGTTTAAAATTATTCTTTTCTTTGATAAACGAGTTCATCACTTCTTACTATTTTACCAAGAGACAAATCTATCCTTTCAGGTTCATTACCCTTGCTTCCAATGACATTTACATTTATTGACTGAAGCTTATAAAAAACGGTGACGGGTTTTGGGTTTTTATATATTAAGTCCGTTTTTGCGGTACTGTTAGTACTTATTTGTGGATTAGCATTTATTATTTCTTTAAAGCTGGCTAACAAGCTTGCACTTTTAGCTTTTGACTTGTCAAAAGTGATATTCACATTAGGCGATTCGATCGTTTCCAGGATAATATAAAGAGGCGCTTTTTCTAAATTGAATAATTTGATATTGCTCGCTATTGTTGCACTATTTTCATCAAAAGCCTTAGCAATATCATCATCTATCACCGTCATGATACCGCCCTCTATGCTAAAAGTAGCGTTCACATGAGAGGTATCTGCAACTGACAAATTTGAAGTGGAGCCGATATTTTTTATGGCTAAAAAATTAACCATTGCACCGGCAGATACATTTTTCGTAAATGTTTGTTGTGTTACCGCTACCGGAGCACTTAATACCTTTAGTTTAAGAGCGCCTCCCGGGATTCTTAATGGTTTACCGGTAGAGTCAAATGTAAAAACAACCCCTACCACATCAAGTGCAGTGGGCGTATGCGCCAAAGTCCATTCTTTATCCATTGTTATTGGCGTTGCTCTGGGAATATCCTGTGTGGCCTTTTTTGTAGAATTACAGGAAATAATGGTGAGGCAGATAAGGGTAAGCGCTGACAGGTTTAATTTTTTCATTGTGTTAATATTTATGTGAAGTAGAGAATTATTATTAGTTAACTTTTTTTATCATTTTTTCTATTACCTCTTTCACCATTGCATTCATGTTGTCAATGGTTGTGTCGATAGGTATCCTAAAGATTGGTTCCTTTCTCGTTCCTTCGAACAACCTTGCTTCCCCTGTAATATGGTTCTCCTTTGTTTTATACCGCCCATTAATTGAATAAACAGCATCCTCTGTTGCATCGGCAAAAAATACAACAGGCCTGTTTTTGCCCCTATAGCTCAACTCATTTAATTCGTGGTCAAAGGCTTGCCCTATTTTTAAGTCATCAATGAACAGGTCATCATTTTGAAAATTAGATCTTTTGAACTGTGGTATTTTGGTGTCTAATTTTATTTGATCTGAAAGTTCCTGGTATACGATGCCAATTGGAAAGGTTCCATTTATTGATATTTGCGGATCCAGACGATGGGATACATCTTTAGCCAGCTCTTTGGATTTATCAGCAGCAAATTGAAACCATTTAGCAATGTCAATATATTTATCTTTCAGTCCTTCGCCTGTTTTCATGCCCCACAACAGGCTGTAGGTTAACACTCCCCTGTTGTACAGACCCATTTCAATCGCCGACTGAGCGGAAGCTGAAGCCGACAGCATATATGTGCCCGTCATATCTTTTAATTTTTCTAATGCTCTTTGCTGGTCAGCAGGTATTTCCTTACGAATAATCAGGCTTTGCAGTGCTTGTCCGCTATGACAGGCATCCAGGATCAATACCTGCTTTTGGGCTTTGATTTTACGCATCCATTCATTTAATTCGTCCGAGCTGATGGCCACCTCTTTTTCGGCGCCTTCCAATTTAAATGCAGAAGCTTGCTGAGTCAGGTAATAAAACTCGCCGTTTTCTAATACCCCGTGGCCGGAGAGAAAGACGAGCAAGATATCATTGGCTGTTGCCTTCTTTGCAATATCTTCAAATGCTTTCCGAATATTATCTTTCAGTGGCCAGTGGTCAGGTGAAGCGGGTTCTGTGTTGAAAATATAGCTGGTAACGTGGTCCTTTCCATCAATATTAAGCAGCTTACGTGAAGAAGCTGATATGGCCCGCTCAAAATCAGCCGCATCCTGGGAGGCAAAATATAGCTTCAGGGGTTCTCCTTTATACTTACAAATACCTACTGAAATACAATAAAGATTCGGATTGACCAATACGCTATCTCTCTTTTCTACCACAGGCACATTCTGCCCCTTGCTAAACACTTCATTACTTTTTGTGGTTGCTTTAACGGTAATGGTGTTTTCCTCGCCTGCAATCAGGTAGTCCTTTATATCTTTTCGGTTAACAATAAGCTGGTAATTACTGCCATTCTTTTCTAATTCAGTAGGTTGATAAACGCTTATTTGTTTGCCACCAACGTATAAAAATATTTTCCCTAAACCTCCCCGTCTTGGCGTAATTGTAAAATGATAACGGTCGTCCTTCATATCTTGTTGTTCCACCAGTGGTGGATAGCCGCAGATATCAAGATCATCAAGCTTTTTTGAAGAAATGAGCTCCTGGCTAATACCCATGACTTTGCTGATTAAATTTGGTTCCCAGGAAAGCTCTTTTAATTGCTCTAACTCTATTATTTCATTGCCACACACATAATATAAAGCCTTACGGGCCCTCTCGGTGCCATCATAACGGCCTGTAGTATCCGTTACCAGGTAATCCGTACTGTCCGTTGCAATGAATGTATAAAGAAGTTTGCCTGTTGACGCTTCCCATATTTTAGAAGTTTTGTCTGAAACGCTTGTTACAATGTACTTTCCATCCGGACTAAAAACTGCAGAGTTGAACGAATAATGAAGGTCGAGAGTAGTTTTCTTTCCAGTTGATGTATCCCATGTATGAACTGTGCCATCAGAGCAGGCAGCCGAAATATGTTTTCCGTCTGAATTAAATGTAACATCCAAAATTTTACCCTGACCTTCCCAAAAAGAAGAATAGGATAAATATTTGACATCACCGGTAGAAATATTCACAATACCGATACCGTCGAGTGATCTTCTTCCCAGCGGTTGAGAAAGTTCTGCTGCAAGATATTTTCCATCCACACTAAAGGACATATTCCTTTGCGGAAAAAAATCCCAATGGAAAAAATTTATTTTATCCGGGTTGGGGATGCTGCGCAATGATTTACCTGTTTCTATATCCCAAACCGTAGCATCCCTATTTCTTGATGTATGGGATGATACAATTAATTCTCCACCAGGGCTAAAACCGGCAATTTGATTCTTACTATCTTCCGTACTATCTAATCCTGGGATATCCCTTATAAATTCTCCCGTTTGAGCTTTCCAAATTTTAATTTTTCCATCTTCGGAAGTAACAATTTTTTTTCCATCAGCGCTAAAATTTGCTGAGTGATAAGCCCCATGTTCTTTCAATGCATATAAAAGTTTACCATCATTTAAAGCATCCCATACCTTTACAGTGCTATCCCTGCCAGATACAGTAACAAGTTTTCCATCAGCGCTACAATTAGCATCTATAACTATATCGTGTTTAATATTGAATAAAAGTTTACCTGATTTTAATTCCCAAACATTAGCAGTACTATCTGAATATATAGTTACAATGTATTTACCGTCAGGACTAAATTTAGAATTATAAGGCGATTTGGCAATTGCCTGCAAGTTTATAAAATTACCCGATTTCGTATTCAACATTTTGCCCCTTTCAAACTTTGCAAAAGCAATGTATTTACCATCGGGACTACAACTAACACAGACTTTAACGTATCCCCATTTATGAAGTTCATCACGCTTATCATCTTCAGAATTATATATAGGATTCCCTGTAAACGCTTCCCATACCATAGCCCTGCTGTAATCACGGTTTGTTTCTATAATGTATTTGCCATCAGGACTAAAGTTAACCTCGTCAGCATATGCATCATATGATTGATTTTTATCTTGTACAGTATATTTAAGCTTACCCGAGGATGCATCCCATATTTTTACAGCCGAACTATCATCTACCGTTACGATATATTTTTCATCAGAACTAAATTTCGCACTAATGAGGTAGCTATTTCCCTCCAAAGAATCTAAGAATTTACCATCGGAAGCATTCCAGATTCTTACATTGCCCGTAACAGCCAAAATATAATTACCCTGGGGGCTAAATACATAAGGTTTTTCCCAATGTTTAAGAGGAGGTAAACTATACAATAATCTTACGGAAGAGGAAGAGACGTCATATACTCTTGTATAATATTTTGAATCTTCGAAATAATTTATTAAAATATACTTGTCGTCTCTACTCAAACTTATATTCCCAGCACTCTTTCCAAAACTGAACCATTTAAATAGCTTTCCGGTGGAGGCATGCCGTATTTTTACAGTATCACTATCATCATGATAATTGTGTTCAGTAGTAAGTATAAATTTTTCATTATGACTAATAGTTATGAAAGCCTCATGTAGTTTATACACAGGACGCAAGGTGTCGATTTTATAAAGACTGATACCTCTATCCGACTCCACGAAGATATTTCTATCATCTTTACTGAAACTAATAGACCTAACATGGCAGTCTGGTAGTTCGAAAGTTTTAAATAATTTTCCTGTGGATAGCGTCCATGTTTTTATTATGCTATTTCTTTGTCCAAATGAAGATATGCCACTTTTTATGGTTGTATCTACTTCTGATACTGTCACTAACAATTTTCCATCATGACTAAAGTTGGCTGAATCAATAGAGCTCTCAATGCCCTCAAGATTAAATAATAATTTTCCACTTGAGGCTTCCCATACTTTAACAGCTTTGTCTTTACTCGTAGTTACAATATATTTACTATCCTGGCTAAAATTGACAGACAGGATATCATCCGTATGCCCTATTGGTACTATTAATTTTGGCTGTTGCCCATAAATGAGCCCTACAAATAAAAGACTAGGTATAAATAATATGGCCCTCTTCAAGATTAACATGCACTCCAATTTTAATGACAAATGCAATTCCCAGACACGATGCCAATTCAGTGTAGTTTTCTTTTGAGCCTTTCCCTGTTTAGTTACAATGTAGTGTCATCCGAATAAGTGGAAACGGGCGTCTTGATTATTGCTAATCGGGGAGTCATGAAAGTTTAGGCTTATCGTTATGCATCGACATACCGATATAGCAAATATAGTAGCCTTTATGGCTCAAATCAATCCCCACTTTATGGTACTAACACGAACTTTATTTGAAATTCTTCGTGGGCCTGGCTTTGTGATCCTCTCCGATAATCTTTCAAACGAGTTAAAGGAGTTTTTAGGCAGGTATATGAATTAAATTCCATTGTTGATAAATATCTCAACATTAACCGGTTCAGTTCTCGAGGGTCTTCGGCAATGGCCGATAAAGTGAAATGTCTTCGTGGGGTTTTCAAGGCAGAGCCAAGTTAGCGGGGCGAAACCCCACGATGCAGTTCCTGACCAGCCGTAATCTTTTATGAATTGGAAAGTCTTTGAAAGTAAATTGTATAGATAAATTGTCCATTGCAGAACTCTTTTGAAAAATGTCCGAATTAGTGCGGGCTTATGCAAATAATTAAAGTTTGTAATTTGGATATAAATTGTAAGCACATGGAAGATAGAGAAACAATTGAAGCAATGGTATCGATTGCTGCTTATGACATTCGCGGTCGCATATTGCAAAGAGCAGTAGAAATTGAATCTACTCTTGATATTTATATCTCAGAGCATTTTACAACTGACAGTGTAAAAAACGAAGAGCTTGTCTGTTTAGTTCTTTCTCCAAGAGTAACGTTTGAGAATAAAATTCAAATTTTTAGGTATTTGGTTGATAAATACAATCCGGAGTTCAAGAATGAATACAAACAATATTTTAAAGACTTGGTCCAATTGTGTGAAGAACGAAATATTTTCGCTCACTACCCCGTAGACTTCTCAGAACAGTCTATAATAAATTTTAGGGATCACAAAGTTGTAACGTTTGTGAAACTTAAAAATGTCACTCAAGAAGGAGATATTAAACTTGTTAATGTTCGAGCAATGCCAGAAGATGCTGTAAATACCATATTAGGCCAAATGATAAAATACATTCAAGCGCTTAAAAAATTGATTGGTAATTCACCAAAATATGGAGAAAATCAAAATAACCAAGATTAATCTACATAGATTTTCAGTTCTCGCAGGGTCGAAGCAATGCCGATAAAGTGAAATGTCTTCGTGGGGTTTTCGAGGCAGAGCCAAGGCAGCAGGGCGAAACCCCACGATGTAGTTCCTTACCAGCCATAATTGTTTATGAATTGGAATTTGTGAAAAGTTATGGGCCTTTAAATTTCGGACATATAGTAGCTATACAAGCGAGTGGTCGCTGCGCAGCCCCCTCGCGGCGTTCGCAAATTGGAGAAATAAGAAACCGTGAGGGCGGAAGCTGCCAGTTGAGATTAACTTTAAGTAGCAACACTATAAATGTTAATCTCAAAATGTCAGACTATGAACTCTGAAATTAAGTAGGGCTGAGATGTGGACTTCTTGACATGATAATCTGTTAGATAAATTATCATCCTTTTCGATGCTTATTTTCCTTGGTCTTTTTCTGATCGTTGGCCGAAGAGCCATTGTTATCTTTGTTCCCTTTCTCCTTTTCCTTCGAACTACTGATTTCCTCCTTATCCTTGCCCTTATCGCCATGATCCTTTTTCTCTTTCCACTCCTTATAGTCCTTGTCATCGTATTTTACCTTTGAAATATAAGAGTCGTCCAGGTAAAATCGATCGTCCTTGCCAAGCCAGTAGATCATGCCCTCATCGTTCTTATAGTAGTGTCTGCCATCACTGAAAGTATAAATTACTATCGCGGGTGTCCGCACGATGATCAGCGGATACACATTGACTACTTGTTTCTTCTGCTGACCGGGCGCAAATGGCTTTGCCGACTGTGAGCCGTATACTTTTTTGGCCTGACCGGGAGGCATGGATTGTGGTTGCGGTTCAGGCTGTTGCACCACCGCCACCGTTCTGGTGGGAGCTGGCCTTATGACAACAGTCTTGTGGCTCGAACTACAGGAAGCCAACAAAACAATGGAAGAAAAGATTACGGTTACGCGGAGGAGGTTTTTCATAAATGAATTTTAGTGGATCTTCCCGCAAAATTATACGGTGGACTCCGATGTTGCAAAAGGACCGGAATGTAAAACCCCTTTTCCATCATGGAAACGGGGTTTTACATAGTTGAAAACAGCGGATCCACAGTATTATCACCTGTGGTTACTGCAATGATGCCGGACTACGATTTGTAGAACCTTATTCTTTAAGAAGAGCCAACACAGGAAACCTGTTGCTTTATGTCTATGAAACCCGAAGAGGGAATTCGGTTGGTGGTGGCATTAAGGCGTATAAAGTAGCTAAAATTTTTAATACAGAAACTATTGACCAATTGTTTACTCCTCGTTATGTTATTGAATTATAAAAAAACTGATTTCAAATAAATAAAGAGTAGAATTTACACCGATGTTGGTGTTCGCATGTGAGACTCCTGCATTTGTGAGATTTTCGCCAACACCAGCAATTAACCGCATCGGTAAATAAATGTTTGACTTCGGGTTGTTGATGAAGTGGTTGATAACGGAAGAAAGTTTTATTTCAAACTCCAACAACGACGTAAATTCATCCTTTCAAAACAGCAATCTATCATTATGAATAACCATCTTCACCGCAGAAGATTTTTGTCTTCAATGATTGGAATACCTGCAGCATCAGCAGGTATTGTTTTAAATACTCGATCTGCTTCTACCAAAAGATTTTCACAACCTGTAACCGGGCTAAAGACAAGCCTCAACGCTTACTCGTTCAATGCTCCATTATCAAATGGAAGTATGACCATCAGCGATTTGCTTGATTTTTGCGCGACCAGCGGTTTTCAGGGAGTAGATATTACGGCGTATTATTTTAAGGGCTACCCACAGCCACCTTCCGACGAATATTTATTTCAAATAAAAAGAAAAGCCTTCCGCCTGGGGATTGAAATAAGTGGTACAGGTGTTCGAAACGATTTTACGCTTGCAGATAACATCAAACGTCAGCAGGAAGTGGTGCTTGTAAAGAACTGGATAGAAGTAGCGGCAAAGATCGGGGCGCCGGTAATAAGGATATTCAAACCTGTGTGGAATACGGCAAACAACATGGCGTCATCATAGGTATACAAAATCACAACGATTTTATTCAAACTGCCGACCAGGTAAATAAGATCATTGAAGCCATCAATTCAGAATGGTTGGGTCTTATATTGGACACAGGTAGTTACCGGGTACGCGATCCCTATCAGGAAATTGCCTTGTCGGTGAAACATGCAGTTAACTGGCAGATAAAAGAAAAAATATTCATCAATGGCGAAGAAAAAGAAACTGACCTGGATAAATTGATGGGGGATTATTAAATCCTCTGGTTATAAAGGCTACTTGCCAATAGAAACGTTGGGCGAAGGTGATCCTAAATCAAAAGTAACTGCCTTCCTTGCAAAGGTGCAGAAAGCAATGCTGTGACCCCTACTTTTCTTTTAGTGAATGAATGTATGATGTGGTTATTCGGAAAGGCATTCAGAGAAGTACTTAAAAAAAATTACGGATTAACTCCCGTTGAATACAGAGACAAACATCACAAGGAGATTATTTGCTCACTGCTGTATATTGCTACTCCTTCGCTCCCGATAACCTAATGCGGCGACTGAATGGGATTATCTACACAAAGATTCGCACCTGAAGAGTAAGAGACCGGAAAACCGAGGTAATCTGCGATATGAGCTTGTGGCCCCCCGAGGTTTACCCAGTTATCCTTCCATGGAAGAACACTTTCTCCGGCTGAAGAGTTATAATATAGGGTTTCGCCCTGGTTCCCTCCCCACGAGCCCTTCATCTTAAAGATGATAATTCCAAGATTAGATTTTTTCTGACCAGCTGCCACAGTGATGGGATTCTTGAGGCCAAAGTCAGAATTCAAAGCATTCGCTATTGTCTCTCCTGGATCGTTCGTATAAAATTTATTAGGGTCGAAACTGAAACTCTTAGCGTTTGCTGCTGTATTGTCGATACACAGAATGTAGAATAGTGCGAAGAACTGTCCCTGCCCGGCCTCGATCAAATTTCCATTCTTATCTTGCGCAGACCCAAATGACAGGTAATGCTGGTATTTGATCTTTACCGTTTTTTTTCCACAACCAGTAAAGAGGACGCAACCGAGAATTAACAATGTCAGGGCAGGCAATCTGCCTAGAATCTTTTTCATGATGCCTCCTTGGTTAGGGGTCAGTTATTTTTATTGAGAAGTTATCTTTTTAAAGCTATGCCATAAATTTAAAATCCCCAAAATTCGGATGGACCTTCGGAGTCTTGCAGTTAGTCCGCGGTGTTTTGCAAAAAACCCGGCCCGATAAAGTGAAATGCCTTCGTGGGGTTTTCAAGGCAGAGCCAAGGCAGCAGAGCGAAACCCCATGATGTAGTTCCTGACCAGCCGTAATCTTTTATGAATTAGAAGTTGTGCAGACGCCTCCGCAATTTGAAGAAAGAAAAACCCGAGAGGACGAAAAATAAAAATGCCTTGACAATCAAGGCATTTTTATTTTGTGACCCCGTCAGGATTAGTTGTCACTGATCCACTTCGCATTGGCCTTACTCAAAGCCTTTGGCCCGCTTCGCGTGCTTGGTCTTTTTTATTTGTTCGCTAGGCAAACAAGTTTGCCACGCTACTAAATAAAAAAGCCCTCGCGACTTCGTCGCAACGGCTTTGTGACCCCGTCAGGATTCAAACCTGAAACCTTTTGATCCGTAGTCAAATGCTCTATTCAATTGAGCTACGGGGCCAGTTAAATTTTATTAAGCACCCTCAATCAACTGAAACCTTCCCGACGAGTCGGGATGCTGTATTCAATTGAGCCATGGCGCCATTGGGGCGCAAAAATAACGGAAAAAATCCTTTGGGGCAAAACAAAACCACTCGCAGGAATTGTGAATGGTGCTATCTGAAAAATCTATTCATTGACTTTAATTTGGCAGCAACTTAAGAGCAGGAGCAAGGATCTCACTTGCAAATGTGTCAAACGAACGGGGAGCATGACCGGTGATGCGCTCAACATTATTAGTAGTCATATAGCCCCAATTCTTTGCATATTGCTCACATAACTGCCGCAACACTTCGGCATACCAGCTTCCAACGCCCTTTGCTTTGCTCGTTTGCTCAACTGCCGCAGGTGTAATAGGAATATAATCGATCGGTCGTTCCAAAATTACACTCAGGCGATCAGCAATGTCGTGGAAACTGATGCTTTCAGGTCCAGTTAGTGTAAGTATTTCATTATCGTAGCTCCCTGAAACCGCGATTTCTTCGATACAATCCACAATGTCCCTCAGATCTATCAATCCAAATTTCCCTGCGCCTGTTCCGAAGTAAAGCCTGTCTTCAGTAGCAAGGCTTTGTCCAGCTAAAAACAATAGATTCTGCATAAAAAAACCAGGACGTAGAATCGTATAGGTTATACCTGAAGATTGTATCTGCTTATCGGTCTCGCCATGTAACCTTGTTATATTGGTGGGACCATCGACAGCTGCTTTAAAAACCGAAACACGAATAATTTTTCGTACGCCGAATTCCATCGCTGCTTTCAGAACAACTTCAGCCTGCCTGGCTGCATTCGGATTTGCAGAAGTGATCAAAACTACTGCGTCAATATCTTTGACTGCTGCACGAATTTGGATTGCATTCTCAAAGCTACCCGAGACAAACTCTACATTGTCTTGCTTGATTCTTGCTATTTGCTCCGCATTTCTGGCAAAAGCACGAACAAAAATATTTTCGTATGCAGCAAGTCGTGGAATCAGCAAGCTGCTAATTTTACCAGTTGCACCCGTCACTAATATTTTTTCCATTTTACTATCAAAATTCTCAGTTATTTAAGGTCGCTACTAATAATTTATGCTGAACCAGCTAATGATCTGTTTAAAGCAAACTGTTTTTTCAATGAAGATTGAGAGTTATAATAATTTTTTGAGCAGAGATAGCAGAACCGACTTTGAGAATTCAAGAAAAAAATCACCCCTGAGGAATCAGGGGTGGGTGCTATTGAAACGAAAACCAATGATTAATCCGCTCTTGGGCGGAAATTCGTTTATCTAACGCATTTAAGTACGCCAAAAATAATATATCGGATTATTGTTAATGTTGATCTTAAAAACATCTCCGTATGATTTTTGTCATATGTTTTTTAGTGCGTTTTTGCTTTAGAATTCCAGTTTAGATGTTGAAGCTGATATTGACAATGGTACTAGAGATATTTATTAACTTGTTTATTCCATAAACATTCATTGCCAAAATTTAAAAAATCAATGAAAATTTACAAAACCCATAAAGGGATTATTATTAATCATGAAAACAAGTTTTTTCTTTCTCAAGAATTGGATTGGGATGTTTTTGCTAACCGCGGAAATCTTTTTCACAAAATTGTTACTGAAATAAATAACTTAAAAGCTAACGACACATTATCTGCGATAATAGAAATCGATTTGTTAGCGCCGATAGGTAAACAGGAAGTGTGGGCTTCTGGTGTTACTTATTTACGCAGCCGTGAGGCACGATGGAAGAATCGAAGGATGCTGGGGGAGGTGATTTTTATGCACGGGTTTATAACGCAGAACGCCCTGAGCTTTTTTTTAAATCTCCTGCTTACCGAACAGTAGGCCCGGGGCAAAACGTTCGCATTCGTAAAGATTCAAAATGGAACGTGCCGGAGCCTGAACTTACATTATTTATATGCTCCGAAGGAAGCATCGAAGGATATACAATTGGTAATGACATGTCATCGCGAGACATTGAAGGTGAAAATCCGCTTTATTTGCCGCAAGCAAAATCGTACAATGCTTCAGCATCTATTGGACCCTGTTTATATGTCTCCGATTCACCTATTCATTCTGATACCATTATTTATCTTGAAATTTTAAGAAAGAAAGAAATAATTTTTTCAGATAAAATTTCTATTAGCAGAATGAAACGTACTCACGTTGAATTAGCCGAATATTTATTCCGGGAAACAAGTTTTCCTTACGGAGTTTATTTAATGACAGGCACAGGTATTGTTCCGCCCGACCATTTTACTTTGAATCCCGGAGATGAAATAAAAATAGCGATTGATGGCATTGGTGAGCTTATTAACACAGTGAGCCAATAGATTTGTTATTTTAAAATCAAGTCATAACGCTGCTCTTTCACAGCCTTGCCAAAAGCATTTGAATTTTTTTCTTCAGTGAGTTTAAATCCAAATTTTTTGTATAAATGAGCGGCTGCAGGTAATTCGTCAGTTGTCCACAAATAAGATGATTTGTAATTACGCTCTTTGAGACATTCCATATAAAGACTCATCAACCTGCTGCCAAGCCCGATATTTCTGTAAGCTGGTTCTAATATAAAATATCGAAGTTGCGCCGCTTCATCACGGTGCATTAATAATAAAAAGCCTACCATTTTACCCCTATGCTCACAGATCCATACACGATCTTTTTGTGGATTATAATATTTATAAAACTCCACAAGCCCTGAGGCTACATAAGTTTCAAATTCTATTCCGTAGTTGTATTCCTTTTTGTACAGGTAACCATGCAGATAAATGACAAAACCGATGTCGCCCGGCGTTAGCTCTGTGCGAATAGTAATATCAGTTAAATTCTTCTTCTCCTTCATTTCTTGAGTTATTTATTAGTTTCAGATGCTGAAAAAATTTTCCTTATTTGACCCATGTGGTATAAAAGCTTGTCGCAATCATCTTTTGAAATTGGGTCAAGAATTTTTTTTATTTGATTATTTGAGGCGAGATTAAGCGATTCAAATTCTTTTTGCCCTTTTATTGTTAAAGAAATAATTGCCGAGCGTTTGTCCTGCTTTGAACGGATCTTTGCGATCATCTTTTTCTTTTCAAATTGAAAAAGGATTCTGCTTAAATAGCCCTTATCAATTTTCAGAGTTGTAATGATCATACTGGCTGTTACATTTTCCTGATAATACAATTCATAAAGTATTCTCACTTCTGGAAGGGTGTAATTACTATTTAGAATATAGCCATTCAATAACCCAATCATACCGGTATAGAATCTGTTAAATGATCTTATTTCATCAATATGTTGCTGTGTCATAGAGCAAAAATAACAAATTAGTTGACAAAATCAACTAATCAACAACAACCCCCCTTGCGTTGAATCTAATTACACAGTGGATCAAAATCACATTATTCCATATATTCACTAATCAAATTGATGCTATGCCAAAATATCGCAGCGCTGACTGGTTTGGGAAAAAAGATAAAATGGGTTTTATCTACAGAAGCTGGATGAAGAACCAAGGTTTTCCTGAAGATCTATTTGACGGACGTCCAGTAATTGGCATTTGTAATACATGGTCTGAACTTACTCCTTGCAATGCTCATTTAAGAGGCATTGCTGATTGTGTGAAGCGTGGTGTATATGAAGCAGGAGGTTTTCCGTTGGAGTTTCCCATTATGTCGTTGGGAGAAACATTGCTGAAACCAACCGCAATGCTTTTCCGCAACCTTGCAAGCATGGACGCCGAAGAATCAATCAGAGGAAACCCTATTGATGGCGTAGTGCTGCTGACCGGTTGTGATAAAACCACGCCATCTACATTAATGGGAGCAGCAAGTGTTGATTTGCCCACTATAGTTGTTCCTGGCGGACCAATGCTCAATGGAAAATACCAAGGCAGGGACATTGGTTCAGGAACGGATGTGTGGAAAATGACTGAGGATTTAAAAACGGAAAAAATTTCTTATAAAGATTACATGTATGCAGAAAGTTGCATGTCGAGGAGTCCTGGTCATTGCATGACGATGGGAACCGCTTCAACAATGGCTTGCATGGTTGAGTCTCTGGGAATGAGTTTATCCGGTGCGGCTGCTATTCCTGCTGTGGACTCAAGAAAAAAAGTATTGGCTCATTTATCAGGAAGAAGAATTGTGGAGATGGTTCGTGAAGACCTGCGCATGTCAAAAATATTAACGAGAGAGGCTTTCGAAAATGCCATTATGGTAAATGCAGCAGTAGGAGGGTCTTCTAATTTTATTATTCACCTTACTGCCATCGCCGGACGAATTGGAGTAGAATTAAATCTTGAAGAGTTTGATATGCTCGGAAGCAATATTCCTCTATTGCTAAATCTTATGCCTTCAGGAAAATACCTGATGGAAGATTTTTATTATGCAGGAGGATTGCCTGTTATCATCAATGAGCTTAAGTCCCTGTTGCACATGAACGCACTTACAATAACCGGCAAAACTCATAAGGAAAATATTGAAGATGCATGCAATTGTTATAATCGAGATGTGATCTATGGCATCGATGATCCTATTATAAAACAAGCAGGCATAGTTGTATTAAAAGGAAATCTTGCATTAAATGGCGCTGTCATTAAACCTTCCGCAGCTACCCCAGCATTAATGCAACATCGCGGAAGGGCCGTTGTTTTTGAAGACATCGAAGATTATCATGCAAGAATCGATGATCACGATTTGGATATTGATGAAAGCTGTGTAATGGTTTTAAAAAATGTAGGGCCTGTCGGTTATCCGGGAATGCCTGAGGTAGGAAACATGCTTTTGCCAAAAAAACTTTTGGATAAAGGCATAGCAGATATGGTAAGGATCTCAGATGGCAGAATGAGTGGGACTGCATACGGTACAGTTGTGTTGCATGTTTCACCTGAGTCAGCAATCGGAGGAAATTTGGCTTTGGTGCAAAACGGAGATATAATAGAACTGAATGTTCATGAGAAGAGAATTCATTTAGAAGTATCTGATGAAGAATTGTCGAAAAGAAGAAAACTTTGGAAAAAACCAGAAACATTGTCTGATAGAGGTTATGTGAATTTATATGTGAACCATGTGTTGCAGGCCGATAAGGGTGCTGACCTTGATTTTTTGGTTGGTAAGTCCGGGAATCAAGTAACGAGGGATTCGCATTAAGAGCCTAGCCCTCTCATCCCTTTCCAAAGGGGGAATGCCGGACTGTAGAAAAAGTTTCAACATTTGTAATTAAGCATTTCAGCTATATGCATTGTTGAGCTTTAACGCAATGATGATGTGGTAGCAAAAAGTTTGGCTTTGTACTAAGCACCGCCTTTTCTCTTTGAAAAGAGGGGGGTGCAAGACGAGGTTGCTGAGCAGCGAACAGAACGATGAAGTGCTTGCGACGCAACAGGCGATGCCATGAAATACTGAAGTTGGTATCATAAAGAATTTCAATAAACCTGAAAGAACTTAACTCTAACGATGACTTTACTTATTCTCGCACTATGCATTGCCTGCCTAATCCTTTTAATTACCTGGGGCAAGGTGAATCCTTTTCTTGCTTTTTTGTTGGTTTCCATTTTAGCGGCTTTGTTCCTGGGTATTCCAATGAATAAGATTGCCCAATCGGTGAACAAGGGCATTGGTGACACGCTTGGTTCATTAGTGATTGTAATTGTGCTGGGTGCTATGTTGGGGAAACTGGTTGCTGAAAGCGGAGCCGCGCAAAAAATTGCTCAAGTATTGCGAAATGTTTTTGGTTATAAATACATGGTTTGGGCAATGACGCTGACGGGATTTATTGTTGGTATTCCCTTGTTTTATAATGTAGGGTTTGTTTTGTTGGTACCAATTATTTTTTCTGTTGCGTATAATTTTAAATTGCCGCTTGTGTTTGTTGGCTTGCCAATGCTTTCATCGCTTTCAGTGATGCATGGTTTTTTGCCGCCACATCCTTCGCCAATGGCCTTGCTTACTCAGCTTCATGCTGATATGGCCATGACTTTTTTTTACGGGATCATCATTGCCATTCCTGCTATCATTATTGCAGGCCCTCTTTACTCACAAACTTTGAAAAATATAAGATCAAACCCTACTAAAGTATTTGCCTTGCACGAAATACCAGAAGATAAATTACCTGGAACTGCAAACAGTTTTATTTCATCATTGCTGCCTGTAATTCTGATTGCGCTTACTACTATTGGAGCAAAATTTTTAACGAATAATGAAACTGTAAAAGATATCGCAACATTTTTTGGAGAGCCAAATCTTGTAATGTTGCTTACCATTATTATTGCTACTTACACTCTCGGAATAAGAATGGGCAGATCGCTAACAACAGTAATGAATATTTATGCTGAGGCAGTAAAAGATATTTCCATGATCTTACTGATCATCGGAAGCGCAGGAATCCTAAAACAAATTTTTATTGATAGTGGTGCAGGAAATGAAATAGCAACAGCTTTGCAAGGCTGGAAACTGCCACCGCTATTGTTAGCATGGATTGTAACTGCTATTTTAAGATTGTGCTTGGGATCGGCAACTGTTGCAGGGTTAACAGCTGTGGGGGTAATATATCCGCTAACGCTTCAAACACATGTTGATCCAAACCTGATGGTGCTTTCAATAGGCGCCGGAAGTCTTTTTTGTTCGCATGTAAACGACACCGGTTTTTGGTTATTCAAAGAATATTTTGGCACATCGCTAAAAGGCACGTTTCGTTCATGGTCTGTTATGGAAACAATCGTGTCGGTTGTGGGGCTTATTGGTGTGTTGGTCATTAACGAACTACTGTAAAATTTTTCGACTCATTACTCATCATTCATTACTCATTTTCTTATCAATAATGCCGTCTCACAAAGGCTTCCATAGCCGCATAATGTGTCAATCCCAATTGAGCATAAAAATTAGCTGTGTGTTCGTTTCTTTCTTCTGCACGTTGCCAAAACTCGCGGCTATCACTTCCCTGAAAGGGCACCATATCTTTTTGTGATTGATGAATAAAAATGCCATAACGTTTCTTCAAAACCTGGTCAGGGCTCATAGGAATTGCCATTTCTATTTCCTCAATGTTCCATTCCTGCCAGGCACCTTTGTATAACCAAAGCCAGCAATCTTTTAACCAAGGGTCACCATCTTTTTTTATTTGTTTTAATGATTCAATTACTATATCCAAACAAACCTTATGCGTGCCATGCGGATCAGCCAGATCGCCAGCGGCAAAGACCTGATGAGGTTTTATTTTTCGCAAGAGTTCAACAGTAATATTTACATCCTCCTTACTCATTGGTTTTTTTTCTATCGCGCCTGTTTCATAAAAAGGAAGATTTAGGAAATGAATATTTTCATCTTTGATACCCACATAGCGGCAGGTTGCTTTTGCCTCGCACCGTCTTATTAATCCTTTAATAGCTCGGATTTCATCTGTATCAACTTGGTTTGATTTTTTTTGAGACAAATATTTTTTTGCATTGGCGAGAATTTTTGACGACTTGCTTGTATCAATGCCGGCGATCTCTTCAAAGCCTACTGCAAAATCTAAAAACCGTGTAACAAATTCATCAGTTACTGCAATATTGCCGCTGGTTTGATAAGCTGCGTGAACGTCGTGTCCTTGCTCGTGCAAACGTTGAAAGGTTCCACCCATGCTGATAATATCGTCGTCAGGATGAGGCGAGAAGATGACAACTTTTTTTGGATAAGGCTCTGAACGTTCAGGATGCGCGGGGATCACCGCATTTGGTTTGCCACCCGGCCATCCGGTAATGGTATCGCGAAGCATGTAATAAACTTGCAAATTTATTTCATATGCATCCCCTTTTTCTACGAGCAGATCCCCCAGTCCATATTCATTATAATCATTGTTTGTAAGGGAAAGCACAGGCTTGTCTGCTTTTAAAGCCATGTTCACAACAGCTTTTTTTATCATAGCAGGCGTCCATTCAATATCACCGGTAAGCCAAGGAGATTTGTTCCTTGTTAAATCTGCCGCCGCTGCTTCATCAACAATAAATGTGCAATCGGAATGTTGCTGCAGCAAACTTGCCGGTACTTGTTCTGTTACATGGCCTTCAACAGCTTTTTGTACAACCGGTGATTTTCCTGGCCCCCATGCAAGCAAAATGATCTGCTTCGCTTTTAAAATGGTGCTGATGCCCATGGTCAATGCCATTCGAGGCACTTCGGAAATATTTGCAAACTCATACGAATTAGCAAGGCGTGTAGAATTTTCCAGCGTGATCAATCTTGTTTTGGAATAAATGCTTGAGCCAGGCTCATTAAAACCAATATGACCGTTATTGCCAATGCCCAGCACTTGCAGATCGATACCGCCTGCTTCTTCAATTTGTTTTTCATACTCCGCACAATGAGCCTTCACTGTTTCTTTGGGAAGCTCACCATTTGGAATATGAATATTTTTTGGGTCAATATCAATATGCTCAAACAAATGCCGCTGCATATAACAATTGTAACTCTGCAATGCATCATGATCAATAGGGTAGTATTCGTCGAGATTAAAGGTGATCACATTTTTAAAACTCAATCCTTCTTCCTTATGCATGCGCACTAGTTCGGCATACAAAGTTTTCGGAGTTGAGCCGGTAGCGAGGCCAAGCACCAATTTTTCTTTTTTGTTTTGCCTTTCTTTTATGAGATCTGCAATTGTTTTTGCTACAAATAAAGAGCCCTCATTGAGGCTCTTAAAGATTTTTACGGGTATTTTTTCAAAACTATCGGCCAGGTCAAATGATTCGATCGGTTTGGGCATTCAAGATTGTTTAAGCGATAAAGATAAAAAATGGTAAGGTAAACAAGCGTTAGCTGTATTATTATTACTGTCGTTACAGCATTTATGACAAAACTTTTCGCAGTGATTTTATTGCCTGGTAAAAAAGATTTCTTGCTGCCTGATAATTGATCTGCATTACCACACTCAGTTCTTCATAGCTAAGTTGATGGTATAGTTTTAAATACACAATTTCTTTTTGGCGGTTGGGTAATTGATTAATCGCTTGTATGATGCGAAAGATTTGTTGTCGGTCATCCTGTAGGTTGATGAGAAAATTTTCATGACTGATTTCAAATGCCATGTCGTCTACCAGTTCAGTCACATGGTTTTTCCTGCGCATTAATTTAAAAATTTTATATTTCAGCGATTTAAATAAATAAGCTTTTACTGATTGAATTTCTGAGAGTGAGTTAGTCTGCCACAATTCAATAAATAATTCCTGCACACTATCCTCCAACAAGTCAGTTTCTACACAAAACCGGCTTCCATATTGTATCAATACAGGATAATAACGCTTAAACAAATTGGTGAAGGCGATCCGGTCGCCTTGTTTAAAAGCGTTCCATAGTTCAATATCCGTTAAAGCAGTTTGCAATCGCTAAGCCTTCATCCTCTTCTTTAAGGCCGTGATAAAACTAAACCTATAAATGAAATAAAAAAAGTTTCAAAAACATGATTACAAAACTTAGGAAATTGACACTTACTGTTAAACAATCAAGTTCTGTATGGAGAAATTTTTTTTTAGCATGGAAGATATACTGGTGGACGAGGCATTTCTATCGTGGTATTTCAAGGAGTCTGATGAAAAAATACAGTCTTGGGAGCAATGGTTAGCCCTTCATCCGGAACAACAATTATTGGTTGCTGAAGCCGTAAAACTCATATCACAACTTCATTTGCAGGAAAAAGGGTTGCCTGTTACACACATTGAGTTGGCAATGGAACAACTAAATGCAGCTATCAATAAGAAGCAGCAAAATACAGCGCCTGTTGTATCTATAAAGAGGTCAAAGAATCGCAGGTGGTTGTCTGCTGCGGCAGCAGTTTTCATCATATTCACAACGATAACAATATGGAATTTTTCCAGTGGGCATAAAAAAACTTATGCGACAGCATATGGCCAATTGAGCAAGCACATTTTGCCAGATAGTTCCGAAGTAACGTTAAACGCAAACAGCACTATCAAATTGGGCAGCAATTGGAAACAGGGCGACAGAGAAGTATGGCTGAATGGTGAAGCCTTTTTTCATGTTAAAAAGACTTCAACTCATGAAAGGTTTATTGTTCATGCTGATCAAATGGATGTGATTGTTACGGGCACCCAGTTTAACGTTATTACCCGTTATGACAAAAACAGCGTATTCCTTGCAGAAGGGAGCGTGACTTTGCAAACAAAGGATGGAAGAGAAATTAAAATGTTGCCGGGGGATTTTGTTGAATTAAACGATAACCGCTTAAGAAAGAAAACTGCTAACGAAGAAGCAATACTAGCGTGGAAAAATAACCAACTTTTATTTGAAGGCACAACAATGCCTGAGGTAGCCAAAATCATTACAGAACATTATGGAATAAAAGTAATCTTGGCCAACATGGAAGTAAGGAATGGAACATTATCAGGCATCATGGCCAATGATAACTTGGATGTTTTGCTTAAATCATTGGAAGCTGCAAAAAATTATAAGATTACACGCAACGATAGCGAGATTATTATCGCGAAGCCATAAACACTTACTATTAAATGCTGCAATATGAGAAAGATCTACTTTTTTATTCGACTGCTTGTTTGTTTGGTTGGAGGCCAATTTTTATTAGCAATTACCTGTCATTCCCAAAACGGCTATGCTTATGAATGCAAAGCAACAGTTGATATTTCAAATCAACAGAAGAAAAATGCTAACAAACAAACAAACTTATTCGATGTCCTTAAAGAATTAAACAAAACAAAAGGCGTGTATTTTCTTTTTTCTGAAGAAAGCATGACCTATGTACAAGTTAATGCTATAACTGACTTACAAGGACCAGTTGAAAAAATTCTGTCTGAAGTACTTGACAATACGGGACTACAATACAAAAAAATCTCAGGTAACACTTTTGTTATCCTAAAAGCTAAAGATAAATACAGAAAAAAAGACGATTATAATGTTATCAGTTTTAACGAAGGTTCAGTTCCTGCAGATGAGTCTGCATTTGAGATTATAACCGGGCGGATTATTGCCGCTGATGGTACTCCATTAGTCGGTGTCAGTGTAACTGTTAAGGGAACTAATAAGGGAACAACAACAGACAACAAGGGGAATTTTTCTATTGACGCTAATAAAGGCGACGTATTGATAATTTCTTATATAGGGTATGCATCCAGGGAAGTAACCGTTGGCAATGATAAAACTTTGAATATTTCCTTATCTCTTTCCGGGCAGGATATGACTGAAGTAGTTGTAACTGCTTTAGGTATTCGCAAGGAGGCAAAACGACTTGGCTATTCAGTTTCTAAGCTCGAAGGTGAAGGTTTGACCAAGGCGCGTGAGATCAATGTAGCCAACGGTTTGGTTGGTAAGATAGCCGGCGTAAATGTTAGCGGTGTAAATGGAGGGCCCGGTTCTTCGAGCAATGTTATAATACGCGGAGTAAATAGTTTTAAAGGTGGCCAGCCACTATACGTTATCAATGGTGTACCTATTGACAATACTAACCGAGGTAGTGCGGGTATGTGGGGCGGGGCTGACTTAGGCGATGGTATATCCAATATAAACCCCGATGACATTGAAGAAATATCCATACTTAAGGGTTCAACCGCCTCTGCTTTATACGGATCACGTGCTTCAAATGGAGTGATTTTGATTACCACTAAAAGCGGAAAAAACAAAAAGGGGATTGGAGTAGAAGTAAACTCGAACTTTGTGGTGGATAAAATCATTGATTATACCGACTTTCAGTATGTATATGGACAAGGGCTGCTTGGCGTTAAGCCTACCAGCCAAACAAATGCATACGCATCAGGTGCAAATAGCTGGGGCGCTAAAATAGATGGTAGCAATGCAGTACAGTTCGATGGTGTTACACGACCGTATGTAGCATATAAGGATAACATTAAGAACTTTTATCAAACAGGTACAACGGCTACTAATAGCTTGGCTTTTAGCGGTGGAAATGACAATGCTGATTTTCGTCTGTCAGTCGCTAACCTCATGAACAAATCAGTTGTACCAGGCTCGGATCTGAAAAGAAATTCGGCAAATCTTAATGTGAACAGTAGGTTGGCTAAAAGATTATTGCTCACTGCAATCATTAATTACATTACCGAAAGAAGTAAGAATCGTCCTAACCTTAGTGACTCGCCAGGCAATTCAAATTTTGGTATTCTATTTTTACCTACAACACTTGATGAAAAAGTGCTGAGACCGGGTTATAAAGCCGATGGTTCAGAAATTAATTTTTCTGAGAACATATACGTTACTAACCCATGGTTTGCTGCCAACCGATGGGTGAATGACCTTTCGAGGAACCGAATTATAGCGATGGGTTCCCTGCGTTATAATTTTACCAATTGGTTATTTCTGCAAGGTCGTTTTGGGCAGGACTATTATTCTGACAGAGTAACTAGTGTTACACCTACAGGGACTGCTTATTATCCTGCCGGCAATATGACTGAGAAATCCAATAAAGGAAGCGAAATCAATGCTGATTTTTTAATCGGCGTTGATAAGAATATTGTTAAGGATATAAATCTCAATCTGTCTGTCGGGGGCAATGTAAGAAAAAACAGATTTGAGGAAATTATTAATACAGGAGATCAGTTCAGTGTACCTTTTCTATATGTGTTGGATAATGCAAAGAATAAAAACTCAGACTATAATCTTTTCCGGCAAGAAACTCAATCAATTTATTATTCTGCGGAGTTTGCCTATAAAAACTTTTTATTTATTAATACAACCGGTCGCGAAGATTGGTTCTCTACTTTGCCGATAGATAATAATCATTTATTTTATCCATCAGTAAGCGGGAGTTTTATATTTTCTGAATTCTTAAAAACGTCATGGCTTGACTATGGCAAACTTCGCGTTGCCTGGGCTAACACCAGCGGCGAGGCCAGTCCCTATCAGACCAAATTATACTATGGTATTGCAAACAGTATCAATGGTTACCCCATCGGTACGATCAATCCATCTGATCCCGACAATATTCCTAACGCAACGTTGCAACCATATAGAATGCGAGAGACTGAAATAGGAACAGAACTACGTTTTCTGAAAAGTCGCATTACGCTTGATGTCGCTTATTTCCAGCGCAAAACAATCGACGAAATAGTAAAGGTCCCGGCTTCCATTACTTCGGGATATACCGGTGCTACCCTGAATATTGGGGAAATGCAAAATAAAGGAGTAGAATTAGCTATTAGCGGCACACCTGTGAAAAGATCTGATTTCACATGGACATCATCTTTCAATTTTACCAAATTGAATAATAAAGTTTTGAAATTGTCTGGGGAACAAAAATCATATGATATTAAGGATGCCCAATCCCGCACACAAAATGCTTTTGGTAAGCACATTGTTGGTTTGCCTGCTTCGCAGGTGATGGCATTCGATTATAAAAGAAATGCAGGTGGCCAAATAGTATTTGACGCAAACGGCCGACCTGAGCAAGGTCAGTTGATTCCTATGGGTTCAGGTTTCCATGATAAGTTTGGTGGATGGAGCAACGACTTCACTTATAAAAGCTTCAACCTCGGAGTGCTGATTGATTTTAAATCAGGCGGAAAGATTTTTTCTGCTACTAACTATTATGCAACTGTATTCGGGCTTCATAAAATGACTTTAGCTGGCCGCGAAACTGGCATTGTTGGTGATGGTGTTAATGAAGTCGGCAACAAAAATACTGTGACTGAAGATTCATGGGATTATTACCGCGCATTAGCTACAAATGTTTCCTCACAGTTTGTTTATGATGCTAGCTTTATAAAGTTGAGGCAAATAGTGATTGGATACAACTTGCCTACTTCATTATTCCGCAAATTGCCAATCCAAAGTATCAACATTTCATTGGTCGGAAGAAACCTTGCAATCCTCAAAAAGCACACTCCTAATATCGACCCTGAATCAAATTACAGTGGAAGCGTAGGGCAAGGACTCGAACTGGCAGGTGTTCCACCATTCCGTTCATTCGGCTTAAATGTAAATATCAAATTCTGATCAATCTAAAACCTAAACAAAATGAAACCGATCATAAAATATTTCATGGTAATAGTTGTGATCAGCATGCTGAATAACAACTGTACCAAAAAATTTGAAGACCTCAATACTGATCCTACCGCGGCAGGCCCAAACGACTTTAATCCCAATTTCCTTTTAACAACATCGGAATTGCGATATACCGGAAGTGAAGATTTCAGTTATGAAACATGGAGAGCCCAACTGATTCATTTTAGCACAATGATTCAGCATTTCTCACATGTTGCTGGCTATTGGGTTGGGGATAAATACACGTTGAACACCGATTATTGTGCTGCTTATTTTGAAAGGGCATATGCAGAGCAGGTAAAATTTGTAGTTGATTTAGTAGAATTGACAAAAGATAAAGCGGCATATTCTAATCTTCACCAGATTGCCCGTATTATGAAAGTGTTGATCTTTCACCGTATCACTGATATCTATGGCGACGTTCCTTATTTTAAAGCAGGCCTGGGATTTTATAGTAGAAATTTTACACCGACATACGATAAACAGCAAGATATCTATCCTGATATGCTAAAAGAGTTAAGTGAGGCTGCCACTGCTCTCGATGCTTCTAAAGATGTTGCTTCAGGTGATATGATTTACAACGGTGACGTTGTAAAATGGAAAAAATTTGCTTATTCACTTATGTTGCGCTTGGGAATGCGCTTAACTAAGGTAGATCCTGCCTTAGCAAAAACTTGGGCAGAAAGAGCAGCAGCAGGCGGCCCTATGACCAGTATTAGCGATAATGCCTCCATAAAGCACAGCGAATCCGGTGGTCGTCCTACTGTTAATCGCATTAGCCAAGTACTTAATCTCCCCTATGAAATACCCAATATACGCTGGAGCAGAACTTTTATTGATTACCTGCAAACCAATGCTGATCCAAGATTAGGAATACTAGCTGAATTGCCGCCACCACCACCTAATGAAAATAAATTAGGAGCAGCAGGTAATAGCACTCCTGCAAGTCAGAAAGGAATGCCAAACGGATATGACGTACAAGGTGGAGCAACAGATATAAGTACAGCACCCGGATATCCCGGTAGTCTTAATGGTTACTCAAGACCTATTAACAGGTTTTACGCAAAAATGGACGGCATTACCATGCTGATGACTTATGCAGAAGTTGAATTAATGTTGACCGAAGCTAAAGAAAGAGGATGGAACGTTACAGGCACTGCTGCTTCTCATTACGATGCCGGAGTACGAGCTGCAATGAAATCGTTGGAACAATGGGATGCCGGTGCAGCTATTGCTGATGCTGCTATCACAACTTATTTGGCGGCTCACCCTTATGTATCAGCAACCGGCTTGCAGCAGATCAATTCGCAATATTGGGTCGCTACAGTCTTTAATGATTATGAGTCGTTCGCAAATTGGAGAAGGAGCGGGTTTCCGACACTTACTCCCGTTAATTATCCGGGAAATGTTACGGGCGGTACCATACCCAGAAGGTTAATCTATCCTCAATCAGAAGCTTCAGTAAACGGGCCTAATTATAATGATGCTATAAGCCGCTTAAGCGGAGGTGATAAATTAACTTCAAGAGTATGGTGGGATAAGCCATAACCAACTATTCTACACTCGCAGAGATAAGGCTGTTCTGATCAATTCAGGCAGCCTTCTTACATAGCTGCCATCTTGCAAATTGTGTTATTGTGAAGCATTGCTATTTCATATCGGTTATCTGGTTTTTAATAGTGATAAAACTGCATGCACAACAAAATAAACCACCTTTGTTTACTTCATTGTCTTCAAAAGAAACAGGTATTGATTTCACGAATGAAATAGTGGAAAACGATGCACAAAATGTATTGGCTTATGAATATTTCTACAATGGCGGGGGAGTAGCTATTGGTGATATTAACAATGATGGCTTACCCGATATTTTCTTTACCGCTAATCTTAAATCAAACAAACTTTATCTCAACCTCGGGAGTTTGCGATTTAAAGATGTAACAAAAACAGCAAGGGTTGGCGGAAGAAAGGATTGGAAAACGGGCGTAACTATGGCTGATGTAAATGGAGATGGATGGCTGGATATTTATGTTTGCTATTCAGGAAAAGGAAATGCCAACAGAAGAAATGAATTATACATCAACAATCACGATCTAACTTTTACAGAAATGGCCAAGCAATATGGATTGGATGATGCCGGTTGTTCTACACAAGCCATTTTTTTCGATTACGATCGCGACGGTGATCTTGATTGCTATGTTTTGAACCATAATATAAAGGCTTATAAAAATGTGGAGCTTCATTATTTAAAAAATGATTATGATTCTTTAGCCGGTGATCGGTTATATCGTAATGATGATGGACATTTCACAGATGTGAGTAAACAAGCGGGTATTCTTCAAAATCCTATCAGCTTTGGATTAGGCGTAGCTGTTTCAGATATTAATAACGATGGCTGGCCCGACATTTATGTAACCAATGATTATACGGAACAGGATTATTGCTATATCAATAACGGTAATGGAACTTTCTCACAAAAGGAATTGTATATGTTCGGTCACATGTCTCAATTTTCAATGGGTTGTGAAATCGCCGACATAAACAATGATGGCCTGGTTGACATTTTTACACTGGACATGCTTCCCGAAGACAATCGACGGCAAAAGCTACTGCAAGCTCAAGAAAATTATGAGTTGTACCAATACATGGCAACAAACGGTTTTCACTATCAGTTCATGCGAAACATGCTGCAATTAAATAATGGCAATGGAACATTCAGCGAAATAGGTCAGCTCGCGGGCGTTTCAAATACTGACTGGAGCTGGGCTCCCCTGATGGCCGATCTTGATAATGACGGATACAAAGATCTGTTCGTTACAAATGGTTATATGCGTGATTACACCAACAAGGATTTTTTAAAATACTGGGGAGATTATTTAGTAAAACAAGTGGTCAATCGTGACAGCATTAATTACATGGAGTTAATTAAGCATATGCCTTCTACATTGGTTTCCCAATATGCTTTTTGTAACAATGGCGATCTTACTTACAAAAATGTTTCTGAAGAATGGGGACTGAAAAAATTGGTTCTATCAAATGGTGCGGCTTATGCTGATCTTGATAATGATGGTGATCTCGATCTGGTCGTAAACAATATCAATAACAAGGCTTCGGTTTTCCGAAATGATGAGAATACTATTTTACGTCATCATTATCTTTCTGTTCAATTACATGGATTAGGAAAAAATACATTTGGATTAGGGGCTAAGCTATGTTGTTATACAGGCGGAAAAATGCAGATGCTGGAACAAATGCCCACTCGAGGTTATCAATCGTCCATAAGTGAAGTGCTACATTTTGGATTAGGAGATAATGATAAAGTTGATTCGCTTAAAATTATCTGGCCAAATGGAAATATTGAATTGGTTTCAAACATCCGGACAGATCAATTAATAAGTTTGGATGAAAAAAATGCAAAGCCCGCTTTTATTCAGCAAACAAAAAAACCAAATTCATTTTTTTCTCGTCAAACTGCATTCATAAATTATTCCCATCTTCAACTTGAGTATAATGATTTTAAAAGACAGCCGTTGATGCCCGTAATGCTTTCCCAATGCGGCCCTCGTTTTACAGTAGGTGATGTAAACAATGATGGTCTCGAAGATCTTTTCATTGGTTCTTCTCAAGGACAGGGAAGTGAACTTTATCTCCAACAAAAAAATGGAAAACTTCTAAAACAAAACATAGCTGTATTTGAAGCCGATAGCACATCAACTACTTCAAGAACGCTGTTTTTTGATGCCAACGGTGACAAGTTGATGGATATTTATGAGGTCAGTGGAGGCTACAATGATTATGAGGAAAATGATCCACGGCTGCAGGACAGGCTTTTTTTAAATGATGGAAAAGGAAATTTTTACGCAGCAAAAAATTCGCTGCCTTCCATGCTGAGCAGCAAATCTGTTGTGGCTGCAGCAGATGTTGATGGAGATGGAGATATTGATCTGTTTGTTGGGGGCAGAGGAATACCTGGAAAATATCCTGTTACTCCCCAAAGCTTTTTGCTGTTGAATGATGGCAAAGGAAATTTTACAGATGTAGTTGAAAAATGGTTTCCGGGGTTGTCACATATAGGAATGATCACTGACGCAAAATGGAATGATATTGATAAAGATGGAAAACCCGATCTTATTATTGTTGGCGAATGGATGGCCCCTACCATTTTGGAAAATAAAGGAACAAAGTTTGAGCTTAGCACCAACAATCCATTCCTTGCAACCTTCACTGGTTGGTGGAATACTCTTGAATTAGCAGATATAGATGGCGATGGGGACATGGATATGATCGCAGGCAATTGGGGATTGAATTCTCAATTGCACTGCAACGAAAAGGAACCGTTAGAAATGATCTATAAGGATTTTGATAACAATGGCTCTGTTGACCCGTTTCTGTGTTGTTATATTCAACATCGATCATATCCTTATGTTTCACGCGATGAGCTGCTAGATCAGGTTTATTCGCTTCGAAGAAAATTCACTAGCTACGAGAGCTATGCAGATGCCACCATTAATAATATTTTCTCCGAAGACGAACTAAGGGATGCAAAGCATTTAAAAGCTGAGCATCTTGAAACCATGCTATTCGAAAACCGTCGTGGTGTTTTTTATCCCCGCTCAATCCCTTTACTGTCGCAAATTTCGCCGGTTTATAAAATTATTGTAGAAGACATCAATCAAGATCATTTTCCTGACATCCTGCTTTTTGGCAATAATGAATATCCACGGCTGAAGACAGGAAGGATGGATGCTAATTTCGGAACAGCCCTGCTGAATGATGGTAAAGGAAACTTTCATGTTGCAGGATATGATGAATCGGGTTTGTTTGTACCTGGCGATGTAAAAGATGCTTCGATAATTCATGTCAACGGAACAAAATATTTATTGATTGGAATTAATAATGCTGATCTGCTCACATTCAAATTGAATTGATGAAAAAATTAACTTTCATTCTTTTTTCTTGTTTCCATATCTGCCTTGCGCAAAGCAGGAATGAAAATTATGCCGCCACTGTTCAACAACAGGTGTGGTCGCTTACTGAAGTGATGTATCATGATGTGGTGAACCCTCCTGCGGCAGCGCGGTTTTATGCTTATTCCATTCTTACAGGCTATGAAATCCTTTCGCAGCTCGATCCATCGGTGAAACGATTTCAGAAGGGATTGAATCAATATCGGTCAATCAGTATTTCAGTTGATCCTTTGAAACTGGACAAGCAACTGGCCGTGATGTATGGAATATTAGAAACAGGAAGAAATATTATTCCGTCGGGATATCTACTCGAAGAAAAAGAAAAATTGTTATTGAACGAGTATAAAAAAAAGAAGATAAAAAAGGATGCCCTTGATTCATCTGTTTCATTTGCTAAAAAAATTTCTGCTATTATCGTTCAATACGCGAAAACAGATGGTTATTTCCGGCTAAGCACTTTACCCCGTTATAAACCCCTGGCTGCTGACAGCAACTGGCATCCTACACCGCCGGAATATATGGCTGCGGTTGAGCCACACTGGCAATCCATACGAAAGTTTTTTTCCGATGTTTCATATATTCCGATTGTTGCACCTCCTGTGCCATTCAGTGCCGATCTTTTGTCTCCTTTTATGAGGATGGCAAAGGAAGTGTACACAACTGGCAGCAGTCTTAGTGATGAACAAAAACTCATTGCCAATTTTTGGGATTGCAATCCTTTTGCCGTGCAATTCCAAGGACATATGAGCATTGGTCTTAAAAAAATTTCACCAGGTGGACATTGGATGGGCATCACGGGTATTGTATGCAATAAGGCAAGACTTGATTTTGCTAGCACGATGTTGCTTCATACCGTGGTAGCCCTCGCTTTGCATGATGCTTTTGTATGTTGCTGGAAGGAAAAATATGAAAGCAACCGTGTTAGACCCGAAACGGTCATCAATCGTTATATTGATGAAAAATGGAAACCTTTTTTGCAAACACCGCCATTTCCTGAATATGTAAGCGGCCATAGCGTTATCTCCACTACAGCAGCCGAGCTGCTCAGTTGTTTGTTGGGTGATAATTTTTCTTTTACCGATACGACCGAGAGCTATATTGGCTTGCCTGCACGAAACTTTTCTTCTTTCAAAGCGGCAGCAGCCGAAGCCCGTATCAGCAGACTATACGGTGGAATTCATTTCCGTGATGCTATTGAAAATGGAGCAGAGCAGGGCAAAGAGTTGGGAGAATTTATTGTTAAGAAACTACAGCTAACCGCTGTGAAGTGATTTCAATTTACTTCAATCTCATCCACAAATAACCAAGGTTTATTACCTGCGCCTGGATTTCCTTCCGGAATAGGCCCATAATTTCCTAGCTTGATTTTTATGTACCGCGTAGCAACTGATTTTTGCTGTACGATCATGATACCGTTACGCTTTGTTGAGTCATTGAATTGAACTTCGTCGCTAATTCCCATTTCCGTGTAAGTATTATTATCAGGTGAAATCAAAACTTGAAAAAACTTGGGGCGCCAGATCCAACTTGGTGTCTGTTCAAATATGTGCGCTTTCACATTGCTAATTTGCTGCACACTGCCAAGATCAATTAAAGCTTCACAATCGGTTCCGTTAAATCCTAAAAACTCTCTGCTCCGTAATAATCCTTTTTCATTTTGAACACCATTCACCAAAGTAAATGCACCATCTCCGGGATAATTTTGTGAAGGTGGAGTTGTAAGTGTTAATTTTTTGCCGGTGGCCTTGTTGATATGAAATTTTTGTATTAGCCAATTACTTACTGCTTCACCCTTGGAATTTTCTAATCTTGCGGAGTAAGTGGGAGGCGGTTCAATTGGCATCACACGAATAGCTTCAGTATATTTTTGGGATGCATTATCTTCGAGGCCGTTTAGATAAACAATTTTATACTCACTGTTTTTGTTTTCCAACTTCCACAAGATGCCATCATAATCAGCTGTCGGGAGTACGGTCGCTTTCAAATCAAAATATGCCTTGCTATAATTTGCTTTCCATAAATCATAACGCTTGAATTGTGTCAACAATCGTTTTTCAAAATCAGCAGAATCTTTTTTCTTGCTCCAAAGCACCTCACTTAACGAAGCCATGCGCGGAAAGATCATGTACTCCACTTTTTTTTCATTCTTCATGTATTCAGTCCATACATTGCCCTGTGCACCTAAAATATATTTGCCTTGCTCCTTTGTCAAGGAATCAGGAATAGGGTTATAGCTATAGGTTTTTTCTACAGGGGTATAACCACCAATAGTTACCGAATCTTCATTCTGGGTTTGTGAATGATCAAAATACACCCAGCCACCAGGAGTCATGATTACATTATGTTTTTGCCTGGCGGCTGCAATACCTCCTGATTCGCCTCTCCAACTCATCACGACTGCATTTGGTGCAAGCCCACCTTCAAGAATTTCATCCCAGCCAATCAATGTTCTTCCCTTACTGTTCAAATATTTTTCCATTCGCTGAATAAAATAACTCTGTAGTTCATGCTCATCTTTTAAATGTTCATCCTTTATTCTCTTTTGACAAAGTGGACATCGCTTCCAGTTTGCTTTAGGGCATTCATCACCGCCAACATGAATATATTTTGAAGGAAACAGCGCCATCACTTCATCCAACACATCTTGCAGAAATTTGAAAGTGGAATCTTTGCCTGCACAATAAACGTCTTCAAAAACTCCCCATGTTTGCTGTACTTGTTTACCCGTGCTATCGCCATACCAAGCACATTGCTTGGGAAAATATTTTATTGTAGGCTCGCCCGGAAAACAACTTAACCAGGGATAAGAGGCAATGGCAGCACTGCAATGCCCCGGCATTTCAATTTCAGGGATCACAGTAATGTATCGTTTGGAAGCGTAAGCTACCACCTCTTTTATTTCATTCTGTGTATAAAAACCTCCGTAACGAATGCCATCATTTCCTGTTCCCGGAAAGCGGCCAATAATAGTTCCATTTCTCCATGCGCCAACTTTAGTAAGCTGTGGATATTTTTTTATTTCGATCCTCCAGCCTTGGTCTTCAGTTAAATGCCAATGGAAATAATTCATTTTATGCAGAGCGAGATAGTCAATATATTTCTTTATAAACGAAACGGGAAAGAAATGACGTCCTACGTCGAGGTGCATGCCGCGATAAGAAAAGCGAGGGTAGTCTTTGATGGAGACAAAAGGGATTTGGATTTTGCCTGCCGGCCGGCCAGGCAGGGAATTAGGAATTGGGGCAGGCAGTAATTGTATCAACGTCTGAAAGGCATAAAATAATCCTTTCTCATTGCCATGAACATAGATCCCTTTTTCATCGACAGTTAACTCATATTGATCTTTCAACGAAGCATCCGGGGAATAGTCGATAAATATTTCTGTAGGTAAGCCATAGCTATGTTCGCTGCCATATTCAAATTGAGAAATGCGGTAATTCTTTTTGAGATAATCTTTAAAGAAAGTCGCTCCATAATCATGGGGAACATCATCGTTATAAATAAAACCAACGGGTTGCTTAATAGTTAAGAACCCTTTTCCAATTTTCATTTCGGCAGGCTGAGGAATAATATTTACCTGTTGGGAAAATACCGATACGTAAGCAAAAACGCAGGCAATTGCTATAAGTGATTTCATTTGCTCAAATATTTTTTAATAAAATCAGTTAAGGTGCAGATAATCGTATTTTCGAATTTTTGAATCACGAGCAGATCATCGTCTCCAGTAATCAAGAAATCAGCATTGGCATCCTTCGCCAGCGCTAATAAAAAATTATAGTGAAAGATGTTAGTTTGTGTTCACTTGCAAAATCGAGTATTTGTTTCAACTCTTCATCGCTGGTTGGATAAAATACGACAGCTTCCATAATTATTCTCTTTTTTGTAAAATTACAAACTCATCTTAACACAGGCAATATGATATTGCTACTGTTCATTGCATCATGATAAATACGGATGGTGGCTTTTTGAAAATCGTTGTCACTCGCCTCATAAATGTTCATAAATTTTTGAGGGTTGCGATCAGCTAGTGGAAACCAACTACTTTGGATTTGAATCATCACCCGATGCCCTTTTTTAAATGTATGCGCTACATCAGGCAAATCGAATTTTACCGTTTCAATTTTATTTGGTTTAAAAGCCTCGGGCGATGAAAAACTATTTCTGAATTTTCCTCTCATAATTTCTCCCCGAACCAACATTTGATAACTACCCATCGGATAAGGCCCGCCAGCGTTGCGGCTCGTGTTTTGTTGAGCTGAATCAGCATAACGGAAATTATCAGGAAATACATCGATCAATTTAACAACAAAGTCGGCATCAGTAGTGGAAATGCTAAGTTTCAAGTCAGCTGTTACAACTCCTGCTAGGGTCAGATCTTCTTGCAATGTATCGGTTTGAAAGGTTAGTACATCCGGTCTGCGAGAGGCAAACCGCTGATCATCGGTCATATAATCTCTGGTTCTGTTAAAATGAACATCCTCAGTATAAGGCACAGGATGAGCAGGATCGCTGATGTATTCGCTGAAAGGCCCCACCCCCTTCCCCTCTCCTCTGGAGAGGGGCGATGGCTTATTCCATGAAAGCTTTCCATTTGACCGTAAGAAAATCATTCTATCTTGTTTTTCTGCAGGCGGCCATTGAGATAAATTCTTCCATTCATTAGCGCCACTAAAAAAAATAGTTGCTTCACTGATACGTGAGGCGTTGCCTTTGCCTTTTAGATAATAATTGAAAAAGGGAATTTCAATATTATTCTGATACCAGAATGAAGTGTTGGAACCAAACTGTACGTTCCCTAAATGAGTTCCATCATTCGATGCCCATTGACCGTGATACCAGGGACCCATCACCAGTTTATTAAAATGATCAGCAGAGTTTTTCTTTTCAATGGCCTTGTACAAATTCCAAGCGCCGAAACAATCTTCAGCATCAAACAAACCTCCCACCACAAGCATAGCAGGCTTAATATCGCCCACAAAATTTCTCGGGTTCCTTGCTTGCCACCAAGCATCATAATTAGGATGAGCATAAAAGTCTTTCCAAAATTTGATGCTATCGCCTGTTAACTCCATGAATTTTTTAAGTGGCCCTAATTGCAAATAAGTTTGATAGTTATCATTAATTGCTAATGTCAATGCAGACTTTGGACCAATCGTTGTTGGATGAGGCCGTGGGTAACCAAACCCACCCACGTAAAAAGCAAATGCATCCATCAAGAAAAATACGCCGTTATGATGAAAATCGTCGCCCTGAAACCAATCGGTAACCGGCGCCTGAGGGCTCACAGCTTTTAATGCGGGATGACCACTTAATGCAGCCATTGTTGAATAAAAACCGGGATAGGAAATTCCAAATACCCCCACATTTCCATTGTTGTTTGGAGCATTTTTTACGATCCAATCAATAGCATCGTATGTATCGCTAGCCTCATCAACATCATTGTTTGTCTTCTTATCGGAGTTGTAAGGCGAATGTCAACAAACTCAACTTCGCTCATCCAACGGCCACGTACATCTTGAATAACGATAATATAATTTTCTCTGGCATAATATCTCCAATGGCCGCTCCAAAGACGGTTAGTAAAGTTTTGCTCACCATAGGGAGCACAGGAATATGGAGTTCTTGTTATTAAAACAGGATGTTTTTCGCTTGCATCCTTTGGGGAATATATGGCGGTGAATAATTTTTTCCCATCACGCATAGTGATATACACCTCTCTCTTGGTGTAATTGTCGCTAACCCATGCACTATCCTGCAAGTTTGATTGTGCGATGATGATGAACGGGAATGAAATAGAAAAAAGAATTGAAAAAAATTTCTTCATCGAGACTGATTTTGAAACATCGAATTTATCACAATCAGTCATAAAAGAAAAAGAAGAATATGCAAACTACCCTGGGGAAATTCCATGAATACTAAATAATCACTCAATTTCGAATTAAACTTAGAACTCGCCTACATCCACTCACTTTCAAAATGCCTGAAACGAACTTTTAGATCATCGAATAAACTGCGAAAGGTTAAAAACCTTTCTCTTAACCCCGGATGATTATCTAATCGTTCATTTTCGAAACCAATAGGCGCCATATCTCTAACAAATGCCGCCAGTTGTTTTTCTGAAATATTGAGATCGTGTTTCAACTCATCAATTACCTCACGCTGACGGATGAACTGATTTTGAAATTGCTCAATTCTTGGCATTATTTTTTTTGAAGCGACGTGTGATGCAAGGTAGGCTAAGTGGCTTTCAAAAATTTTTATAAGCTCTATATCAAAATTCAGTTCTGCGATCCAAAATTGATATTCAATATGAAGCTTGGCAGGAGGAAATGTTGTAATCATAACTCTAAGGATTTTACATAAAGCAACAACAGGAGTGTTGGCTTTTGTTTGACAAAGGTTTCCTTTAGCTATGATTTTGGTCAATCTGCCAAAACTCCAAATTTACCAGTGTTTACATCTTCAATGGCCTGTTCTAATTCTTCCCAGGTATTCATCAAGAAAGGGCCATATTGGGCAATAGGCTCATTGATTGGTTCACCGGAAAGTATCAATAACACGGTATCTTCATCAGTTTCAATATTGATCAACTCGCCATCATTTTTAAACAGCACGAAATGATCGGCAGAAGCTATTTCACCGTTTATTCTTGCACTTCCTTCTATCACTAAAATACCCGCATTAAAGGTTTGAGGAAAACTAAATTCAATCTTTGCATCTTTTTTTAACCGGGCATTATACACATGCATTGGAGTAAATGTTGAAGCCGGGCCCTTTAGAACTTGCCCCGATTTATCGGGATTTTTATATTCACCGGCAATCACCTCCACAGTTCCTTTATTATCCGGTAATTCATATTTACCCATTCTTTGACGCGTGATCTCCTGATATTTCGGTGGTGTCATTTTATATTCAGCAGGAAGATTTACCCATAATTGCACCATTTGAAACGGGCCACCTTTTTTGCTGAACTCTTTTTCGTGATATTCTTTGTGCAAGAGTCCTGATCCCGCAGTCATCCATTGTACATCTCCCTCGCCAATTACCCCACTGTTACCCGCGCTATCATGATGTGAAACTCGTCCATGATAAGCAATGGTCACGGTTTCAAAACCCCGGTGAGGGTGTACACCAACACCACGGGGAATATCACTGGGAGCAAACTCAATTTTAGAATTGTAGTCCAAAAGGAAAAAAGGGCTCATTCTTTTTTTATCAATTAATCTGCTATTTGGGAAAAAATTATGTACCCTAAATCCATCACCTACCATATGAGGTGGTGGTGGAGCAATTACTGCTTCTATCGTTTTATTAGTATTCATATATCCTCCAATGTTAAACAGGCACTTCCATTAAAAGTAATTCGGCGTTGCTATCTGCTTTTATATTCAGTGTATCAGCCTCCGTAATTCCTAATCCATCACGGCGATTTAGTTTTTCTCCATTGATGGTCACATCCCCATCAATTACAAAAGCGTAAACACCATTTTGCTTATTTTTTAAAGAATAGCTTGTTGTAAAATCTTTATCCAGTTTTCCGAGAGAAAACCATGCGTCTTGATGAATTTGCACACCTGCGTCCTGAGAATCTATAGGCGAAACAACGGTCAACAATTTATTGTGCTTGTCTGCGTCGCTAAAACTTTTCTGATCGTACCTCGGCTTCACATTTTGTTTTTTGGGAAAAACCCAGATCTGGAAAAACTTTACGGGCTTGTCTGCATTTTTATTTTTCTCGGCATGTTGAATTCCGGTTCCTGCACTCATTACCTGCACATCACCTTGCTTTATTACTTGCACATTGCCCATATTGTCCTTATGTTCCAGATCGCCGGAAGTGGGGATTGAGATGATCTCCATATTGTCATGTGGATGGGCGCCGAAACCCATGCCGCCAGCAACTGTATCATCGTTCAAAACCCTCAAGGCTCCAAAATGAATTCTTTGCGGATCATGATAACCGGCAAAGCTAAATGTGTGATAACTATCAAGCCATCCATGATTGGCATGACCTCTTGTATTTGCTTTATGTAATATTGTTTTCATACCCTAATCCGCCTGAGGCGGAGCTTTTAAAAGTTAATAAATGTTGAATAATATTCCTGATGGTGAAGAGCGTTACACAACAAAATCTAAACAGAATTACTAAAGTTGGTAACACTAATCTGCATCTAAAAAAGAACTTGCGATATATAAAAATTAATCGATCAAGGTTCCCCCTTCAGGGGGATAGGGGGTTTATGCCGCCATTTTATTTTTCATCAAGCTCTCAGCAAGCCATAAGTACTCCGTAATAAAATTATGTACGTTATTTTGAAAACTCTTATCCAATAAATTTCCATCCGCATCAAATCTTTTGTCAACCCCACCTACGATCAGCATGTACGGAGAAGCTATGCCAAATAACGCAATAACCAACAGTTGCATTTGTTGTGCGGCCCGGATACCACCCAACTGACCAGGAGAGGCCGTTACAATACCAAATGGCTTATGATGTTGCTTAGGAAAATGATCCAGTAAATTTTTCATAGCCGGTGAGTAACTGCCATTGTATTCCGGTGATACAAGAATAAAGGCATCTGCGGCAAAGATTCGTTTTGCCAGCAATTTAAATTCGTCAGGTGTGTGCTCAACAGAAACATAAACGGATTGAAGAACAGGCAAATGCCAATCTTTCAAATTAATCATCCCTACTTCGTGTTCCGTGTTTTGCTGCAGCAGGTTTTGTAAATGCAAAGCAACCCTATGTGTAACGCTGTTGGGTCTTGGGCTACCTGAAATTATTTCTATTCTCATATTAAGTATTGATAGGCTAATTAAATTATGATGTTTAAACACCAAAAATAGTGCTCATTCTTGAACGAGGCAGTTTGTCAGTATTATAACAATGGAATGCTGAAAGAGTTGCATGTACTGCAAGGAATTGGCAGAAAAAGGGTTTTCCCTTTTGATATTATTAGAAGTCTTATCGTTAGTTTTGGCGAGTATGAATATAAACGAACAGGTGATTGTGAGCTTTTATACTGCCTTCCAAAAAAGAGATTATCAAACCATGCAAAATTGTTACAGTGATAAAGTAATTTTTTATGATCCTGTTTTTGAAGACCTCATTGACGAGGAAGTAAAATGGATGTGGGAAATGCTGTGCACGCGTGCTGTTGATCTTTCCATCAAATTTAGTGATGTGGAGGCAGATGATGAATATGGCACTTGTAACTGGGTAGCCTCCTATACATTTACAAAAACAAATCGAAAAGTGGTGAACAAGATCAAGGCTCACATGCGCTTCAACAACGGGAAGATCATCGAGCATTCTGATCAATTTAAATTAAGCAACTGGTGCAAACAAGCGTTGGGCCTGCCTGGTATATTATTTGGCAGCATGGCATGGTTTCAAAAAAAGGTCAAAAGGTCAGCACAACAAAGCCTGTATGATTTTATTGTTGCAAAGCAAGGTTCAAAGTAATTTTTATATAAAACCCCTTACCATGAATGGCCGAAGAAAATTTCTGCAATCATCACTCTTGAGCAGCCTCGCTGTTTTACTGAATAAAAAAATTTCTGCCTCTGTAATTGATTTTAGCGAGGAGCATGGAAAAGGAAATCCAATTGTGATTTCGACATGGGATGCTGGCATTGAGGCGAATAAGGCGGCGTGGAAAATTTTGAGCAGTGGTGGAAGAGCTTTAGATGCAGTAGAAGAAGGAGTAAAAGTCACCGAAGACTCTATTAATTGTTGTGTGGGCCTTGGAGCAAATCCTGATCGGGAGGGTTTTGTTACACTGGATGCCAGCATTATGGATGAATTTTCAAATTGTGGAAGCGTTGCTTTTCTTGAACGTATTAAACATCCGATCTCAGTGGCGAGAAGAGTGATGGAAAAAACACCGCATGTGATGCTGGTAGGAGATGGCGCTCAGAAATTTGCCATTGCAGAAGGATTTCCATTGGAAGAACAAAAACTATCTGCTGAGGCACAGAAGGAATATGAGAAATGGCTCAAAGAATCAAAACACAAACCAGTGATCAATATTGAAAATTCAAAATCTCATGGACCTTTTGCTCCGGATTATAATGGGGTTAATGAATTCAATCACGATACTATTGGAATGGTGGCCATGGACGCAAATGGGAATCTAAGCGGAAGCTGTACTACAAGTGGTATGGGTTTTAAAATGCGGGGCAGGGTAGGAGACTCACCAATTATCGGAGCAGGGCTTTTTGTTGACAATGAAATTGGGGCTTGTGTTGGTACTGGTCAAGGCGAAGATGTGATTCGCATCAGCGGTTCACACACAGTTGTTGAGCTAATGCGCCATGGTCTATTGCCGGAAGATGCTTGCAAAAAAGCCATTGAAAGGATTATTAAAATAAAAAAAGAAAAAGCGAAGGATATACAGGTTGCATTTGTTGCTTTAAATAAAAAAGGGCAGGTGGGTTCCTTCGCCATACAGAAAGGATTCAAGTACGCTGTTCATAATAATAATACTGAAAAACTAATCCCGGCGAAAAGCTGGTTCTGATTGTCAATAGTGAATGGTGAATTGTCAGTATGCTATTCACCGAGTACATTCACAATTGGCAATTGGCAATTCACAACATGTTTTACATTATTGAAATAGCTACCTCGGATTTTGAAACAACAAAAGCTGCAGTGAAAGGCGGTGCTGATAGAATAGAGCTCTGCGCAAATCTTGATGAGGGAGGAACAACAGCTTCTTACGGAACTATTTATCAATGCCGTGAAAGCTTTGATGTTTTGATCTATCCCATCATCAGACCAAGAGGAGGAGATTTTTTATATAGTGATGATGAATACGAGATCATACTTCATGATGTAAAGCTTTGCAAGCAATTGGGCTGTGATGGAATTGTAATTGGTTTATTAAATGCAGATGGGACGATTGATGTAAAAAGAACAGCAGCCATAATTGAAATTGCTTATCCTATGGGCGTAACCTTTCATCGTGCTTTTGATCGTTGCCGTGATCCCTTTGAAGCCATGGAACAGCTCATACAAATAGGTTGTGAACGGATTCTCACTTCTGGTCAGAAGCCAGGTGCTCCTGATGGAATTGAACTCATTGCGCAATTAAATCAAAAGGCCGATCATCGAATTGTGATTATGCCGGGCAGCGGAGTCCGAAAGGAAAATATAAAAACATTGGCTGAGAAAACTGGCTGCACAGAATTTCATTCTTCTCTGCGCAACAAAACAAAATCGAAGATGGAATTTATTCACCCTTCATTTGAAAATTCCTCAGAGAGCTATATGAACAACTCAATTGACCCGGCTGAAGTGGCGGCTTTGAGAAATGCGTTGAGCAATTAATTCCAATATCTAAACTCTATCATTAATACCATTAATTGGTAAAGTAGTTATCTTGTCTGAATTATTTCTTCTGAAAAAGAAATGCTATTACTCTGGGAATCGAGTTTTTATCATTATCGTCAAACCATTCTGTAAGAGACAAGCAAAAGAAATTATTTTTAGCTGCAGCATCCATATAATCTGAAATGTTGTGAATGAAACATTCAAGTGTAAATAGCTCCGATCCTGTTTCAAACCTCGCCTTGCTTCCCTGGTATTGTTTAAAGGGATGTAATTCTCCGATATAAAACAAACCACCACTGTTTAAATGCTGACCAGCTTGCTGAAAAACGAAATCAATATTTTCTATATGCTCCAGTATAAGGCTGCAAGTTATGAGGTCATTTTTTTTATCTGTAAAAATCCAAGGTTTTGTAATATCAGCAATTGCAAATTCAATATTGTTGGAATTAATTTTCTTTTTTGCGGCATTTAACATCTCTTCCGAAAAATCAACAGCAATGACATGTTCAGCATTTTTAATAAGCCATTCTGTATTTTTTCCAGTTCCGGCACCTAACTCAATGGCAGTTGAAAACTTTACTTTTGATAAAATGCTTCTAAAAGCTAAGGCTTCAACATCTCTAGTTTTATTCACTACATCATCATAGGTAATCGACCAACGATTGTACGCTTCTTTGTTTTGCATTTATCGAAAGTAGAAAGTTTTTTGTTCGAACGGTATTTTTTCAAGATGCAAAAGAAAGTTTATAAGGTTCAGCAAAAACTCCGATGACAGGAGGTTAGTGTTCGTTATTAAAAAATTTGACTTTAAAGAGATCAATTTTATTGTTAACTTTTACTATCAATTACGGTTATGGAAGTCGCTACTAACGAAAAGCTGCCGGTAAAGGAGATCATTAATTGCGCTGCCTATTCCATGGGTCGTCGCGTTGCTGATGTTGAGCTCGATAATGTGCACGAAGTATTGAAAGAACCTAACCAGTTTGTGTGGATAGCCTTGCACGAACCTTCTGAAAAAATATTGAGCCGGGTTCAACAAGAGTTTGGCTTGCACGACTTGGCGGTTGAAGATGCCCACAGCGCCCATCAACGCCCTAAGATCGAGCTGTATGGGGAATCTCTTTTTGTAGTGCTAAGAACAGCACAAATGACTCAGCAAAATCATATTGAATTTGGCGAGACACATTTTTTTGTCGGCGAGAATTTTATAGTAACAGTTCGTCATAAGTCCACGGTGTCCTATGCAAATGTTCGTGTTATGTGTGAAAACTCGCCTCATCTTTTAAGCAAAGGGCAGGGTTATGCGTTGTATGCGGTTATGGATTTTATCGTAGATCAATATTTCCCTGTTGTTCATGCCATGGAAATGGAACTGGAGATTATCGAAGACAAGATATTCAAGGAAAAGCCAAGCAGAACAACTACAGAACAGATCTATCAGCTAAAACGAGACCTGCTGGAAGTAAAACGAGCAGTATCTCCGTTAGTGGATGTTTGCAACAGGCTGATGAGGTTTGATATCAAATATATTTCAGAAGAAACCCGTCCGTATTTCAGAGATGTATATGATCATGTTGTTCGTATCAATGAAATGATTGAGAACACCAGAGAATTATTAAATACAGCATTAGAAGCTAACTTTTCTTTGATCTCCATCTCTCAAAGTGATGTATCAAAAAAATTTGCAGGCTGGGCAGCTATCATTGCAGTGCCTACTATGGTGGCCGGTTTCTATGGTATGAATTTCAAGTTCATGCCGCAAGTTGAATGGCATTATGGTTTTTATGCCGTAATCTTATTTACAATCGGGGCCTGTATCCTTATTTACTTTTTATTCAGGCGATCCGGATGGCTTTAACAGGTCGTCAAAACGATTCATCAATCTCTTTCCCGGCTCGCAATTCATCAGGGAAATTAGACAGGAGATGTAAATTATTTTCGGAGACCAAAGGAATTAATGAGGTTTATGCAAATTAAATGGTATGAAAAACGTATTCTCCTCTGTTTTCATCATAACTGTTATCGCTTGCTCGTTCAATAAAAAAGAGCTCACCTATATAGGAAGCACTCCAGCTCCTGCTATTGTAAAAACTTTTTTAGGCATTCCCATCTCCGATTCAATTGATTTCATTAGGTGGAGATTGATTATTGGAAATGATCAGTATCATCTTACATGTCAGTACGGTATTGGCAAGCAAGGAACAAATGGATTTGTAGGTGGCGGAAAAAAAATTGAGCTAACTGATAAGCTGACCAAAGAAAAAAATTATTACTATCTCCATAATCGTAATAAAACTTTAGCGGTTGTAAAACTTAATTCTAGCCTCCTCCACTTTTTGAATGAAGATAAAAGCCTGTTAAACGGAACCGGAGGATGGAGCCATACACTTAGTATTGAGACACGTGGAAAAACTGAGCCCATCAGCATTACCGCAAAGAAAACTATTCTGAAAGATTCCATAAGATTTCAAGGAAGAACTCCCTGCGAGGGATTGTCACTTATCCCTGGCCTTCATATTAGTCACGATTGTAACAAATTAAAATGGTCAGTAGTGTTGTACGCAGATCCTCGAACAGGGAACCCGACAAATTATCGCATCAGAGGAACGGCATTTGAATGGATACCTAAAACCGGTAATTGGGAAATAATCAAGGGAGAAAATGATGCAACTATTTACCAACTGGATCTTGGAGGAAAGGATGGGTCAATTTATTTGCTGAGACCGGATGAAAATGTATTGCTTTTCACGGATGCAAAGGGCAGATTATTTGTGGGAGATGAGGACTTTAGTTACACGCTAAATAAGGAAAATTGATTTAAACTCAGGAAAGTCTGTTACTGATTTCCGGTTTAGTGGCATGATAGTTTCGGTTTTTTACCCATGAAATTGAAAACAACTGAATTTGCGGCACTGATCCTAGCCGCTTTAGTAATGGGTGTTTTTTGGGGAACATGGTTTACGCTGACCCGTTCAATACCGGATTTTTCGGCGGCTGAATTTATTCATATCGGTAAAACTATCATTGCCAATGTTGCTACACCAATGAGCATTTTGATGCCGACTACTTTATTAATGATGCTTTTGGTCATGTGGCAAAGCTACCGGGTAAACAAGATTTCATTTTATTTATACAGCTTGTCTTTTTTGTTGATGGTGGTAACACTTATCATCACCGTTGGCGTTGAAGTTCCGATCGACAATCAAATAAAAACTTGGACGGAAACTACAGTGCCCGCCAATTGGGAATCTTTACGGCATACTTGGAATCAATTTCATACCATCCGCACTTTTACTTCCATTGCTAGTGTGGCCTTTTTTACTTTGGGAATAATAAAGCGTATATAATAAAAAGGGCATTTGCTAATCAAATGCCCATAAATATTTGCACACTCTTTTAGTGCTCGATCAATTGTTTTCCCGCTTTCAAATTTTTCTGTATTTAGAAAAATTGAGGAAGAAATGGTAGTTGCTTGTCAACTGTTTATATTTACTTATGATTTCTTACTTTAAGCTGCAACAAAACAAAACGACTCTGCAAACAGAGATCATTGCCGGGCTTTCAAGCTTTCTTGCTACTTCTTATATCATTGTTGTTAACCCCGCTATACTCAGCCAAACAGGAATGCCATTTGCTGGAGTATTGACAGCTACTGTCATTGTTTGTTTTTTTAGTTCCCTGTTGATGGGGGTTTACGCTCGCAATCCTATCATAGTAGCTCCCGGTATGGGACTCAATGCTTTCTTTACTTATACTGCAGTATTAGGCATGGGTGTGTCTTGGCAAACAGCATTGGGTGCGGTTTTTTGGTCTGGAATATTTTTTTTGCTGCTCTCCATTTTTAATATTCGAACTTATATCGTAAAAGCGATTCCAAAACCACTTCGTTATGCAATAGCAGCAGGCATTGGCTTGTTTATTACTTTGATTGGATTAACCAATGCGGGTTTCATTTCCAAAAGCTCAGCCACTATCGTAACACATGCAAAGTTGAACCCTGTATTGCTTGTTTTCATAGCAGGCTTATTACTCACTGCTATATTTATTGTTCGCAAAATAAAAGCCGCTATTTTGTTGGGGATAGTTATCACAACACTATTAGCATTTACAATTGGCAGGTGGTGGGGTGGGAGTGAGAAGCTGGTAAATTTTAATGGTGTCGCTGCGGCGCCTGATTTTAGCCTCATTTGGAAATTAGATCTTATAAGCTCTCTGAAATTTTCTATACTTCCTGTGATCTTTGCTTTTGTTTTCACTGATCTGTTTGATAGTTTGTCAACATTGGTAGGATTATCTGAAGCAGCTAACTTAGTTGATGAAAAAGGAGACCCGCAAAATATTAAACGTGCGTTGATCACAGATGCTTTAGCCACTACTATAGCTGGAGTGGCTGGCAGCAGCCCTGGCACCGCTTATATTGAATCGGCAGTTGGAATTGAAGAAGGCGGACGCACTGGACTTACTGCAGTTGTAGCGGCCCTTCTTTTTCTTCCTTTTCTTTTCTTAGCACCTTTACTGGGCATGATACCTTCTATTGCTACAGCACCAGCACTGGTGTTGGTTGGAGCATTTATGCTTCGGCCAATCATAAAGATCAACTGGCTGCAGCTTGATGATGCCATACCGGCTTTTCTTGCCATGGTCCTTATCCCTTTTACTTATTCAATTACTCAAGGAATTATTTGGGGATTTTTAAGCTGGACAGTAGTAAAAGCAGTTAGTGGTAAATGGAAAGAAGTTTCAATGACACTTTTAATCATTGATATTTTTTGTGTGTTAGCGTTAATATTGGAGTGAGAAAAGAATTTTTATCGGCTTAATAATCCTGCGTCTAACACAAACTGCGATCCCGTTATAAAACGTGATTTGTCAGAAGCTAAAAAAACAACAGCATTGGCTACATCTTCAGGTTCAGCCCAGGGAACAGGCAAAAGATTGCCTGCACTTCGTTCTGCGATTTCCTTAGGCGTTGCTCCTTCTAACTCTGCTAGCCCGTCATTCATAGGTGTGTTAACGCCAGTGGGATGGATGGAAATTACGCGAATATTATATCGCGCCAGTTCAATGGCCCATGATTTTGTTAAACCGGTTAAGCCCCATTTCGATGCGGCATAATGACTTAATCGATTCATGCCACGCAAACCAGCCACTGAGGAATTATTGATGATAACACCTGATCTCTGCTCAATCATGATCGGGATAATTCTGCGTGCTACCAGCCAACAACCTTTCAAATTTATATCCAGCATTGCATCCCATTCTTCTTCTGTTAATTCATGGGCGAGTCCATAAGCACAAATGCCCGCATTGTTGAATAAAATATCAATACGTTGAAATTGTTTTTTTGCTGCAGTTACGGCTTCGGTAATATCAGCATCTTTTCGAACATCGCCTTTTTGAATCAGACATTGAACACCTAATTTTTCTATTTCTTGTTTCAGTGAAGTCAGATCATCCTCTGAGCCAAGATTATATCCTGGGTAGCTTAATTGCTTAGCAATGTCAAAAGCAATAATGTGAACTCCTTCCTTAGCAAGGGCAATTGCCGTAGCTCTTCCTTGTCCGTGAGCGGCACCTGTAATAAAAGCCGCTTTATTTTTTAGATCTGGGTTCATTTTTTCTAAAGAGATTTCGGTAAGTAATCAAACAGATATTCATCAATTTCTGTTTCGATTACGTTATTAAAAATATTCGTTGCAATCATTTGTCCGGCAAAAGCAATAAGTATCACCATTTCTTGATCATTAAATTGTTTGGCAAGTTTAGAATAAATGTCATCATTTATGTTGCCTTGCTGAGTAGCAATGGCGCTGCCAAAGTCCAGCACTTCCTTTTCATCATCCGCTAATTCCAGCTTTTCAGGATTTTCACCTTTATCAATAATGATCTTTCTGAAATAGGTTGAGCACAATGGACAATTGGAGGCATGTGAAATAGACCAGGCAAATAAATAAGCTAGCCGTTCCCCCAAAATTTTTTTAACCTCAGCATACAAAGCATACCACTGCATATATATTTCAAAGGCAGGCAATGAATGCCCGAGCGTAGCTTTCATATTAGTAATACGGCTCTGATATTTTTTTACATGATCGTCGAATGCCTTTTGAATAGAGGATGAGAGTTCAGTTCCTGTCAATGGTTTTATTCTTGCCATAGATGATGAAGATGCTGCAAATTTAGGATATTGTTTTCCTCTTGATAGACCAGTAATGGGGAATGTATTATTTGTGTTTCTCTAAATGGAATAATAAGCACTTTCAGAAAGAAGAATTCCAAAAGAATTATCTTATTACTGTACAAAATGCCAGCATACCCCAGCAATATCAATAATGTTTACCTCTCTGCCATAAGGCTGTTCGGTAGGAGTACTTATGCGAATGCCAAACTTTTGCGGTAATTGTTTTTCATTTACTTCTTTCCAAAATTCATCCACGTTATTCACTTTGACACTGATCATAAAGTTTTCAGCAAACTCTTTATTGTTGTATTTCTGTAAAATGAATTTGCAATCATCTCGTTGAAAACCTATATAATCACCGGCATCCCAATTTATCTTAAAGCCCAGTTCCTGAAATAATTGTTTAGAAGCCTCAAAATTATTTCCCGAAGGAACAAAAGGTTCAAGAGAAATGAATTTCATAAAAGTTTGTTTTCTTATTATAATTGATCCAAGCTGTCCCTTTTTTAATGAAAATTTTTCGAAAAACAGGATCTTGAAAGATCCCGTTTAAAAATGATGTCAAGAAATTAGTGATGTTCCATTTCGGGAATTTTCGATGCGAGCACATCAACTTTCTCGATGCTTGGAGGTGTTGAAAAAAGTTCCGCAGCCTTTTCTTTTAAGGCTTTCGCAACCTCTCCTGAAAGATGGGCCTCACGGCCTTCATCATCAGGAAATGTGTCAAAGATTCCGAATGTGGAAGGTCCGAGACGTAAAGCATACCATGTAGCGGTGGCAGGTTCGTTTTCAACAAGCGGCAATGCACCGGTAAGAAAGTTTTCCACTTCCTTTTCTTTCCCTTGCCTTGCTTCGAGACGAACCAATAATGCAACTTTGCTCATAATACCTCCTTTGTTTAATGAGAGTGATCAATAATTTTTTCCAACAATTATTTTGGACATCCAAGGTATGCGAATATTCAATAATGAAAAAACTCAACGGCAAAGGCGATTGATAAGCTCTTTCTCATTAGGGAGCTGTTGCAGTAATTCATTTTTATCCGCTAATTCGAAATCGGCAAAATCAAAACCGGGAGCAACGGTGCAACCAGCCAACGTAAAAAGATTGTCTGCAACCGGCTCTGCCGCAAACCAAACACCTGCTGGAATCACGATCTGGAATGCTGCTCCCTCAAAAATATCACTTCCTAAAATTTTATATTGATAGTTCGCTTTTGGTGTCAACAAGTGAATGATCAGATTCCCGCCGAAATGGTAATGCCAGATCTCATCGCTTTTAATTCGATGAAACGCGGAAAAATCATCTTTTTGCAGTAAATAATAAATAGAAGTAGAAAACCTGCGCCGCCCTTGAAATGCTGCTGGCAGGCAATTTTTTTCTATAAACCCTTCCGACTGGTAAACTTGTTTGTAAAAACCTCCTTCTGGGTGTGGACGTAAATCCAGTAGCTGAATGATCTGATCGGCTGTCATTTTAAATTATTTCGAACATTGCAAAGATTGTTATGCTTACCGACATATTCATTTCTCCTTTTCAAATTTGTTAAATCAGTTATGTGTTGGTCTTTTTTTTAGAAACCCCGGTTATCCTTTTTACCTTTGTAATCATTTTTATCGCCATTAATGCCATCAAAATTCTTCATTACCCTGCTGCTTAGTTTTCTTGCCTTTACATCAAGAGCTCAACTAGTTAAGGTGCACGGAAAAATCACAGACAATAAACTTGAACCCCTTGCTTTTGTAACCTTACAGGTAAAGGAACTGGGCTATGGTGCAGTTTCGAAAGAAAACGGAGAGTATGAGTTGATGCTTGAAGAAGGAAAGTATGATCTGGTAATAAGCATGATCGGTTTTAAGCCACAGCTGTTAACGATTATCGCCAAAGGTAAAGAAATAGTACAAAACGTTATTATGGAAGAAGAGGAGGCGAATCTTTCTGAAGTTGTGGTGAAAACAAAATTGAAAGATAAAGCGGAAGAGATCGTCCGCAATGTGATCCGAAACAAAGAGCATATTGTCTCTGCTGCAGGTGCTTATTCTTGCCAAGTGTATATAAAAGCTTCACAAGAGAAATCCTTAAGCGCAAAGAAAAATGATAAGCAGACAACAAATCCTTCAGACAAAAAAAATGTTGAAGAATTAAACAAGATGGCAATGGCTGAAATCATCATGCGTTTAGATCACGAATCGTCAAGGCGCATGAAAGAACAAAGGATTGGGATTACCAAGAGAGGAAAAGCTGAAAGCTTATTTTACTTATCAGCTACCGAAGGAGATTTCAGTCTTTATAATAATCTGATCAATATTCCTTCACTTTCAAAAACTCCATTTCTTTCACCTGTTAGTTACAGTGGTTTAATCGCGTATAAATATAAAACCACAAAGATCGAAAAGCTTGGCGATAAGAAAATTTACACCATAAGTATAAAACCGCGACAATTGAGCAATGCAACGATCGAAGGCGAAATTGTAGTTGCCGATAGTTCATTTGTTATTCTTCATTCACGGTTTCGGTTGCCATCCTATCATTTGCCCGAGTATGATTTTTTTGAAGTAGAGCAGAATTATGAATGGGTGAATAACCTTGCATGGATGATCACCCGGCAGCAATTCACTTATTATTCAAAAACCAATAAGATGAAACAATCAGGTCAAACCGTTGCTGTTTACAATGAGTTTGAGCTACAAAAACATTTCGAGAAAAAATATTTTGGGGTAGAAGCCAGTTCAACCGCGCAAGAAGCTTATGAAAAAGATTCTTCGTTCTGGCAACAAAGCCGCGCGGAACCGTTAACAGAAAAAGAGATCAGGTTCATCCGGTACAATGACAGTATTTTCCATTTAACACACACAAAGGCTTATCTCGATTCATTAGATAAAAAAATAAACAAGATCACTTGGAAAAAATTAATGATCACAGGTCAAACCTTCCATAATCACGAAAAGGAAAGAAGTTTTTATCTGCCCACAATACCCAATATTTATCAACCTTTTCAATTTGGTGGCGGTCGTATTGGTATAACCGTTGCGTACACCAAAAAATTTAAATCAAAAAAGGATGTTAGCATATTCAGCAGTGCCAGCTATGGTCTCCGCAATCGGGATTTTAATGGAAGCTTTCGCTTGTACAGATTATACAATCCCTTTAACCGCGGCTATTATGGAATTCTTCTGCGTCGTGAATTTGATCATTTCTTTGAGGGCGATGCATGGATCAATATGCTTAAGCGGAGCAATGTTTATTTAAATAACACCATCGGGGCCGAACATAGTTTGGAAATCGTAAATGGGCTTTATTTATTTGCGGGTGTTGATCTTGCTTTCCGCCGTTCTGTTAGCGATTACAAAACAAATTCAAAGATCGATACTCTACTCGGAGAAATCCTTACCAATAATCAGCCAGTGCATTTTGAACCATACAATGCATTTTATGGCAGAATGAGGCTTCAATACACTCCTTTCCAGCGTTATTTGCGTGAACCAAAAGAAAAGGTGATCCTTGGTTCTTCATGGCCAACTTTTTTTGCCACGATGAGAAAAGGAATTCCTGATATTTTCAGGAGCAAGGTTGATTTTGATTATTTGGAGTTTGGTATGGAACAACAAATTAAGATAGGGTTGGTTGGAATATCTAATTATAGAATAAAAACTGGAAGTTTTATCAACACAAAAGATCTGCGCATGGTTGATTACCAGTTTCAACGGCAAGGCGATCCTCTTTTATTCATGAACCCCCATGAAGCTTTTCAAGCTTTGGATTCTACCTTTCCGGTTTTTAAACGCTTTTATCAAGCACACTATGTGCATGAATTCAATGGTGCATTGCTCAATAAAATCCCCTTGTTAAAAAAACTACAGTTGAGAGAAATTATTGGAAGTGGTTTTTTGGTAGCCCCTGAAAAAAATCTCAGGTATGTTGAAGCATTCGCAGGCATTGAGCGTATTTTTAAATGGCCCTTTGATCCCCTTAGCAAATTCAAACTCGGAATTTATGTTGCAGGCTCTGCAGCGAATAAATACAATAATCCCATCCAATTTAAAATTGGTCTTACTACTTGGGATAAACAAAGAAATAAATGGTACTAATAGCTATATTATGCTGCAAATCACTAAGAGGTCATCGTTGAAAATATCTTAATATTAACTTTTAAACAACTTCAATTTTGATTAGATTTAGTGTAAATTTTTAAACTCGCTTATATGAAAACCCAACGCTACACTTACATTTTTCTTTTAACACTATTTGTCAGTTTTGCTTTTTCTTCAACCAGCTTTGCGCAACGCGGCAGATACAATTACAATAGGGGGTACCATCAGCGATATTATTCGCAAAGAAGCTATTCATATGTCCGTCCTTATGTTTCTGTTCATTTTGGCGGATATGATTATCGTTATCATCATGGATATTTTTATCGTCCTTACGGATCAGTTTTCCAAGTAGTGGTTCCTCCGTTTGGCATACGCATCGCTACACTACCTTATGGGTACAGGAGTTTTTATATTGGGCCGCATCCATATTATTATTACAATGGAACTTATTACCGGCCTTATGCAAATGAATATGAAGTCATCGCGCCTCCATTGGGTGCTGTTGTTGACGAGTTACCTCCTGGTGCTAAGCCAAAGGTTATTGATGGGCAAAAATATTACGAGCTAAATGGAACTTATTATAAAGAGGAGCTAGATGCAAATAACAGATTGTCATATAGTGTTGTTGGCACAGATGGAGTATTAAATGCCGAAAGAGAAGAAAGCGTTTCATCCGAGCCAATGATAGGCGACAGGATCGATAATTTACCAGCCGATAGCAAGACCGTTGTGATACGAGGGGAAAAATTGTATAGCACCCCATCGGGATTGTATTACAAAGAAGTGGTTGAGGGAAATAAAGTATATTATGAATTGGTAGGCAAATAGGTTTTTGCTGCACCAGTTTTTGAAACAGGCCTTTTACGGCCTGTTTTTTCTTTGATCAGTTTTCTGTCATTTTTGCTTGCTATCCAGTCCAAGACACAATTCCTCATAACTTAAACAATGAAACAGCATTCAGAAAAAATAGTTTCACTCCTCCACTTAATTGAGCGGCTGCCGGAGAATGAACGCATCATCGTTGATGTACTAAGACAAATTATTCGTGAAAATTTACCGCCGACCTGTAAAGAAAAGCTTGCTTTTAATGTCCCCTATTTTTATGGAAACAAAGGTATTTGCATTATATGGCCTGCTACAATCCCACGTGGTGGCATTAAAAAGGGTGTGCTTCTAGGTTTTTGGCAGGGGAAAAAGTTGAAGGATGTTGACCATTATCTTACACGTGGCACAAATAGAAAGGTGTTTTATAAAATATTTAATGCCGTGGAGGAAATTGATGAAGCTCCCATTGTAAAGCTTTTAAAAGAAGCGGTGCAAGTAGATGGACAGTGACGGGTTTTGTAAATTAGCTGAAACAATTTTTATGCAATCATATGTTTTAATGCTACAAACAGATGCTGATGATAAAGAGATCACTGAATCAGTATTAGCAAATATTGAATTAACAATGCCGGTAAAGTTTCTTGAAAATATTGATGAGCTGAATACTTTTATACTTCATCATGGTAAGCCAGTTTTAATTCTTATTAATGAAAATACTAAACGTATCGGTATTGAAATCGTAAAACATTTGAAAAAAGACTCTTCGCTAAAAGATATTCCATTAGTCATTTTGAAAGAAAACACCATTCCTGAATATGTGAATAATTGCTACCGGGAGGGTGCCAATACAGTGATCACAAAACCTTCAACTATTGAGCTTACAAACAAAAAAATACAACTATTTTTTGCATATTGGTTCAAAGTGGCTGAGCTGCCGGTGAACACTGAAGTTCAAACAAACTAGTTGGATCATCAATAGTTTTTACTTGCAGATAAAGTTTCCGGGTTTACAATATTGGGTATCTTATTATGCTTATAGAACTCGATAATATTTGTTGCTGCTAATCTCGACATTTCATTTCTTGCTTCTACAGTGGCCGAACCAATATGAGGTAGCACCGCGACATTGGGCATTGACAGTAATGGACTCTTGGCATCCATTGGTTCAGGATTGGTTACATCAAGTCCTGCCCCCCAAATATTTCCCGCATTCAGCGCCTCTATCAGGTCTTGTTCATTGTGTAATCCCCCTCTTGCTGTATTGATGAAGATTGAATTCGATTTCATTTTTTGAAAAGCATTCTTATTAAAGATGCCCCTGGTTTCATCATTCAAAGCAGCATGCACCGACAATACATCACTTTGCTGTAATAGCTTCTCAAAGCTTACCATACTGGCATTTAAAAGTTTTTCAGCTTCTGCATTTGGCTTACGGTTGTGGTAAATTATTTTCATATTGTATGCGCCTTTACACCGCATAGCCATTTGCAATCCGATGCGGCCCAGTCCCAAAATGCCAAGTGTTTTATTTTTTAATTCAATTCCCAGATTAGCTTTCGGTTTAAAATAAGCCCATTCTCCCTTAGCAATTGTTTTATGCATGTAAAACATTTTACGGGAGACGGCGATCATTAATCCAAACGCAACATCGGCGGTGGCATCGCTCATGGCTCCGGGCGCATATCCTACGGGAATGCCAAGTCTTGTTGCCTCTGCAATATCAATATTATCATAACCCACGGCAAATTGAGAAATCACATCAAGATGGCTGCACTCATTAAGAAATGCCTTGTCAATGGAATCAGTTAACACGGTTAACATAGCATTCGCCTTTTTTCCCTCTTCAATCAACTCATTCGGTTTCATGGGTGTCTCATTAGGCCATACCGATACATTGAACCCTTCTTTTTTCAACAATTCAATTCCTATAACCGGTATATCTCTTGTGATGAAGATTTTTATTTCGCTTGGATTTTTTATCATTGGGCAAAACTAAGGCGTTTAATCTTCAAGCGTTAATGGAGGGCATGGACACTGTTTATCTTGAAGTCTTGATCTATTTAGTTGCCGATAATAGCGTAGACGAGTAGGTCCGGTTAACTCAACTATTTTACATTTTGCGCTTTTGTTGAGCTTTCAAATTTTTGCAGCTCAGTTTTAGCAAGCTGGAGCCATTCCTTGTTATACCGCCTTTCTCTTGGGCTTAAATGTGATGATTCATTTACAATGTCGGTAAACAATTGAAAAGCGTCATCCTGCCTGCTTGACCGGATAAGAAACAAGCCAAATTGGTAACGGCCTTCATAATTCGCAAACTTTGATTTCATTTTCAGAAACTCCCTCTCAGCTTCTTCATTTTTTCCGGTATAGCCAAGTGCAGCGGCATACATGATGTGTGATCGTGAACGTAAAAATTGGGGCAGTCCCAAAAGTTTTTTTCCAATAGGGATGATATCTTCATAGCGTTTACTCCGGAAATAAGCGAGGATCAGCTTTGAAAGTACATACTCGTTTTCTGTAAAGTTGCCGGTGAGACTGGATTCATACAGCTCGATCGCCTTATCGGTAAAACCTTTTTCTAGGTAAGCATCAGCCAAAAGAACACGGTTGTTAAAAGTATCGGAGAAACGCAGATTAGCTTCCAGCTTTTTTATGCGGCCTGTAGGATTAATAACGGTGCCGAACCCCGATTGAACTTTTTCAAGTTCCCGTTTCGTAAAAATTTCTGTGAACAGGTAAGCGATACATCCAATCAGCGGCAAAAAAATAATTAGCCAGATCCAATAGCCCTGATTTCCTTTTCTGATGCAATGAATAACGCAAATGATTTGTAGCCCTATGGTTATATAGTAAAAGTATGGACTGGAGAAGAACATGCAGGTTTCGGAAAATGGTTATTCAAAAATATAAATCTAGTTGGTATTTTAATAAAATAAAAGAGTGAAAGTCTTTGAAAATTTACAACGGCTTTTACAATGGTGGTCTTATTAAAATTTAAATCTTTTCAAAAACAATTCGGAAATGATCCATCAACCCACGTTCAAAACAAACTTTTATCGGGCTAATCCTGAATACAGGTATTAAATGCCTGAATTCTTTATTTTTTGCAAACTGAAATAGGAGGTCGAGATACAATGCATATTTTTTGAAAGAAAATTTCCTCAGCATTTTTCTCCATATCCTGATCGTTTCAATATAATCAAGCCTTCCGCTGCTGATGTTGATGACCTTAAAAAATGGTTCCGCAGTTTTTGTGATCATTTCCGAACCATAAGGTAGCCAAGAGCCGGGCAGATGTTTTCCCGTTAGCGCCAGAATATATGCATCGGAATTTTTCGGAGCGTTTATATCCAATGTTTCCCAGCTTGGCATTTTATCAGCAAAGGTCATCGTTTGCAAAAAAAATCTTCCTCCTTTTGGAATAAGATCGTATACGGTTTTAAAAAAATCATGGTACACCTTCTCCTGTTTGCCCTCCTTATATTCTTCCAATGAACAAAAATGTTCAAATGCTCCTACTGATACAATTGCATCAAAAGTGCCGTAATCTTCTGGTGTTACGGTACGGCAGTCTTTGATCTTGACATCAAATCCTTTTTTCTTGCACGCATTGTATTGCCCGTCAGATAAAGTGAGACCTAAAATTTTGGCGCCTCTTTGTTTGCTTGCATATTGCAAAAAAGGCCCCCATCCCGAACCCATTTCTAACACTTTGCTGCCCTCATGAATATTAAGGTGGTCGGCGATAAAATCATGTTTTTTTCTTTGCGCTTGTTCCAGCGTCATTGAAAAATCGCCATTGTACATGGCGGCGCTAAAATCTGCAGTTTCACCAATGCTAAGACGAAAAATCTTATCAAGAGTGGTGTAAGTAAAATCAATATCCTTTTTGTTTGCCATTTAAGGAAGGTACAATAAATCTTACAAAAATATTTTACTCCATGGTTGGCGTGAAGAAAATCTATTGGCATAATATAAAAAAAACCCCGACGTGGTCGGGGTCAAAATAAATGTTCAACATTTATTTAAGCCTTCACACAAGCTGTCTTGGAGCAACAGCCTTGTGGTTTACAATCAGGCGTACACACTTGTTGTGTACATTGTTTGCTCTTTTTCTGCTTTTTAGGCTTATGATTATTGGCAAAAGCTCCCATAACTAATGTAGAAACCAATGCCAGCATTAGTATTTTTTTCATAACACTATTTAAAGATTAATAAATTAAGTTGTCTCCAAATAAAGGGAACAACCATTGGGTGGCTTCCAAATAGATGAAATATAAGACGAGACATAAACGGAGTTTATCAAACCATAATTTTTCTTTGATAAAAATGATTTTGAAGGCCATTCATAAGCTGGCTGAAAAAGAAAGATCTCGCAAATGGGACAAATAGAACAATCAGCAGTATTATTACACTTTCGCGGAGTCTTTTTGCTTTGATTTTTAGCATGGCATTTCATTTCCGCCATCCCGTTTTTTGTACAAACCGTTTGGCCGCATGTCGCCTTCACTGCCAACGGAAAACTGGCCGTTTCTACCAGAAAAACTGCGAAGGGGAAAAATAATATCAGTGCTATGAATCTCATTGAAGCTGACTCAAGATAAAAAAAGAATTGCAAAACTTATTTTTGATTTCATCTTTTGTGATAAACGGTAGCACCATTAAATCATCGCTTTTTTGGCAAACTTAAAGTTTGGCTTCACCTAATGGCTAGAAGAAAAATGAATATCTTTCATCAATGACCGGAACATTAGCGCAACTGATTTCGTTAGTCTCCTATGGTAACGAGTATATAGCTAAGGGCAAACTTGAAACTAATTATTATCCTCAGAACTCTGTATTTCAGTTTTGCAAACAGGTAAATTTTAAAACTACAAAACAAAGGCTTCTTTCAGGAAGTAAAGAAGTGAATATGGATAATCCTTTGAATTAGTTTCATTTTCTAAAACAAGACGATTGCCGAGAGCTCAAAATTTTTTATCAGCGTTCGAAAACGCAAGAAGAATATAAAGATTATAAACTTGCAGGTTTGATTGGTGGAGGAGGGCAATGGTTAATCGAAGCGATATATAAAAACTATTCAGATTTTTGGTATGCAGATTGGAAAGTGGGAAATCAGGATGACCCTGAGCGAAAGATCTGGTCGGTGCTGTATGAAACTGTTGCAAAGAAAGAACAAATCAGAAATCTGCAATTTTTATTGAACGCATCCAAAGAAGCACTTGAAAAAAAATTGACAGAGATCGAGGCCTTTGCAAGAGAGAATGATCTTGAATTTTGGGCTGATGTGTTTAAGAATGCATTAAAAGCCTTGCATAGCGAAAAACCGAATGCGGATTCTTTTTATTTCGATCTCATCATGTTGAAAAATTATTCACTGCTTGCTCAGCAATTGATTTTTGGTGCTGCAGCAGCTTGGATATTTGGCGCAATGGGCTCATGGAATGATATGAGCTTTCAAGAAAAAGATAAAAACGAGAAGTATGAAAAACTTACTGAAGAACTTTACGATGCCGTAATTATTGCCCTAATTGCTGGAATAAATACTTATTAGTTTGTATTTCAATCTATGGGTTTATTATAAAAGTTTTAAAATATAATAACAAGGCGTAAGGTCTGTATATCAACATGGAGACTCGGGATAAGTTACCCTTCGATATTACTTATTTAAACACAGTATGAACACCCTATTGATCTTCCTCGTAAAAATTTAATTTGTTCCTAAGCTGAGTAATTTCGTTTTGCATGTCTTCAATGCGTTGTAGTAAGTTATTAATCACATCGATGCCCTCAGGGTTAACATTCAATTCCTGGTAAAGCCTTACGACCTGTTCCAGTTTTGATAGATCATTATCGCGTACACAGATCGTTTCATTCACAATGATGGTTTCGATCAGCCCATGTTCTTCCAGCGACCGGATAAATGAAACATCCATCTGGTGGCTGGCACAAAATTCATCAAGCGCTATCATATCTTCTGGTTCCATTCAATTGTTTTATGATGATAATTTTGCTAATTGCTCAAACAGCTCCTTTTGTTTTTCTGTCAGGTTCGTGGGTATTTTTATTTGAAATGTAATGATCAGGTCGCCAAGCTCACCTTCCTTTTTATATACGGGAAATCCTTTTCCTTTTAATTTTATTTTGGTTCCATTTTGTGTTTCTGGCTTCACTTTTAGTTTTACTTTTCCATCGAGTGTATCAACAAAAATCTCACCGCCGAGCACTGCCGTGTACAGATCAAGATCAATGGTAGTATAAAGATCACTTCCATCCCGCCGGAATTTTGTGTTATTTACGATATGGAAAGTGATATAAAGGTCTCCGTTTGGACCACCGTTAATGCCCGGCCCGCCATGCCCCTTGATCTTTATTTGTTGTCCGTTTTCAACCCCAGCCGGAATGGTGATACGGATATTTTTACCGTTAACCGTCAAAACCTGCTGATGAGTTTTGTGAACATCAGTAATATTCAGTTGCAGTTCGGCATGATAATCTTCGCCCCGGAATTTCGTTTGTCTTTGGCGGAAACCACCGCTGCCCATATCTCCAAACATCGATCTAAAAAAATCAGAGAATTCACTGTCGCCAAAATCGCCAGAGAATGTTTCTCTTTCAAAACCATGTGGCTGCTGCCGTGATTGTCTTGCCTGCTCAAATTGCTCGGCATGCTGCCAGTCCTTTCCGTACTGATCGTATTTTTTTCTTTTTTCAGGATCGCTCAACACTTCATTAGCCTCATTGATCTGTTGAAATCTTTTGTGAGCTTCTTTATCGTTGGGATTGAGATCGGGATGAAATTTCCTTGCGAGTTTGCGATATGCTTTTTTAATATCTTCTTGCGATGCCTTTTTATCTATGCCCAGCACTTTGTAATAATCTATAAACTCCATAGCTCTGTTTAAAATTCGACCACTTCGTTTGATAAAATTAGGAAAAATGGGAGAGATGACGCAATGTGTGGTGCCACCTATGGAGATGTTACTCGAGATACGTTGTACAGTTTAGAATGTGGTGAATAGAATTGCAGAACGTACAAGAGTGCGACGCTTGCCCACCGGCAAGCAAGCAACGGAAGATGATCCTTCGACAAGCTCAGGACAGTAATGCAGCTGGGTACAAAAAATTCTTTGTCATTCTCCCGCCATTTGCAGAAATTTAATCCATCATGATTGCTTTAGGAATTGACCTTGGCGGAACCAAACTATCGCTTGCCATTTTTACAGAACAGGGAAGTGTCTTATTCAAAAAAACAATTACTCTTGAAAAAAGAGAAGGTAAAGAGGTCGGTGATCTCATTGCAGAAGAAACACAAAAATTAATCACTACTCACCAAGACATTCATTCGATTGGCATTGCGGTTCCGGGAATTTATCGTCACAAAACAGGAACTGTTTGGGCTCCTAATATTAAAGGATGGGAAGATTTTCCATTGCTTCAGCAAATGCAGGAAACAACTGGCATTCCTGTTACGATTGATAGTGACAGGGCTGCTTGCATTCTTGGTGAATCATGGATGGGAAATGCAATAGGTTGCAACAATGCCATTTACCTGGCGGTAGGCACAGGAATTGGCGCAGGTATTTTAATTGATGGGAAAATTTTACGCGGTGAACATGATATTGCAGGCGCTATTGGCTGGCTGGCTCTTCACCAACCTTTTGAAGAGAAATATATATCCTGCGGCTGCTTTGAATACCACGCATCAGGTGAAGGCATTGCCAATGTGGCAAGAGAAATTTTATCAAAAGCAGATGGATACAATAGATTGCTTCGTCAGAAGAAAGCAGAAGATATTACAGCTTACGATGTATTTACGGCTTATAAACAGGATGATATTATTGCAAAGGAAATATTCAGCATTTGCATTCGCTTTTGGGGAATGGCTGTAGCCAATCTTGTGAGCTTGTTTAATCCTGAAAAAATTATTTTGGGAGGTGGAGTCTTTGGCCCTGCTGTACAATTCATTCCTGATATCATTGAAGAAGCTACCAAATGGGCGCAGCCCATCAGCATTAAGCAGGTTAGCATTGAAGCATCATCATTAGGAACCAATGCCGGCTTGTATGGTGCCGGGCGGTTGGCATGGCAACATTCACTAAATAAAATTGGCAGTTAACTACAGGCAGAACTCTTAAACTATAACCCAGTGCTCAACAAAAAACTTATTTTCTGGGCCGCTTGTTTTGGAATGTTATTATTTGGCATAGGGTTGATCACACTTGGTTCTATAGTCCCTGATCTCAAATCAAAATTCAATTTGGACGATGTATCAGCAGGAACTTTGTTTTCCATTTTACCTATCGGTATTTTGATTGGGTCTTTGTTTTTTGGCCCTGTTTGCGATCGCTATGGATATAAACTCATACTCATCATTGCCTGTATTGGAATGTTCGCCGGTTTCGAAGGCATTGCTAAAGTTTCCTCCGTTGGCCTATTAAAACTTTTCATTCTTATTTTCGGTATTAGCGCTGGTATTATCAATGGAGCCACCAATGCCGTAGTCTCTGATGTCAGCAAAGGATCTGAAGGAGCGAATCTTAGCTTGCTGGGCGTATTTTTTGGAATTGGCGCTTTGGGAATGCCTTTCGTCATCGGTGTTCTGAAAAATAATTTTTCTTCTTACCAGATTGTAGAAGCCGTGGGATGGCTGACGCTGGCAGTTGGATTATTCTACAGCTTTATCAAATTTCCTCCCTCAAAAAAAGCAATCGGATTTGCACCAAGCAAAACCAATCAATTATTCAAAGAAAATTATCTCTGGTTTATTGCATTTTTTTTATTCTTTCAAGGAAGCATCGAGTCTATCTTTAACAATTGGACCACTACTTATCTCACCAAACATTTATCCATTGCGGAAAGCAATGCTTTATATGCACTGTCACTTTATGTTGTTGGCATGACGGTAATGAGATTGTTGATCGGAAGCGTATTACGTTCAATAAAAACGCCGGTGTTGATGTTCTCGTCTTTAGCAATAGTATTGATGGGAATTTTGCTCCTTTATTTCGGACAGTCTTATTCTACATCCATTATGGGATTGATCTTGCTGGGTATTGGATTAGCAGCGGGATTTCCTATCATGCTTGGATTGGCTGGCAGCCGGTATGCCGCACAATCCGGTACTGCCTTCAGCTTTATTTTTACCATTACCCTCAGTGGTAATATGCTGGTGAATTATTTAATGGGACTGATCTCAAAAAATTACGGTATCCAGCATTTCACTTCTGTAGCATTTGCAGAATTATTGTTCATGATATTTTTTTGCATCTTAATTTTCCGCTCGCAACGAAATAAAAATCGTAAAGCAGAAACCATTACTGAAATACAACAAGCAACGATCTAAAACCAAAAATGAAAAAATAAAACAATGCTCGCAAAACAATGGCTCTCCAACATCCGTACTATTATTGATACGATAGAAGGAACTCAAATGGAAAATATTCGCAAAGCTGCGGAAGTAATGGCTGACAGTATCCAAGCCAGTAGATGGGTACACCTGTTCGGTTGCGGGCATGCCACACTGCCTGTTGAAGAAATATATCCACGCATCGGCGGCTTTGTGGGTTTTCATCCCATGATAGAATTACCTCTTAGTTTTTTTACCCGCATCACGGGTGAAATGGGAGTGCATCAATTTATTTTTCTCGAAAGGGTAGAGGGTTATGGCGTAGAGATCATGAAGGGATACAGTTTTGATCCACGGGATACGATGTGGCTGTTTTCTCATACCGGTATCAACAATGTAAATATTGATATTGCTATTGAAGCAAAGAAAAAAGGAATGAAGGTGATTGCTTATGGCTCTGCAGCCGCTGCCAAAGGAAAGCAGACAAGACATTCATCAGGCAAGACCATTTTTGACATCGCCGACCTGGTGGTGGACACCTGTGCACCGGTAGAAGACGCTTCCGTTGTTTTAAAAAATCACCAGGACAAAGTAGGACCTGTTTCCACCATGGCTTTTGTTACCACAGTGTGGATGACAGTAACAACAGTTGCTGAAATTTTAGCGGAACGTGGAGTGAAATTATTTATTCATCCTTCGCACAATGTACCCGGTGATAATACACCCAGGGAGCGTTTGGAAGAAGCGTTGGCAGAATATAAAAAGAGAGTGGCAGGAGTGTGAATGAGAGTAGTTTTTTTATACTTATCAGTTTTTCTGTTAGCGGGGGGTTTTTTGCAAAAGACCCTGGTGGGCTTAAAACACAATCGAAAAATAGTAAATTAGATGGACTTCAAAGTAAAACTTAAAATGTATTGTTATGAGAATTTTAATATTCATCCTTGCTTTTTTAACTGTTTCGTTTGCCTATAGCCAGCAAAAGACTGATCAAAAAAAAGTTGTGAAGGTAAAAGAAGAGCTGGAAAAATTGTGGAATGACATGCAGGATGCAGCAGCAAAAAAAGATCGTAAGGCGCTTGAAAATTTTTACGCTGATGAATTTGTTTTGATTCATTCAACCGGGGGAGAAGACAACAAGGAGCGCCGGATCAATAATATTCTATCTATTGATAAATATTCAAAAGCTCCGACACCTTCATTTGATGAATTGTATGTTTATGGCGATGTTGCTGTATTGAGAGTAAAAGGTCTACTGAGGGGAACAACAATTTATGCAAAGAAAAATGGTCAATGGCAGGTTGTGCAAATACAATCAACTGCCATGCCGCCCGAGCGTAAATCTGTAAGCCTTGATCCAAAGATTCTTGACCTCTACATTGGCAAATACGAACAGTCTCCCGGAAATTACACAACGATAACCAAGCAAAGCGATACACTAATGGTGCAGGGAATGAACCGTCCTAAAATAGCCATTCTGCCATTATCCGAAACACAATTTTATGTAAAAGGTAATGTGGGAGAATTTACTTTTTACAAAGACGAAAAAGGCCATGTGACGCATTATATTTTAAGAGTGAATGAAAGAGAAATAAAGGGAACAAAAGTGGAGTAGGAAAATGCTTCGATTGTTGGTGACGCTTTGCTAAACACCAACAATGACTAAAAGCTATAAGATTTAATCTTTAAATATTCCGTTAGCCCTGGGTCTTTTTGCAAAAAGACCCAGGGTGACTTATGCTTTTTAATTTATATACGCATCGGCGCCGGCAAATTTTAGAGAAGTAAATGTCCGGATTTCAAAAACCAGTTTGTCTTCAAGAAAAGGAGTTGCTTGTCCTATGTATCGCCTCTGATTTCATGCTCCGGGAGATTAAACTGAAAAAATATTTTTTATCATAAAAACACTGTGTATGAAACTTTTTAAATTTATTTTACTTACCGGCATTTCTACCGGATTGTTTTTTTGCTATAGTCAAAGCTCAAAAAATGAAAAGATGAGTCAGTTCGAGAAAATTATCCATAACTATTTTGGGGGTTGGGAAAAAAAGAACTGGAACTTGGTTTCAAGCCAGCTTGCAGAGGGATTTACTTTTACCAGCCCCAACAACGATGATCATATTTCTATAGAAAGATTCAAAGAAAAATGCTGGGTACAGGCAGATCATATTAAAAAGTTTGAGTTTGTAAAAATTATCGGAAACGACAAAGAGGCTTTTGCACTGATGCATGTTATCACCGACCATGACAAAACAATCCGAAACATTGAATACTTTACTTTCAGCAATGGAAAAATAAAGGCCATTGAAGTATTCTTTGGTGGCACAGGTCAGGGATTTCCAACGAATGAAAAATAGCAAGTGTTCTCGGCGTGCTGCTTAGTACCGACTGAAACAAATACAATTTGCAAAGAATCATCGAGCTGAGCTAAAAACCTAATTCCCTGTACCCTGTAAGATTTCTCAATTTATTACTCTAAGGCCGATACGCACATGTTTAGAAGAAGTTAAGAATGATTGGTTGCGCCAAGCAATCATCTTTTTAAACACTTTCTTTATCCACTAACTTCCAGCTAGCTTCATCATAGCGTTCGCCGGTATTGGGAAATTTTACCAATAAATCCTCTATCTGCTGTAAATGTTTCGCTGATAACTGCACGTCAACCGCTCCGGCATTTTCGGCAAGATACTTTCGCTTTTTTGTTCCGGGAATCGGAATGATGTTATCACCTTGGGCCAGCACCCATGCAATAGCGAGCTGGGCGGGTGTGCAGCCAATTTCTTTTGCAAGCTGGGCAAATGCAGATGCCAGTTGCTCATTATTTTCTTCGTGCTCTTTTTGATAGCGAGGTAACTTTTTGCGAAAATCATTATCGGGTAATGAAGAAAGGTCAAGCGTATTGGTCATCAAGCCTCGGGCCAGCGGACTGAATGGAACAAAACTAATCCCGAGTTCTTTGCACAGCGGCAATACATTTTTTTCAACGTCTCTCGTAAGCAAAGAATATTCACTTTGCACAGCGGCAATAGGATGCACAGCATGTGCTTTTCGAATGGAGGTGACGGAAGCTTCCGACAGACCGATGTATCGCACCTTACCTTGTTTTATCAGTTGGGCCATAGCACCAACCATTTCTTCCACTGGTACATTGGGATCGATGCGATGAGCATAATAAAGATCAATGGTATCAACGTTCAAGCGCTTTAAACTTTTTTCAACGGCTTCACGCATGTAGTCCGGCGAGCCGTTAAAGCTCACGCTGCTATTGGCAGTCAAAGAAAAACCAAATTTGGTTGCAATAAATACTTTCTGCCTGTTCGGCACAAGCACTTTTGAAATGAGCTCTTCATTCTTGCCATTTCCGTAAACATCGGCGGTATCCCAGAAATTAATACCCAGTTCCAATGCCAGGTTGAGGGTAGCAATAGATTCTTCATCATTTGGAACGCCATAGGCTTGGCTCATGCTCATGCAACCAAGACCAATAGCGGAAAGCTTTTCATTATTGCCAAGTGTTCTGTATTTCATCTTGCTTATTTGAGTTAATGGATGAGATCGATTATCTGCGGTTAATTATTTTATGCAAGTTACAACAACAATTATACCTCCATCCTATAAGAAGTTCGAATAGTTTTTATTTTTTTGAAAGACATGATAGCATGATTCAATTAGGTTTATTTAATTTCGGCTACCTTAATTAGCAATTATGAAAAGACTCATCCTCGCCACCGTCCAGATCTTACTGACTCTACAAATATTTTCACAACAATTTGCGGTTAGCTATTCTGAAACTGCCTACAATAAAACTTTTAGCGGAAAAGTTTTTTTATATCTCAGTAAGGAAGATCGTCAGCCAAAAGACGCGATGGTAGGCCTTGAAGCATTTCCCTGTTTTGCTATTGATGTAAAAAATATAAAGCCCGGTCAGGCAGTGTTGTTTGATGATAAGGCAATATCCTATCCTGCAGTCATTTCAGACCTGGAACGAAATGAATATTATGTACAGGCGGTTTGGGACAGGGATCTTGGTGGCAGAGCAATTTCAGGAAGCCTCGGAAATATTTATTCGAAATCCATCAAAGTGAAATTGACAAAGGACAGAAAAAAAATATTTTCGATCAATTGCGATCAGGTTATACCCGAGCAGGTTTTTAAGGATACAAAATTTGTAAAAGAATTAAAAGTTCAATCAACGCTTTTGTCTGCCTTCTACCACAAGACTGTTTCGATTGCCGGCGCCGTTATATTGCCTGCAACGTATTATGATCAATCACAAAAAAAATATCCCCTCGTCATTATTGTATCCGGTTATGGTGGTAACTATTATGGCTCGTCAGGCGATACAGTATCCCGCGCTAAGCTATCAGATAGTCTGGAAACCATAAATGTTTTCTTGGATGGAAATTGCCGGCTCGGCCATTCTGTTTATGCAAACAGCGATAATAACGGACCTTGGGGCGACGCTTTGGTGAAAGAATTTATTCCCGAGCTGGAAAAGAAATATCATGCTGATGGTGCACGTTTTTTACGAGGACACAGCAGCGGTGGCTGGACAGTGCTGTGGCTGCAAACACATTATCCTTCATTTTTCACAGCCTGCTGGGCAAGCTCACCCGATCCGGTTGACTTCAGGGATTTTCAAAAGATCAATCTCTATGAAGGGGAAAATATGTTCTATGGAAAAGACAGCTCGCTGCGAAGCACAGCCACTGTGGGGGGAAGGTTTCAATGGGCATCCATGAAACTTTCTTATCAAATGGAGCATGTGATTAATCGTGGCGAGCAAATGCATTCTTTTGATGCGGTATTCGGTGCCAGAGCAGCAGATGGAAACCCTGAATCAATTTGCGACCCGGTGACAGGAGAAGTAAACAAGAAAGCCTTTGAGCATTGGAAGAACTATGATATTTCACTTTATCTAAGATCGAACTGGGACAAGCTTCAAAAAGATCTTCAGGGCAAAATAAGAGTGTCGGTAGGTGAGCAGGATAATTTTTTACTGAACAGCGCTGTTCACGTTTTGGAGAATGAAATGAAAAAGTTGAATACCGGGTTTGTTTTTGCTTATTATCCCGGCGATCATTTTACTGTATCTACTCCTGAATATCGAAACGCCGGCAGTTATTTTTTGATCGAAAAATATTTACAGTGGCAGAAGGAAAATAAAAAGGGATTTTGAGTTTGCAGAAGCAAAACCGCGAGTTTGAAGGCTTTTAATTTTTTGTTGTTGGAATTGGAGGTCGATTTTTTCTGTACGAATTTTTTATAAATATTTTTCCATCGCGAAATGTAAAGAGATCACAGCCCATAACTTCCACCTTGCTCCCGTCTGGCTTTGTACCGGTGAAAATCCATTCTGAAACCGCCCTGTTACCAGAGATGAAATGATGCGGATTGTTCCATTTAGCGTCGGGATAATTTTTAAAAATGTCTTCAAAGGCTTTCTTCACAGCTTCTTTTCCCACAAATTTTTCTCCGTCTGCATCAGGGCCCGCCGATGCCTCGAATATACAATCATCTGTCATGTATGATACAATCTTGTCTGCGTCATGTGCATTAAACGCACTTGCGAAACCGTCAAGGATGGCGATGGTGGGCTTATTTTCTGCAGTTGGTTTTGTTTTAGTCTGCGACATAATTTTCTCAGAAATTATTAGAAGAATAAAAAAATAAAATACTGCTTTTCTCATTTTGCAGGATTGTCAACAGAAGGTAGGATAATTTTTGGTTAGTCCGGGGTCTTTTTGGAAAAAGACCTTAGGTGGACTTAATATTGAGGGGGAAAAAATTCTTTTTGTAAATAAGAAAAAAAAATGACATTTGTATCAGATCGCATTTAATGTGGTCGCGTTTCTAAAATATATTCATTAACAAGCTCGGATTTAATTCGAGGTAAATTGTAAACAATGAAAAAACAAATTCAGTCCACACTGGACATGGTGGATGTGTATCCACGCCCCAAATTTCTCTTCTCTTTTCGTCACAACACTCTTACAAATTGGGAAGCTTTAGCTGATCTTGCGGACAACGCGCTTGACGAAGATGTAGCTGCATCAAAAGTTAGGTTTTACTACAAAAAAGAGAAACAATGCATTATCGTTACTGATAACGGTAGCGGTATGTCTTTCGATGTACTTACTGATGCGATGCGTCTTGGATCAGTAGGCAAAAATTTACCGAAAGCATCAGATAAAGGTTTATATGGCATTGGTATGAAAAACTCCTCAATGTCATTAGGCAAATGTTTAAAAGTAATAACAAGAACGGAGTTTGGAGAATTTTATTCAGCACTGTATGACATTGATGAAATAGTAAGGCTAGGAGATTTTAAAATACCAATTTACAAATCGGATGCGCAGGAAATTTCTGAATTTAAAGAATTTAATCCTGATTCTGCTTCAGGTACGGTTCTAATCATTACAAAATTGGATAGGATGGAACTTAAGTCGGAAAGACCATTTATTACAAAATTGAAAAATCACCTTGGCGAAGTGTTTCGTGTTTTTATTAACGATGGAGTGCAATTTTTTGTAAATGACGAGAAGGTGGAAGCAAGAGAACCTTTAAGGTCATATACTGACCAAGAAACAGAAATTAATGACCAGATATATGAATTCAAGCGTCCAGAAGGAAGTGATTTTTCAATTCGAATTAAGTTCGGTTTTTTACCGCAAATATTAAATACTGAAAAAACACCTTATAATTTAGGATTGGACAATCAAGGATTCTATGTAATGCGAAATAATAGGCAGCTTGAGCGTTCAACATGGTTAGGTACAAGAGTAAAGGATAACCATTTAAATAGAATTAGAGCTGAAATTTTTTTCTCTGGAGATTTGGATGATGTCTTTTATATTAATTATGAAAAAAATAATATCAACCTTTATCAATGGTTTAAAGACGCCCTTCGTGAAAAAGTAAAGGGTGTTATTAAGTCTTATGAAGATAGGGCTAGAAATGATATCAAACTTTACAAACCAAATAACGAAGAAAGTTTAAAAAACTTCGAAAAAATAAAAGAAAATATAGATTCAAGGGCTGATAGACTTCCTCCAATTAAAACAAAAAAAACAAAAAGAACAAAACTTACTCCTGAATTAAAAAATGGTGGATTGTTTAATAATATTATTAGTAGGAGTAGAACGGGGGAAATAGAAGTTGAAAGTGCAACAGCAGAGGTTGAGATTCTGAATAGATCTACAATTAAACAATCTCTTGTTGAATTTGAGTTCGGTCGTTTGGGGCAACACCATATATGTTATTTCGAAGATACCGGTAACGGGTCTGTAACAATTCGGTGGAATGTTGAGCATGCCTTTTATGACTATTTTAATGGTCTAGGCTCAGAAACTCAAACAGCTTTTACCAAACTTTTGTTAGCAATGGGTCGAACGATTATAACATTATCTAATGATACGGAAGCTTACAATAAAATGCTAAATGACCTTCAAATAATGATGGGAGATGAATTACGCAAATTGATGGATTAATATGACTAAGAAAGCCGCCTTAACTAAATCGAGACGGCTTTCTTAGTTCACATTGGAATGGGACGCCAACTTAGCGGAGTTACTTAAGTTATTTACTTATGTGGACGGGCATTCCTCAGAGTCCCCGCGGGAGACTCCATGAGAACATAATATCTCTGACTGCCGTTTGCGTCCTCGCAAATGGGTGTTGGTATGCTCAACACAAAAACTCGACGATATACCAACAACATGGGGATTCGAACAACAAAACCGAATAGTAAACTTAGGAAGCGTTGGCCTTACTGGATGTTGGTGCCTATTCGCTAAACATCAACAACGGTTAAACGATGGATAACAGCGACATGGGAAAGTATTTTTATATTTAATTATCGCGACAGCCACTATAATAAACAAGCATGCCTAAATTTCAAGAAAAGAAATTAAAATCATTTATTGATTTTGTAAAAATGGTTGGCATCATGCAAAGCCAATCAAATGTTTTATGGTATCGAGGATGTGGAAATTATAAATATCCTTTGATTCCTTCCTTATATCGACACAAACAGAAAGTATCTATTGGGGATTTGGCGAATCTTGAAAATGACCTGATGACACGATTTCGTCAGACTAGTGTTCCCTTTCATTCAAAATCATTGAACGAGGAATGGGAAACATTATTTTTTATGCAACATTATGGAATACCAACTCGCCTTCTTGATTGGACAGAAAACCCTTTTATGGCTCTTTTTTTCGCCGTTATGATGGCAAATACTAGGCTTGATAAAAGAGGCAAGATGAGATTCAGTTCTCCAGTTTCCGTTTGGGTATTAGACCCTATAAAATGGAATCAACATGCCTTAAACCATGTGAGTTTTAAGGGAGGAATATTAACTACAAATGGAGAACAAATCAAAAGTTATAAACCTATCCTTGATGCCAGGAGCATTTCCGATAACTTGCCAGTTGCACTCTATGGTGTCCATAATAGCCCAAGAATTGTTGCTCAAAGAGGTGTGTTTATGATTTTTGGTCAAAGCAAATTACCAATGGAAAAAGTATATAGCAAATATAATTTTCCAAAGAATTGCTTAATTAAATTAACAATTGATAAATCTATGATTCAAAAAATTAAAAATTCTATTTTTAATCATGGTATAACAGAGTCAGTAGTGTTTCCGGAATTAGATGGGTTAGCAAAAGAAATAAAAAGAATATTTGGATTCGAAAGTTGAACTTTTAATGGATCAAAATGAATAAAAAATTCAAGATAACTCAAATGGAAGCCAAAACATTGAGTTGGTGGTATAGTAAAAAAGATCAAATAGATGTTAACCCGCCATATCAAAGGAAAGGAAAGATTTGGTCAGATACAGACAAGGCATATCTAATCGATTCAATTATTAATGGGTACGATATACCGAAATTATATTTGGCAGATTTTACATGGGGGAACTCACAGTTGAATAGGAAAAAGCTATCCTATGCAATAATTGATGGGAAACAAAGGCTAGAAGCAATTTTTGATTTCTTTGCTGATCAATTAACATTAAACGATGACTTTGTATATCTTGAGAATCCTTCTCTAAAACTCGGTGGACTCGGTTATAAAGACATTAAAGAAAACCACACCGATATAGCGGATGAGTTTGAAAACTTCAATCTTCTGGTTATGGCCGTCATGGCTAAAAATGAGGATCCAATTAATGAGTTATTTGTTCGTCTTAATAGAAGCCAATCTCTTACGGGTGCCGAAATTAGAAATGCTATGACAGGACCAGCTCCTGAAATAATCAGGAGGATTTCAAAGAGTGATTTTTTTACTACAAATATTAAATTCAATGTTCTTAGAGGTCAAGATTTGAATGCTGCAGCTAAGATTTTAATGTTTGAATTTTATCAGGGGTTTAAAGAAACAACAAAACCATATCTTGATGAGTTTGTAAGAGAAATGAAAAATAAAAAGAACTCACAACAACTTGAGCTGGCTGCGAGACGGGTTCTTGATGTTTTGGATATTATGGCAAGTATTTTTTTGCCTAAAGATAAACTGTTGACTTCTGCAGGAATATTACCGGTTTATTATTTTTTCATAAAAAAAATACCAGAGAAAAAATATCGCCTGGTTCGTGAATTTTTATTACGATTTGAGGAAGATAGAAGGAATAATTCGCAGATGGTTAGAAATGACCCAAATAATAAAAATATTAAGATTTCATTTGTCAAATATGATCAGTTTAATAGAAGCACGAACAGTCAACAAAGTCATGAAGAAAGATTTCAGATACTAAATAAAGAATTTGATATTTTCAGCGCAAAATTTTCTACCTGAATAAGTGGAAATCTATATAAAAATCGTATTCGCCTGCAAAGTGCTCAATAGAATCTCCGAACGTACAAGTGAGTGACACAACAGGAACTGAATAGAATTGTTGTCGCTGGCTGCATAAAATAAAAAAGCCAAGGCCCTTCGACAGGCTAAGGATTTCGATGCTTCAATAAATCACAAATATTTCCCCAACCAATCCTGCACTTCTTTATACCAGAAGCGGCTGTTCTCTGGTTTTAGTATCCAATGGTTTTCATCAGGGAATACAATGAGTTTGCTTGGGATCTTTAATCTTTGCAATAAGCCAAAATTTTCAATGGAATTATTGAGCGGCACACGAAAATCTTTTTCACCAACCGTGATCAAAACCGGCGTCTTAAAATTCGCTGCATACCGTATGGGATTTTGCGCATTCCATGCCGCCGTTTTTATCCATGGCGCCCCGCCGTTCATGACTTCGCGTCCATAGAGATAATCGCTGGTAAGGAATTGCGATTCACTGTTGATCATGCCTGCATGTGCTATCAAACATTTATAACGTGTAGTAGAGGCCTGCATCCAATTGGCCAAATGTCCACCATAGCTTCCGCCACCTGCAGCTTGTCTGGTGCCATCAATGAAGGCAAAACGTTTAATCGCATCATCCGCTGCTTCATTGATCTCTTCGGCCGGCCCTTTCAATGGATCAAACTGTATGTCCTGCGCAAACTTTTCGCCGTAGCCTGTAGAGCCAGTATAATCTGTCAGCAGTACAACATATCCCGGCGCAGCAAGCAAATGATAGTTCCAGCGATAACCCCAATTATCTTTCCATGCACCCGCGGGTCCGCCATGCATCACTACAAACAGCGGATATTTTTTGGAGGGATCAAAACCCGCAGGCCTTACCAGCATGCTCCTTATTTTTTTACCGCGGCTGGTTGTGGTCCAGAAAACTTCGGGAGTTTTTAAATCTAATGCTGCCAGTGCAGCGTCATTGAATGCAGATAGGAAAACAGGATTTTTTGTTGTGGCATTGATGCGAACAATTTCGGCAGGCTTCGATGCATTTTCATAATTACTCACAATCTTTCCATCTGCAGAAACGCTGACTGCGGTATAAGAGCCATTCAATCCAGGAAGTTCTTTTGCTTCTCCTTTCATTACGTCCACCATAAAAATTTTATCATTGGCCTGATCTTCCACACTCATATAAATTTTATTGGCAGCAGCAACAACATAATTGTTTACCGGTCTGTCTAATGCCGGAACTATAATTGTTCTATTGGTGAATGAAGGCCAATCATAACGGATGAGCCGGGGAAGGCTGTAAACTTTGTTATCATTATTGGCATTGGAAAGGCAAAAAAGATAACGGCCTTCCCGTGAAAAGCCCGGACTAGTATAATTATTACCGTCGTTGGTTAATTGCACGGCATCACCGCCGTTGATAGAAACCTTGTATAGATTCAATGTCGGATCTCGGTAAGCAGACGAAGTAAGATCGGTTGATGCAGAAAAAATGACTTCCTTTCCATCCGGCGCCCAACAAATATTGCCAAGTGAAAAACCCACTTTTCCTGTTATTGATACATTGGCAAAAATATCTTTGGCTGCAGAGCCGGGTTCAACAGCCTGTACAAAAGCATGGTTTTGTTTTTCATCTATCCATACATCCCAGTTGCGAATAGGGAAGGAAGTATATACTCGTGCATTGTATTTTATTTTCTTTCTTTCTTCAGTTGTTTTTTTATTAGCAGAATCAGTAAAGTTGCCGGGATAAACTTTATTGGTGAACAGGATCATTTTTCCATCGGGACTCCATTGCGGGTTAGCTGTTCCTGTTGAAATATTACTAAGTCGGTATGCTTCTCCGCCTTCCGCAATATTCATGATGTACACTTGCGCTATTTCGTCTTCTTCGCGTTTAGCAGAAAAGGCAAGCTGCCTGCTGTCAGGACTCCATTTGTAACCACTCTCTGTACTTTTCCCAAAGGTCAGTCGTCTTGGCTTTGCACTGCCGTCAGTTGGTACGATCCAAAGATCATTCACCACATCTTTTTCAACATAAGAGGGTTCAGTAAGACTGAATACTACCCATTTGCCATCGGGACTAATTTCAGGAGCTCCAACCCTTTTCATCATTGTCATTGACTCATGTGTAATTGCATTTTTTACCTGGGCTTGACTAGTTGTAATCAAAAATAAGCAAGTAGTGATATAAAAGAGATTGCGCATAAAGTTTTGATTAAATGAGGAAGATACAAATTAAAAAAAGAAAAAGTCCGCGCAGGGGCGAGGGCTCAATTACTAATTTCTCATTTTATTAATACCGGATGACTATCGGGACGTAACACGAACACGGTTAAATTTTCTTTTGAAGATTAAGACAGCAGGGGGGATGAGACGGGCTCAACAATTTCTGGTGGCATGAATTTGGTGCGTGCACAGAAAGTCTAAATCAGACTGAATCCTATTCAATTAAAATTATTTTAAATCATCTTATCAAATCAATCGTATGAAAACAGAACAAGTTAATGTGCGATACATGGTGGACGATGTTAACGCCGCAGTAGAATTTTATACAAAACACCTAGGTTTCAAACCGGGAGCCAATTCGGCTCCTCCTGCATTTGCAGATGTCACAAGAGGAAATCTAAGGTTGTTGCTCAGCGGAGAAAAAAGTTCTGCAGGCCGTGCAATGCCCGATGGAGAGCGACCTGAGCCGGGTGGTTGGAATCGAATTGAACTGGAAGTAGAAGATCTGCGATCAGAAGTTGAGAGACTTAAGAAGGAAGGTGTGAATTTTCGTAATGATATTGTCAAGGGTCCGGGTGGCTCGCAAATTTTATTAATTGATCCTTCTGGGAATTTTGTGGAGTTATTTGAGCCGGGGAAATAAGAATGAATGAACCTGGGCTGTCGCTGGCATCATCGCAAATGACTTTGCGATTACGTTGGCTTGGACGCCAATGTTAGCGGAGTTTTTACTTACTATTTTATTGTATGGCGGCTTTGTTTTGTTCTTCAAAAAAATACAGCATACTGACAAATCTTTTTACATGATTTCTCGTTTCCGCCGGTAGAAAATTTTGCAGTTGCCAAAAATTACGATAGCCTGATAAATTTATTGCACGGGTAACTTTAGCGGGGCCTGAATTATATGCAGCTATTACTAATAACCAATCTCCGAATTCAGCATATAATTGTTTGAGATATTTTGCTGCAGCCGCTGAACTTTTATAAACATGGAGGCGTTCATCAACTTCATCGGTAATTTTTAATCCAAGTTCACAGGCTGTAATAGGCATCAATTGCCAGATGCCTGTTGCACCGGTGCTGTTGCAAACTGTATCCGTGTTTAAATTGGATTCTACAATGGCCATATATTTCAACTCAGGCGGAAGATTGTATTTGGAAAAAACTGAATTAATGATGCTAAACTTGGACTTGCTTCTTTTTTTAAGTTTTTCTAAACCCCAGGTATTCTTTTTGACGTACTCTTTTGCAAACTGCAAAGCCATTGGATTCAAATCAAAACCGAGCAGAGTAACAACGGACTCTTGTGAAATTATTGTTTTGTTATCGGTAACATGTTTTGTTCCGCTGTTTGATCCTTTTTGAATATTACCGACAGTGATCAATGAGCAATAGATCAATAATCCGGCGCTATATAATTTTTGTCTCAACATCAATCCATGTTTTTAACAAACAATTTCAATTATCGAGTTTGATATTTACGACGAGATTCAATGAGATACGGTGCTGTTTTTATAAGCCGCACGGACGTAAATGAATTTCGGAGGGGTGGGATTGGGATTTTTTATTATTTATTCAGACTGCCTGCAAAAGGCAGGAATCGTGCCGAAAAATTTAATCTAATAGCCTGTGGGATGGAAAAATGAGACAGGGGGAACCAGGACAACATTTCAGAACAGCAGCTTTCAAAACAGCAGCAGGTATATTAACATTCCCTTTCCTTTTCTATTTTAAAAGTCCCTTTACATTTGTTAAAAAAATCCTAGAAACACGGCGAAAGACAAAAATTTTTTTTGTTTGCACGGGGTTGCCCTAGCATTAAGTGATAAAGACACTGTTAGTAAGATTCTAGTCGATTTTGTAAAGACTGAAAGGATATAACTTTAAGATGAAACAACTGAAAAAATTGAAAGTGAAAAGATCCAATACGCTTTGGATGATACTTTAATAGAAAAACTTAAATCCGTTCTTTCGCCGTACTCGGTCAAGTCTCCTGATTAAGAAAGCAAAATCAAAACTTTTTCTGACCACGGATCAACCGAACGTGAGCGGAGATAAATTGAGAGTGATCTTCTTGTAGGCAATGGGTGCAGTTGTTCTGCTAAGAATGCTTTTACTCACTACCTGGTCACTATTAGACTACTACTTGGTGGTAAGTTCGTAGTGTATGACGGTTTACGCAGGTTGGTGCAGACAGCGATCTGAGCCGAGTAATGTGGTATTGATCAAAATGCAACATTCTTCCGCAGTGTTGCCTTTTGCGTCCCCGCAAACGGCTTTGTTTTTACTCATCGCCATAGTTCGTGTCGACACGAACCATGGCGACAGAATAGAATTCCCGAACAATGAAAGGATTGCGTCGCAACAGACGATGCTATGAAAAACTGAAGGTGGTATTAAATAAAAAGCCTCGAATAATTCGAAGCTTCAATATTCTCACGTCAGACGTTTGACGTCTCACGAATTAATAGCGATAATGCTCAGCTTTGAACGGCCCATTCTTTGGTATTCCTAAATATTCTGCTTGTTCATTTGTTAACTCATCCAGCTCAACACCAATTTTTGCGAGGTGAAGTCTTGCTACTTTTTCATCGAGATGTTTTGGCAGCACATATACTTTGTTTTCGTACTTGCTATAGTTTGTCCAAAGTTCAATTTGTGCCAGCACCTGGTTGGTGAAACTATTGCTCATCACAAAACTTGGATGACCAGTAGCGCAGCCGAGATTCACCAAACGTCCCTCAGCGAGCAAAATAATTTCTTTGCCATCGATGCTATAAAGATCAACCTGTGGTTTGATGGTGTCTTTGGTATGTCCATAATTATTGTTGAGCCAGGCCACATCAATTTCAATATCAAAATGTCCGATGTTGCAAACGATGGCTTTGTCCTTCATGCTGCGGAAATGTTTTTCCGTGATCAGGTCGCGGCAACCGCTGGCAGTAACGATGATATCAGCTTCCTTCACTGCATCCGCCATTTTCTTTACTTCGTAACCATCCATAGCAGCTTGCAATGCGCAGATAGGATCGATCTCGGTAACGATAACACGGCAACCGGCGCCACGCAATGAAGCGGCAGAACCTTTACCTACATCACCATAACCACCTACTACGGCAACCTTGCCCGCCATCATCACATCCGTTGCACGACGGATAGCATCTACCAAGCTTTCCTTGCAACCATATTTATTATCAAACTTGCTTTTTGTAACCGAGTCGTTCACGTTGATGCAGGGGAGAGGCAGTGTTCCTTTCGCCATTCTTTCATACAAACGATGCACACCTGTTGTTGTTTCTTCAGAAATTCCTTTTACATGCTGCACCAGCTCAGGATATTTATCAAGCACCATGTTGGTGAGATCGCCGCCATCATCCAAGATCATGTTCAGCGGACGATCAGCGCTGCCGAAAAACAATGTTTGCTCAATGCACCAATCAGCTTCTTCAATGGTTTCACCTTTCCAAGCAAATACACCAATGCCGGCAGCCGCAATAGCAGCAGCAGCATGATCTTGCGTGGAGAAAATATTGCATGAGCTCCATTTTACTTCGGCGCCCAGCTCGATCAATGTTTCAATGAGCACAGCGGTTTGAATGGTCATGTGCAAGCAACCGGCGATGCGTGCATTTTTTAGTGGTTTGCTTGCTCCATATTCTTTGCGGATGGCCATAAGACCCGGCATTTCCGCTTCGGCTAAGCGAATTTCTTTACGTCCCCATTCTGCCAGGGAAATGTCCTTTACTTTATAAGGCAGCTTGAAGTCAATTCTTGATGATGTTGTTGCTGACATTTTCGAGAGTTTAAATTTTTTAATGGTTGAATTATTATTAATTATTGATTAATGATTATTACTGCTCTGGGAAATCAAATAATGAATAATGAATAATCAATAATTTTTCTGAGGCAAAAATAAGTCTTTAGAATAAACAAGCCATTAACTAGTTATATTTAGAATAAATAACAGAAAAAATCGTTTATTGAAGGATAAACGCCTGTTTAGCTATGGCAAAGACAATTAAAAAAGAAGAATCTTCTACACCCGTCAGGCTTGATCAAAAAGATCTGGCCATTTTAAAGCTGCTTCAGCAGAATGCAAGAATTACGGTAAAAGAAATTTCGGACAAGGTGCACCTGAGCACAACACCCGTGTATGAGCGCATTAAATGGATGGAAGAAGAAGGAGTGATCAAGCAATATGCAACATTAGTTGATCATTCAAAAGTAAAAAAAGGTTTGATGGTGATCTGTTATGTTTCGTTGAAACAACATAATAAAACAGCGGGGACGAAATTTATTAAAGCGATCAATGACATGAATGAAGTAATTGAGTGCTACAACATTTCAGGTGAATTTGATTTTATGCTGAAAGTGGTTGCCGAGAATATGGACGATTATTATGATTTTCATGTGAACCGCCTGAGCGAAATTGAAAATATCGGCAATGTGCAAAGTGTTTTTGTAATGGGAGTGCTTAAGCAAACGCATTACCTCATCCCCTAACCCCTTCTCCTAAAGGAAAAGGGGCAATGCTGCAAAATATAATCAACTTTCTATTCAGTTTTTCTAATCATCATTGTTGAGATAATATTCTAAGCTGAAATGCTTAATTCCAAAAGTTGAAAAATATTGATGAGCCTTGGCCTTACTTCCCTTCAGGAAGAGATTGAAGGTTGGGCTTCTCGCCTCCCTTCCTCCTCTCCTTGAGGAGAGGAGGCGGTACTCTGTTGCAACTCTAAACTTTTGATCTACCACATCAACTTTATTTTTCTAATCATCATTGTTGAGATAATATTCTAAGCTGAAATGCCTAATTCCAAAAGTTGAAAAATATTGATGAGCCTGGCCTCCCTTCCCGGAAGGGATTGAGGGTTGGGCTTCTTATCTTTGCACCATGTACATATACGACACAGTAACCGAGGCCATAAAAGGATTAAGAGAAAGAGGATATACTAAAGATTTCAATCTAAAGGAGAATTGCATTATTTGCAATGAAGAAAAATTTCATCCTGAAGATTTTGAGATTGTTGAAGTATATCGTTTTGAAGGTGAAACCGATCCCGCCGATGAAGCGGTTGTATATGCCATTGAAAGTAACAATGGAGATAAAGGAGTATTAGTAAGCGGCTATGGCATCTCCGCTGATGAAATGACGGGTGAAATCGCGAAGAAACTTGCAATTCATACTCATCAATAGTTCGACATGGGTCTCGCCTTCAGGAACTATTAAAAGAAACTCCATACCAACACCCGCAAGCTGTTCCAGTCAATCATTGTCAGATATCTTAAAATAAAATTTGAATATTTCCATTTTAAAGAATTAGCTTAGATAACAATTCTTTCTACGAAAACGGCTGTAAACCGACAACCTTTTCGTTGAATACATGCTAAGCACAGCTAAAATTTTGTCATTGTAACACATAGTAAAGAAAGACATCGAAAAGATGAACGAATAGCACAAAAAGGATTTTATGGTTGAGAAAACGATAGTATGAGCTGACAAAAGCTTTTCCGAAATGAATTTGTTTTTTCACATAATACTTTAAAAAACTGTTTATGAAAAAGATCATTTGTCTTATTTCCGTTTGCTTTCTCTTTATTGAAAGCAATGCTCAGTCATTGAGCTCAGCTGGTATTAAAGAGCAAATGGTAAAAGATTGGCAAAGAGCAAAAGATTATACACTTGAATATCTCAACACCATGCCTGTGGATAAATATTCTTTCAAACCCAACGATAGCGTAAGAACTTTTGCGGGTCATATGCTGCATCATGCTTCGATCACTGTTTATTTAATATCCGTGGCAAATGATATACAACCGCTGCCATGGCTTTCAAGGGAATTGCAGAACCGTCCTTCTGCCCAGAATAAAGATTCAGTGATGTATTATGTAATGGCCAGCTATGATTATGCTATTAAAGCAGTTCAAAATTCAGATACAAGCAAATGGGGTGAAATAAAAAAATTGAATTTTGGTGCTGAAGTGTCGGCAACAAGGTTTGCTTTAATGAACAAGGCATTTGAACATCAGGAGCACCATCGTGCTCAAACTACTGTTTACATTCGAATGCAGGGGATAAGACCACCAAATGAAAGATTGTTCTGAGAATTATATATAATCAACATGACTCAAGTTTCTTCTCCATTACAAAATCATCCATAACATGGCCGTGGCCGATGTCGAATTCCTGATAATCGATGACAATAAATCCCAGCTTCTCGTAAAAACCTTTTGCTTTGTTATTGCGGTTTACCTGCAGTTGCAAAGCTGTAGCTCCTAATTTTTTTATTTCATCAATAACATAGTCGATCACAAACTTGCCGGTGCCTTTGCCTTGTTGAGAGGGAAGAATATAAATTTTGTCGAGTTTATAAGTACCATGTCCCTTTGATAAATATGCTGCAAATCCAACAGGCTCCTCATTGTCATATACGAAAATAAATTGGCTGCCATTGTTCATTTGCTTTTGTAGTGAAGAGGAACTGTACATGTAATCCAGCATGTAATCTATTCTATCTTGTGATAAAATAGAAGCGTAGGTTTGGGGCCAGATCTTAAAGCAGAGTTCCCGGATCAATGGGATATCTCTTTCAGTGGCTTTAAGGATTTTCAGTTTGTTGTTCATCTTGAATGCTCGTGTTCCTTCTTTTTCTTTCAATGAAATTTACAATTTGTTTCTGGCTACCGATAAGCACGAGACCAATAATTAATTGGGCGATCGTGACCAGCAATTTGCTCATATCCGGGTTAGTTTGTCTATAAGTCATGCGTATTTCCTGTATGTAAAGAAATAATTGTTTACAGAAAGTTGGAATAGCATCAACAATAACTAGTATTCCGGTAATAACAATGATAATGCTTAAAACAGACGAGCGATGAATATTAAAAGAGAATTTTTCTTCGCTGAATCCTTTTTCAAGCTGAAGCTTTTGAATAACTGATTCTGTTTTAAATATCAAGTAATAAAAGACAAGGAAGTAAATGGCTACCTGCACTACCGTCATCAAAAACACCCAAATACCGCCAACTATCGTATCTCCCTGTGCAAAGTAGAGAAACACAGATAAGAACTGAGGGATAAGCAACAAAAATTCTTTGATAAAAAAAATGCCGAGGCATTTTAAGATAATTATGAAGAGGTTGCGAGGCTTCATGTTAATTTTGATTGTAATGAAGTTTCAATATAAAACATTCATCGCATAATCAAAGACAAACAACTAGCAACCAATAACGGCTACAATTCTCTTATCCAAATATTCCTATAACAAACAGGATTTCCATGATCCTGTAAAACCAACGGTAATTTGTCTGTATGCATTTTGTAAGATGCGATGCCCACGTATTTTGTTCCTCCAATAATGGAAACATTATTTTGCACCAGCACACCGTTTTGTAATACTGTAATTCTCGCAGCAGATTTTAATGTGCTGTCGTTGTTAAACCGGGGAGCTATAAAAATAATATCGTAGGTCTGCCATTCACCCGGAGGTCGGCAAACATTTACCAGTGGTATTTGCTGTTTGTAAATACTTCCTGCCTGTCCGTTACTATAGGTTCTGTTTTTATAACTATCCAGCACCTGCAATTCATATAAGCCCATTAAAAAAATACCGCTGTTGCCTCTTCCCTGACCACTGCCTTTTACAGTATCAGGAGTCTTCCATTCAATATGTAATTGGCAATCGCCAAAACTTTTTTTGGTTTTTATATTTCCCGTACCGGCTGCTACTTGCATGTAACCCTCTTTTAATCTCCATTTAGCATCGCCTCCGTTCACAGCTTCCCATTGTAAAAGGTCTCTTCCATTGAACAATACAGTTGCGTCAGAGGGTGCATCTTGTGATGTTTTGCCAGGCGTAATCATTCGCGGCTCAGGTTGCCATACTTCGGTAAGCTTTGCATCTTCATCTTCACGGGATTGGGCATTCATGTTTACTGATAAAATAATCACCGATGACAGCAAGCAAAATGTTTTTTTCATGTAGGTAAAAATTTAATAACGAATAATAGAAAAGTTGTTGAATTGCTGTAAAGATAATTCTTGTGTGGTTACATTTTCCACAACTGCCCTGGACGGACCTTCCCAACACCACGCGATCAGTTGATCTAATTTCTCTTTGGTGCCTGTAGCAATGATCTCTACACTATCATCCTCACAATTTTTTACTGTTCCTTTTATACCAAGCCGAATGGCTTTTTCCTGAGTGCTTTGCCTGTAAAATACGCCTTGTACTTTTCCTTCGATCTTGATCCGTATGGTTTGCATGTGGCAAAATTAATTCCTCTCCCCCTAACCCCCTCTCCGCAAGCGGAGAGGGGAAATCCACTCAAGCGAATTGGGAATAAAAAAGCCCCGACTTGCGGGGCTCCGAAAATTATTATTCCTGCTCTTCATCTTTTTTGCCAAATAGCTTTCGCAAAAATCCTTTTTTCTTTTTTTGCGTATCGGTGGGATTCATATCGCCGATCTTTGGAGCTACGGTTGTTGTATCTTTTTTCGACTTTCTATTTTCTTCAACCGGTGGTTGTGATTCTGGCGGAATATATTCCTTGTTGGGCTGAGACATAAAATCATTTGAATTTCCTACACCTTCGTCTTCACCTTGCGCTCCTGGCGGTAAGGTGTCGATCATTTCCATAATATCAGCACTGTTGATCTCATTTTGCATTTCGGCCGGCACAGAAAATTTGGCGTCCTTGTCAACGCCCAAGCTTCTATCCGCCAAAGCTTTTCTAAAGAAATACTCCCAAATGGGTCTTGCAGCTTGCCCGCCATAACCTAAATTATTTTCGAGCCGGATAAATTGGTCGTCACAACCAATCCACACACCACCCAGTAATTGCGGAGTATAACCCATAAACCAACCATCTGTATTATCATTTGTTGTTCCCGTTTTGCCTCCCATTTCTGCAATACCAAGTCGGCCACGCAATCCAGCAGCGGTACCAATGTCAACTGTTCCTTGCATCATTCTGCACATCTTGTATGCCGTTACTTCACTGATTGCTTCTTTGCGATTGTTGCCATTGTCAAACCGTTTGATCACATTGCCATTCCTGTCTTCAATACGAGTAATAAAATAGGGCTTGGTTGAGAAACCATGACCCGCGAAGACGGAGTAGCCCCACATCATTTCATATAGTGAAAGATTGCAAGTACCTAATGCTAGTGAAGGAACTACATCAACCTTAGAAGGGATACTTAATCGTTGCAAAAACTCAGCAAACTGTGGTGGGCCTACCTGTTTCATAATATAGGCGCTGGCACAGTTCAATGAAAAGGCTAATGCACCTGCCATAGTTACCTGTGGCAATCCTTTACATTTTTTTCCTGCAGGCACCCATCCATTTCCGGGGAAAAATTGCGCCTGATTTTCCACAACAGTTTCAGGAGTAAAACCTCTTTCTTCGATGGCTTGTGTATATAAGAATGGTTTGATGCTTGACCCCACTTGTCTTTTCGTTTTTAAATTGGCATGATCAAGCTTGTATGATTTAAAACCAATGCCTCCAACCCAGGCTTTTACTTCACCAGTTACAGGGTCAGTAATCATAAAAGAACATTGCATCATTTGCCTGTGGTATTTAATCGAATCGAGCGGTGTCATTACCGTATCTTTTTCGCGATTGCTGTTCCATGCAAAAACCTTCATCGGTATTTTTTTCTTAAAGCTTGCCCGGATTTCCTTTTCACTATATCCCTCATCTTCCATGCTTTGCCAGCGATCGCTATCCTTCATATATTTCTCTAAATAATTTTCATGTCCTTTCCACACTGTTTTTATAAACCCTTGAGCATTTAATGCTTTTTGCAAGGTAGGCATCCATTGTGCCACTGCCTCTTCAGCATAGGTTTGCATTTTCACGTTGAGGGTAGTATAAATTTTTAAGCCATCGTCATAAATATTGTAAGCGCTTCCATCAGGTTTTTTTACATCTTTCAACGCGTCATTCACCTCATTTTTCAATACTTCACGGAAATAGGGAGCGTAACCATTGTTCTCATCCATTTTTTTATAGCGTGTCATATCAATCGGCATCATCTTATACTTTTCTCCCTCTTCCGGACTGATCTTTTTATTTTTTATCATCCGGTCAATCACAAGATTTCTGCGATCCAATGCCGATTTAGGATTACGACGCGGATTGTAAAGCCCAGGGCCATTGATCATTCCAACCAGCAAGGCGGCTTCAGACACGCTCAGCCGGTCTGGTTCTTTTTGAAAAAATGTGCGTGATGCATTGCGAATACCAAATACATTATCAGAATAGGGAACAGCATTCAAATACAAAGCAATAATTTCCTCTTTGGTAAAATTTCGTTCCAGCTTAACGGCGATAATATATTCTTTGATCTTTTCAATCATGCGCCTAAGAGTGCTCACACCTCTTCCCTGGTTCAATAGTGCTTTCGCAAGCTGCTGGGTAATGGTGCTTCCCCCGCCGCCTCTGCCAAAAGTGAGAAAAGCTCTCATGGTTCCCTTCATATCAATACCGGAATGATTGTAAAACCGTATGTCTTCGGTTGACACCAAGGCATTGATCACATGAGGTGAAATATCGCTGTAATTCACATTGCTGCGATTGCCGTTTTCACGATAATATTTTCCCATCAGCGTGCCGTCCACGGCATATACTTCAGAGGTTTGAAGCAAAGTTGGGTTTTCAAGCTCTTTCATGGAAGGCATGCGTCCAAAAAGACCGGCGGCCGCGAGGATAACGACAAGGATAAAACAAATCACCAGACCGAGAGCAATTCGCCAAAAAATACGAACAGAGCGTTTCATATTGTAATGTTTGAGGTTTGAGGGTTAAAGTTTAATGTTCCCAACTTCAGTAATTCTATTTCACTTTCGTTGCGTCGCACTCTTCAGCAATTAGAGCTCTATTGAGCGGATAAAAATCAGAATTTTCCTGGCAAATTTTGCTCCAGGAATTGCTTATAAGCAGTTATATCCGGGTTGGATTTCAAAATCTCCAGATTTTGTTCAGTAATGATAGAGAAGGAATATTTATCAGCCTTCAGCCACGGAATAATTTCGCTGGCAGCCTTAGGCTTGGCTTGTTGTACATAATCTGTTGCAGCCTGCGCATTGGCAAATGGTTGTATCAGCAATAGTTTATTATCTGCATCTAGGTTGATCGTAGTCAACTCAAAGGTTTTATTATAAAATTGTTCCCTGTTATAACGTGCAAAAGCATTCTTGGCCTCATTTCCAAATACAACGTCCACCTTATTCAATATGATCATAACATAATATGGGGCTTCAGCTTTAAAAGCAAATGGAAGGAGTGGAGCTACATTTTTCTTTACAACCGTATCTGCCTTGGGACGATTTGTAATTGGCCTTTGTACAACAGCACTATCATTTTTTACTACAGGCTTTCTTACTACCGTATCCACAGCTGCAGGTTTTTTTACCTCAGGCTGTGGTCTTTCAATTTGCAGCTTCGTCAATTCATCTTCAATTTGTTGTCTTCTTCCCAGCACATTAATCATGGTAGTGGCTTTTGCGGCGAGCGGAGTATTGGGATACTTGGTCTGTATTTTTTGCAAACCGGCAATGGCCGTTGAATCGTTACGCTGTTTTATGTAATAAACTGATTCAATGTATAAGAGCTGCGGTGTCCAATAATTTTCGCCATACAAGCTGTCTGCCATTTTCTTTTGAGCAACCGCTTCATCAAATCTTCCTTCAATAAACAGATCATAGATATTTTCATAGGTCTTCGTGGCCTCATTATTTGCTTTTGACTGCGGATCCTTTCCTGTAGTAACAATGGTAGTAAAATTACTGCCGGCATACTTGGAGCTCATCTCCGATTTTAATTGTGCTGCTTTGGCAGCGTCACCGTTCTTATTATAGCAGTAGTAAAGATGAAAAAGCACTTCATCCATTTTACTGAATTGGGGATACTTGCTTCGCAATTGTTCAAATGTATTGATTGCGGCACCACAGTCTTCTACGCCACCAATATAAATTTTTCCAAGCTCAAACATTGCATTTTGAATGGAGTCGTTTGAAATTTTTAGTTGCTCCTCTGATAATGGAAGTTTCTTATATAAATTCTCAAAGGTTAGCTCTTCCGGCTCATTTGTTTTTGGATTATTGCCGGTAACATTTGTATTGTTAAGATTTGTAACGGGACGATTTGAATTTTTTTGGTTGATCACAGATTGCATTCTGCGCCAGTTGTCAACATTTGGCCGGTTGCCCCACCTGGCCTTAAAATCCAAAGCACCTTTTGTTCTCAATGTCGTATTATAAAAATACCATTCGCCTTTTGTACTTTGAGTGGTAGTAAATAGGTCTGGCGGAGGTACAAATCCAGAACCTGAGGTCAGTCTGTTATCGGCATCCTTTAAACCTTCTTTTCTGCGGAGGTCCTTCAATATTTTTTTTACAAATTCTTTTCGCTCTTCCTCTGGCATGGCTGCAATGCGCTGCAAGCTGTCCTGACGATTTAATATTTCAGTTTGTGCGACAATTTTGCCAAGCATTTCCTTTCTTTTCGTGATAGCGTCGGGGTCTTTTATTTCCGGGTCATTCAGCTTTACGCTATCATAAAAATTATATGCCTGTCGGTAATCCTTATTTGCATAAGCCAACTCTGCTAGTTTTAAATAGGCCCTGTTCCGCTGCGTGATATTTCCATTATCATATTTAGCCGCTTTTAGCAACAACTGCTGGGCGCCTCCAATATTATTTCTTTCCATTTCCATCTGGGCAGCCATGTAATAGATAATATCACGATAATCAGCATACCTGTCGTGTTTCGCCATCTTAAGCAGCTCCGCGATATTTTTTTCTATATAATTTTCGCCGCCTGTTTTGTCAACTCTTATTGAGTTAAGCCTGGCATATACTGCCATCACCGGGTCAACTGTATGGCCAATCGATTTTTCATAATAATGCTGAGCCAAATCATAGTTGCCGGCTAGCTCATACATCTGACCCGCTAAAAATTCCCACCTGGCTCTTTCCTGTTTGTTTGTTGCATTGCTCAAGGCATTGCTTAAATGAAAAGCGGAGCTATCCCAAACGTTTTGCTTATAGAAATAAAGAGCTTGCACCTCTTCAAGATCATTTTGCAAACGGCTCGGAAAAACCGGATCGGCTTTTAATGTGGCGATCAAACTGGCCGCTTCGGGGTATTGTTCCCATGCCAAAAAATTTCTTATTTGCCAGATAAATGCGTCATTGCGGCTGGGCGGGCGTGTAAATGCTTTTCGCGTTATGCTGTTTTTTTCTTTTGTTGAAATGGACAGAGCGCTATTGCCATCCATGCCACTGCCAATGTATTGGTAATACCCATCCTTTTCCTTTGGCGCAAAAGCATAGTTAATAAACTGAAAAGTAAGATAAGCTGAATCGAATTGTTTTTGCAGGTAATAGGCAGCGCCCCAAAGCAAGTACATATTGTCAGCCCAATTGCTGCGAAGATCATGGAGCACGATTCCGGAGGTAGCTTTATAGATCACTGAATCGAGCTGAACAGAATCCTGAATGGTTGCATTCAGATCGTAATTGTAAAAAGAAAGAAGCTGGGTATAATCATCAACATGCTCTTCTTTGGCCCGGGTAATGATTTCATTTAACTTGTTGGTAGCGTTGTAAAAATAGTTGTAGTGAGTAGTTGTATTTTGGACAAAACGCCTGGGAATTGTAAATTTTTTCTGTGCTTTTTCAGAACGAAGCTGTCTTTCTTCGTATTGTTTTGGCTTAGGGATGTCAAAGGAAAAGCCAAGTTGCGCATGACAGAAAGTAGCGACCTGGCAACATGAAAAAACCAGTAAAAGAATAATGATATATCTGTTTGGTTGCATCCCGGCGCAATCTAAACCCTTAATAACTGAATTTCAAATAATTTAGTATAAAACTTATCATATTTTTTCAGGATAAATACAATGAAATTCAGGCTTGAGAGCTAGCCGCTGAGTGTTTTTGGTTTTCGGTCTTCTTTCTATTCCTTTTTTCTATAAAAAACATGATAATGCCGGCTATTAAAATAACCGCAGTAAAAAATATGATGTTTTGCAATCCTTTTGCTTTTGCAATAATGACTGAAAGGCTTTTGTGAAAAATAATTCCCAGCGATAGATATACTGTTGTAAAAGCAGTTAATGCAATGGCGTCAAATAATAAAAACCTTTTGAATGATAATTTCATCGAACCAGCCAGTATAGGAGCAAACATGCGCATGCGAGGAATAAAGCAAAGTATCAGAATGGCTTTAAAACTGTGATCTTTTAGTCTGTTTCTGTATGGCTCCATGATCGAAGAAAATCCTTTTGTTTTCTTTTTTATGAATGAGTTTCCCTTTTCCGACAGAAAAAAATAGACTGTATCAACGATAAGAAAACCTGCTAAACAAAACAACCCGGCCAGCACTGGATTAAAAACTTTATGCGCTGCTAAATAACCGATAATGAGTAATGAAACCTCTTCAGGAATAGGAGTAAACTGGTCAAAGCTCAGAAACCAAATAAGAATGCCAATATATCCCAACCGGTTAATAAAGGAGGTAAAGCCTGGAGTTTTTAAAATAAAGAATAATAACCAATGCATGCTATTACTCATGCAAAGTCAATGCCCCAAGTCGAATAACGAAACCCAAATCTCAATTTCCAAATAGACAGAAATGATTTTATCATTTGTGATATCGATACAGACGGAATTTGTAATTTGTATTTTGCCTGCCTGCCGGTAGGCAGGGAATTTAGATTACAAGTATGGAAAAAAAGAAGCGAAAGGGCAGATGGTTCAGGAGATTGTTGAGGATCTTCATTGCACTCATTCTATTGTTTATTATCGCTTGTTTTGTTTTTGATCATTATGTACAGTTTAGAAGAAGTGATAAGGAGCTAAACAAATTTTTTTCAGATAACCACATCCCCGGAAAAATCGGTTATTATACTGCTCAGGGCAGAAAGCTCAGGTATGTAAGTATTGGCCGTGATGATCTTCCAACATTGTTATTTGTACACGGTTCTCCTGCTTCGATGAGTCTTTACCGGGGAAGATTTGTTGACAAAAACATTTTGAAAACATTTAGAGTGCTGGCTGTTGATAGACCAGGTTATGGCTATTCAGGATTTGGTCATCCCGAGCCATCCATTCAAAAGCAATCGGAAATGTTGAGGCCAATACTTGATAGCATCTATAAAGCAAAGCATCCCATCATTGTAGTAGGCGGTTCTTTTGGGGCGCCGATTGCCTGCCGCCTTGCTATGGATCATCCTGAATTGGTTGACGGGCTGGTCATAACAGGCCCAGCTATTGGGCCAGGCAGAGAAAAAGTGTTTTGGTTTGCGCCCATTATTGAAAACCCTGCCATACACTGGTTCATTCCACGCATGTTTAAATCGGCGAATACTGAAAAATTACATCACAAAGAAGAATTAACAAAAATGCTTCCTTACTGGAAAAATATTCGTGTACCCGTCATGTATCTGCAGGGAGCAAAAGATAATCTTATTGATACTTCAAATGCAAGTTTTGCAAGACGGCAATTGATTAATGCTCCTTACCTTGATATTTATTTCTTTCCGCATCGGGGACATTACCTGGCACGGTATGAATGGCCAACGATTAAGAACAGGATCATGAAAATGTATGAAATGGTCAAGAAGTGAATTGGCTAGACTTTTAGGACGGACTCTGCATGAAATTTCATTTTTTATTTCAATAAAATCAAAATTGCATTGGCAGCTGAAGTTGCTGAATTGCTGATCACATATTTTTTTGGGGGATCTAACCATTGAAAGCCGCCAGCATTTATCTTGCGACCACCCGGAGGCACATATCCGTTTGCATTATTTATCTCCAATGTTGGTCCGGACACAGAAATAAATAGCATAGGTGTTTTGAGTGGAGGAAGAATGAGATGTTGATTCGGCACTATTTCAAATTTATAGACTCTCAGTTTTTCATTCTCAAAATCAATTTTCAAACCTGGCAAATCAACAGCTGGGAGAATGGTATTTTTTGGAGATAAAAGTTCCAAGTCAACTACATGTAGAACATTTGTATCGCTATTCCAAACTTTGTGAACAAGCGGGCCGTTTGCAAAATCATTGTACCAGGTTGATCCTGCAGTAAATTTTGATTCCTGTGGCGCTTGTCCTTTTACTTCTATACCAATTGTTGTGGTTGATAAGGGAATAAAAAAAGAAGGGATTTCGTGAATATGGAAAAGTGAAGTGTCCTTTGGTGGAAGTCGAACATCTAATAATCGTACATATTCATTTTCCAAAGCCACTTTATGTCTGGGCTCATAGCGTACTGCTACTTGTGTAAAAGCGGAAAAGTGAATTAAAACAAGTAATAAATAAAAGCTGAATTTAATTTTCATATTCATTAATTCAGAACAAAACAATTGCCGCTACAAATACAAGGTACGAAGCTTTATTGCTGATTAATCCAACATTTTTTAATTTGTCCGTCAATACTGAAACCATATCATGAGCAACCCGATCACTGTCATTTCAAATCCAACTGCTCCTTCTAAAATCAAAACCATTTTACTGGCTGTCATCATCGCAGGTACATTGGATATAGTTGCCGCAATTGTAATTCAAGCATACATATTGCACAGGACTACACCCCTTCGCTTGTTACAAGGAATTGCCGCAGGCGCATTTGGCAAATCAGCTTTAGAGGGTCGATGGGCAATGGCGCTTGTTGGACTTGGTTTTCATTTTTTCATTGTATTTTCTTTTACGGTTTTTTATTTTCTGATTTTTCCTTACTTGAGTTTTTTACGCAAGCAGAGAGTTCTCAGCGGACTGATCTATGGTATTTTTGTTTGGTGTGTGATGAATTTAGCAGTATTGCCTTTATTACACATCGCAAATATTCCGTACAAATGGGACGCTGTAGTCAGGGGTGCAGTAGTGCTAATGTTATGTGTGGGTTTACCGATTTCCTTAATCGTGAGCCGGTATTATATAGCAAAGAATACCACCGAATAAATTTGTTTAGATGGGTGGTCGAGAGGGTTTCACTGTTCCGTTCGGTATCCGACCTCAAACTCTTGCTTTATTCAAAGCTTCTATGATTGCTACCTTTCATAATTCTATTTTAAACGCATTATGTGCATAAGTTTTGGCATTTTTCATAGCTAATGTCGCTGCTTTCTTTTAAAAAAATTGCGACGACTTTCATTTGAGCATTTGTCAGTAAGGTTCTGATCCATAGAAGTGTTTACAATCTAAATTCAACTTTTTATTACAAATCATAAAGAAAAGCAATTAACTGGCTAATAAATATTTTGAGATTCTGGGAAGCCCGAAGGGCTGATATTATTATAGCCAATTCGTAAATTAGGATTGTAAACCCCGAAGGGGTGACATTATCACAATTTAAATTAATTATTGTGCCAGGTACATTTTCTCAAGTCTATATCCAGATAGTTTTTGCCGTGAAAGGCAGAGAGAATTTAATAGGTAATAGCTGGAAGTCTGAACTGCATAAGTACATTGCCGGCATTATTAAAGGAAAAGATCAGAAATCTATCATCGTAAACGGCATGCCTGATCATGTACATGCCTTTATAGGATTGCGTCCAGCTATAGCAATAGCTGATATAGCCAGAGATATGAAAAACAATTCATCAAATTTTATTAATGATCACAAGTTTGTCAAAGGAAAATTTGCTTGGCAGGAGGGATATGGTGCATTTTCATATTCACATTCACACATAGGAAAAGTATATGATTATATCCTTAATCAAGAAAAGCATCACAAAAGAAAAACATTCAAAGAAGAGTATATAGGATTATTGCGAAAATTTGAGATAGGATATAATGAAAAATATCTGTTTGAATGGTATGATTAGTTTTCTGCCACCCTGTTGGGTTTTAGTTCTCTCAAAATTATTCGTTCTATAATCATTACACCCCTTCGGGGTTATTAGTAAGACCACATGAATAATTTGGAATAGATTGCACTCCAACATTTCAAAATATTAATTAGCGATCACCTAGGCTTTTGACCTTTGGCAGATAATGCTTATTTGTAAATTATTTGATAGCCCTTAAAATTTTGTCTCCAATTATCAATTGTTTTTGGAAGTTTGTTTTTGAACTCTTTATTATTCGTGAAATAATAAATTTTGTTATCATCAATCACGGCAGCCCAAATATTGTTTAAAGAATCAATCATCACGATATTTTCCATAATAGTAAAAAGTCCTCGCACGCCCGAAGAAAGAACTTTTGCATGAAGACTGTCCAAATCTTCATCCGCTGATGTCAATTGTGTTGAACGAACAAATAAAGAATAACTATCGCCTACTAAAGATTTAAAAATAGAATCTTGCGTTTCATCATTGAGAATTTTCAAGTCAACCAAGTTTTCAGCCCTGTCATCCTCGGGCAAAGTTTTAATGTTTTTATATTCTCCCGAGTAAACAACACCTAAACCTGTAAAACAGTTTCCCGTCTTTTGATCAATGATAATAAGAGAATCACTGATAAGTTTAAATTGGATCAAACATGTGTCAGAGGCATCATTATTTAAAAATATGGCCGTGCTATCTCTCACTATTGCCATTCCCTCAATTTCACCTGTATGTCCGCCGCTGGCCGCCGATAATTTAAATTCAATGGAGTCGTTCCTAATATTTGTAATTTCCAATGTTGCTTCATTCAGCCTAAGTTGTCTTTCCCAACTTCCCAGCCACAACTTGCTAGCAGCTTTTGGTGGCGTAGCTATTTTATTCGGAGTTTCATGTGAGGAGCATCCAAATAATATTGTACTAAACACAAAAACAATAATCGAAAATTTCATTGGCAATTTTAGAAAAATGTTTAGGGGTTGTTTTTTGTTTATGGCGTTTTGCACCTAAAATAATTCATTTTCGAATGAAAGATGTTGCAAAACATCAAACCGGAAACGATATTGTTAGTTCAACAAAGCGTTCATTTCAATATTTCCCAGCTCTATATTGCTATAGTCTCTTATTTCATTGTACAAAGTGTCTCTCTCTACAGGTTTTCTTTTTACCTGTTTTATAAGGGTCACCAATTCGGAAGTAGTCATCGACGGGTTTTGTTCCTCGGCTCCAGCCATAGAATAAATTTTTGTAGTATCATCAATAGTTCCGTCAATATCATTTACTCCAAATGACAAACTTAGCTGTGCGTTCTGTCTTCCAAGCATAGGCCAGTAAGCTTTCAGGTGAGGGAAGTTATCCATGTAAATTCTTGACACAGCATACGTCTTCATATCTTCAACAACACTACTTTCGGCCACATTGCTCATGTCATTATCCTTATTGCGAAACTTGAGGGGAATAAAAGTGTTAAACCCGTGAGTTTTATCCTGCAAACTTCTTAATCTGTTCATGTGATCAATACGGTGCCAATATTTTTCGATATGGCCATAGAGCATAGTGGCATTACTATGCAGGCCTAGCTTATGTGCTGTTTCATGGATATCCAGCCAACCTTCGCTGCTGACTTTATCGGCGCAAATTTTTTCTCTTATTTCCTGATGAAAGATCTCAGCGCCACCGCCAGGCAATGAATCAAGCCCTGCTTGTTGTAAATATTTTAACCCTTGTTCAATGCTCATTTTTGCCTTACGAAACATATAATCCAATTCAACAGCGGTAAATCCTTTAATGTGTAGGTCCGGTCGATGAGCTTTTATTCTTTTGAGTACTTCGGCAAAAAATTCAAGGTTTAATTTGGGATGAACACCGCCAACAATATGAACTTCAGTAATAGGTTTGCCATCATATTTCTTTACCATGTTCAGCATATCATCAGCGCTCAATTCCCAACCTTCCTCACGATGAGCATATAAGCGTGAATAGGAACAGAAATTACAACTGAAAACACAAACATTGGTCGGCTCAATATGAAAATTGCGGTTGAAATAAGTTTTATCACCATGAAGTTTTTCCCTTACGTGGTTAGCCAATGATCCTAAAAAGGGTAATGAGCCTTTTTCAAAAAGCAGCAATCCTTCCTCGTCAGTGATCCGCTCTTTATTAAAAACTTTTTCAGCAATATTTTGAAGTTCCGGAGATGTGTTTTGAATTGAAAGCAAACTATTCTCAACATTCATAAAAGAATTCTTTGGGCAAAGTTACATCTGTGTTGAATGAAAAGAATGATGTTTGTCAACAAATGGGAAAAGGCCCATGCAGATTATTATTTAATTGCCGTAGCCTTAAGGCTACGGCAATTCAACAAGATTAATATTTTACAACCTTCACCGATATGTTACGATTACTATCAGTATAACCCAACCTAACTATGTACACGCCAGCCGACTTATTGCTCAAATCAACAGTTTCCTGTTTATTTCCATTGCCGTTAAATTCTTTACTCCATACTAATTGCCCTACCGTGTTATATACTGAAATAAATCTCAGGCTTGCCGGCGTTTGGTAATGCCATACAGTAAATTGATCTCTGAAAGGATTGGGAAGAATCAAAAATCCTTCCGCCTTCAACCTAACAGGTAAGATCCTTGTTTTAAGATTTACATTATCAATGAAGATATTGTTTTGATTATAGTTTGTATTTCTAAAAACTACTTGTGTAGGGCCGGACGGGGCTATCGTTGTCAGGTCAACTGTTTCTGTTCGCCATTGAGAAGCTAAGGAAGGAATAAATTCACCTGCTGGTACGCTGCCCGTGGTCTGTAAATCAGTTCCCCATTTTTTATAAATAGAAGTGAATGTATTTCCGCAATCCTTGGTTATTAAAACTTCCAACGTATCCGTAGGAAAAGTTGTTGAAAAGCTAGCTGCGGCTACATCGAAGCTAAGCGACACAGAATCTACACCTGAATAAGTTACCTGCGGAGTATAAAGCTCGTCAATTCTTCCTGTAAGAGCGTAATTATAATTATTTGTATAAACGGATGCTATGCTGTTTTTACCTGTGTTTGTTCTTTTCCAAGTTATGGCCGCATCGTTATTTACTACAGCCCATCCCGAAGGCGGAAAGCTTGATGATTCAAAGCCTTCAATGAGGGGGGCGGCTGTTGTTCCGGTTATGCCGAACGCCTTGGTCAAAGTATCGTTTGATGTAAGCTGATCGCCGCTTCCGATTGCAGACACAGGATTGAATGTATAAACAACAATGCTGTGCTGGCCTGTTGATAAACTTGAAACTGCAGGAGTGAGATTTACTGACATGGTCGCATTCTTTACAAGATTTATTCCTGTTACATTTGTTGTTTGCACCGGTCCATTGTCAACTTGGTATGCAATGTTAAAAGCGGTAATGGTTTCAGCTCCTTTGTTTTTTACAGTTGCAGCCGGTGTAAAGTTGTTGATGCATTCCACTCCGCGAGGTTTATCGATGGACAGTATTTGCAAATCACGTGTGCAGCTTGCGCAAATAGCAGAAATGTTAATGTCATCAATGTAAGTGTTATTTCCAAACGCAGTTGTATTACGAAACTTAATGATCATCTTTTGTCCGGCTACAACATAGGGGGAAAGGAGGATTGTTTCTTCTCTCCACTTAGAGGGCTCTGCCGGAGTAGCAGAAAATGCGCTGCTTGTTGCCGCAACCGTTGTTAATTGATTTCCCGATTTTTTATACGCAAGATTGTAAGTTTTGCCGCCGTCTCCGGAAACATAAACTTCAAGGCCATCCCATGACGAAACATCAGTTGCATCATATACAGCGTTAGCAACTTTAAAGCTGAGTTGTACTTCAGTCGTAGTACCTAAATCCAATGCAGGCGTAATTAACTCATCCAATGTACCAATTTGATCAGTATTAAAATTCTCAAAAAAGGCGGAGCCTTCGGCTGAGTAGCCGGAAGTAGCATCTCTTGTCCAGGTATTTGTTGACCCAGTATTAGGATTCCATACCTGCCATCCGCTAGGAGGAAAAGCTGTTGATGTAAAATTTTCTGTTAGCGGGATTGTCGCTTCGCTTGTATGAATATTGATATAGGAATAGATGGTATCATTATTCAGAAAATTATCAGCAATTCCGTTTGGCGAAGAAGTATAGATTGTTAGGGTATGATTGCCTGCTGTGCCTGAAATCGCAGCAAGGCTTAATGTTGTATCACTTCCTGCCATTAAGCTTAAAGGAAATATAATGGCAACAGGTGCTCCTGCATCTACGGATACATTTAAGGTAACTGAGTTGAGTGAGTTAGTGCCACTGTTTCTTATTGTGGCTTGAAACGGAGTATTATTGACAATAAAACTTTTGCGTTCGCGAAGGCCTCGTGGAGAAACGTCAACAAGAAATGCATCTGTAACTGCGGATGGTGGGGTAGCTCCATCTGTGGTTAATAATCCAGGACGGTAAACATTAATACACCCTTCGATTCTTTTTCTCATTCCATCTGAAAACATAAACATGGAACGATCGTCAAAATAATTCATAAAACAACCATACATCATTCCAAAACTTTCACTGGCACAGCCATCTTTGTAATTCATACTCGGGTTACCATACACATAATTATCGGAGCTAGTTCCTTTGGAAAGGGGAGAGTCGTCTCCTTCAGGACCTGCACCTGCAGGCAATGGCCAGCCTGTTTGAATTTGGAAATCGTTGTTATTACAAGACGATTGGTCGCCGAATGTATGCCAGAGATAAAAATAATGACCAATCTCATGCGAAAGCGTAGCGCCTTCTGCATAATCGGGATAATAGTTGCGCGTGGTATTACCGACGTAAGGCAAAGTTTTTATACCGATAACAACGCCTTGAGCTCCTTGACCTGTGGTAAACGGAAAAGTTGCAATACCTAATAACCCGGCATCAGAACCGCTGAAGGTGCCGCACCACACATTTAAATATTTGTTTACATCCCAAGCATCCAAGCCACCTGTAGAAAATGATTTAATGCTTATGTGATCGGGAGTTGTATTTGATCTGCGTTCAATTCCTGAAGTAAGTGCACCCGTTGGATCTCTTCTTGCAAGAACAAATTTTATTGGGACCTTTCCAATCCTTGCAGCAATTTCCGGCGGAATAACATTTATGTATTGATCCAATTTTTTTCCACTATAATCCCTGTTCAAAATTTCAACTTGCTCAATAATGTCCCTGTCGGATATTCCTGCTAGCGTGCTGGCATCATCTACCAAATGAAAAACAACAGGGATAATGATTGATGCAGTTTCGGTTTTTTCGGCCCGAATGCTCACCTGTTGACGCTGTTGGTATAATTTGTATTGCCTTTCGCCTTCAATTCTCCATTTCTCAGGCAGCGTTGGATCCTTTCTGATAGCTTCTTCCATCACCTCCATGGTTGTACAGCGATGAAAATTTTTTAAACTCCCTTTTTGTGATTTTATGCTAAGCGTTTTCAAAGGCTCATTCTGAGCTTTGATTGTTGAACTCATTACGCTAAATAAAAACAGAATTGGAGGGATAGGGATGATTTTTTTCAAAGGAATTCCTTTTAGTTTTACTCGAGAATATTTGGTCTTGAAAAAAGAACTGCAATGATACTGAATAATCGCAGTTTTCATGGGAAATAGTTGCCGCAAAAGGATGGACTAAAAAGTTTTTTTTAAGTTTAACAAGCTGATAATTTTTAATCATGAATTTCAATTAAAAACTCAGGGTGAAATTAATTATTGAAAATTCCTATCTTCCCTCATCGATGCAAAACTGCATTTTATCGATTTTATCCATTCATTTAAAGATGTTGTGATCGTCATAGTCATTTTTATGTCAATTTTCATCCAATAAAAAAATTCGAATGAATATCAAGCTGCGCCTCACCATCATGAATTTCCTGGAGTTTTTTATCTGGGGATCATGGTTGATTTCAATCGGAAACTATCTGGGAGGAACATTACATTTTACAGGGGCACAAATAGGCGCTGTCTTTTCAACGTTAGGTATTGCCTCTTTGTTTATGCCTGCCTTAATGGGTATTGTAGCCGATAAGTGGTTAAATGCTGAGAAAGTTTTAGGTCTTTGCCATGTGATAGGAGCGGGAATGTTGTTGTGGGCGTCTACCATTACTGACCCCGGCTTGATGTTTTGGGTTATGCTGTTGAATTCAATGTTTTATATGCCTACCATAGCATTGAATAACACTGTTTCTTATATCATTCTAGAGCAAAAAAAGTTTGATATCATAAAAGTTTTTCCGCCGATAAGAGTTTGGGGTACTATTGGTTTTATTGCGGCTATGTGGATAGTTGATATATGCGGCTGGGATGCCACAAATATGCAGTTAATTTTTAGTGCGGTTTCTGCAATGGTATTGGGTATTTATGCATTTACAATGCCTAAATGCCCGCCTGTGAAATTGAAAAAAAGCAAATCACTCCTTTCCTCATTGGGTCTTGATGCTTTTGTATTATTCAGGCAAAAAAAAATGTTTATTTTCTTTTTATTTGCAATGTTTCTTGGTGCAGCCCTACAAATCACTAACGCTTTTGGTAGCTCATTTTTAGAAAGTTTCAAACCAACTTATCCAGATTCATTTGTCGTAAATCATAAACTTTTTACGCTTTCAATTTCACAAATTTCAGAATCGCTGTTTATTCTTGCTATACCCTTTTTCCTACGCAAATTCGGTATTAAAAAAGTAATGCTGATGAGTATGTTTGCCTGGGTATTTAGGTTTGGTTTATTTGGTATTGGCGATCCTGGCAATGGTTTATATCTTTTGATCCTTTCTATGATTATCTATGGAATGGCCTTTGATTTTTTCAATATTTCAGGTTCTTTGTTTGTAGAGAGGGAAGCGCCTTCAAATATCAGGGCAAGTGCACAAGGGTTATTCATGTTTATGACAAATGGGATTGGTGCTATGATCGGAGGATATTGTAGCGGGTTGGTGGTAGACGGGTTCACTAAAATAGATCCTATAACTAAAGCAATTATTTCAAGGGATTGGCAAAGCATTTGGTTCAGCTTTGCAGGGTATGCCCTTGTTTTAGGAATCATTTTCCCTATCGTTTTCAAATACAGACATATTCCAACAAAAAGAGAAATTGACAAAGCCGAAGCGATTGAAATGACGCCACACTAAATAGCCGTGATGAAAGAATCACTAATTAGCTGTTTTATTTTTTCTTCTTAGTATCCTTAACCCAGCCGTTTGATTTAAAAACGGCCCAAACGGCCATTGAATGTCCATGTCCCACGTCAAAATTATCCTTTAGCCAATTAACAAGTTCGGTTGCTTTCATATCAGGTTTAAGCAATTTTTCTTTTTCTAATTGTTTTTTGAAATCTTCTGGCGTTTTGCCTGTTTTGACTTTTATATTATCGATGTATGCCTGAAATGACATGATTAAATTGATTTAATTTTTTGTTTTTTATGAAATGAAAAATAAGATGCCAATAAAACAGCCATAATAATTATAGGCAAAAATGAATAGAAACCTAATCCATCTACAACTAAATAACTAATGCTGGCCGACAGAAATTCAATTACAAAACCAGCATAAGCCCATTCTTTTATTCTTGCCGGTACCTGTGGAAAAATAAGTATAACAACTCCAACCACCCGGAAGCCAACAAGCATTACTCCAAAATAATCGGGATAGCCCAGGTGCCTGATTCCCTCTTTTGCTAACTCTGTTTGAAATGAGAGCACAGGAATAATGCCTTCAAAAATTACGATGAGAACAGTGGATATCCAGAAAATAATATTGATTGTTTTTGAGCTCATTGTGGTTGATTTTGAGAATAAGAAAAATTGATCATCCAATTCACACCGTATTTGTCCTTGCAAATTCCGAAGTATGCGCCCCAAAAAGTTTTGTTCAAAGGCATTTCTACCTTGCCGTCATTAGAGAGGTATTTAAACAATTTATCAACCTCTTCTTCCGACTCGGCCTGTATGCACAAGCTCAACCCATTTCCTGGTTCAAATTTTTGTTCCATAGATTCGAGAAAATCGGTAGCCATAATATTGGTGCCGTTCTCTGTAGTGAGAGTAATGTGCATGATTTTTTCCCGTTCATGCGCAGGCATATTCTCACTGCCGGGTAAATCTTTGAAACGGGTAAAAGCCGTAAACTCTCCACCAAATACTGATTTATAAAAATTCATGGCCTCTTCAGTATTGCCCATGAAATTGAAATAAGCGTTGATCGTAAGCATAATGTGATAATTTAAATGTGAGGCAGCAAAGGTAATAGCTTGAAATACCGGCAAGGCTGTGTAAATACGACAATCTTTAGAAGGTATTTGCGACAAATACATCATTTACATTTGCTTCATGATAAATATCTCCATACTTACATTAAAGAATGCCGAGGTAGCTTCAATCGCCGACTGCCAATATGTTTTTACAATGGTGAATAAGTTTTTGGAAGAAAGGGATAGGGAGAGTTTATTCAATGTGCGGTTAGTAGGGCTTACGAAGGAAATTAAATTCAATAATGGTTCATTTATCATTCGGCCTGACAAATTATTGCCTGAGGCAACTGAAAACAATTTGATAATAATTCCTTCGCTTACGGGAATTATGACCGCAGCGGTTCATTTAAACAAAGAATATGCTTATTGGATTGCTGAACAATATAAAGAAGGTGCTGAGGTAGCAAGTTTAAGCTCAGGTGTTTTTCTGCTCGCTTTTTCAGGTTTGCTAAAAGGTAAGCAATGCACTACACACTGGTTGTATGCCAATGAGCTAAAATATTTTTATCCTTCTATTCATGTAGTAGATGATCGGATGATCACTGATCAACATGGTTTATATTCAAGTGGTGGAAGCAATGCTTACTGGAATTTACTTTTACATTTGGTTGAAAAATATGCAGGCAGAGAAATGGCAATTTATACTGCAAAGTATTTTGTGATCGATATGAACAAAAACTTTCAATCGCCTTTTATTGTTTTTCACGGATTAAAAGAACATGAAGATAAATTGATAAAAGATGTGCAGGCATATATCGAACAGCATTATAAAGATAAAGTTACTGTTGACCAACTGGCTGATAAATTTCACCTGAGCCGAAGAACTTTTGAAAGAAGATTTAAAAAGGCCACACGAAATACTGTGGCTGAATATACGCAGCGGGTAAAAATTGAGGGAGCAAAAAAACAATTAGAAATTGGCAGAAAGTCCATCCACGAAATAATGATTAATGTTGGTTACACTGATACCCAAACTTTCCGTAATATTTTTAAACGAATAACGGGTGTAACCCCTGTTGATTATAAAAATAAGTATGCAAAGAAAATGATGAACTAGAGGGGAATATTTTACTGAAATTTTATTTTTGGAAATCGTTCTTAACCTTCGTGGCATCACAAATAAAAAACCCCGCTCAATGAGCGGGGTAATCTTTTTTAATGGGAAAATTTATAAATGGGCCTCAATCTTTTTTACAAAATTTCCTTTGGGCTGTGCGCCTACAAGTTTGTCAACAACCTGCCCGTTTTTAATAAACAGAATGGCAGGAATAGAAGTAATGCCATAATTCATGCTTACATGCGGATTATAATCAACATTCACTTTACCCACATTTATTTTACCTGCATACTCTTTTGACAGGTCTTCAATTACCGGGCCTATAGCACGGCAGGGGCCACACCATTCTGCCCAAAAATCAACTACTGTTAGTTTATCAGAAGCTAGCACCTCGGTCTGAAAATTTGAATCATTGAATTCTTTTGCCATATAATTGTTTTAATTTTTTTATCCTTCAATTAGCTCGATAGGAACTGCAAATTTAATCCCAAATATGATAACACGAAGTTATGACATCATTATGTGATTAACTTGTCACCAACCCGACAGTAAATCTCCCATGCTCTGCTAATCTGTCTAATTATAGTATTTCTTAACATTTAACAATTAAAAAAGTTCGATGTCCCGCTCTCTGTGAAAGACTCAGTGTACCCTGTGGTAAAACTAACTACGAAAAGCACAGAGTTTATTTTTACACAGTCGTTACCTGAACTTCAAACTCAGGTTTGGTTTCTAAGAACTCGGTCATTTCATCATTCATTTCAAACCCATTATCCATAGTGAGCAAGCTTATTTTCCAATTGTTTTTTGGTTCATTTAAGGTAAACTTTAAGGAAGCCTTGCCTGGATGATTTTTTACATTTTTTTCAATAAAATGAAGCACATCGCCAGTAATATCTTTAGGATGCATTTCAATTTGCACTTGTTTTGTCAGATTTCTTTTCAGGGTTTCTGCCAACGAAACTGAAGTTACCTTGAATTCAAACTCTGGACGGTTGAACCGTTGTTTGAAAAAGCCCGTTAAGAAAATAGTACTTCCTTGCTGAAGGAATGGAGAAAATCTTACATAATCATCACTCCATAAAACGATATCTGTTTTTCCTGAATAATCTTCCAATACAAAGTTACCGTACTTATTCCCCTGTCTTGAAATCTTATGTTGGGCATCCGTTACCAAACCAAGCAATCTGAATTGACGGTTGGGGTTTGGTTGTTTGGAAATAATTTCTTTGAATTCATTGAAATCAACAATAGTGGTAATACCGTAATGTTTTATTTCAAATTTGTAATGATCCAAGGGATGACCGCTCAAAAACATTCCTGTGATTTCTTTTTCATGATCCAACTGAACGATCAACGGCCAAGGCGAACATTCAAGCAGCCTCGGTGGGGGAATTTCCATCGTAATGGGCAGATCGCCGAACAGTGTATTGGTCGCCGTTGCATTTTGAGTTTGGATCACCTGTCCGTATTTAATGATTCGTTCCAAACCAGTAACAGTATCCTCTGGTGGCGTATAAAAATATTGCGCACGATGATGTTCGGGAAAACAATCAAAACCTCCAGCATAGGCCAAACTCTCCAAGGTTTTTTTATTTACTGTTCGCTGGTTGATGCGTTTAATAAAGTCAAAAATATTTTTGAAAACACCATTCTTTTTTCTTTCTTCAATAATACTTTCAACAGCGGCTTCGCCGACTCCTTTTAATCCACCTAATCCAAAACGAATTTCTCCGGCTTTATTTACGGCAAATCCTTTCAGCGATTCATTAATATCCGGCCCAAGCACTTTTATGCCCATTCGCTTACACTCTTCCATAAAAAAAGTGATCTTTTCAATGCTGCCTGCATGATTCAAAACAGCCGCCATGTATTCAGCAGGATAATGTGATTTTAAATAAGCCGTTTGATGCGCCACATAAGCATAGCAAGTGGAATGTGATTTATTGAATGCATATTGAGCAAATGCTTCCCAATCTGTCCATATTTTTTCCAACCTCTCTTTTGGGAACAAATTTTTTGTAGCGCCTTCAATAAAACTATCCTTCATTTTATCAAGCGTCTTCCTGTCCTTTTTTCCCATCGCCTTTCGTAAAACATCAGCCTGACCCTTGCTGAAGCCAGCCAATTTCTGACTTAACAACATGACCTGTTCTTGATAAACCGTAATGCCATAAGTGTCTTTCAAAATTTCTTCCATCTCCGGCAGATCATAGGTGATGCTCTCACGCCCATGTTTCCGGTCAATGTAATTGGGAATATAAGCCATCGGGCCAGGCCTATACAAAGCATTCATAGCGATGAGATCGTTGAAAGAATCAGGTTTTAATTCACGCAGATATTTTTGCATGCCAGGACTTTCAAACTGAAATGTACCGATCGTATCGCCCCGTTGATAAAGCTGAAAAGTTTTTTCATCATCAAGAGGAAGGGCATCTAAATCAATTTCCACTCCATGATTTTCTTTGATCAGCTCAAGAGCATCTTTTAAAATGGTGAGTGTTTTTAATCCCAAAAAATCCATTTTCAATACGCCGGCATCTTCGATCGTACTTCCTTCAATTTGAGTAACCCAGAGATCGGAGTCTTTTGCGGTAGCAACAGGAATTAACTCGATAAGATCTTTTGGCGCAATGATAATACCTGCGGCATGAATGCCAGTATTGCGAACTGAGCCCTCCAACCTTTCAGCTTCGTGCAATACAGTAGCCTCCATTGTTTTGCTATTGTATATCTCACGAAGTTTTTTTACACTTTCCAAATCATCAGAGCCCAAGCCCTCTTTTTCCATTAAAGATTTTTCTCCATCCCTTGGGCTAATAGGTGCTTGTAATAATCTTTTTAATTCTATACCTGGCCGTTCAGGAACCAGCTTGGCTAATGCGTTTGATTCAGGCAAAGGAAGGTCCATCACTCTTGCCACATCTTTAATGCTCATCTTAGCTGCCATGGTACCATAAGTAATGATCTGGGCTACTTGGTTCTTTCCATATTTTGCAATTACATAGTCAATTACTTTTTGTCTGCCCACATCATCAAAATCAGTATCGATATCGGGCATTGATTTACGATCAGGATTTAAAAATCTTTCAAATAGTAAATTGTATTTTATCGGGTCAATATTGGTAATACCGATACAGTAAGCCACTACAGAGCCTGCGGCTGAACCGCGCCCCGGCCCAACAAAGACTCCAATATCTCGCCCGGCTTTGATGAAATCGCTCACAATTAAAAAATATCCTGCAAAGCCCATGGTTTTAATCGTGAATAATTCGAAATCGATCCGCTCACGCAGCCCCTCGCTTACTTCATGATAGCGTTGCTTAGCTCCTTCATAAGTAATATGCTTTAAATATTCCCATTGATTTAAATTATCGTCCTCATGGATTTGAAATTCTTTTGGAATGGGAAATGCAGGAAGAAGAATGTCTCTCTTTAGGTTCAGCAGTTCAACCTTATCGATGATCTCGTTAGTATTATCAATGGCTTGAGGAAGATCATCAAAATTTTTGCTCATTTCCTCTGTAGTCTTAAAATAAAACTGATCATTCGGAAAAGCAAAACGCTTATTTTTTACATGCACATCATCATCTGTAAATTCTCTTAATGCAGGTGTGGCCAGTTTTTCACCGGTATTGATACAAAGCAAAATATCGTGAGCGTTAAAATCGCTTTGGTCAACATAATGTGAATCGTTGCTGGCAATAATTTTTACGCCATGTTTTTTTGCAAACTTTACCAACACTTCATTTACTTTATTTTGTTCGGCCAAGCCATGCCGTTGTAATTCCACATAATAATCTTCACCAAACAAATCGAGCCACCATGTAAATTCCTTTTCGGCCTCTGCTTCGCTTTTCTTCAAGATAGCTTGTGGAACTAATGCTCCTAAACAGCAGGTTGTGGCAATTAATCCTTCATGATGTCTTAAAACGAGCTCTTTATCAATACGAGGATACTTGCTGTACATGCCTTCGATAAAACCAAGCGAAGTAAGCTTTACAAGATTTCGATAACCTTTTTCATTTTTTGCAAGAAATATCTGATGATGACGAGGGTCTTTTTCTTCTTTTGAAAAAGTTTTTCGGTGCCGGTCTGAAGTAATATAAAATTCGCAGCCAACAATAGGTTTTACCTTTAAATTGCCACTCTCATCTTTATGCTTGTATGCTTCAGCTACAAATTCAAAAACACCAAACATATTACCATGATCACTGATGGCTAATGCAGGCATGTTATCCGAGATCGCTTTTTTATACAAACTCTGAATGGAGGCAGCTCCGTCCAGAAGGGAAAATTGTGTGTGTACGTGTAGATGAGAGAATTTCATATTTTTAGTTACTGATTATTGGTTGCCGGTTACCGGCAACTCATTCTTAAATTGAGCGGCTATCACTTCGTTTTTTTAAATGTAAAAATATTTATCGTTCCGTTCGTGTAAGTACAAACCCATGCCTCAAGCTTTTTTTCATCCTCAAAAATATCAACTCCAACTGGCTTGCCTTTGCATTCAAGAGAATAAATTTTTTTAAACCCATTCTTGCTTATTTTAAACACATCAACCATATTACCACTATAACAGGTTACAAATAAAAATTGTTTGTTCTTTGATAAGGCAATGGTTCTCGGCTGCAAATGGGTTGATGCAGTGAACAAGGTTTTTCCGGTTTTTGGATTAACACATGCGATCTTTGCCAATCTGTTATACGATACAAATAGTCTTCCGCTGGTATCGATCACAATATGTCGCGGGTTAGAGGCCACTTGTAATTCATCTTCTTTTTTCCAAATTGAATTGTTCAGCACAATAATACTAGCGCCACCCATTATCGCAACATATGATTTGTTGTTTTTATCGTTAACAGCAATGCCGCGAGGGATAGTGGCAACTGGGATAGTGCTGATAATTTTTGCATACGGGTACAGATCAGGATTTAATTCAAGTACAGTTACGTTGTACGAATGCCAGTTGCTCACCAGTAAATATTTACTATCAGCAGTAGTTGAAATAACTTTTGGCGTCTTTCCTGTTTGAATCACGGGTACATCAAAGGAATCTTTTTGAGCAGATCCCCTGTAAAAAACAGTAATATGTTTATTAGTAGAATCTGTTGTTTTAGGATAATCATGAAATGCATCAACCATAATTGGAACAATACCTTTTGCATTATGAAGAGAAACCCAAAGAAATTTATCATTATTGCTGAAACAGGCTTCTACCGGTTTTTCCTGATAAGATTCAATAGCCGTATCAGCTTCATAATCCCAGCCCATGCCTTTTGTAGGCCGGAATTTAAATACTCGAAGAATTTTCCTGGTGGGCTGATCAAATTCATATATACTCATTCCCTCCAGATTCATGGCATACAGCCTTGAGCCACTTGAATTAAATAATACGGATTTCGTGCCGGATGCAGAAACCAATGTTTCTTTTTTTTGAAAAATAATATTTGAATAGGGCTTTATAGTATCAACAAAAGCTTTATGATTTCTTTTATTGATAGGCTGACCAAGCGACTTTTCATGTATCGAAATGGCCTGTTTTTTTCCAATATGAATAGGAGTAACCCGGTTAATCGGCCATTGAAAACTGCCAAAAAAAAGAAGAATGATAGTTGAAAAAAGTAGGTTCATTATGACAAAGCAATGTTAAAAAAATAAAAGCAATCGGCCATTAAAATAATGTAACAACAGAATTCAAAACCTTTCACTTGATCCCCATCATGATCAAGGCAATTTTTTGTGATAAATTCCGTTCTCAATTGTCTAGTTAGATAAACAGTTATACATTTGCAGGCCCCTATTCAAGCTGGGCCGTTAGGTTTGTGAAGCATTTTAAAATCAACCGGGATGTTAAGAAAACTTTTACCAGTGATGGCATGTGCTGTTGTGTTGGCAAGTTGCTCCAGCATGAAACCGCTTGCATTTAATAAGCAAACTCCGGCCACAACGAATACAACTGGCAAAAAAGAAATCAAATTCCTCGATATTGCTTCGACCGATAATACAATTCAGGAAACAAAAAAAGAATCACATTCATCAGGGGCGCAAGCAGTAAAAACGGCTGAAAATAACTCTTACACTTCAAAGTCTGCTGATATTGAGAGTGTTTCTTCACTACAGCTTAAATATTCTGTGTTGTTAAATACCGAAGTGGAACAAGTTCAAAATATCCCTTTATATCAAAATATTGACGATTGGTATGGCACTCCTTATAAATTGGGTGGCTATACAAAAAATGGAATTGATTGCTCAGCCTTTGTACAAACAATTTTTGTTTCTGCATTTGGCATCACGCTTCCTCGCACTGCCAAAGAACAATACACTACAACAAGGCGCATTTCAAGGACCGAATTGCAGGAAGGAGACCTTTTATTTTTTAATACTCGTGGCGGTGTTTCACATGTGGGTATTTATCTTCAGAATAATAAATTTGTGCATGCCTCCATATCTGGAGTTATGATCAGTGATATGTTTGAACCATATTATGTAAAACATTTTATTGCTGCAGGCCGGGTTGAAAGTAAAGTTCCAGCATTTCAAAGCTCAAGGAGCATCAGTCGCTAATTATTTCAATAACCCCACTCGCTTTTTGATTGTATTCCACACAGGGATCACATCTGGTGAAAGTTTTAAGTAAATTACCGAAGCGCCATATAAGATGCAGAAAGCTGCACTGCGTAAAACCAACCCAATAAAACCATGAATATTTTTAAAACCAAAGTAACAAATGCAAAAACAAACGGTGCCAACGACAAGGGTATAAGCGGTTTCCTTAGTGAACGGAAATAACCTGAATTTTTTCCAAAGAAAAAGAATGCGGATAAGATTATAGATCGTGATCGAAATAAGATTGGCGAGCGCAGGACCGACAATATCATATTTAATGGTTAGAAAATAATTCAAGGGAAGTATCAGCAGCAGTAAGATAATTCCGCTAAACAATTCAAAACGCCAATAAGTTGAAGTCCCGATGATCTGGGAGTTTACACCGGTTCCCATATCAATGATCTTTGTAAAGCCGAGCAGGAGAACAACGTAATAAGCATTTAAATAAACGTCTTTCAAATGAAAGGTGTAAACAACATCAATAAAGTTCATCCAGATTAATAAGAACAATCCTGATGCAAAAATGAGTTGATTGATTGATGAACGCTGATATATCTTTTGAATGGTTCCGATCTTTTTGTCTTTCCATGCCTTGGATAAATGGGCCATGGAGGCCGAGATAATCCCTCGTTGCGGAGCTTGGATCAATGATGCCATATTTTGCGCTAACGTGTAAATTCCTACCTTCCCAAGTCCATTTTCTAATTTCGAAGCGATGACAAACGAATCAAAAACCTGTGAGAGAGTTAACACTAAGCTGCCCCCATAAACAAACGAACAAAGCTTGAGGATATTTTTAAAATGCCTTCTTGTAACCTTGCTTATTTTGAAAGTGAAATGAATTTTTTTTGTGAAGATCAAATAGCCAAGCAGTATTACGGCTATCCCGGGATAGGTGAAGGCAAATAGTTTAATAAAAACATCATAATTCGGGATAACATGGAAAATGAAAAGAATGATTAAAATTGTTGTGAATAATCTCCATTGAGCTTCCCGCAAATAATTTGTGAGAATAGACTTATGTATCTGCCACCCATACGATTCTAGTATCACAAAAAGAAGCAAGCCCATGCCTAAGGGAAATATCCAATTGTAATAGACCAGCAGTTCAGGAGAATGCTCTCCAAATTTTCTTATAACTAAGTTTTTAAAAACAATACCAGCAACAGTGACCAAAGAAAACCCGACCAAACCGACAAGTATCGCCCAAGTAATCATATCGTTTTTCTTCGGAGGTAAATGTTCATTATAATAAGGGAAGAACTTATAGATGTAAGATGGCATGGCCAGATTTGCAAACGCCATCATAAGCGTTGCAATAGCTATGAAAATACCAGTAAGACCATATTGGGTTTCAGTAAATAATCCTTGTTTTGTAAACAAATAAGTATTAAGTAGGCCGATAGCAAAGCCAATATAAATAACAACAGAAGAAATAATGCTTTGCCGGCGAATAGTGCTCATGCTTATGTGGCTAATCCCGACAAGTCGGGATAGGTAATGCAAATATGTCCCGAATATTCTGGATGCTAATAAAAACTAAGAGAAGGTTTTGCACATTTGCACATGCCAAAATTCAAGTTATAATTTTTTCACAGTGATGTAAAAGTTTTTATCAACCGCAAGATCTGAAGGCATGCTATTTCTGTCCTCAGCCGATACATTCAGTGTCTTGAATTCTGGCCCGGGAGTTATCCAAACAGGTTTGCCTGCAAAATTTATTTTGACGGGCATGTTAAAACCATCCACCACATTTGACCAACGGTATTTCAAATAATAGCCATTCTTATCTTCACGCTGTATAAACTGATATTCCAGCACAGGAATTTTTGTTGTTCGTAGATATTGATCAAAAACTTTTGAAACGTCCTTTCCGGATTTCTGGATCATATAATTTTCTATGTCTTTCGAATCAACAGTTTTGTGATAAAATGTTTCGTTCAATCCCCTTAAAATTTTGCGAAACAGGGAATCATTGTCAATAATCTGTCGAACCATGTGCACAATATTGTTCCCTTTATTATACATATCACCACTGCCTTCGCGGTTCACACCATAAGGGCCAATAACTGGTCTGTTATTTTGTATACTTTTTCTTAAACCTTGTGTGTATTCATTCGCGGCATCTTTACCATTTTGGCATTCAACAAACAGGGTTTCGGAATAATCAGTAAAGCCTTCATGTATCCACATATCTGCAATATCATTGGAAGTGATATTATTGGCAAACCATTCATGTCCGCTTTCATGCACAATAATATAATCCCAATTTTTTCCCCAGCCACTACCGGAAAGATCTCTTCCCAAATATCCATTCATGAATTTATTGCCATAAGCTACTGCACTTTGATGTTCCATGCCCAAATGCGGCGTTTCTACCAATTTATACCCATCTTCATAAAACGGGTAAGGTCCCATCCAGTATTCAAAACATTTCAGCATATCCTTGACCTGTGTAAATTGTTTTTTTGCTTTATCAAGATCATAATCAATCACCCAATAATCGCAATCCAACTTTCCTTTTTCTCCGTTGTAGTCTTCATGCCATGTTACATATTTGCCGATATAGGGAATGATGTTATAATTATTGATTGGGGATTTTACTTCCCATGTCCATGTCGTTGTTCCATTATTGTTGGATCTTTTTTCCTTTAATCTTCCATTTCCAACTGCTACTAATGAATCAACAACTGTTATACTTAGGGTGGCTCCATTATCTGGCTCATCACTCTGGTGATCTTTACAAGGGTACCAAACGCTGGCTCCAAGCCCTTGGCAGGCGACAGTCATCCATGGCCTTTCTTGTGCATCTTTGGTAAAGATCCATCCTCCATCCCATGGGGGGCGTACTGCCACACGGGGAATGCCATGATAAATGAGGGCGATTGTGTGTACAGAGTTTTTTGCTGCTTTCGGCAAAGGCACATGCCAAACATTTCCTTCATTATAATATGGCTTTTGTGGATAATTGATATATAATTTGCCATCATAAAAAATGGTATCAATTTTTAGTGGTTGCTGCAGATCGATCTGCATGTAATCGGAATATTTGTCTTTGATTATTTTATATTGGATCGTTGTTTTTCCAGTAATTGATTTGGCATTATAATCCGGAGTTACTTGCAACTCGTAATGCAAAACATCCCACCAATCTCTCTCGGGTCCTATAGTTCCGCGAAGCGTATCCTGACGAGTGAATTTTTGACCTTGATTCAGAGGTTGAGCTGTGCAATGAATAATGAAAAGCGAATAATTCAGAATTAACAAAAATACTTTCTTCATGCGTTTACGGTTAAGAATAGTTCGCTAAATTAGGGCGTGAGATCGTATTTCATGAACCGCTTAACAAAATTTTCTGGTTTTTGTTTTCTTGTACCCTGTACCTTGTGCCTTTTTTCCTGTGCAGGTAAAAAACAAACTCACAAAAATATTTTCCATTATAATGAACAAACAGGCATCGCCTCACTCGATCCGGCATTTGCTAAAAACCAATCTATCATGTGGGCTGTGCACCAGCTGTACAATACCCTGGTGGAAGTTGATAAAGATCTAAATATAGTTCCTTCCATTGCCAAAACCTGGGAGATTTCCGATGACAGGCTTGTTTATACTTTTCATTTACGAAATGATGTTTTTTTTCATGACGATCAGGCTTTCAATGCCAGCCATGGCAGGCAATTAACGGCATACGATGTTGCGTATAGTTTTGGCCGCATCATTAATAAGCAAACAGCTAGCCCTGGTGCTTGGATATTCAATCGAAAAATTGATTCAGTAAATGGGTTCAAAGCCATTGATGATACTACTTTTCAACTTAAGCTGCTTCGTCCTTATATGCCGATCCTCGGCATTCTTTCCATGCAGTACTGTTCCATTGTTCCTAAAGAAGCGGTCGAGAAATATGGCTCCGATTTTCGCCAGCATCCTGTAGGTACTGGTCCATTCGCTTTCGTTGCTTGGGAAGAAGGACAGGCTTTGATCTTAAAAAAGAATAAAAACTATTTTGAAAAAGACGACCAGGGCAATCGCCTGCCATATCTTGATGGCATTAAAATAAGTTTTTACGATAGCAAGGCAACTGAGTTTTTATTATTCAGGCAAAAGCAGCTTGATTTTATCAATGATATGGAATCCACTTTCAAAGATGAAGTGCTTACAAAAAAAGGAATGCTAAGAAAAAACTGGGAAGGAAAAATTGTTTTGGAGACACATCCCTATCTCAATATAGAATACCTCGGAATTTTAGTTGACCCAACGAATGAGCTGGTAAAGAATTCACCAACGAGATTGAAACAAATCCGGCAAGCGATCAATTATGGTTTTGACAGAAGGAAAATGATCTTGTATTTACGCAATTCATTAGGTATTCCTGCTGAATCAGGATTTGTGCCAGCAGGTCTGCCTTCTTTCGATTCTTCAAAAGTAAGAGGATATCATTATGACCCTGTAAGATGCAAACAGCTTTTATCTGAAGCAGGTTTTCCAGATGGCAAAGGTCTGCCTGCGATCAAATTGCTCACCGTTCCTATCTATTCCGATCTGGCAGGTTTTATTGCCAAACAATTGGAAGAGGCTGGAATTCCTGTGCAGGTTGATGTAGTTCAAAAATCCTTGCTGCTTGAGCTGACCTCTAATTCACGGGCATTATTTTTTCGTGGAAGCTGGATCGCTGATTATCCCGATGCTGAAAATTATTTATCCGTTTTTTATTCTAAAAATCCTGCGCCGCCTAATTATACACGGTACAAAAATCCTCAGTTCGATGCTTTATTTGAAAAGGCCTTGGCTGAAACAAATGACAGCTTACGTTACAAGCTTTACCAGCAAGCTGACCAAGTGATGATCAATGATGCCCCTGTTGTGCCTTTGTGGTATGATGAATCGATTCATTTTATACAACCCAACTTAAAAGGATTTGAATCAAACTCGTTGAATCTTTTGGAGCTCAGGAGAACTAAGATTGATAGTAGATAAATGAAATAAAAAGATATTTACAACAATGAAGTTTATGGAAAACTCTATCAGAACAAAATACTGGGACGTAACTGAGAAGATTATTGAATGCGCAATGAATGTTCATAATTCCTTGGGATGCGGTTTTCAGGAAAGCATTTTTCATAATGCCCTAAAAGTTGAATTCAAACATCAGAATATTGTCTATAGTGATGAAGTTGAAATTCCAATATTCTATAGAAGCATTCACATCGGAACACGAAGAGTTGATTTTATCATTGCTGATGTTGTTATGGTTGAGATAAAGGCTTGCAGTGAGTTACTTGATATACATATTGCCCAGGCAGTTAATTATCTTGAAGCTTCACAATTCGAAATAGGATTGTTGATCAATTTTGGCTCTGAAAAACTTCAAATCAAAAGGCTCTACAATAATAAAAAAATAGCCAAATTATCCTAATTATCCTTTCTTATCATTTCAATCTTAGTTTTTCTTTGAATACTTTTCTGAATTTTTCAAGCTTGGGTCTGATCACAATGGAGCAATAGGGGTTTTTGTCCTTATTATACTCATAATAATCGTGATGATAATTCTCGGCAGGATAAAATTTATCGAGCTTTGTGATCTCTGTTACGATAGGTTTGTCATAAGCACCGCTTCTATCTAATTCTGTTTTATATTTTTCAGCCAATCTTTTTTGTTCATCATTGTGATAGAAAATAGCACTGCGGTATTGTGTACCGACATCAGCGCCCTGGCGATTTAAGGTAGTTGGATCGTGCACCTCCCAAAAAACCTCAAGCAGCTCATCATAGGAAATTTTTGATGGATCATAAACGATCTGAGCACATTCTGCGTGACCTGTGTTGCCACTGCAAACCTCCTTGTAGGTTGGGTTTTCAGTAATGCCGCCAGCATAGCCTGGCGTTACAGAGATCACTCCATTCAGTTCTTTAAAAATGGCTTCTGTGCACCAAAAGCAGCCGGTGCCAAAGGTAGCTGTATCAGTAGTTGAACTTGCCATCTTGTCTTTCGTTGAATTAGCCTGTTGGGCATCTGTATATTGCATAATAAAAATTGAGATGAATAAGAAGGGTACAAATTTCATGCTATCCATTTTTGACGCAAGTTACGAAGTTGAATTCTGACAGGTTTGTAAGCTATCTGACATCAAAGAATTTTTTTCATTAACAAATAGCGAAGTCAAGTTTATAGAATTCATCTTTCTAGGCTCGACACCAACAACTTCGTTGTCGAGCTAATAAGAATTTTGGGGACGCAAGTTAAAAAGATGTGAGCTGATGAGTTAGTCGAAATGGGATGGTATGGAATTTTCATGCCTCGTTCAAATTAATTTTTTTGTTCTGATAATAGTTCTTACATTGAATATTCTATTGCAATAATGAATCGCTACTCTACCTAAATGCACTTCTCTTAATTAAGGTTTCAAATTAGTAGTAGAAATAATTTTCTAAACTCTTAAATCTTTTTTATGAGAAAGGCAACCTTATTCGTGGCGGCACCTTATGTGGCGCTAATAATTGTATTTTTCAATTCCTGCAAAAAAGAAACTTCACAAAATCTTTCAAACACTGAAATTATCGTTAAAGTGAATTCATGGCTGGAGCAGCAAAAATCTGAAAAACAACCAAACAAAGCAGCTAATATTGATTTACTTAAGAATAATCTTGATTTTTCAAAACTTGAGTTTGAGAAATCTGATAATGAAGAACAAATCCTTATTATACCTATCAATGAGAGTTTTAAAACGATAAAAAAGATTGATAAGAACTTGAACCTAAATTTACTTTTGATAATAAATAAAAGCGGAGATATCAGAAAAGGGAACCTTGTTTTATATTCATCCGAAAACGGCGAATTAAATAAAATTCCACGCAACACATTTTATCATATTTTCAATACTTCAACACCAGAATGTAACGGGACGTTTAAGTTTCTAAGTGTTACCGGTTGGCTGCAATATGAGTTAACTTATAAAAATAATCACCTGTATTCAGCCGGTATTGTAAAAGCAAAGGAAAACTCTCCAAACTCGGGCCAAGCAGCTAGAACCGAAACCGAATGTATCGATTGGTATCTTGTTACCACTTATTATTATAGTGATGGTACTACTGACCAAATCGAAGAATATATAGGAAGAACTTGTACTGGTTGTGACGATCCATACATACAAGGTCATTGTCCTGATGATCCAAATGTAGCAAGTAGTGGCATAGATTATGAATACGCGGTTTATTTTTCTGAAAATGAGACACAATATGCAGATGAAGATATTGACGACGCGGGTGGTTATATTCAAACTGTTTATACCTATCATGCTACCGTTGTCAAACTAAACAACGAAGTTACAAGTGTAGTGATGTATCCCATTACGGCCACTCCTATGTGGGCAACGTATACTGACAGGTATGGTAGAAATGTAACAAGAACACTAACTCTTTTTGGCCAAAATAATTATTATTCATCTCTTCCTGCGCCAACTGTAGAACTCACATGGAATTGCCTGGTAATTGGGGTATATACATACACAGACGGAAGCCCCACGTTTACAAGGCAATGGGCTAAACATAAGGTAGAGACGAGGTAGCAATGCATTGATTTGAGATTGGCAGTTGAATTAGAGATTTTATGGAGACAAAAACAGAAAATAGAGAAACTTCAACTGGAGATCGATTGGCTGTTGATCTGTCAGAAATCATTGAGAAAAAACATCGGGAGTTTCTAAGGGCAATCAACTCAGGGTTGGTGACCCTTTTTTGGGAGATAGGTAAAGGGCTAAATCAATATGTATGTAAAAATAAGCGACCTGAATATGATAAATCTGTCATTCGCACCATCTCAACACAACTTGTTGCGAACTATGGGCCTTGGTTTACCGAAAAGAATTTAAAAAAGATGGGGCAGTTTGCCGATCAGTTCCCTGAATTTTCCAGCGTAGCGCAGATTTCTCCCCTTGTAAGCTGGGAACATATTCTGCTCCTAATACAGATTAAAGACTTGGAACTTAAGTTATTTTATTTTAAGCTTACAGTAGAACAGGGGTTAACCGTGAACCGTTTACGCAAACGAATGTCTGCGAACTTGTTTAAACAGCTCAAGGCCTTTAAAGCTGGTAAGGACAGGATCGGTGTCCTGACGGAGAGTCTGAAAACTGGAAAGTTTTTACAACTATTGCAACCAGGTTTGCAGCAAACAAGCCGCAATAACCCGGTAATAAAAAATGTTTTTAAAGAGCCGTTATTATCTTCTTTCCGTAAATTAATGGAGCCGTCAAAAAAAAAATCTACAATGCTGGTTGAAAAAAATAAAAAGATACCTGCCATTGAAAAAGAATTGTTTGGAGTATTATCTCAACATATTGAGAAATACAGGTGCCGGAAAAACAGGTGGCTCAACGCCAATCTGAATTTATCCTTCTGGGAAATTGGGAAGCGAATTAATCAGGAAATTCTTCTTACTAATGAAAGTATTCATAGGGAATCAATTATTCGCAATGTCTCGCTGCAATTAGAAAAAAAATATAGCCAAATTTTCAGTAAAAAACAATTGCACGAAATGGCTGAGTTTGCTGAACAATTCAATGATTTGAACATTGCTTTACGAATCGCTTACCTGGTAAGCTGGGAACATATTTTGGCTTTATTATCTTTGCGGGAAATAGAGGCTAAGCTCTTCTATGCCAGATTAACGGCAACACAAGGATTAAACATAGCCGGTTTGCGGAAGCAAATTGCCAAGCATATATATGAACAAACAAGGAGAGCAAGAGAACGTGAGCAAGCTACGATGGTCGCATTACAAAACTCTTTAAAAACAAGTATAAAAAAAACAAAGGGAAGTACGGTTACAATAGACACAATCTTTATTGACGATATAAATAATAATCTGGTTATTACAAATATTTTTAAAAACCCTTATCTACCACTATTATTGTTATCAGCAAAAAAGATTTAGATCAGGACGCTGTTAGTCACAGTTCAACAGAAAATTCGAATAATGTTTTTCCACTAGCGATTTTATTATGAATTTGATGGGAATTAGATCCTTGACATCAGCTTTGCTATTGTTTGACGTTATCATCATAAATGATTAGTTATGAGAAGATACCTTTTTATCATTTGCTTTCTCCTGTCTGGGTTTTATTCTTTTTCTCAAATGGATAGAGTTTATGCAAAAATTGAGATTACTTCGTTCTTCGTTGATGAACAACAGTCGTTTGAGGATGCTTCATTCGATACCTCAATAGTGATAATCCTTGAAAAATTTGGACATACCGGTATTATTAAGTTGGGTAGGATCGATTCTACCGAAATAGGATTTCAATTAGAACTTCTGAAAAGTCATTTAGGAGAAAAAGAGATCATGCTGAATGGCATGGCATTATTCATCAACAAAAATGGAAAGTGGGAAATGTATTCTAACCCGACTTATCAATTTTCAAATTATAAAACTATTTCGAACAAATCTCTTATATCAGAAAAAGACGTTGGAAATGCATCTTTATCAATTCAGGACTGGCGAATAGATTATAAGCAACTGTATTATGTTATAAAATAACTATTTTACATAATTCCTATCGTTCTTCTTAGGTGCGCTACGACTTAAAGCTCATAATAGTTTTTTTAGATGCTATAAATAAGATTGTCTTATCGTACAATCTCTTGAAGTGGATTTACTCACGCCATAATTCGTATCACGACAAGCATAGTTTTATCTTCGCCAAGGTTCGAGCCCTGAGGCTGACCAGAATTACTGATTGAAAGCAACAAAATAATGCGATTGGCTGCCTGCCCCAAAATGAATTGAAAATATTTGTTGCCTTGGGAAAAATGTAAAAAAGTATCCGGCAAAAAAATAATTGGGGAATAGTATCAAGCCAGGCTCTGTTAAAAACTGGTTCGATACGTCGTTTATCATGTTAATGTATCGCCGTCACATTCACTTTTTCAATACCCATCAAATGCACTTCAATATCCCGGTCGCGGGCCTTATTTTCAAATTCGCTGATAATTTCCAGAATATCGTAATCAATAAAATTGCATTCGCTGCCATCAATAGTAAGTATGGAGTCTTCAGGAATTTTATCTAAGGCATCTTTCAGTTTCACTTTATTAAGAAAAGTAACATTGCTGTTGAGCTTGATGTAAAAAACCTCGTGACCATTTTTCTCTGTGATCTGTACTTTATATTCTGCTCTAAAATTTTGACTAATTATATAATAAACGGATAGCAACAAACCTGTCATTACTCCTATCAAAAGATCGGTCATCAAAATGATAATGATTGTCAGAATGAAAGGAAGAAATTGTTTCCAGCCCAGACTCCACATATTGCGATAGAGTTTGGGTTTGGTGAGATTGTAACCTGTTACAAATAAAATGGCAGCCAGTGAGGCGTAGGGAATTTTATTTAATGCAAAAGGAATGAACAAGACTGTGAGCAATAAAAACAATCCATGAGTAAAAGCAGACAATCTTGTTCTGGCGCCTGCATCAACATTGGCTGCGCCACGTACGATCACAGCCGTCATAGGAATAGCCCCCAACAAACCACAAACCATATTGCCTATGCCTTGAGCTACCATCTCACGATTTACTGGTGTAATACGGTTATGCCTGTCTAATTTATCAATGGCTTCCACGCAAAGTAAGGTTTCCAATGTTGCAAGCAACCCTATGATTATTCCGTCTTTCCAAATCTCGCTATTCGAAAAAATTTTTGAAAAAGCAGGAAAAGAAATATTGCCAAAAATATTTGAGGGAATATTTACCAGTTGCGCTTGTTTGAGCGAATAAGCAGAAGTGGCACTGGTAAAAAGATAATTAATGAGCACACCAATAAGTACAGCAATTAACGGAGCAGGGATCACCTTCAGCTTTTTGGCAAATGGCTGCTGCAATAAAATTAGAACAGCAAGCGAGGCCAAGGACACGATGATAGCTCCTCTGGTTGTGTGCACATTAAAATTATGAATACTGCCTGAAAAATTTTTTCCTCGAAAAAAGCCAAGAAGTCCGCTGCTCCAGAAATCAGGTTTATCATAACCCAACGCAAAAGGAATTTGTTTGGCAATGAGCAAAATGCCAATAGCAGCCAACATTCCTTTGATGACTGCTGAAGGAAAATAGTTCGCAATGACACCAAGCTTGAGAACACCCAGTACAATTTGGAAAATTCCTGCTACAATTACAGCAAGTAGAAAAATTTTATAATTGCCGTAAGAAACAATGGTTGCTGCTACTAAAGTCGAAAGCCCCGCAGCCGGGCCGGACACACTTAACTGTGAGCCGCTGATAAATGAAACTACAATCCCACCAATAACACCGGAAAGAATACCTGCATACAGCGGAGCACCGGAAGCTAAAGCAATGCCTAGACAAAGAGGCAATGCCACCAAAAAAACAGAAAGACCTGCCGGAAGGTCATATTTGAGCCATAATAGACGGTAATATCTGATCTTTCTTCTCAGAGTAGTTAATGATAATTTGAGGGCGCAATTTAACTATAAACCTGATTTTGTTTTGTGATTATTGTTCGCAGAAATTATTTTATTTGCCGTTGTTCTGCTTTTTCTATTCTATGAATGGCTCTTTCAGCTGAATTTTCTGAGACGGCGTAAAGAAGTACAATAGCAATAATGCCTATGCTGATTGCCGCAAGAATAATATTAAACCACTTTAGCTTGATTGTTACAGTCAACTCTTTTGCAAGCTGATCGTAAATAAAATGCATGACAGCTAAAAGATTTATGACGGCGCCAATGGCGGGCAGCAAAACAAAAAAAACAGGAGTTACCCAGGCGGTGCTAGTTTGGTGATCGAGCTGGGCCATCCATTCAATAAAGCCATCGGCTATACCCCAATTCCATTGCAATAAATATTTGATGGCAATGCAGCCAAGGAAAAATATAGGAACGATGAGGAACCATGTTCCCCATGCAGCGCTTTTTTTTGTGTTCAACAGGGCAAGCTTTATTTGCCGCTGAGACACTTCTGCATTTACTTCCGGTTTCTTTAAATTTTCCATTTTGCTGAGAAAATCATTTTCTTCCATAGCGATTCCATTTATATAATTCAAAAATCAAAATAGGTTGCAGACCTCACCCCAACCGCTCTCCAGAGAAGAGGGGCTTTTCTATTGCTAATCGGAGCTTTTCCAATCCACGTGAAAGCAGCGATTTTACAGTGCCTTGCTTTTTGCTGAGGATAGTTGAAATTTCCTTAATGTTTTTTTCTTCAAAATATCTCAAAGCAATTACTTCCTGGTATTTTATGTTGAGCCGAAGCAATTGTTTTTGTATCATCAAAAACTCTTTGTTTTCCTGCAAAGCCTTTTCCAATGCGGCTTTCTCAGTTTCGATGCCTTCTTCATAAGGCAAGTATAAATGCAGATTAGTTTCATCGAGATAGCTATGCTTGTTTTTTGCATGGCGGAAATGTAAATTGATCTCGTTTGTTGCTATCCGGAATAACCAAGCTGAAATAGGAATATTTCTCCATTCAAAAACACCGATCTTTTGGTAAGCTTTTAAAAAAGTTTCAGCAGTAACATCTCTTGCCAGCTCATAGTTTGCCAAGCGGCGGAAAATGTAGGAAAAAATAGAATTATAATGCTGATCATAGATTACTGCAAAGGCTTGCGGATCTTTTCTGACCCGCTTCAACAATTCTCTTTCATTGTCCAGAGGCATGTACTATTATAATACAAAAAACTCAAAAGGTTGCACCTCACCCTCGTTCCCTCTCCGTTTTCAAGCGGAGAGAGAGGCCGGGACTACAAAACATCTGATCATTTTTGTACTAACAAATCATCAACACAATGTTATTCAGTAGTATCCTGTCACTTGCTACATAAAAAGTCCGAAATTCGTTAGCCAAATTTTAAACGAAGTGAAGCTTTTCCCATTATCGGCATACATACAGCTGGAGTTTGATAAGATAAAAGCCTTGTTGCTGGAATATTGTGCTAGTGAATGGGCAAAAGAAAAGGCGGCAGACTTACCCATTCATACCAACAAAGAATTTATAGAAACAGAATTGAAGCAAACCTATGAGTACAAACAGTTGATGCTGACAAGCACTTATTTTCCGAATGATTATATACTGAATCTCTCAAGGGAATTAAAATTGTTGAGTATTCCCGGTGCGGTGCTGATAGGTGAACAGTTCATTCAACTGCGCAGACTTACGGAAAGCATGGAGAAGATATTTCGCTGGTTCGACAGAGAACGTAAAACAGCATATTCAGGATTGGCAAAGCTTATTGAGAACAGTCATTATGAAAAAGTGATCATAAAAATGATCGACGATGTATTGGATGAACAAGGCCAGGTAAAAGACAATGCTTCGGATGACCTGAAAAATATTCGCATGAATTTGTACCGGAAGCGGAATGAATTGCGAAAAATTTTTGAAAGGATCATTTCAAAACTCAATAAGCAAGGATACCTCGCAGAGATTGAAGAAAGCTTTATGAATGGAAGAAGGGTAGTAGCTGTATTTGCCGAAAATAAAAGGATTGTAAAAGGCATTTTGCATGGAGAAAGTGATACTCGTCAAACAGCCTTCATAGAGCCGGAGGAAACGATTGGGCTGAATAATGAGATTTATTCTTTAGAAAACGATGAAAGAAAAGAAGTCTATCGCATACTGAGAGAATTAACAAAGGATCTTTCAACACATGAGCCGCTGCTCTCTGCTTATCATGCCATTGTTGGCGAATATGATTTTATTCGGGGCAAGGCAAAACTAGCGGTAGAAATGAATGGAGAATATCCGATGATCACCGATAAATCACATGTACATCTTGTACAGGCTTATCATCCTTTGCTTTTTCTTTATAATCAAAAATTAAATAAACCCACCATTCCTGTTTCTCTTACGTTGGACGAAACGAACAGAATATTAGTGATCAGCGGGCCAAATGCCGGTGGTAAAACGGTTAGTTTAAAAACCGTTGGACTCTTGCAAATGATGGTGCAAAGTGGGTTGCTTGTACCCGTGCATCCTTCTTCGCAATTTGGAATTTTTAAGCAGTTAATGATCCATATTGGCGACACGCAAAGCTTGGAGTTTGAATTGAGCACATACAGCAGCCATTTGCTCAACATGAAATATTTTATGGAGAACGCAAATGGACGGACCTTGTTTTTTATTGATGAATTAGGCAGCGGCAGTGATCCCAACCTGGGCGGCGCTTTTGCCGAAGTAATATTGGAAGAGCTGGCAAAAAAACATGCTTATGGAATTGTAACCACACATTATCTGAATCTTAAAGTTATGGCGAATAAAACGCCGGGCATTGTTAATGGGGCAATGGCTTTTGACGAGAAAAATTTGTTGCCATTGTACAAACTTATTACCGGCAAACCAGGCAGCTCTTATACATTTTCAATTGCTGAAAGGATCGGAATGGATAAAGAATTGATCGGTCGGGCAAGAGCCTTAGTAGATGAAGAACATTTTCAACTTGACAAACTATTGAACCGCACTGAACAAGATCTGCAGGATCTTCAAAAAAAGGAAAAAGAATTACAGGCACTGTTAAAGGAAAATGAAAAACTGAAAAAAGAAATGCAGCAGGTGATGAATAAGGAAAAGCACTCGCAACAAGTGGAACTGCTGAAGCAGCAAAATAGAATTACAGAAGACAGGATCGCGTACTTGAAAGATATGGAGAGAAAACTAAAACAAATAGTCATCGAGTGGAGAAAGGTTGAAGATAAAGATAAAGTGGTCAAGCAAATTCACGCATTGCTGTTCCGGAAGGATGAGCAAAGGGCAGTAAATAAGATGCAGAAAAAAATAGAATCAAAATTTGAACAGATTGGAGGGGAGATAAAGGCAGGCGACAAGGTAATGATGAAAAGAAATCATCAGGTAGGGGAGGTGATAGAGTTAAGGGGCAAAAGAGCAGTAGTAAAAATAGGCCTATTGCCCATGCAGGTTGAGTTGAAGGATCTTATTGTCGTAAAGGAGAAATCATAAGATATCTTCTTCTTCACAGATAAAACATCAATAACATTCACTATTTTGAATGAATATAGCTTTCCAGATGATTGATGGTTTCCTGTTGCGAAAGGATTGTTTGCTTTACAACGTCGCTCATAGAAATAATGCCTGCCAGCATTTCATTTTCAAAGACCGGCAAGTAGCGAATATTTCTTTCAGTCATAAGCTGCATGCAATACTCCACACTGTCATTGAGTTTTACCGCCGGTAAATCCGTGCTCATGATCTCAGCTACTTTGGTATCATGCGAATTTTTCCCTTTTAATATTACTTTTCGCGAATAATCTCTTTCAGTGATGATTCCTACATATTCGCCACCATGCATAATAAGTACGGAACCAATATTTTTTTCAGCCATTATCTGAAGAGCATCTATAACAGGAGTGTCAGGTGGCACAGCGATGGCTGATACGCCTTTTCGTGCAATAATGTCGGCAACCCGGTTCATGGCAAGACTGTTTGTTTCGTTGTTAATTTAAGAAAAGATAAACCACTGGCAAAAACATTTTTTATTCTTCTTATCTTGTGAGGCTTCCATGGACCAAAAACCGGCAACAATCAAGGAGATCGCAAAGCAACTAAACGTATCGATCTCAACAGTATCAAGGGCTCTGCATAATCACCCAAGCATAGGTCTGCGTACGCGAATGCAGGTTAAAAAACTGGCTAGCGAATTGCAATATGAGCCCAACCAGGCTGCTATTTCCTTTAAAAAAGGACGATCCTTTACAATAGGTGTTATTCTTCCCAATTTGGGCGAAGAATTTTTCTCAATGGCGATCAACAGCATAGAAGACACTGCCGCAAAAAATAATTATACTGTGCTGATTGGCCAATCCCATGACGATAAGGAAAGAGAAAAAGCGATAGTTGAAACCATGCGTAAGCACCGGGTAGATGGTATCATTGTTTCTATTTCAAAAAATACAGATAGTATTGAGCATTTCAGCGAATTGAAAAAATATAACATTCCTGTTGTTTTCTTTGATCGGGTGCCAGAAGCAAACGATGTTTATAAGGTATTCTGTTCACTGAAGCAAACTTCTATTGACATGGTGGACTGGTTAATCAGCCAAGGTCATAAACGTATCGGATTTATTAAAGGCCCCGGAAGCATGGCTTCAACAGATGAAAGGTTGCAGGGATATATTCAGAGTCTGGCAAAAAACAATATTAAGATAGATAGAAATTTAATTGTTGAAACAGACCTCACTAAATCCCAAAATATTGCGGCCATAAAAAAATTACTTGCATTAAAAGAGCTTCCTACAGCAGTAGTTACATTTAATGATTATGTGGCTCTTGATGCTATCCGTTATACAAAAGATGCTGGCCATGGAATCAATAAGGACATTTATTTTGTCAGCTATGCAAACCTTCCCATAACAAGCTATCTTGATAATCCGCCTATTGCCTCTGTTGAGCAATTTCCTAGTCAACAAGCCCAAAAAGCAACCGATATTTTATTAGAACTTGTAGAAGCAAAAGATTCAACACAAGAAATAAAAAATAGGATCGTTCTGGAAGGTAAACTTGTGATGAATCAAAAAAAGAAATAGCTTCTATTGGCGCCAGGCTTCTTCATTTCTTTTTTCATAATCCGTAAATGCTTTTTCCAGATCACTGATCACTTCGGCAGAAACCTCAAAAAGAGCTTTTGCTTTTGGGTCATCTACTTTTTCAACATCTTCGCGTAAGTGTGCTTTGAGTTTTGCAAACTCTTCTTTTATGTTGGCTGTATGCTCTCTGGGATTACTGCTTGTGCTTGTTTTCATATTAAAAAATTGTGTTTGTAAAAATCAGGTACACGCAAGTCGATCAAATTTTTTGCCATAAATAAACTGTTATCGAATAACGAACCTTACGGGTTAAGAGAAGTGTGAAAAATCATTGAACAGATTTAAAATCTTGATTGCTTACAGGCGAAACAGATGGAACTGTTACCATATTAAACTCGTGTTCTGTTGCCTTGTGACAATTATTGCAGGTATTTGTAAGAAAACTATAACTATTTTTAAATAACTGCTCGTTCTGCCGCTTAATAGCATTACTTACACTGTCAATTGCAGGATTGATCATTCCTATGACTTTGGACTCGGGTCTATCTGTATTGAATTTTTGAATGTCTTCAAGGGCTTCTTGAATTTCATGTATTTCAAAGTCGGCCAACTTCCAGTTGTTGTTTATTCCGGCAAACCATAGTTTGGCATGATGCATTTGTATGCTGCTCATAAACTCACCAAACCCAGGACTGTAACTATTATTCAATTTGTCTTCTAAACTATCTATTCTTGTTGTTAACTGTTTTTCACGATCAGGTTGCTGACTATTGCAGCTCACCAGAATAGTTAATGTAATAATGAATATGAGGTATTTCATTCGTATTATTTTGTATTCCGCCTTTCCTTGGTAAAAGAATAGTTTTCAAAGAGAATAGCCCATCCATGCTAAAGCTAAGATGGGGTGAAGGCGGAAAGAGAGGGATTCGAACCCTCGTACCGACAAAGTCGGTAAACGGTTTTCGAGACCGTCCCGTTCAACCACTCCGGCATCTTTCCGTTTGGTAAAATTAAATAATAAGATCGAGCGATTTTACCCGTAGGCTAAAATGCAACATTAATACAGAGATTTGATATGTTTGTATCCATAAACGCTGCGAATGAGTTATGATGCTTTACATAAGCAAGAGAAAGCAAAGGAAACAGCTCGAACAGATGTTTCATCGGTAATTGCAATATTAAATTATTTTCATCCCATAAGTGAAGGTATCAAAAGCTTTTTCGAAAAGCATAGCTATGCTTGTTCTTTTCATAAAGGAAAATTATTATTGAAGGCAGGTGATGTATGCGAAGACATTTTTTTTATAAAGAAAGGAATAGTTCGTGGATTTATTAAAGAAGGTGGTAAGGATATTACAACATGGATTACAGCCGAAAATGAAGTAGTATCCTCAATTTCCACCATGGATAGCAGGAAACCTGCCCTGGAAAATATGCAAGCCATCGAAGACTGTGATATGCTGGCAATAACATATAAAGATTTGGAAAGCTTATATGCTCAATTTCCGGAATTTAATATTGTGACCAGGAAGCTTTTGCAAAAGTATTATCAGGATGCTGAAGGTCGTGCATATATTGCCAGACTTACCAACGCTGAAAATAAATATCAACAATTCATCGCACGCTATGGCCACCTTGCCAATCGAGTTCCTTTAAAATATATCGCTTCATTTTTGGGTATAACACTTGAAACATTGAGCCGGGTCAGAAAAAGACTTTCGACGAAGCAATAATGAATCATTATCATACAAGTTCTTTCACCTGAACAAGAATGTTACTGCATCTGTATTGACAAATGTCAAATATTTTGATGGAAGACATTTCAAAAAAACAATTATTTCTGTCCGAATAAATCCTTTGAAACCCCTTACAGTAAATAGTTTCAGACTACAAGGATGGCATTGATACTTAATATATACTCTAAACCACAGAGTTTTTGTAATGAAGTATTAATTGCTACTACCATTATCTTTATTTAGAATTGTTTTCTGATAGGTGTAGTCCGAACCATTATGTCTATTATTTAATTCATAAAAGAATGAAACAAACAACGCCATCCTCTTCCTTGTAATTTTTTCTTTTATGAACTAAAAATCGGAAATTGAAGTTTGCTTCGGTTTCCGATTTTTTATTGCGGCAAACGACTTACCAACCTGTAACTTTTTTAATAAATGGAATTAATTCATTCGCGATTTGCTTGTGCTCATTAATATCGGGATGAGCTCCACAACCATTATAGTATCTTTTTGAAAAGAAAAATGCATAAATTTTTTTATCACCTTTTTTATTCATGAAGGCTATGAGCGAAGAAAGATATTTTTTCAATACAGCAACTAAGGAAGCATCAGCCATGGGGCTGGTAAGACAAATAATGGTTGCTTTCGGATAATAATTCCTTAGCCTTTCAATAAATTGTATATAGGCATTGCAAAATGCCATTGAATCTTGTATCCCATCATTCTGACCCAGACAAATAGTTACTACATCCGGCTGGTAATTTTTAAAATTCCACTTCTTGGTTCCATTACGAAGATCCATGTTCTCAAAAACCTTAGGCATCGTGATCGTTAGATTGCAACAACTACGGATAAGACCAATACCCGATACAGCAGTTAAATGCACCTGTGTATTCAATGCCCTTGCCGTGATCATTCCATAGCTCATATAAGCGTTATGTTGATCATACCATTGCCCTTTGTCGCAAGGAACTTTTGAAATATCACTGCTCATTCCGCAGGTTATTGAATTGCCGATGCATTCAATCTTTCTTACAGGTTTGGCTGGCAGGGGCAACAGTTCTTTACACTTCAACCCAATAAATTCAAGGTACCCAATACCATCTTCTGTGTTCTTATAAATAGTAATAGTGTGGATTTTATCAGTAAGTTTTTGCGGAAATACAATACTATTTGCTTTACCGGTTGTTTGCATTCGAACTGGTTTATCATCATCTACCACCAACTCTATGTAATTATGATATGAATTGTAAAGAACTTCATCATTCAAAAGAATTTCACAGTGATCACCTTTAAATTTTGCTTTGATATATACACCCGAAGACCAAAACCTTGGTTTATCCGGATCAGAAAAATCGATCCTTCCCGTATATTGAAAATAAGAATGGCTGGCCTTATAAAAATCGATTTTCTCTTGTTGTCTATTTGGAGATTGAGCATCTGCAACAAACACTATCAACTGAATGAGAATAAAAAAGAGCGAGTTTCTGAAAGCACATTGAAATAAGTTATAGTTTAATCCTAATTCCAAATCCCTTTTTTAGATGAATGTTCTTACACCTGATGAATTGTATGCTTCACGAAATTCTTTTGGCGTGCAAGCTTTTTTCTTTTTGAAAATCCTGTTGAAGTTTGACATATTATTAAAGCCGCATTTGTACGCAATTTCATTAACACTTTGAGTAGTGTCAATCAGCATGCGTGAGGCATGTCCCAATCGTATTTCACAAAGTGCATCGACAAAAGTTTTACCGGTTCTTAATTTAAAAAAGCGACTTAGTGAAACTTCTGTCATGGATGCAATTTTTGCTGCTTCGGTTAAAGACACATTTTTATCAAAATTTGAATTCAGATACCTCATCACATTTTCTACACGCCGACTGTTATACGAAAAAGTTTCACCATTGCTGAAAGAAGCATCTGATAAAATCCGCATGTTTCGTGAAGTTGACAGGTCGTGCAAGATAGACATGAGCTCAAGCACGGAATCGAATCCTCTTTTTTGAGAAAGCTCAATCAGGCGGGGCATGATCGACTGCGTTGTTTGTGAGGAAAATAAAATACCTCTTTTGGAATGCTCAAACATGTTCTTAATAAAACTCATCTGGTTGCGATGAAGGAATTTTTCATCAAACAGATCCCGGTGAAATTGTATGGTAATTTCTTTGATCTCTTTTCCTTTTGATTTATGTGTAACCCATCCATGCTGAAGATTAGGACCTACGAGCACCAACTCAAGTTCATCAATTATTTCAATATGGTCACCAATAACACGCTTGGCGCCTTTGGCATTTTGTATAAAATTTAATTCAAATTCTTCGTGGTAGTGCAAGGGAAAATCAAATTCATACTTGACCCTCGAAAAAACAGTAAAGCAATCGCTTTGGGTAAGAGGAGTAATTTCTCTTAGAATCTTTGTATTCATTAGCAAGCCAAAATCAACTATGAAAGTATGAAAAAAGTACTATACGATATTAATAAAGTATCATTAAAAAAATATGACATCGGTGAGATACAAAACTTATTGGAAAAGAATTATGACTTTTATCATTTAGAAAAAATATTCTGAATGGATAAAAAAGTATCATAGACATGTACGTTTTTAAAATACTTTTGAGTTACACGATGACTGTTTTATAGGCAGAATGGTATACTTGGGGATCATGCAATCGTTTACACGTCGCTTTCGCTGTTAGTTTTCGACTATAACAAAAGTATTTATGTAATCGATTTCATTTCCAATTTTTTTTTTAAATTCGATTAACAAAACAATCTTGCTATATGGGAAAATTGACAATCACCAGGGTTGTACTATTATTAATATGTACAATTACCTTCCTCATTTCATCAGCCCAACAAAAAACAATAAAAGGCAATGTCAAAGATGAAAAAGGAATTCCTCTTGTAGGAGCGACCGTCACGGTAAAAAATTCGCGAACAGCTGCAACTACCGATGCAAATGGATTTTTTACCCTCAATGTGCCACAGAATGTAAACTCTTTAGTGGTTAGCTATGTGGGAATGGTCACTCAGGAAGTTTCTATTGGCAGTAGTAACGCCGTGAGCGTTTCTCTCGTTTCTACATCCACTGACTTAACCGATGTGGTAGTAATTGGCTATGGCAAAACGAAAAAATCTGATCTCAGCAGCGCAGTAGGAACCATTTCCAGTACAGAGTTATCGAAGACTGTAAATGTAACTCTTGACGAGGCTTTGCAGGGTAAAGCAGCTAATCTATACGTTTCCCAAACTAGTGGCCAACCCGGTGCTGCCGCATCAGTAATTATAAGGGGCGTTAGCACCGTCACAGGAAACTACCAGCCACTATACGTAATTGATGGCGTGCAAATAAGGCCGGGTGTTCCCACCGGCGGAACTTATAATTTACCATCTGGCTTTGCTAATCAACTGGCTGGTATAAATCCCGATGACATTGATAATATCAGTGTACTGGAAGGAGCCGCTGCGACAGCTATTTATGGCGCTGCCGGTGCAAATGGAGTATTAATGATCACGACGAAACGTGGTAAATCCGGTCAAACAAAAGTAACTGCAACCAGCTTACTTACTATTCAGGATAAACCAAAAAGGTTACCGGTGATGGATTTGCAGGAGTATGCTCTTTACCTTCAAAAATTTCAACCCTTAGGCATATATGTTTCTATATCTCCAGAATTGAGAGATCCGACTATTTTGGGGAAGGGCACGGATTGGCAGGATGCATTGTTTCGCCGCACCAATTTGCAAAAGCATTCAGTTGCTATAAGTGGTGGCACCGACAAGACTACATTTTATTTTTCGGGTGATTATTTAAAGCAGGATGGAGTGGCGCTTGGATCAGGATTTGAAAGGGGATCGGCCAGACTTAATTTGGATAACCAAGCCAATAAATGGTTGAAATTTGGAACTAGTTTAAGTGCGTTTACGACGAAAGAAAGAGTGAATACAACGAATGCCTCTTTAATCAGTATTGCCCTTTCACAAAATCCTACTATTCCGGTAAAAAATCCTGACGGTTCGTTCGGAGGCCCTACTCCGTCTCAAACACAATATGCACAAACTAATCCTGTAGCGGTGGCATTGCTTAATGATGATTACAATAAATCTTTTGGAGGCATTGGAAGTTTCTATGTTGATATAACACCGATTAAAGGATTACAGTGGCACACCGAGGCCAACGGCAATTACACCTTTACGAATAACTACACATTCAGACCTTTTTATTCTCTTGGGTCTTTTCAGGGACCTACTACATCCGGCAGCAGAAATAGCGCCAACAATTGGTGGGCTTCTCTTAATACAAGGCTTCAATATGACTACTTTATAAAAAAACATAGAGCCACAGCAATGGTAGGTCACGAAGCAAGTCATTACTATTATGAGGGCATACAAGCATCGGGCGAAAGATATTCTACTCCTACAGTCCGGGAACTTAGTGTTGCCGATCCTTTAACCATCAAAGCAAATAGTAACAGAGGCGAAGGCGCGGGCGAATCCTATTTTGGCCGCCTCAATTATACTTATGACAACAAGTATATTGCACAAGTTGTAGTAAGGCGGGATGGCAGTTCTAATTTTGGCCAGGCTAACCGGTTTGGTACTTTTCCGGCCGCATCAGTTGCATGGAAAATATCTGATGAAAATTTCATGCAGGGCCTAACTTTCATCAATGACCTGAAATTACGTGCTGAATATGGAGTGTCAGGAGCCACTGGTAATAACGGAAGCGCAATCTATGCTAACTTATATGCAACTCCCACTATTTGGGGCACTGGATTTCTGCCTGCCAATTTCCCCAATCCGAGTCTTAAATGGGAAGAAGACAAACAAACTAATGTGGGATTTGATCTTCACATGTTCGGCAACAGGATAGAGGTGATAGCAGATGCCTACATCAAAAAAATATCTAACCTTATACTTATTGCTTCGGATGCAGCTTTATTGGGCGGAAGCTTGAGCGGTGGTTATGGAGGACTTCTTAGCTGGCCTACTAAGAATTACGGCGGCATGGAAAATAAGGGAATAGGTTTTACTGTTAACACTGTAAATATTTCCACTAAGGATTTACAATGGAAAACAGGTTTTAATTTTTCAATAGACAGGAATAAGGTTACTAAATTGGTTACACCGCTTGTAACCATCTATGTAAATAGTGGAAATAATAATCAGGCACAATTTCTAACACAGGTGGGGCAGCCCTTAGGTATGATCACCGGCTATATTGCCGAAGGGCTTTTTGAGAATTACGATGATATTGCTAATCATGCAATTCAAACCTCCGGTAATCCACCAACTCTTACTATCAGTCCCACTCAAGGGTCTTGGGTAGGTGATGTTAAATTTAAAGATATTTCAGGTCCCAATGGTAAACCCGATGGAATCATTGATGAAAAGGACCGTACAATATTAGGGAATCCATGGCCCAAGTTCACTTATAATTTTAATTCATCGTTGAGTTATAAAGGTTTTGATCTGAATTTATTCTTTACAGGCGTGTATGGCAATGACATCCTTAATCAGACACGTTATCAAAATGAATCTCCGTTAGGCGGTCCTTACACTAACCGTTTGATCAGCGCAGCAAATTTTGCTGTACCAAGCAGTGTGAATATAGCTGATGCACATACAGTGACTTTGCTTAACCCGGGAACTAAAATTTACAGGCCGTCATCAGCCAATTCTAACGGAAACGACAAAATTACTCAATGGCAGATTGAAGATGGTTCTTATCTGAAATTGAAAAATGTACGGTTAAGCTACCGCGTGCCGACGAAATATTTATCTTATACCCATAATATACTTAGAGGCGTTACAATTATGGCTCAGGTGCAGAACGTATTTACTGTTACAAACTATTCTGGTTTTGATCCTGAGGTAGGCATGTTTAATTACAAAGGCGTTACCAATATAGTAGGTATGGACGAAGCAAGGTATCCGTCTACCAGGTCATATTCAATCAGCCTTGCACTGGATTTTTGATAACAAAAGCCAATTAAGAAAAAAAGACATTATGAAAAATAGAATAAAAATAACCGCAATATCCGCTCTTGTAATATTTATGATGCAGGGATGTAAAAAGGATTATTTAAACCGCCCACCTCTTGCATCACCCACGGCCGGTACATTTTATGCCAATGATAACGACATACTTTCCGGCACCGGCCCTCTTTACAACGCCTCCTGGAATTCTTATAATGGAACCACCATGAATGCAATCGGAGATGTGTTAGGCGGAAATCTTGTGTGGGACAATTACCAGGGCAGGGGCGCTTATGTTAATTTTTCAGTTTCTTCTACTGATGGAAGCGGATCACTAGCGTCTGCTTATAATGCGTTTTGGTCGATAGTTGCAAACGCTAACGTTGTAGCTTATAACATTCAAAATGCCGCTCCCGGTGCAAGTGCAGCGGGCAAAAATTCTGGTTTGGCAGAATGTAGGTTTATGCGGGCAGCAGCATACTATTATCTTGCTTTGAACTGGGGCCCCGTGCCGATTATTTATGATAATATAAGTCAGATAGGAGATAAAACCATCGCACGAAACAACCTGGAAGATGTCTGGAAATTTATTATCTCTGACCTTACATGGGCAAAGAATAATTTATCACCTACGCCATTACAGCCGGGGCGTATCACAAAATGGAGCGCTGAAGGCATGTTGGCCAGAGCCTATCTTGTAAGGTCAGGCTTAGGACAAACTGGTGGCAATCGTAAACAGGCAGATTTAGACAGCGCTAAATTTTATGCTAAGGATGTTTGCAACAATAGCGGTCTCAGTTTACAGCCCAATTATTATGATTTATTTACGAGCAAGGTTTTTAGCGGAAAGAACGTACCCCAAGAATGTTTATTCGGTTTGTTGTGGGTACCTACCGGCGGCTGGTTTGTTCAAAACCATCTGCAGGCGAACTTTGCATACGATTCAAAAATTACTCAGACGGGTGATGGTTGGGGTGGTTCCTTTGGTGCATCGTCCAGTTTGTTGCAATATTATTTTGATCCGGCAAATAAAGCTGATTCTGTTCGGCGAAAAGCAAGCTTTTTTATGCCCAATGATAACTATCCCGATATTAATCAGGCTGCTGGGGGATGGCATGTAGATACCGGATTATTTAATCATAGTAAAATTTACACGCCAGGCGCAAGTGGCAATGGCGACGTTAATGATCATGCTTACCCAAAGAAATATGTTATAGGCTCTCCTTCTGATAATGGAGGGTTGGGGGGATCACAGAATATAAATATGCACACGTACATTTTCCGGCTATCTGAAGTTTACCTGATATACGCAGAATCTATTTTAGGAAGTCAGGCCTCTACCTCTGATCCGGAAGCTTTAAAATATTTTAATTTGGTGAGATCACGTGCGGGAGCACCCACAAAAACATCTATCACCTTTGCGGATATTTTTTTAGAGAAGAAAGTCGAGTTTGCATTTGAGGGACATACATGGTATGATTGGAAGCAATGGTATTATTTTGATCCGGCTAAAGCCATACAGTACTTCAGCACGCAAAATAGAGGACCGTATAATATTTCGTACAATAATGGTAATCCCTTTATTACTTTTTTTGGCCCAGACAACAGGACTCCGGGGACTGTAACCTATGCTATAACATCAGCTACAGCCGATCTTCCATATCCGGAAGCTGAAAAGCTTGTGGCGCCAAATCTTTCAACGCCACCGGTTCCTTTTGATTTTGGCAAATTGAAATATTAAGACCAATCTTAAATAAACTTATATGAGAATAATAGCTTTTTTAATAATAGTAACCGGGGTAGTAATTGTTTCCTGTAAAAAAGAGTTGGGTACACCGGTAATTACTAATGTAAGAAGTGTTGATACTACAAAAAGAGATAGTTCGTTCACTCAAGCCGTGCCAGGCACTTTGATAGTCATTCAAGGAAATAATTTTAGCGGGCTCCAGGCAGTTTTTTTCAACGATACGTTAGCGTATTTTAATCCTGCTTACGCTACAAATACTAACATAATTGTTACAATTCCTGCGAGTGCTCAAACAAAGGCAGCTAATCCCAACGTCCCTGATTTAATCAAAGTAGTAACCGATCACGGAACGGCTATATATTCTTTTACGCTCTATTTACCACCGCCATTAATAACTTCGCTCAGTTTTGACAACAGTGGCAAAGTAGTATTTATAAATGGTACAAATTTTCAGGGTATTAAGAAAATAACTTTCCCCGTTGCAGGCAACGATACTGCCCTTTCGTACACGGTGAATAAAACATTTACACAAATAACTGCGGAGATTCCCCCAGGCTCCCCTTTCAAAGATTCGCTTCGAGTTTTTGCCACTTTTGGAACGGGAGCGTATTCCTATCCTCCTCCAATGACCATAAGTTCTGTATCCAATGAAAATGGAGCTGGAGGAACAACTATTACCGTAAATGGTACCAATTTCGTTGGTATTAGTCAAGTGATATTTCCCGGAAATCTCCAGGGGACAAACCTTCAAGTTATCAGCGTCAACCAGTTAAAAGTTACTGTGCCTTCCGGAATTACTGTAACAGATTCTTTAAGGATTAAGGGTGTGTTGGGAACAGCGGCCTCGCCGCAGCTTTACGCTTCATATATTAATCATCCTTCCCCGGGCTATCTGTCTACTTTTGAGCAGCAATGGGCCAGTGATAATACCTCATTTGTAGGTTGGACAGGAGGATATGCAGACCAGGCAACTGCTGCTACTAATTATCCAGTACCTACAGGAGCGGCAGCAATATTATTACAAGGAAGCCCCATGTCACCAAACGCAGGACCCACTTCCCAGGGCAATCCGGGCCTTTTACAGTTGAATAAGGTTCCGTGGGTTTCTAATACTGATCTATCAATTAATGATTACGCTTTGAAATTTGAATTCATTGTAAAAACTACATGGAGTGCCGGAGAAATATGGATTGCAGTTGGGGGCTGGTATGGATGGAACTCCTATACTGCAAGATTTGCTCCATGGGAAACAGCACCTGGGGGAAAATTACAGCCTTCCGGTTGGCAAACCGCCACTGTTCCGCTGACCCAATTTCGTAAAGGAAATGAATTTTGGAAAACATCTTATAGTACTTCAGGTGCCATAGCAAGCAAATTTTCAGATTATCCCACCACAGAGATTGGATTTTTGATCGCAAATGATCAGCCAACTGCGGTACCCGCAAACAGTGTCAATATAGCAATTGATAATGTAAGGATTGTAAAAAACCAGTAAACTAAAATGATTGGATAAAGTATGTAAACTACTAAAATATTAATTGGGTAATAATAACCCTTAGGCAGAAGGAATAAAAAAATGTGAGGAACGGACGTGTGCCATCATTTCAAGATCTATTAGCCTTTTCAGGCGATGATTGCACACCATTTACTTTTAGTCGGTGTGTATCTTACAGCTCAGGCATGTTTATCCTCTAGTTCGACAGATATAATATCATAGCTGTAGGTGTTTAGTGAGTTAGTTGCAAAAAGGATAAATAATATTATTCGGAATTCATTGTGAAACCTTCCTTTCCGAATTCGTAATACTCATAATTCACAGATTCTTCTTTATGAAAAATCTTAATTTTTTCTGGTTATTTTTTTTGTGCTCTGTAGCGTCATGCTTCTCACCTAAAAAAAAGGAAGGCCTGTATTTAAATATTTTACCTTCTTCAAAAACCGGTATTGATTTCGAGAATACAATCGTAGAAGATGATTCAACAAACATGTTTGTTAATGAATACACATACATGGGTGGCGGCGTAGGGATTGGTGATTTTAATAATGACGGCTTACAGGATGTTTTTTTTTCAGGTAACCAAGTAAGTTCAAAACTGTATATCAATAAAGGCAAAATGCATTTTGAAGATGTTACTGAAAAAGCCGGCGTACAAACCAAGACCTGGTGCACAGGAGTAAGTATTGTTGACATTAACAACGATGGATGGTCTGATATTTATATTTCAGTATCAGGAAAAGTTAACGGCGTCTCACGAAAAAATCTCCTTTTTATTAATCAGCATAATCTCACTTTTAAGGACGAGGCTGTTGAGTACGGTATTGCAGATACATCATATACTACACAAGCTGTTTTTTTTGATTATGATAGAGATGGCCGGCTTGACATGTACCTTCTTAACCATACCCTGAACGATAGGCGGCCTAATGATATTCGTGATAGAAAAATAGACAGTAACGCTATAGCGGGTGATAAGCTATATCACAATGAAGGGATTTCGCCCGGGGTGGGCCACCCTGTATTTAAAGACAGGTCTAAACAAGCCGGTATAATAGAAAGTGGTAATGGGCTGGGAGTAGTAGTAAGTGACTTTAATAAGGACGGCTATCAGGATATTTATGTCGCAAACGATTATATAAGTAACGATCTTTTATGGCTGAATAATAAAAATGGCACGTTCAGTAACTGCATAGCTACCGCAATTAAACACCAAAGTTATTCAAGCATGGGCACAGATGCTGCCGACCTTAACAACGATAATCTTCCTGACATAGTTACACTTGATATGCAGCCTGAAACAAATGAGCGTAAAAAAATGATGTACTCTTTTTTAAGCAATGTGCGCCACCAATTAGAAATGGATAAAGGCTACGAACCGCAATACATTCATAACATGCTGCAGTTGAATAACGGTATAAGGCAAATAAATAATCGAAATGAACCCTTCTTTAGCGAAATAGGTGAAATGGCTGGAATAGCTGAAACGGATTGGAGTTGGAGTGCCTTGATAGCGGATCTCGACAATGATGGCTTTAAAGACATACACATTACAAATGGATTAGGCCGTGACCCAACTAACATAGACTTTCTTGAGTACAGGCACAATACTGTTATAAGCAGCGGCATTCCGGATAACGATCCCGGGCAACAAAAAAAATTTAGGGAGCAACTCGATGCCCTAGGGAGTTTATCACTCCGGAATTATCTATATATCAATAAGGGAGGGCTAACTTTTGAAGATGTTTCAGAAAAGGCCGGGATAAACGAGACATCAATTTCTAATGGCGCAGTGTATGCCGACCTTGACAATGATGGCGATCTGGATATCATTACCAATAATATTAATGGTGATGCATTTATTATGAGAAATGACATTGACAAACGATCCGATACAAGTAAAAGGGAAAATTATTTAACGGTTAAATTGAACGGAGATACTTTAAATAGAGATGGAATCGGCACCGTCGCTTATGCTTATAGTAAGGGATTAACACAAATGCTGGAACAATGTCCTGTAAGAGGATACTTATCAAGTGTAGATAACCGGCTGCATTTTGGTTTTGGGAATAATCATCTCGATTCATTAAAAATTATTTGGCCTGATCTTAAAATGCAGGTAATAAAGCATCCTGCGGTTAATACCCTATTGCAAGTGAATTATAAAGATGCCAATGAAGTTTACCAAGATGCAATTCCAATTACTGGTTCTTTTTTCGAAGATGAATCTGAAAAATTAAAAATAGATTTTCAACATAAGGAAACACCTTTTTTCGACTACGGATTTCAAACATTAATTCAGCAAAAATATTCACAGGAAGGGCCGTTTATTAGTACTGGAGATATTAATGGAGATGGCCTTGAAGACTTTTTCATAGGTGGTGCGTTCAAACAATCCGGCAAAATATTTTTACAACAAAAAGATGGAACTTTTAGCAGCAGAGACCTTGTTAGCGGCGTAAAAAATGAAGAAGATATGCAGAGCATACTGTTTGACGCTGATAACGATAAAGATCTTGATCTGCTAATTGCCGGAGGCAGCAGTGAATTTGAAATCAATTCTTCTTTTTATAGGCCCCGCTTGTATTTGAATGATGGCAAAGGCAATTTTAAATTCAATGAAAAGGCTTTTTCAGCAATTATAAGAACACCCGCTAAATGTATTGCCGATGCCGATATGGACGGAGATGGCGATATAGATATTTTTATTGGTGGCAGGGTTTTGTTGGGAAATTATCCGGTACCACCCAGAAGTTATATACTACGAAATGATGGTGGTAAATTTGTGGATGTAACGTCTTCTGTATGCCCGGCATTGGAAGATATTGGCCTCCTGAATTCTGCAGATTGGATTGATCTCGATAATGATAAAAAGCCAGACCTGATTATTGCAGGTGACTGGATGCCGATCCGGATATTTAAAAATAGCGGTACCACTTTAACTGAAATTACAGATCAAACAGACCTAAAAAACTTCACAGGCTTTTGGAGAAGCCTTGTTGTAACTGATATTGACCATGACGGCGATAAAGATATAATAGCCGGCAACATTGGATTAAATAATCCTTTCCATATAAATTCACAACAACCAGCAGAGTTAATTGCAAAAGATTTTGATGGCAATGGGGTTATGGACAATATATTTTGTTATTACATAAAAGACAATGATGGAAAATATAAATTGTCATCCGGCATATCAAGAGATGAATGGGCAAGACAAGTGCCATCTATAAAAAAAAGATTCGACGTAAACAGCTCTTATGCAAAAGCAACCATGGATGAAATATTTGATAAAGAAATGATGAACAATGCAGTTGTACTTCGCAGCAATGAAACAAGGAGCGGATATTTTGAAAATGATGGAAAGGGGAAATTCATTTTTCATCCCTTCCCTTTAGTTGCACAAGAATCGCCAGTTAATGCAATAGCAGTATCCGATGTAAACGGTGATGGCTTTAATGATATCATCATCGGCGGAAATGAGTACCAGGCCGATGTAATGACAGGACGATATGATGCTTCTTACGGATTGGTCTTAAAAAACAGCAATAACGGACGGTTTGAGGCTGTTATGCCTGCGCAAAGTGGGTTGATAATAGATGGCGATATAAGAGACCTTAAAATGATTACTGTTGGTAAACAAAAAATTTTACTATCAGCTGTGAATGATTCAAAAACCAAAGCATTTACTATCAAGTAAGTTTTTGGATTTAGACACGAGCCCGATAGTGCGCTAGCCGGCGTTCACCTATGTTTATTTTTGTTATTATTTTGAATTAGGATAAGATAAAATAGTATCATTTTGTCGATAGCTTTAATTATAAGTTCGTGATCGGTTCATAAAACCATGGATAATGAACAGTTTTTTTTAAGCGGCTTCACCTTGTCCTTATGAAGATTCAAACGAAATCTTGCAATGCGAAATATTTTTTTGATATTACTCCTATTTCTTTGCCTCCTCGACAATAAAATAAAAGCACAAAGTCATTTTGTATCCGCAAGCGGGTATCAATTCCTGCTTAATAACAAACCTTACTACTACATCGGAACTAATTATTGGTACGGTGGTTTACTGGCATTGCAAAAAGATAAAAAAAGAGGCATTGAGCGCTTGAAAAAAGAACTTGATTTTTTGCAATTCGAACATATCAAAAATCTCAGAGTGCTTGTTGGTGCTGAAGGTTCAGGATTTGTAAATGGTGTAGAAAGAGTTGGTCCTCCCTTACAACCTGAGAAAGGAAAATTTAATGAAGCAATTTTAGAAAGCCTGGATGTATTGCTAAATGAAATGAGCAAACGAAATATGAAAGCTATTTTATTCCTTAGCAACAACTGGGAATGGAGTGGCGGCTTTTTGCAATACTTACGCTGGAACGGATTGATTGCCGATTCGGTTTTCAGAAGAAAATTATCATGGGATGAAATGCGTGATTATGTAAGTAAATTTTATACCTGTGAAGCGTGTAAAAAAGACTATTTAAAACAAGTAACATTCATTCTCAATCATACTAACAAACTTACCGGAAAAAAATACACTGAAGAACCCGCCATTATGGCTTGGGAGCTGGCCAATGAGCCAAGGCCGATGCGTCCTACTGCAAATCAAACTTATCAAAAATGGATAAGCGATGTTGCCGCTTTTATAAAGGCGAGAGATAAAAATCATTTGGTAACAACAGGTATGGAAGGCGAGATTGGCACCGAAAATTTATCGCTCTTTGAAAAAGTATATGCTGATAAAAATATTGATTACCTAACCATTCACATCTGGCCAAAAAACTGGGGTTGGTTTAAGCCAGAAACGATGGAAGCAGATTTTCCGAATGTGATTACAAAAACAAATGACTATATCAACAAGCATGTTGCCATTGCACAGAAATTAAATAAACCGTTGGTGATAGAAGAATTTGGATTGCCGCGAGACAATCATTCATACGATACAGCGTCAACCACCACTTTGCGCAATAAATACTACGATGAAATTTTTCGACATTGGAAAAAAGATGTGATACCTGGCGTAAACTTTTGGGCATTCAACGGTGTTGCTCGCCCCATTAAAGGGCAGGTGTTCTGGAAAAAAGGTGACGATTATATGGGCGACCCACCTATGGAAGAACAAGGACTGAACGGTGTGTTTGACAGCGATAAAGAAACCTGGTATAAGATTGCAGCATACAGTTTCCTTTCCGAGCATATCGCGCAAAATATTCCCGAGCAATTGGAGGCGATTCCTTTTCCTACCGATAAAAAAGCAACAAAGGAAACCGTCAACCTGACAAAGAATTTAAAAAAGTTACTAAACAAGGGAATCATGTTTGGCCACCAGGATGATCTGGCCTATGGTGTTGGCTGGAAATATGAACCGGGAAGAAGTGATATTAAGGATGTAACCGGAGATTATCCTGCGGTGTATGGATTTGAATTAGGTCGGTTGGAAATAGATCAGCCAGTAAATCTCGATAGTGTTCCGTTTGATAAAATGAAAGAATTTATCCGTAGTGCTTATAATCGTGGTGGAGTTATTACGCTAAGCTGGCATCTCAATAATCCGCTCACAGGAAAAACTGCATGGGATCCCGCGGCAGGCACTGTATCATCCATTTTACCAGGTGGAGAAAAAAATGAATTGTACAAAAACTGGCTCGATAAAGTTGCTGCTTTCATGCTCGATTTGAAGGGAAAGCATGGCGAATACATTCCAATTATTTTCAGACCATTTCATGAATTGAATGGAAACTGGTTCTGGTGGGGAAAAAATCATTGTACTCCCGATGAGTTGAGACGGCTTTGGCATTTTACTGTGAGTTATTTACGCGATAAAAAAGACGTGCATAATCTTCTTTACGCATTCAATACAGATCGCTTTTACTTTAAAGAAGAATATTTAGAACGATACCCCGGCGATGAATGGGTGGATATCATTGGATTGGATATTTACCAGCGCGGGACGGGTGGTAAGGCCAATGAACAATTTGTAATGGAAATAGATAAAATGCTTTCGATCCTTGAGGACATTGCAAAAGAGAGAGACAAAATTCCTGCACTCACTGAATTCGGATTTGGAAAATTACCTGACAGCACTTGGTGGACAAACGTTTTTTGGAAAGGGATCCAATCACATAAAATATCTTATGTGCTGGGTTGGCGCAATGCTGGCTATGAAGGTGGAAATAATTATGAGTATTATGTGCCATATAAAGGACACGCAAGCGCTCCAGATTTTTTGAAATTGTTTAATGAAGAAAAAACATTGTTTCAAAACGATGTAGCAAAGGAAAAGCTGTATCAATGAGTTTGTGGATAGTGGGCTGTGAAGGTCAATAGTGAATAATGAATAATCAATAATGAGTAATGAGTGAGTGGCGTGATTCTAACTTTTGAATTTTGCATTTTGAATTTAAGAAGTACATCGATCGGAAATAATGAAACTGCAAATCATTGACATAGCTATCCTGATTTCTTACCTCGCAGCCATGGTAATGATCGGCTGGCTACTTCGCAAAAAAGCGAGGGTGAACAAAGAAAGTTATTTGCTTGGCGGAAAAAAATTACCGTGGTACTTGCTTGGGCTCAGTGATGCATCAGACATGTTCGATATCAGCGGCACCATGTGGATGGTAGCTCTTTGTTTTGTGTATGGCATGAAAAGTATTTGGATACCCTGGCTATGGCCGGTATTTAATCAGGTATTCAATATGATGTTTTTGGCTAAATGGCTTCGCCGTTCCAACGCCAACACAGGCGCCGAATGGCTAGCTACGAGGTTTGGATTAACTGGGAAAGGGGTGAAAACATCACACGGCGTAGTGGTAGCTTTTGCATTGATCGGCTGTTTGGGTTTTTTGGCTTATGGATTTGTAGGCTTAGGAAAGTTCATTGAAATTTTTATTCCTTGGGATGTGGTAAAGGAGTATGTACCTTTTTATGTTGCACCGCAGTACGTAGCGCATTTTTATGGAATTGTGTTCACGCTGTTTGCTGTTTTTTATTCAGTGCTAGGCGGCATGCATAGCATTGTGCTTGGTGATTTGATCAAGTACATTATTATGACCATTGGTTGCATTTCAATTGCCATCATTGCAATGATGCATTTACATGGCAGTAGTACAAATGTTCCGGAGGGATGGCTGAATCCTTTTTTTGGTTGGCATTTGAATTTGGATTGGTCGAATATAATTCCTGCGGCCAATAAAAAAATTGCTGACGATGGTTTTGAGCTATTTGGTTTCTTTTTTATGATGATGTTATTCAAAGGAGTATTTGCAGCTTTAGCTGGGCCTGCTCCAAATTATGATATGCAAAAGATTTTATCATCACGATCACCGAAAGAAGCGTCAAAGATGACGGGCTTCGTTTCCATTGTATTGTTGCCAGTGCGCTATTCAATGATCATTGGTTTAACAGTATTGGGGCTGTTGTACTTTGACCAAATGAATCTTTCCAATGGCACTGGCGGAACCGATTTTGAAAAAGTATTGCCTGCAGCTGTCAATAATTTTTTACCTGTTGGAATACTAGGTATTGTACTCACAGGTTTACTTGGAGCTTTTATGGGAACTTTTTCTGGAACACTGAATGCGGCGCAAGCTTATATCGTAAATGACATTTACCTGAAGTATGTAAACCCAACTGCTTCGAACAGGAAAATCATATCGATGAATTATTTGTCTGGAATTGCAGTAGTAACAGTTGGAGTGATACTTGGATTTTTCGCAAAAGATGTGAACAGTATTTTGCAATGGATCGTGGGTGCATTGTACGGCGGCTATATTGCTGCCAATGTGCTTAAATGGTATTGGTGGCGATTTAATGCCAATGGATTTTTTTGGGGAATGGCTGCCGGTATAGCAGCAGCTTTGGTATTTCCATTTATTTTCCCCAATACCTTGCCTCTGTACGTATGGCCTTTGTTGTTTTTAATCTCTATTATTGGTTGCATAGCGGGTACTTATAGTGCATCGCCTACAGATAATGAGGTGTTGAAAAAGTTTTACAGAACTGTGCGGCCTTGGGGGTTTTGGAAACCAATACATGAACAGGTAATGGCAGAAGATCCAAACTTTCAACCGAATAAAAGATTTAAGCTGGATATGTTCAATGTAGTGTTGGGAATTATCGCACAATGTTGTTTAACCATATTGCCCATGTATATCGTATTATGGTTAAAGCTGCCTTTATTAATCACGATCTTAATACTAGCAGTAATTGTTGTGATATTGAAAAAAACATGGTGGGATAAGTTAGAGAACTAACAAATTTGGAATTACATAAATAGAACCCTTCTTATAACAGCCAAACGGCATTAAACGTGAGAGATGAAAAAGAACTTTGAAAAGCGATTACAGGAGTTGCAGCAAGCACATGAGGAATTAATAACACGCCAAAACATAAAACAAGAGGCAGGAAACGGAATTTATGATCGATATGAATATCCTGTATTAACTGCACTGCACACCCCATTATTCTGGCGATATGACCTGAACAAAAAAACCAATCCTTACTTAATGGAAAGGTTTAGCATAAATGCAGTATTCAATTCAACAGCTATAAAATGGAACGGGAAATATTTATTGATCGCAAGAGTGGAAGCTGCGGACCGAAAATCTTTTTTTGCAATCGCCGAAAGCCCTAACGGCATTGATTGTTTCGAATTTTGGGAACGCCCGATTATAATTCCTGAAAATGATAATCCCGATGTGAATATTTATGACATGCGCATCGTGCAGCACGAAGATGGTTGTATGTATGGAATATTTTGCACAGAGCGTCGTGATCCCCAAGCTTCTGAAGACGATCAATCAGCAGCGGTGGCACAATGCGGTATTGCACGAACAAAAGATCTGATAAACTGGGAACGATTGCCCGATCTTAAAACACCTTCGCCTCAACAACGAAATGTTATTTTGCATCCTGAATTTATAAATGGCAAATATGCATTTTACACAAGACCGCAAGACGGTTTTATCGATACAGGCAAGGGCGGAGGCATTGGTTTTGGGTTAAGCGACTTTATAGAAAATGCAGTCATTGAAAACGAATTAGTAATTAACCATAAACAATACCACACAGTTTATGAGGCAAAGAACGGCTTAGGCCCTTCGCCTATAAAAACAGAAAAGGGTTGGCTGCATCTGGCTCACGGTGTGCGCAACACCGCAGCAGGGTTGCGTTACGTGTTATATATGTTCATGACTGATCTGCATGATCCGTCAAAAGTGATTCATAAACCAGCGGGATACTTTATGGCTCCTGAAGACGAAGAAAGAATAGGTGATGTATCGAATGTATTGTTTAGCAACGGATGGATATTGGACGATGATGGAACTGTATTTATTTATTATGCTTCCTCCGATACCCGACAGCACGTAGCTACCACAACCATTGATAAACTTTTGGATTATGTTATCAACACTGCTGAAGACGGTTTGACCAGCACATCTTCGGTTGAAAGATTAAATCAGGTCATTGATAATAATTTAAAAAGCAACTTGCAAAATATTGAACTAGGTAAAATTGAAAAAAAAGTTCGCATATAGCTTTTTGTTAACGTTATGAGTAGCCAATCTTTAATAATATCTAAAGGAATGTTTTTTGAAAATGATGAACAAGCAAAATCGCTCGAGTTGTACAAAGGAGAAATGGAAAACCAATTGCAACAAATTCTTTCTTGGTGGATGCAAATGACGCTTGATGAAACTAATGGTGGATTTTATGGAAAAATTGATCATAATAATATAATTCATCCTGACGCTCCGAAAGGTTCGGTACTTAACAGTCGTATCCTTTGGTCATTCTCATTTGCTTACAATTTAACAAGTGAAAAGGAGTATCTAAAGATCGCTGAAAGAGCATTCAATTATTTAACCGAACATTTTATTGACCCAGAATTTGGTGGCGTGTATTGGACAGTCGATTTCAAAGGCCAACCGCTCGATACAAAAAAACAGATTTATGCTCTTGCATTTGCGATATATGGATTGAGTGATTATTATTGCAGCTCCAAAAATGAACAAGCAAAGGAAAAGGCAATCGAAATCTATCATGATATTATCAAGCATAGCTATGATGAAAAACACGGCGGATATATCGAAGCATTGACAAAAGATTGGAAGGGAATTGAGGATCAGCGTTTGAGTGCAAAAGATGCCAATGAAAAAAAATCAATGAACACACATTTGCATTTGCTCGAAGCATTTGCCAATCTGTACCATGTTTGGAAGGACAAATCATTAAAGCAAAGAATAATTGAGCTGATACAAATTTTCCTCGATCATATCATTGACAAAAAAACGCATCATCTTATTTTATTTTTTGACGAAGAATGGAAGCAGAAATCGAATATTATTTCCTATGGTCATGATATTGAAGCTGCATGGTTGATACAGGAAGCGGCTGAAATCGTGGAAGACAATTCATTAACTGATGAAGTAAAAAAAATATCAGTTGGCATGACTGAGGCAGCAGCCATGGGTTTGGATGGCGACGGAGGATTATGGTATGAATATGATGCATCGCAAAATCGTTTGATCCGGCAAAAACATTCATGGCCACAGGCTGAAGCAATGATTGGTTTTTTCAATGCCTGGCAAATAACAGGGCAGGCAAAATATTTAAGACAATCATTAAAGAGCTGGCAATTTGTAAAGGATTATATGCTGGATAAGAATTTAGGAGAATGGTATTGGGGTGTAAATGCAGATCATTCACCAATGCTGCAGGAAGAAAAAGTTGGAATATGGAAATGTCCTTATCACAACAGCCGGGCTTGTATGGAAATTATTAGAAGAATAACCCCTGCTCCCTAAAGGGGGAGCTTAGGATTTGAGGGTTTAATGCACAATAAAAATCAATATAACAAATGCGAAAAACAATTTTTTTATTTTTTACTTCCCTTTTCTCATTAGCAGTTTCTGCGAATATCCGGCTGCCTGCTGTGATTGGTTCACACATGGTATTGCAACAAAATGATAAAGTGACCATTTGGGGATGGAGTGATGCGGATGAAAAAATTAAACTAAAAGCTGGTTGGGATACCACAACATATACAACAGTTGGATCTTCCGCAGCAAAATGGAGCATTCAGATCAAAACACCTGCTGCTGGGGGACCTTACCAAATTACAATTGAAGGTCGGGACAAAGTGGTATTGGAAGATGTATTAATTGGCGAGGTATGGGTTTGCAGCGGGCAAAGCAATATGGAAATGAGTGCAAGCTGGGGGGGAATGCCTTATCAAGATGAAGTGCAAAATGCGACGGATAACAATATTCGTTTTTTTCATATTCCCCGAACCACAGCCGAATTTCCGCAAGATGATGTAAAAGCGAAATGGGCTGTTTGCAATCCCGATGACATGAAGCGGTTCAGTGCAGCTGCTTACTTCTTTGGAAAAACGCTTCGGCAAAATCTCAACGTACCCATTGGGCTGATCAATGCCAGTTGGGGAGGAACGCCAGCAGAAACCTGGACACCTATTGAATTTATTAACAATGACCCCATTTTAAAAGAAGCTGCAGCAAAACTTAAGCCTTCCCAAGGGTGGTCCGTTATTCCTGCTTTTACTTACAATGCAATGCTTCACCCACTCATTAAATATGATATTGCAGGCGCCATTTGGTACCAAGGCGAAGCTAATGTAGGAACGGCATCCACTTATCAAAAGCTTCTCACAACCATGATTACTGCCTGGCGAAAAGCATGGCAAAAAGATTTTCCTTTTTATTATGTACAAATAGCTCCCTGGGCTGGCTATGGTGATAATAGTTCGTCTGCATTTTTACGCGAGGCACAAACAAAAACGCTTGCAATTCCAAAAACAGGAATGGTTGTAATTACCGATCTCGTAGGCGATATCAATGAGCTTCATCCCAAAATGAAAAAAGAAGTTGGGATTCGCTTGGCTAATTATGCTTTATCGGAAACTTATGGTAAAAATAATATTGCTTATAAAAGCCCTTTTTTCAAAAACATGAGAATAGAAAAGGACAAGATTAGGATTTATTTCGACAATGCAGATAAAGGGTTAATAAGCAAGGGCAAAACATTGAGTGAATTTTTTATTGCGGGAGATGATCAAAATTTTATTTCCGCCAACGCAAAAATAGAAGGCAATACAGTTGTGGTTTGGAATGACAATGTTAAAAAGCCAGTTGCTGTAAGGTTTGCTTTTCGAAATGGAGCTGAACCTAATCTATTCAGTAAAGAGGGTCTGCCGGTCAATCCTTTTCGAACAGATGATTGGCCCATAGACATCATAGTCACAAAAAAATGATTTCATTTATGGCAAACAAATTAAACCAAGTTCAATGATTCTAAGATTCTTAAAAGCGTTTGCATTTTTTGTCACTTGTTTTTTTAGCATAAAAGGTATCAGTCAAAAGATTGGTGTATTCGATGGGCACGACGATGTGGGCGCTGTGCTTCACAAAGGTTCCGCTGTTTACGACGTGGCACCACAGCGATATCAATTAACGGGGTCGGGCGCAAACATTTGGTTTACGCATGATGAGTTTCAGTATGCTTGGAAAAAGATGAAAGGAAATTTCATTTTACAAGCACGAGGTACACTTGTTGGCGCGGGCACAGAACCGCATAGGAAATTTGGTTGGATGATACGCACGAGTCTTGATTCAACTTCAGCCATGGTTTGCGCAGCTTTGCATGGTGATGGCCTTACCTCACTCCAGTATCGTAAAGCTTCAAAGACAAATGTCGAGCAAGTACAGTTCTCTATCAAGGCGCCTGACGTCGTTGAGCTGGAACGACGAGGAAAGCAATTCGTCTTGTCCGTAGCTCATTATGGAGAAACTTATGTGACAGAACAAGTATCGGATATTGAGCTGAGTGATGAAGTATATGTGGGGTTGTTTATTTGTGCTCACAATAAAGATGTGATAGAGACGGCCTTGTTTGACAACGTTCGTATTTCAGTG
>DASYQS010000023.1:0-18114 GCA_036005185.1 Chitinophagaceae bacterium | reverse complement strand
GGCGCTATAAATAATCTGTATTGTTCCTTTACCTGCAATTCGTATTTGTTCGGGCTTGTCAAGAAAATTGTACTTGATTCCATTTGCGCCTACAACACCATTCAGGTCTTTTGCATTCTTATTTAAATCGATTACCACATTGCCATTGTTGTCGTACACGTAATCAGGATTGCCGCCATTCGTTCCGTCTTTAAAGTCGCCAAATTTTCCGTTGGCATTGGTATTCGTCATCTGGTCGGTTACACTCTGCAATTTGTTGCTGTAGAGCGCATAGCTGTATTGAAGATTGTCAATATCAAATGGAGAAGCCACTCCCGGCAATACTCCTCGTTGCAACATGTTCAACAAGTTGCCGTTTAAGTCGTAAGTAATTTGCCCGCTTGTGCCTTTTACAGAAAAATCCATTTTGTTGTTAGCCCAGCTATCGTTCGGGTGGTCTTTTTGCATGAAGTCGGCTTTGATCAATCTGCCTGCATTGTCGTACCGGTAATCATATTTTCGTTGCGCATCGTCGCCCAGTGTATTCCAAAGCAATCCGGTTACCTGACCATTTAATTCTGCCTTGGTGAACACATTATCGCGGTTATCATAGCCGAGGTAGAGACCAAAGAAGTGACTCCATTTGCTGTAATTGCCCGGCGTTTTGAGCGCATAATCTTTGTTGATGCCGGTAATTTGGTTATGAATATTAAAACTATAATTCAATGATTCCAGGTCGGGCAAACCAGAGTTAGGGTTATTGTAATTGGGATCGAGATGTTTTGTTTTTACCCGGCCTACATCGTCATAATCGTAGCTTGAAATTGTTTTGAATGCATTGCTGCCAATTTTTTTATCAATGGAGATCACTCGCCCCAGCTTGTCGAAAATATATTTGTTGAGTGTGATAAAACCCACATATCCTGTGCCCGGTGCGGAGTGACTGTAGCAAGAACTCATTACTCTTCCATCAAAATGGTATTGCGTTGTGGAAATATCGGTGCCTGATTTTATATTTTCTTCCAGCGTTTGTATATGCCTTCCTTTTTCGTCGTAGTAATGTGTAGTGCCTAAAAATGTATTGGTGCCCAGTATTCTGGTGAGGCTGCCGGTAGGCATGCTGGTAGTACGGTTGCTTTTTACAATGGGAATTACGTTGGGATCGGAGTTGCTGTAAGCAGTGGTGTTGGTGAAATTATTATCAAATGATTTTACACCGCTGAAAGAATAATTATCATAGAATAAGTATTTTAAAACAGTACAAACGGCAGCATTGTTAAGGTCGGTGTTGGTGATTGGATTTTTGTAGGTGGTAGTTGCAACAGAATAACCCGCAGTAGCCGCGGTGGGGTCTATCTCGGCAGTAAATTCATCTGTGTTTGATATACTTTCAAAATCACTTCCGCCTTCGCTCACAAATTCAATACTGTTGGTAGCAATATAACGCCCCGATATTGGCGGTTGTAAACTTCGATTGCTAAGAACCAGATCGGTAACCGGCTGGTTGGGATTGGTAACGATGATATTGCTCGTAGCACTAGCATTGCTGATGTCGGTTTGTAATTGCGAAATTGTTTTTGTGGTGTTGTACAGCGTAGTGATGATCACTCTGTCCAGCTCATCATAAATGTTGGCTGTCCATTGCGGTGTAGGCAAAGTGGCTTGATTACCGTCTTGCATAAACACCACGCGGTCGCGACCGTCATAGATCATATTCAAGGGTGAAGCACCGGGTGCTTTTTTCCAGATGGTTCTTCCCTTATCATCGTAATCATATTGGAAAACCTGCTCTGCTAAAACGGTTGCGCCATTTGTTCCCGCAAAACTCCAACCATTATTGTCCAAATATTTTACACCTTCCGGTTGTATTTGAAAACGAAGAAGGCCAAAATCGTCATATACATTGTATGTACAGATATATCCTGCATAAGGGGCGACGGGATTATCATCCAGTTGTACTTTTTTTAAAATTAGTTGACCCGCTTTGTTGATGAATTCAATTACCGTATGATTATTCTCATCGGTGTAAGTAAGCTTATATAAACTGTTGGCAGGATATACCCCGCCGTTATAGCTGCTGATGATTGGTGCATTGCCCTGCACATAATTTGCTGTAAATATTTTTATGTTATCAGCATTGATATTCATGTCATAGTCTGCTCTGTTGCCGGCAGAGCCAATCCATGAATCTCCTGGTGAATTTACTTTTATCACCCTGTTGAGCGGACTATTATCAAAGTTGATTAGTGAAGAAGATGTATTTAGCTGGGTTTCGTTATACAGCGAAGCGTAATAGGCTGGTTGTTCTGTAGTGGCTGTGGTTTTATATTTTCCCGACTGAGTCGTGGTTGTATAAGGAAGGTATTTTTTAACTTGTCGTCCATATTGATCATATTCTGAAAATTGCACCATGTCGCCCCAAAGGCTGTTGGGATTGGATGGTGGCGTAGCGGTTTCGCGGCTTATTGTTTCAACAGATCTGCCAAGTCCATCCAGGTAAGTAGTGGTTTGCAATTTTGAACCAATGGCTAATTGATCAACGGCCGTCCAAGTGGTGATGCCGGTAGTTAATACATTATGTTCGCGAATGTAGTTGATGTCTTCCCAGTTTACGGATACAACAGAAATTTTTATGGTGTTGGAATAAATAAAATTGCTGCCTGCAGAAGTTTTTCTCCGGTAGTAAGTGGTTTGTGAATTTACATTTAAAGCAGGCGGAGAATAGCTGCTTGAAGTCGCACCGGATATGGAAGTGAATCCGAAAGTGGGTAAAGTGCTGCTTTCCCATTGATAATTCAAGCCGGTGTTAGGAATGGCAGCAGGAAAAAGTTCAACCAACTGCGACGGTGTTTGATTATAAGAAAAGTTATAATTACCATCGATGGTGCCAATGGCATGACTGGGGTTCCAGAATTGTGCTAATGCATTTTTAGAAACACATGCTAAACTAAGGCAAAGAAACACCAGCAGTTGTAATGGCTTTCTGTACAGCATTCTGAATGTTTTATTTATTAATCATTGCTCTTTCAATGTTCTGTTATTCCATCTAATTGTTCTTGTACCTCACTTTCACAGGTAACACAAAAGGGCTTCCGGGTAAAGACGATGTTTTTAAAACTTCTCCTTTGACTTGGTTTAAATAGCACACCCCGTCTGTGGCAATAGTTACACTCCATGTATTGCCCCTATACAAATCGTATGAAACTTTTTGGATTTTTTTTGGCAGAAAAGCTTTGTTGGTAATGGTTCCTATAAATTGTTCGGTAGCCCATGTGATTGATTTATTCTGCACCAGTATTAGTTCGAATTCGACGCTGTCAGGCGTGTCCTGATGGAGGTATGACGATAGTACACTCCAGCCTCTTGACGTGTTTGATGCAAAAGATATAGTATCTGCCATTTTTATCGACACACCTGCTTTTATACCTGGGGATTTGTTTATGAATGCAACCCCTGCCAAGCAGGCGATCAGTAACCAAATAATTAGTCCCTCTTTTCTCATACATTTTTTTATTAAAGATTATAAGAGCCGTTTGTTAGTGCGATGTACTCCGTTCCACTGGGCGGAGTTCCACTTAGTAATTGAATAGTAAAATCTCCGGAAGTAGTAACGGTCACCCACCACGTGCGCCCATTTTCTGACATACTAAACTGGCGAGTTACCGAGGGTCTGCACCCGGCGCTCACGATAGCCACTGTATTGTTGCCCCACCAGTATGTTGTACCGCTGGTAGAATGAAAAACTATATAAAATGACACCCAAGTGCCATTATTGGAAGGACTGCCGGCATCAACATGGAAACCAGTTGCATCAGAAAAAGAACACCACGTGTTTTGTGTACAACCTCCGTTTGCGTTTGCCAGGTTTTGTCCATATTGTGTTGCCTGATTTTCAGCATCGCTACACGAAATAGTTGAGCTAAACATTCCGGGCGGAACACTTACATAGTATGGCTGAGGTGTTTGACCACCGCTGCAATTTTGAGAATAATAATTTCCGCTGTGATCCGAATTATAATACCTGTCTGCAGGACAGGCGGCATCCGGACCAGCATCCTGCCATGAAGTTTGATTATAAGTTGAACTGAGAGGATTCATATCCGTTGCCAACACAAATAGATGCGGCGGTAATTGACAATTTACCGACTGACAACGGGATTGTCCGCCTGGCTGCCATATCCAATTTGGGCTTGTATTGGTACATGCAAACGTATTGGCGTAACTCTGACCGTTTGCCGCCACATCATCTCTCATTTGTTCGTCGGCGTCGGATTGACTTATAATTGAAGTATATCGTCCATAAGGTACTACGTAAGATACAATGTTGCCCAGATAACCTTCTTGCTCGCATTGTGTTTCAAAATTCGCCGATGTATCCTTGCTATAGAATATCGGCAAACAGTTTCCACCGCTGTTGGCAATTGACTGGCCATTCGTCAAAAGCCAATTCTCCGCTTTAGCATCAGCGTCTGCCTGACTTATAGAGGAACTGTAAGTGTTTGCAGCAACAGTGACAGGCACATCTGTTCCAACGAATCCAGATCCACAATCTTTTTTAAATATTTCCTGAATAAAATGATTATAGTAAGTCGTCGGACAGCCGCTTTGCTTTGATGCTGAAACATTGTTATACTCGTACATTTTAACAATGTTCTTTCCTTCATCTTTTATGAATCGTAGTCTTCCAAGATTATCGTATTCGTAGTAGGTGATTCTATTATTTTCATCACACTCAGAAGTTTTGCCGATAATTTCATCATAAGTAACCGAACGCATTCTTGCTGTTTGGGGATATAATCGTAGCTCATCAATGTTTGCATTGGCCGAAGTAGTATTGTTGCGAACGGTTACACTTGATGTTCCTGGTGCTATGCCGTATTCATAATATGTGTACCCGTTATAAGTTGGGCCAGTTTTGGAAAGAGTAGCATTTCCAACTACTGTTACATTATTGTTGTTAGCCCAAAATGAGAGCGTATAAGCTTTTGAGGTGTTTAGAGAACTAGCTGTGAGAGTGCTTGCCCCACTTGTTAATAAGGCATATGTTTGTTTACCTGTTACTGCGGGAACTGTCGAATTGTTATAAGACATTATTCCATTAATGACCCAACCTCCTGGATTGGTCTCACTAGAATTTTCAAAACTCGAGTAAACAGATTTGTCGGTTATGGGGTCTGCATTGATGACTGAAGCCACTATATATTTATTGCTATAACCATAAATATTTGTCACTGTTCGGTTCCCTTCGTCTTTTACACCGGTCAGATTTGAATTTGCGTCATAAGTGAGTGTTTGTGTTATTTTGTAGTTTGACGTGTTACTGCCGGGACCACCATACAAAGTGATGTTTGTTTGTGGTTGGTTAAATCTTTGTTCAAGTGTGCGGAGTGGCCTTATATCGCCATTAGCCAGTTGTGTAAACTCCATTACTTGCTCGCTCAGCGTTCCAGCGCTAACAGACATACGAGTTTCAACTGGAAGATTAACTATATTATTGTTTAATAAGGTTGTGATTACGCCTCCTGAATAATCAATAGTATACTTAATATCTTTATAATGGTAAACTCCATCACTTCCTATCGTTAGTATTTGGTACGGTTCGTAATTATTATCGTTGTAATAGTAAAACGTAGAAGTTTCAACAAACTGAGAAGCATCGTTCTTCTTAAAAATTCTTTCGAGGGTTGCTTGTAGTTGTGTCCTGCCTGAATACATACCATAATAGTCCACTTTCATATCGGCGTTGCCACCTTGAGGAGTTATATATGTGGCATTGTATAAAGCAGGGTTAGACCAATCTATATTATTTTGAGAATGACTTTGAATTACATCGCACTTGCATGCCACAAGGGGAGAAGATATGTTGCTGTAGCCGTATGTGCAATGGCCAAGACACTGGTCAATCAACCGGCTGGTAAAGGTAAAATCATATTGATTTTCCGTTTCTTTAACCTTATTCCCATTGACATCATAAACAGTTGTGAATCGCGGTAGCCCATAGGCCCAAGGCGCAAACCGTTGTTTGGCCGCGTACGCAGTATTTGTGTTTGGCCCAAACCATAAAGAATAATCTTCGTCGCTTGTAAATGTCTGCACAGATTTGCCAATACCGCCAGTGCCCTCAATTATTTCCACCCGCTTGAATTGCGCAGGCAATGGACTTATTCCATTTAAGTCCATATTATAGTAAACTGTGGTCGATGGGTCTTTAGAATAATCGGTGAAGCAGGTTATAGCCACAGTAACAAGATTAGCAAGTATATCGATAACTACCGCTGCAATAGTTCCAAACCCAGGCTCAGCAGTTGCTAACAACGTAGCCACATCCATAACAGTTCCTACTATACTCAAAATATTTAACACCGGCTGAATGACATTCATTAATTGCTGGAACCCGGAAAGATCAAGAGATTGGCTAGCTGATAAAATTCCAGGATACATGTACTTATAATAACAGCATCCAAAAAATGGGCAGCTTAATGTCCAATGGTACTTTTTATCCTCCGGCACGTAATGGCTGGCGGTCCATTTGCCGTTGACCGGCATTTCTAACCCCCATAAGGAAGAGGGGTTGCCAGCAGTGGCAAGTATATAATTGTATTGAGTTGTAATTGGATTGTCACATCCGTTGGAATAGCTTCCATCAGTTGAAGCAGTCTTTGAAACATGCACACCTCCAACCATTGCGTCACTGCCTGTATTTGGAAACTTGCCATAATTCTGTTCATATTCATAAGTTAATGTTCCTCCAGTAGGATAAATGATTTGGCGCAACAACCCATTTCTTGCATACCCACCCTTTGCATTCAGGTAGGGGGCATTAACGCCGCTATGCATGAAGCACAAGCCCTTAACCTCATTATGTAATAGATTTTGAACGGTTGTATTTAAGGGAACAGGCGTGTTGTCTTCAAACCTAACGCTGTTTTTACCATTGTAAAATCCCCATATATCTTTTGCGTAGAAAAAAGGAGGTGGCACAAAATCGTCATCTGCATTTGAACCCAGATAATAGTCAAAAATATACGGTGGCGAATCCTCCTTTAGATCGGGGCCTATCTTTTGAATCGATTTCAAATACAGGCGAGCAGATTGTTTTTGAAAATCTGTGATTGGATTTCCATATCTATTTCTGATAACATAGGTTGTATTTAATTGGTGTTTGGAAAGAAATCTTCCATTGTAGGTAATATCAACCGAAGACAATGCTTTTTCTCCGTTAAAATCAATTCTATCTGAGCTGTTATAATTAAAAGTAACGATGTGTCCGTCAGGGTAAACAATAGATGAAATTTCAGATGTCTGTGTAACGGATTTTTTATAGGTAACAACTGCGTAATCTTTTTCGCTATTATAGGAAAAATCTGTACCGGCATTAATATTACTTGCGTTTGCATTAATTGACCGGGAAACATAATTAAAAAATATCTTACGCTGAGTTAAAGGGTCCTCAATTTCCGATAAATACCAGCTTCCGATTATCCAGGGATTTGCTTGCCAGTCAAAACCCGTTTGTTGGTAAACTCTCTTGTCTCTGAATTTTGGCAAGTGCCGTAATTGATACAGCGTATTATCACAGTAGTTAAGCGTGAGTACCTTCGAAAGGCCGTGCAAAGTAAATTTATAAATAAGACCATCTACATCTTGAATAATAAACGAGGTTATCCTCGTCCTTATGCCTTGATTAATCATGGACGCATCCTGCTGAAACGTAATTTTCATTTTCGTATCACCGAGCGATTTGCAGTTTCCAATGTCAGATGGATCAACAATGAATATTCCTGCTTTGCCATTAAATTGAAACGCGAAGTAGTCTAATTGTTTGTCTTCAGCAATTACATTATGCTGACTGTATACCTGGTCTTGTTTTTTATAAAGAGGATATTTCGTTAACGCATTCGGGCATCCGTTATAAGCAGGAACTGTTGCATACAATATCCCCGAGGGATACTTTGCGTTAGGATCGGAACTTTCATTTGCTACTTGATCGTCAGGCTCCCCAACCTGCATACGGGTGATTACACCTCCTTGCACCAAACTCCAACCCTGTCCCACGTTGGAGGCTACATCATTTACTTTCAAACCACTGCCGGAACTATAACTTAATGCCACAACAGAATTAAGCCTGCTCTTATCATCCTGCCAATTGAACATCGGTAGTGAAAATGTTGCGCTACCTGTTTGCAGATTCACCTGAGCATAAGGTTTGCTCATAATTATCAACAGTCCGAAGAAATAAACGAGTCTCTTTTTTAACATAGCGTCTAGTTTTGGCCAATGACTTGTTTTAATCGTTATCAGAAATTGTATCCTATTCTAAATTTGAATGCCTGCGCTTGAGGCCGTTGCTGATAACTTAAAAAGTCCCACAGCAACTGGATCTTTGTTTTTTTAAAAACTTTTGTTTTTAGCGATACTATTTTACTCATGCCAATCAAACCGCTCTGCTGCCAATCTTTTAAATAATTAATTTGCTGAAATGAGCTAAATGGTTTCTGATAGTTGTATTCAAAACCGCCCGACAGGAAATATGTTTTTTTGATGTTGATGTCTAAAAAGCTTCTGAATCCTGCTCCTTCGCTTGAAACATCTATATGGCGAATGTCTTTGCCCCAGCCAACTTTGTAGCTTGCACCAATGCCGATGATGTTTTTATCACTCAATTTGTATCCAAGTGATAATCCCAGATCGGTAGTTATGGGAAAGTAATAAGTACCGTGGGCTGTTTGAAGATTTGTTCCATATTCCAACCGCTGAAAAAAACTTTTTGTTTTTTGATCGTTCGGCTTAAAATCAGGCATATCAAAATCACCACTGTTACCATAATTTCCGTTGGTAAGAGACCGGAGCTTATTTCTCAACTCGTCCACCTCCCCTTGCGCCGATTGTATGTTTCTTTGCAATACTTGATTATAATTTGCTGTTCCTCCAAAACGGGTTGTGAGATATTGATTCACCATTGCCCTAGGTTGAAGCCCGATCACGGCGGCCGATGTGTTCACATTCGACATATTGGGAAATAAACTTGCCAGCATGGAATTATTGGCAAAGAATTTTTTAAACTGCGGCAGTTTTAAAACAAGCTCCATCAGCTTTGTTTCCAGCTTTGAAGGGTCTTCAAACATTTTTTTATATTCTTCCATCTGCGCTTTGTAGTAATAAACCTGCTTTTGGAATTTTTTTAATTCTTTTACCATTCCGAATTTTTCCAATTGCTCTCTCAACATCCTTCTTCTTTCCGTTAAAAATTTTTTTATCTGATCGGTTTGATTGAGTTTTTGTTGCAGCGATTTACAATGGTCAAGCGCTTTTTGCAGCTCAGGGTTCAAAGAGAGGTTTTGTAAATTCTCATTCTTTAAAAAATTGAGAGCAGTAGAAAGCGAATCTAAGTGACCGGAATAGATGGCGTTATATTTATTAAGATTGGCGGGCAGATTTTTTAGCTTATCATATTCACCGGCGGTTTTATCAAATAACTGTTTGGCAAGGGTAGAATCTTTTTTTTGCAGTTTTTTTCTAAGCTTGTTTTCCTGTTTTTGAAGTTTGGATAAATATTTTTCTGTTTGCCTATTGAGCCTTTGTTCAACTTGAGAAGTTTTCTTTTCGATGGAGGTGAATATCTTATTAGAAACTCTTTCAACTATATTGGTTGGATTTTCTTCCTGTGCATAAAGGTTGTTTGAATAGACCAGGAATGAAAGGCCACCAAAAAATATCATGAGTTTGAGTTGCATGGATAAGTATTATTGATGAATTGCCTCCAGTTTCTTTCTTAGCTCATTGTTTTCTTGAAGAACTTTTTCCAGTTTTTTATTGATATCAATGATATAAAGAGTCATTTCCTCGATTTTTTTTAAGAGCAATGCTTGGTTGTCGCCGAGGTCTAATCCATCTTTTTCAACTTCGGATGCCGAAGGAACGTCAGGTAAGTGTTTGTGCTGTTGAATATATTTTTCAACTTCAGGGAGAGTAAGGAGCCGATAATCTTTTTCAAATACATAGTCAGCCCAGGGCGCCTGAGTCACTTTTACTTTGCGTGCTCCAACAGTACCCTCGACGGCTAGTTTATAAGAACCAGGATCCGTAGTACCGATTCCTATGTTGCCTGAAGTATAATAGATGTTTGTTGCTGATTGGGTCCAGTAATTAGTGCCTCCGCCACTTTGTTGATCTAATTGGTATCTTGTTCCTCCATTTGTTGCAGTAAAATAAAGGTGTGAGCCGTCATATTCTATAGCACCAGCCTCAGTAGTTGTAAGTAAAGTGCCCGATGTAAATTTTAATGGGGCGGAATTAACTGAGGCAGTGCCCGCCTTGAGATGAAGCTGCGCTGTTGAATTAATTCCAATTCCAACCTTAGCATCTATATATAAATCTCTTTTTGTTCCTGTTCCCCCGTTCTCTGTACCAATAACGAATCTGTTGTTTGTATTATCAGCATATAATGCCAATCTTTCGTAGTTTGTTGGAGTTGTTTCGAGTGTCTTGTAAAGAAGTAGTTTGCTCCTGCTATCTGAACTACTTACGGGCAAGAATTGATAAAGTTTCTGTGTGCTTCCGTTCTGACCTTCAATATAAGCTCCGGTTTGGGAATCTTGAGATTTTATAAGAAGTGATGTCTTGCTTGCTGTTCTCGCTGCATGTACAAATGTAAAAGAAGCTTCCGGATTATTGTAACTCTCATTGTTGACATAAAACATCATACTGTTATTGATTGCTGAGAAAGCCGGGCCTCCGTTACTCACGCCTCCGGCATTTCCACCCACATCAAGCGATAAATTCATACCACTCGCCCAACCGAAATAAACTCCACTATAACCACCCCCCATGTTATTTATTCTAAAAGATGCTTGATTTGGTTGTCCATTAGAAACAAATTGAAGTTGCGCTTGACTATAAATATCACCGACACTTGCTATGGTAAGTGGATTGGTATAGGAACCCCCATTTATAGAATACCCAAGTCTCCAGATAGCCGAAGGATTTGCAGCATCTTGTACAGGAAGTACATCTGCTCTAAATGTGACCGGTTGCGATGCGGCAGTTGCGTTAGTTTTCCATCCTTGCCCTTCCCAGACAATGGGTGGAGATAATTGTTGATTGCCTGAGCTTGCTGCTGTTGAGTTGTGCAGATATAAACCATAAGCGTTTGATTGCGTAACTCCTATCGAGGTCGAAAGGATATGGAGCTTCGAGGTCGGCGATGTTATACCAATACCAACATTGCCCCCATTATAATAAATGCTAGATCCGTTTGTTGTCCATTGAGCTTTTAGAAAGCTAAAGCTTAAACAAAGAATTTGTAAAATGATTATTCTTTTCATGGTGATCATTTGATAAAATATTTACAACATTTTGAACTCAGTTATCAGTCTTCTTGGTTTTTCAAATCCTTGATTTCCTTTTCTAACAATTCCATTCTTTTTTGCTGTTCTTCTGTTTTCTTATTTTGTTCGATTACGTATAACGTTAGCTCCTCAATTTTTTTTAAAAGCAAAGCTTGGTTATCGCCAAGATCTAATCCATTTTTTTCAATCTCTACAATTGAAGGTACTTCTGGCAAATGTTTGTACTTACGGATAAATTTTTCAAGCTCTTGTAATGAAGGAAGTTTGTAGTTATCTTCAAACACATAATCGGCCCATGGATTTGCTTGTGTGACTTTGACTTTTCTGGCACCCAGTGTGCCTTCTACTGCTAGCTTATATGGGCCGGGATTAGAGGTACCTATCCCAATGCTGCCGCTTATAATGACAGTATTATTAGGTCTGTTTACGAATAACGTTGGAGAATTATGATCACCTAATGAAACCGATTTATCAGCGTTGATCTTTAAAGCATATCCGTTCGCGCTGGGATTATTTGAACCAATAAGCATAATGCCGGTACTATTGCTTGATGATAAAACTAAATTTTGATCAGTTGCTACTTGGCTGCTACCAAAGCCATCATTACTGACTAACTGCATGTGTCCGTAAATAGAATTATTAAAATAGAGTGCATTACCCACGCTCATGTCGCCTACCGCATTGAGTTTTCCATTTACATCAAGAGTATAGTTATCATTTGTAATTTTAACCTTACTTGAGCCGTTGACCCGAAAATCAGCAATAACATAATTAGAAGCTGGCGGGGCACCATCAATAGAGTTATCAAAAATATAACCCACTCCTATATATCCTGGGTAGTCTATTTTGAAATTAAGAGGCTGCTGAAAACTTCTTATATATGCTCCATTTGCGAATTCTAAGTTCGAGCCATTGATTTGAGTATGACCATCAGCAATTGTGAATAAATTTTGGCTTCCTATAGAATACATCGATGTTCGCTGCAAAGAGCCTCCATCAATAGTAAATAGTGGAGCGAATGTATTAGTGTTAAAGACATCAATTTTTCCATTCCCTATTGAAAATCTTGCTGTACCATTTACGTCTAATGAATACGATGGATTGCTGATTCCAATTCCAACATTTCCAGTATTGGAATTATAAATATTATTACCGCTTGTCGTCCATTGAGCTTTTGACAGACTAAGGATCAGACAGAGCACTACAAGAATGGTAACTCTTTTCATATTTCTCGTTTTATGTAAAATTGTAGGCAACCAAAAAATGATGGGTTTTGTTTTGGGGCACTTGCTCATAACTCAAAAAATCCAAGAGTGACTGCAAGTTTATTTTCCTTAAAAAATTTTGTTTACGGAAAAAGGCTTCTAGCCTGCCCAATTTTTTTTCAACAGCGACAGACCATTTTTGCGGATCGATTTGATTAAATAGCGAATCGAGAGGCGATTGAGCATGCGACCGGGAACAAATGGTTAGCAGGGCGATCAGCAGTAGTTTCGGATTCAAGGCTAGTGGTTGAGAATCCCAAGCTAAATGAGTATAATTTTTTTATGAAATCCAGTTCGTGAACGACAAAAAAATGGGTGCGAACGTCAATTTTTTACCCGTAAAGGAAAAATAAATTGACCATTTTGAATAGCTGTAGAAAGTGTTTTGATTTTGTCTTTTGGCAAGATGATGCCATTTTTTTCATCGGTGGCCAATACGGTGATTTCATCAAGAAGGCTTGTTTTGTATTGCCTTCCTATCGGCAGTTGTTTGTTTTCCAGATATACCACATTGTAGTCAAAGCAACTGATATGGAGAAATGATACGATATAGGAGCGGTGAATACGGCGAAACTGGTTATAGGGCAGCGCTTTTTCAATCTGGCTCATTGTTGCCGAGATCAAATAAGGTTTATTTTCAGTGATGATTTTTATGTATTTATTCTCTGCTTCTACATAAATAATATCGGAAAAAGGAAGTTTTTGATATCCTCCGCAATTTTTAATAAAAAAAAAGTTATACATAGCAGGATTGGTTTTGGTAACAGGTTAAGACAATGAATAGAACCTCTTAGGAGGATTGAATATTCATGTAATTTTTCTTAATTCCAATACCCATTTAGTAGTAGTGTATGAAGCTTTAGTGTGTGTGCAGTATAGTCTCGCTTTAGTGTGCTAGTCAAAGGCATAAGTTTAGGTTTAATTGTGAATGGTTTGGCTAAGTTGAAATATTTTATTTAAAAAAAAATGTTTTTTTACGGAAAAAAAATGTGAAAAAAACGGCGCAGATTTTATTGAGATTTGAAAAGTTTTGATTAAGTCTGAAAAAACAATTCGCTTGCCTCAAGAGTATATTCCTTGTGTATTTGTTGTGTACCTACACAACAATTCCACAGCAAATACACAATCAGGACACAACAAGGACACAACAAATCCAATAAAAAACCCTCAACTGTCCTGCATTAAAGTTAAAAATGCGTAATGAATGGGTAATCGTCTAAATCGGTTATTTATGATGTTTTCCATCCAAAAGGGTCAAAACAGACCGTTGTAAAAAAATCATCAAATGCAATTTCGAAACGTTGCTGGTACATCTTATCAAACTAATTTAGATTTAAAAAACTGCACTCATGTTTTTTAAACGCATCGAACCTGACCCCGTTCTCAAGCACATCATTGAATGTTATTGGATCGTTGAAGATGAAAATTCCACACCCAAACAGCAAAAAATCATTCCTGATGGATTTACCGAGATCATTTTTCATTTTGGTGACCCCTATCGTATCAAATTAAGCAAGCAATGGGAGCTTCAATCAAAAAGCCTGGTAGCCGGGCAAATTACCAAACATTTTTTGCTCGAGAACACAGGAACATCCAGCGTTCTTGGCATCAAGTTGAGGCCTGCCTCACTCACACATCTCTATAATCTCGACATGCATTTACTCACAGACTATGTTCCTGATATTAGGTCGATACTTCAGCAACAACTATCACCCATAGAAATGGCAATTCGACAGTTGGATGATCACCCCGAAAAGATCAATAAAATAGAAGAATATTTTAAAAACTTACCAGCGCTAAAATCATGGAAAATAACATCAGCCGACAAAGCCATTGATCTGATCTTTGAAAAAAAAGGAATGGTGACGGTAGCCGAATTATGCTCGAGTTCCGGAATTGGCGAACGACAATTGGAGAATCTTTTTAAAAAATATGTTGGTCTTAGTCCCAAGTTCTTCTCAAGGATCATCAGATTCAATTATATTTTCGAACTGGTTCAGGAAAATAAACAAACATGGTCGGCGCTTGCTTACGAAGCTGCTTATTATGATCAATCACATTTTATTCGCAACTTCAAAAAATTTACCGGCGAGAGCCCTTCATCTTATTCTTTCGATGAACAAAACATGGCCAATTTCTTTCTGAATAAAAAATAAAGATTTTCATTCGGTTCTAGCCTTAACAAGGCCCTTTTGCTGATCTTTAAAAGCCCCGCATTGTTCTCAGGCAAAAAGATCACCGCTCGAACAAGCATTTCGGTTTTGTACAATTTTGATTGATCGCAGATATTTATTTTAGCGTCAAATCAACAATATGAAGAAATCACTCTTGCTTATAGCTGCACTTATTTATTTAGCAAACTGTCATTCACAATCACCGACAAAAGCCAGCGACAATTTCAAAAAACTTGACTGGCTCGAAGGAACATGGATTAGAACCAATGTAAAACCAGGACGCAGTGCCAATGAAAGATGGATAAAAGTATCCGCAACCGAATGGCAGGGCTTCGGCTTAAATATGAAAGGACAGGATACTACCCTTCTTGAAAAATTAAAGCTGATCATTAAAGACAATACTATTTACTACGTTGCGGATGTGCCGGAAAATAAACAACCTGTTTTCTTTAAACTGACAGAAATTTCAGAAAACGGATTTGTATGCGAAAATCCTGAACATGATTTTCCGAAAAAAATAAGCTATCAAAAAGAAGGGAATAAATTAAAAGCTACCATCTCCGGTGATGGAAAGTCAATTGATTATTTCTTTGAAAAAAAATAACTGCAGTTCAAGACTGGTTTACTTCACTGTTTAGTACAAAATATTTTTGATGTAAGGCCATCAAGAAAACAGCACAGTTTTACGGCAAAAACGGCTTAACTTCCTATTGCAAAAACTAACCTATGCTTATTAAAGGAAATTTTTTTCTGCTGTTTGTTTTTTTTATAATTATCGCATCAGCGCAAACAAAACCCAATATCATTTACATCATGGCTGATGATCTTGGTTATGCAGACCTCAGTTGCTACGGGCGTAAAGATTACCAAACACCCAATCTTGACAAGCTTTGTTCACAAGGAGTGAAATTTATGAACGCTTACGCTACAGCTCCTGTGTGCACGCCTACGAGGGTAGCATTTTTTACCGGCCGTTACCCGCAGCGGTTAACTGTTGGACTGTATGAACCGATAGCAGAAAGTCATCAAGATAGTCTTGTTGGTTTATCACCTCAAATTCCCTCCATTGCCAGACTTTTAAAAAAATCCGGGTATGAAACTTATCTGGTTGGAAAATGGCATTTGGGATATCAACCTGAATTTTACCCTAACAGACATGGATTTGATTATTTTTTTGGTTTTCACGCAGGCGCCATTGATTATATTTCCCACGGTGATGATCTCTACGAAAATGATAAGCCTATACAAAAAGACGGATACACAACGGACCTTTGGGCCGATAAGGCTATTGAGATCATTAGCAAACAACATTCAAATCCTTTTTTTCTTGCCGTTATGTTTAATGCACCACACTGGCCCTGGCAAGGGCCAATCGATAAGCCATATCCGGGCAAGCGCTTTGAACAGTGGACAAGCGGAGGATCGCCGGCCATATATGCCAGCATGATGAAAAGTCTTGATGATGCGGTAGGAAAAATTGTAAAAGCAGTTGATGATCTAAATCTTTCAAAAAACACTGTCATTATTTTTACCAGTGATAATGGAGGCGAGCGATATTCTGATAATGGAATTTATAAAGGAGCAAAAATGTCGCTTTGGGAAGGAGGGATTCGTGAGCCTGCGTTTGTAAGATGGACAGGAAAGATTGAAGAAAATTCCGTAACGAATCAAGTAGCTGCCACGATGGATTGGACTGCAACGATTCTTTCTCTTGCAGGAGCTAAGGCTGATAAAAAATTTCCTTTAGACGGGATGGACGTTATGCCAATACTGCTCGGAAAAAAGAAAGAGGAAAGCAGAACGTTGTATTGGAGAATTTTCCAACGCAAACAACATAAAGCCATGCGAGATGGTAAATGGAAATACTTGCAAGATGAAAAAGGAAATGAATATCTTTTTGATCTTACCGGTGATCCTAAAGAAGAAAATAATTTAAAGGATAAATACCCTGCTATTTTTAATAAACTCAAAAATAAATACAGCGCTTGGGAGAAAACAATGTTGAAGCCGATGCCATTAAACCAATAATTTAATACATTGTGCTTCGATGAAAATAATTTTCTCGCTTCTGCTTATTATGTCCACTCATGCAATAGCCCAAAAAACCATTATTCCTTTATACAAAAACAATCAGGTAAAAAATGCTGTCCCTTGCGGCACGAAAGAAATTATAGATACATCAAACGGCAGAATACATATCAGCCATGTAATTGAGCCATCACTAACGGTATATCAGCCAGCCAATATGAACAAAGCAAGATCGGCAGTGATCGTTTGCCCTGGCGGCAGCTATATAAATTTATCCATGACACATGAAGGTTACGACGTTGCTAAGGAATTAAACAAATATGGAATCACTGCTTTTGTATTAAAATACCGTTTGCCCAATGACAGTTGCATGCAGCAAAAAGAAACCGGTCCCCTTCAAGATATTCAGCAAGCAATTATACTAGTTAAAAGCCAAGCCAAAGAATGGGGAATTGATACATCAAAATTGGGAGTGCTCGGTTTTTCTGCGGGTGGCCATTTGGTTTCAACATCGGTAACTCATTTTACGACCTGCTATGCTGATAATCCGTTGAACATCTCTGTTCGCCCCGCCTTTGGAATATTGATCTATCCCGTCATCAGTTTTCAGCAAGATATAGCGCATGCAGGTTCAAGAAACAATTTGCTGGGGAAGAATCCAAGCCAAGAAAAGCTCGATCTCTATTCGAGCGAGAAACAAATTACTCCTCAAACACCTCCCTGCTTTTTAGTGCATGCCGAAGATGACAGAACAGTGCCTGTAAAAAACAGCATTCGTTTCTATGAAGCTCTTGTGAATAACAAGGTAAAGGGCGAAATGCTGATCTATCAAAACGGCGGACATGGCTTTGGTCTTGTCAATCCATCCACAAAAGAAAACTGGATGGATAATCTTATTCGCTGGCTTCAACTAAATGGTTTTTACCAAGCTGAATGAAGCTTATAATTGAACAGTTGCTTTGTCAAATTTCATTCAAGTAATTTCATCAACCGTTTTATTTCTTCGTTATTTGCATCTACCTGCTTTGCTTTTTCCAATACTTCTCTTGCTTTCTCTTTTTCCCCTTTTTGTATGAAGGCCTTCACTAAACCATTGTAGTTGCTCATTGACGAAGGATATAAGTGTATATTGATCAAAAAAGTAAAGATCGCTCTCTCCTGCTCTTTTCTATCCATTAACACATACCCTATGCTGCTTAGCTCGGCAGCATTCTTTAATTGCGGTTTTATTTTCTGAGTGATCATTGCACTATCCTTATATAATTTTTTTAAACTAGCTTTCTCCAGCTTTTCAAAAAACCATTTCCCGGCAGCATAATT
>DASYQS010000022.1:0-64035 GCA_036005185.1 Chitinophagaceae bacterium | reverse complement strand
TTCTCCACTTTTTCAATTACTTCATTATTGAGAGAGTTCTTATAATCAGAAACCTTTTTGGAAACAATATCATCAGAAGTACCGATAATTTCTGCAGCAAGAATTCCAGCATTTTTTGCAGCATTGAGTGCCACTGTTGCTACAGGTACGCCATTCGGCATTTGTAAAATGGAAAGAACAGAGTCCCATCCGTCAATGGAGTTTGAGGATTTGATGGGAACCCCAATGACAGGAAGTGGGGTAATAGAAGCCACCATGCCCGGCAAATGTGCTGCACCACCGGCACCGGCAATGATTACTTTTAATCCCCGTTGTTTTGCTTTTTGCGCATATTCAACCATACGCAAGGGTGTGCGGTGTGCAGATACGACAGTTACTTCATGGGCAATATCAAATTGCTTAAGAATATCTGAGGCAGCCTGCATAACAGAAAGATCACTATCACTGCCCATGATAATGCCAATGATAGGAGTTGTTTTATCATTAACCGTTTCAGCCATTTTTGTTTCCTTGCCAGCTAAACTATGTAATTCTTAGCAAAACGTATTGAATTATCTGAAACTGTAAACGACTTGGTATATCAATTTTGAAAATGGTATTTAATTAAGATGTGTACTGATGAATCTAAAACTTTACAACAGGTGGTTCTCCCATCGACCTGCGACCTTCTGTACCCAGGTCAAAAAACACTTCTCTCTGAAAACCGAAATTTCTTGCCAGCATATTACCTGGGAATGTTTCAACCGCATTATTATATTCAGTAGTGGTGCCGTTAAAGGAGCGACGTGATGCAGCCAGTTTATTTTCAATATCGCTTAGTTTTTCTTGTAATTGCAAAAAATTTTGATTCGCTTTCAAATCAGGATAGGCCTCCATAGCAACTTTTAATCCTTGCAAAGCGCTGGTAAGTTGCTGTTCTTTTTTTATTTTATCATCAATAGTTACGGCACTCATGGCAGCCGCACGAGCTTCGGTTACACGGAATAATGCTTCTTTTTCATGACCTGCATAACCCTTCACTGTTTCTACCAGTTGAGGAACAAGATCATGTCGCTGGCGCAATTGCACATCAATATCGGCAAAAGCATTTTGGCGGCGGTTTCGCAAGCGAACCAGATTATTATATAAGGCCGTACTCCAAATTATGATCAGTAAAATAATTCCGATTAAAATGAGTAATGGCATGGCAATGATTTTGTTATTTGAAATTAATGAAAAAGGAAATGAAGGAACAAAATGTTATCCAGCTTTAGAAACACTTTAAAGACAGATGCGCCTTAAAAAAAACGAACATAGGTCGATTACAGTTGCGATAGAGCAAACCAGTAAGATCACGGATGAATTTGCTAGCTGCCTCTTGTACCGCCTGCTTTATGTGGACGTTGTTTGTTTCCGGCAAACTTGCCTGGCTTAGGGATGAATTTGGAACCTTGGGGATTATTTTTCTGGTTTTTGTCTCCCTTTTTTCCCTTGTTCTGATTATTATTTAAAAGCGACATGGTTTGATTTTATTAGCAAAATTAAGAAATGAAAATTTATCTGCATTGGGTTGAAGCTCGGAGTCAAATAGAATTTTGATTCATATTGTTATGGACAAGAAGCAGAAAAATATTTTTTGGCTAAGCATGTTGAGGGCTATTTAAGGATTAAGGTAAGTATTTGAAGTATGGATGGAAGAAACGGATAACAGGTTATTTTACAGGCTCTTTTTCCAATAGTTTCTTAAGGTTATCGAAAATCACATCCCAAAGCTTACCCGATTTTTCCTTCATTTCTTCAGTGGCAAGATTTTCTTCTGTCAGGATAAGTTTCGTATGATCATTCTCTTTAGCGAGTTGATAGGTGATAATATGATAATAACTGGGTTCGTCTGGCTGGCCAGACATATCGCTCCAATAACTGTGTTTCAATAATTTTTCGTCTTCCAATTGTAACACTTTAGCTTTTCCGATAAATTTTTTTCCTTGCCACTCACCTTTGTGAACAATCGTATTTCCTTCTTTCCACTCCCCAATGGCATCAACCCCAAAAAAATATTGTTTGATCAGTGCTGGATCAGTTAAGGCTTGCCATACAACTGTAACAGAGGCATGAATGATGGCTGTTTTCTTATTAGAAAATTTCTGCGCCATAATACTGGTTTAAAAAATGATAGAACTACGATTTTTAAAACCGTTCAACTACCATACCAGTGTGCTGAAGAAAACTATTTATTAAGCAAAAAATGAATAGGAAAGTCAGTAACGTTTTCGATTTCTGTCACCACCGTATTTGTTAAAGCCACCACCACCTTTATTGAAACCACCGCCTTTGCTACCCCCACCACGATAGCCGCCGCCACTGCTTCCGCCACCCGGACGATCTTCGGCAGCTTTAACTATAAGAGGTTTTTTGCCGAGTGAAATATTATTGAGGCTTTCAATGGCATCTTTTGCTTCTTCCTCAACAGGCATCTCAACAAATCCGAACCCCCGGCTTTTACCGGTTTCTCTATCCATAGCGACCTTAGCAGAATTTACTTTTCCGAACTTCTCAAATATTTCTTCGAGCTCGGCATCATCAAGGTCGTATGGCAGACCGGCAACAAAAATATTCATTGGATATTTTTTTGTAAAAGTACAGAACTTAAATTGGTTATTGTGCCAATAATTTATTGACTTCTTGCTGCTAAACTATTCTTCTTTTTCAACTGTAATCGTGCATTCGCCTACTAAGGCTGCCAATGCTCCAACGGCCGCAAGTACCGGAGCAAAAACGGCTCCCACTACACCAACGGTTAATGGAAAGCTCATTAATTCTTTTCCGCTTTTGTCTTTAATGGTGATCTTGCGCACATTGCCCTCATTAATAAGTTCTTTTATTTTTTTTAATAGCTGTTCTCCGTTGATGGAAAAAGTTTCATTCGTTGTTTTTGTCATGAGAGTATCCTCCATTGTATGTTTAAATCAAGGTTCTGGCACAAATAATTCCAGGCAAGTTCGCTCTTTCTTTTTTTTGATACAAATCATTAATTGGTTTGCAATAAATCCCGGAAAGACTTAAAGGGGTTGAAAATAAATAAGAATAAAGCGGTTACGATTAAAAAAAAATTCTGCATAAAAATTCTGTACCTGATTTATCCACAAAGCTTGGATAAGTTTTTTCCGATAATGGAAATTTAGATTAGCTTTGTACGACCTCCTTATCCCAATAGCCATTGGGATTTCCGCTGGTCAAATTAAGAAAGTTTACTGGAATTTATTGTTGATAGAATTGGTGTAGTACAAGTGAGTGGCACCTGCCTACCGTCAGGCAGGCAACCAAAGCTGAGTTATGTTATGGGACTTGTACAAAAAATATTTTTTAAAATTTTAAAACTCTCCGCCTAGGTGGAGATGGGGGTTTTATGGTCAAATATATTTTTGTTACCGGCGGTGTTACCTCTTCATTAGGTAAGGGAATTATAGCAGCCTCTCTTGCCAAGCTGTTACAAGCAAGAGGGCTCAGGGTTACCATTCAAAAATTTGATCCTTACATCAATGTTGATCCGGGAACACTAAACCCCTATGAGCATGGTGAATGCTATGTGACGGAAGATGGTGCTGAAACTGATCTTGACCTTGGTCATTATGAACGTTTTTTAAATATTTATACTTCCCAGGCAAACAATGTTACTACTGGCCGTATTTATCAAACAGTAATTACGAAAGAAAGGGAAGGAGCATACCTTGGCAAAACCGTGCAAGTGATCCCTCATATTACAGATGAGATAAAACGAAGAATGAAAGAGCTTGCGAATACAGGTGAGTATGATATTGTGATAACCGAACTAGGAGGAACGGTGGGTGATATTGAAAGCCTTCCTTATATTGAAGCAGTTCGTCAATTACAATGGGAACTACCTGAAGAAGATCTTCTTGTGGTTCATTTAACCTTGATCCCTTATTTAAAAGCAGCTAAAGAATTAAAAACAAAACCTACACAACACTCAGTGAAAATGTTGAGTGAAAGCGGAGTGTTTCCTGATGTAATTGTTTGCCGTACTGAACAGCCATTAAATCAGGAATTAAAAAGAAAAATTGCTTTATTCTGTAATGTAAAGCCCGAAGCGGTTATTGAAGCGGCTGATGCCAGCACAATTTATGAAGTGCCATTGGTGATGATGCACGAAAAACTCGACCTGATCGTTTTGAAAAAATTACAGATAAAGAATTATCAAGAGCCGGAGCTTTCAAAATGGAAAGAATTTTTAGATAAACTTAAATATCCAAAAGTCAAAATTACTATTGGCTTGATTGGAAAATATGTAGAGTTGCAAGATGCCTATAAATCAATTCTTGAATCCTTTGTGCATGCCGGCGCGGTAAATGAATGTAAGGTGCAGGTTCAATATATCCATTCTGAATTTATAACCCCTGAAAATGTAGCAGAAAAGCTAGGTGGACTCGACGGATTGCTGGTAGCGCCTGGTTTTGGCAATCGCGGTATTGACGGAAAGATCACTGCAGTGAAATATGCAAGGGAAACAGGGTTGCCATTTTTTGGAATTTGTCTTGGAATGCAAATGGCAGTCATCGAGTTTGCGAGAAATATTTTAGGCATTCGTGAAGCTCATTCTACTGAAATGGTGCCCGAAGCAAGAGATGCTGTGATTGATATGATGGAAGAACAAAAGAAAATTACTATGAAAGGAGGCACTATGCGTTTGGGGGCGTACCCATGTGATATTAAAGAAGATTCATTAGCACATAAAATTTATGGAAGCCTTCATGTTAGTGAACGTCACCGTCACCGATACGAATTCAATAATCAATATCTTGAACAGTTTGAACAGCATGGCATGATCGCCAGCGGGCGTAACCCTGAAACTAGTTTAGTAGAGATTATCGAACTAACTAATCATCCTTTTTTTATTGGCGTGCAGTATCATCCTGAACTAAAAAGCACAGTGGAGCGGCCTTCACCCCTGTTTGTTTATTTTGTAAAAGCAGCCAAAGAGTTTCATGATAAAAGAAATGCTATAAAAAACCCTTTATTACAAAGTGAAATGATTTAGTGGGTTGTCATAATGGCCATATAGATCAAAAAATAGTTAACCATCTGTCATTGTTACGTAAATTTTCATACCAGCTTCATCACTGCGATTAAGCCTTAGTTGTGTCGCAATTTTCCATCATTTATGCTTTGATTGGTGAACACGAAACCAAAACTCGTAACCAGTAACTACTTATCTTTGCCCTTCTTTTACCCGCCATAGCTTTGCGAAGGCGGGTTTATTTAAACTTACCGACGAATGAATTTTGATCGTAATACAGTTATTGGGTTTACTATACTAGCGCTTTTGTTTGTGGGATATTTCTGGTGGACTACTAAAGAGCAGACAGCATTTCGAAAAGAAAAGGCGAGGCAGGATTCAATTGCCAATGCTAACAAGCCAAAGGTTGACACGAATGCTATAAAAGCCGAATCGGCAAAAAACGATTCAGCGGTAAGGGCTAAAACAGGGGGCATCTTTCAAAAAGCAGCAAATGATTCGGAGCAAGTGAGGGATATAAATACGGATTTGTTGAAAATCAGCTTTAGCACCAAAGGTGGTCAGCCTAAAAAAGTAGAGCTTAAAAAATTCAAAGGACCCGACAGCACACCTGTAAAGCTTGCCAGCACTGATTTTGACAAGATCGACTATCAAATAAATACTTTATCAGGTTCAGCTCAATATATCTCCAACCTGAATTTTCATCTCGATACAGTAATTAAAAATGCAGATCGAAGTCAAGTTGTTGTATATAGCTTACAGCCGGATAGTGCCGGACCAGCTATTCACCATCAATTTGTAATTCGCAATAGTGATTATATGATTGACTTCACTGTGCAGATGGATGGATCAGATAAATTACTTACTCAGGGCAATTTGAATTTAACATGGCAGTATAAAGCTGTTCAGCAGGAATCTGATTTAAGTTTCGAAAGAACGAACACACAGGTCGGATATATTATGGATAATGATTTTGACTATCATACCATCGTTAAGCGAAATAGTAAAGAGTTTGACAAACCTGTAAAATGGATAGGCATCAGGCAACGATTCTTTAATACTTTTTTAGTTGCGAAAAATAATTTTTCCTCAGGCAAAATAGAATGGAGTATTCCTTCTGATACCGCTAAAACAGTCGTACAATCTACTGCCAATATGCGATTTCAGCTACCTCTTCAAAGCCGGAATATAGTTGCATTAAACATTTTATATGGCCCTTCGGATTTTAAAATGCTAAAGCGATATGATTTAAAATTTGAGAAATTGATCAATCTTGGCCAGGGAGCCTATGCATTTGTGAGGCCGTTAAACAGGTATATTGTAATACCAATTTTTGATTTCATACGCAGTTTTAGCGGCAGCCTTGGATTGGCGATCGCCCTACTTACCATCATTATCCGCTTAGTAATATCTCCGTTGACGTACAGTAGTTATCTCAGCGGAGCTAAAATGAAAGTACTGAGACCCGAAATTGCAAAGCTCAGAGAAAAATACGGTAACGATCAGCAGCAGATCAGTGTAGAGCAAATGAAATTGTTTCGTGAGGCGGGTGTAAATCCTTTGGGGGGGTGCATTCCAGCGCTTTTACAAATACCTATTTTCTTTGCGCTATATAGTTTCTTTAGCTCAAGCGTAGCATTGCGAGGACAAAGCTTTTTATGGGCCCCAGATCTCTCAGCACCAGACACGCTTATCCACTTTGGAAATATTCCTTTAATTAGCTATGTGTTAGGCAACCATTTAAGCATTTTCACGCTTACAGCTGTTATTACGAGTTTTTTAATTTCTGTATATAGTATGAGCATGTCTCCGGACCAATCCAATCCGGTAATGAAGTATATGCCATACATTTTTCCTTTTTTCCTTTTATTTATATTCAACCGCCTTCCTTCAGCTTTAACATGGTACTATACTGTTTCCAATATTATTACTTTGGCTCTTCAATTTGTGATTCAAAACTATATTATTGACCATGATAAGATATTGGCTAAAATTGAGGAGACTAGGAAAAAGCCAAAGGCCAAATCGAAATGGCAGGAACGGATGGAACAGATGCAAGCGCAGCAGAAAAAGTTAAAAGAGGTACAACAAAAAAACAAGCGCTAAATTCATTCAATCACTCCGAGTTTAAAGAAGGAAACAAGCAACTAATTCGGTAATTTGCTGCGTCTTTCTCCTGTTCAAAAAATCATAATACTATCGAAAACATGAAAGAAAGGTTTGCAATATTGATGGCAATCGCCTTCTTTTCATTAACCTCTGTTTCTGCTCAAAAAAAATTTACTGAAGGCAGCATTGTTTATAATGTGATTGTAAACACTAATGATCCTAACCCGAAATTAGCTGACGGCTTTGATGGTGCTACCAATACAATTTATATAAAAGGAAAATTAAGTCGCTCAGAATTGGTGAGCGTATATGGAACTCAGGCAACCATTATTGATGGAAGAACAGGAAGGGTTAATGTATTGAAAGAATATGGCGATAAAAAGTATATGATCAACATGGAGCCTGAAGATTGGATAGAAGCCAATCAAAAATATGACAGTGTTACATTTACTTATGAAAACGAGCATAAAATCATTGCTGGGTACAATTGCCGTAAAGCAATTGGAAAGTTAAAGAACGGAGAAACTTTTACGGTTTATTTTACCACCGAATTAATTCCAGAAAATCTGGACTTCCAGTATAGTAATAAATCTCTTCCGGGTCTCGCCTTAGAGTATGAATCTAATTTAGGTAAGAATAAGGTTGTTTTTAGTGCTTCAAAAATTAGCTTTGACCCTGTGCCTGCGGCAAAATTTGATCTCCCTAAATCAGGATTCAGAATAATGACATACCGCGAAAGTAAAAAAGCAGGTAAATAATTAGTGGTTGATAGTGAAACCAGCAGAACCGGTTGTTATAAAAATCTTCTTCTTAAGAGGTACAATATAGGTAGTGTTTCCCTTTTGATATGTAAGTACAGTATTGAGATTAATATATTCAGTAGATCTTACAGGTTTGATAACTTGATTCCCTCTGAAATTATAGCTTGATCTCAGCGAAAATGTTCCTGAAATAGTTGAGGTATTTTGGTTTGACAGAAAACGATTCTTTGGATTTTTACCTTTATCACCCAATATAGCGAAAGCACTTATTGCTGAGGCCGCCAGTATAAAGACTACTGTCCCCCTTCTTGCAATTTTTAGTATGGTTGATTGGTTAATTGACATTTCCTTACAAAATTAAAAACAAAAATAATCATAAATCCAACCGCTTATCACTTCTTTTAATATTTATTTAACGACAAAAAGTAAAAAATGTTACAGAAACCTGCGATTTTTTATTTTTATATGGTAACTTTCCTAAACCTCTGATTTCATGAAAGAAAATCCATATCGGGAAAATAGGGAAGAAATAGACGAGCTGCTGAAACAATATGAGAACCTTAAAACAGGCCGCAGCCATAAATTTTTAGATGAAGAAGCCTTTGAAAAGATTGTTGAGTTTTTTGATGAGAAGGAAGACCTTCAAAAAGCCTTGGAAGCCGTAGAATTTGGCTCAGAGCATTATCCCTTTTCTTCTGCTCTCCTTATAAAAAAAGCGGATATATTACTTTCCTTAAGACGCTATAAAGATGCCTTGAAGATACTGGAGCAGGCTGAGCTGTTTGATAGCGGCGATATTAACCTATACATTTTAAAAACAGATGTCTGGCTGGCTCTTGATCAGCAGGAGAAAGCCGTTGAACTATTGGAGAAAGCTCTGCATTCATTTGAAGGTGAGGAAAGAATTGAGCTTTTATTTGAACTTGCCGACGTTTACGATGATTATGAAGAATTTGATAAGGTATTCGACTGTTTAAAATTGATCTTAGAACAGGATCCAAATAATGAAGAAGCCTTGTATAAAATTTGCTTTTGGACGGATTTTACAGGGCGTAACGAGGAAAGCATACGGCTTCACCAAAAAATAATTGATGATTTTCCTTACAATGAGCTGGCATGGTTCAATTTGGCCGCGGCATACCAGGGGTTGAAATTATATGAAAAAGCGATTGATGCCTATCAATATGCCATTACTATTGATGAGAAATTTGATTATGCCTACAGGAATATGGGAGATGCCTATATCCGTTTGCGAAAATTCAAAGAGGCCATTGAAGCATTAGAGAAAGTACTAGAATTATCCAAGCCGGAGGATGTGATCTTTGAAGCTATTGGTCATTGCTACGATAGGTTGCATAATTATGCTCAGGCGAGATTTTACTACCGCAAGGCATCGCACATGAATGCAGAGGATAGTAAGTTGTTTTATAAAATTGCATGCACCTATTATAATGAAGGACAATGGGAAAGTGCAATCAAGCAATTGGATAACGCTATAAAAATTCATCGCCTTCAACCCGAGTATAACTTATTAATGGGAGAGTGTAAGTTTCAAGTGGGTGCTTTTAGGGAAGCCATTCAGTACCTCTCAAATGTAGTTCGAGTTCGGCCAAAAAACTCTTCAGGATGGGAGGCATTGATACGGTGCTTGTACAAAGCTGATTTTTTAGACGAAGCAAAAGAACAAGTGATGGCAGCTTTACAAGTTACTCAAGGCAAACCATTATTCATGTTTTACCTGAGCAATATCTTATTTGCCATGGGCAAATCAAAGGAAGCTATTCTTTATTTGGAAAGAGCTATGGAAAAAGCTCCCAAGCTTTTAAAAAGGTTTGTTGAATTGAATCCATCTATTCTGCAGAATCAACAAGTGGTGGATATACTTGCAAAATTCAAACGTAACAAATCAATTTAGAAGGCACAAGAAATCTGATGATCTCATTAATGAAGCTCGAATATTGAATCTTGTACCTTGGTTCTTATCACTTGCACCTTCATTCTTCTTCCTTATTTTTGCGCCGCTTAAAAAATACTGCTGATGAATTTTAAATTGTCTCAAATTCCTGAAAGGCATCAAAAACCAAGAGCTGCAGGCATTACTATGGTGATGGATAAAGGATTAAGTGTAAACGAAGCTCAAAATTTTTTAAGCGTTTCTCATCCCCATGTGGACATAGTAAAGCTTGGCTTTGGAACTTCGTTTGTTACTCCCAATCTGAAAGACAAATTGGAAGTATATAGTTCTTATGACATTCCAATTTATTTTGGAGGCACTTTATTTGAAGCATTCTTAATTCGCAACCAGTTTGATGATTATATACAGGTGTGTAAGGATTTTGGTGTTCGGTATATGGAAGTAAGTGATGGATCAATAACCATTCCGCATGCCGAAAAATGCGGATACATTGAAAAACTAACCAAATATGGGACTGTTTTAAGTGAAGTGGGCAGTAAAGATGCTGAGCATATCATTCCGCCGTATAAGTGGATAGAACTGATGCGTGCCGAGCTGAATGCCGGAGCAACTTATGTAATTGCTGAAGCAAGAGAGGCTGGGAATGTTGGTATTTATCGTGGTACGGGAGAAGTAAGAGAAGGTTTAGTGCAGGAGATCCTTACACAAATACCAGAAGAAAAAATAGTTTGGGAAGCGCCTCAGAAGGGTCAGCAACTTTATTTTATTGAATTGTTAGGATGCAACGTGAACCTTGGCAATATTGCTCCCTCCGAAGTGCTGCCACTTGAGGCTATGCGCATAGGTTTACGGGGCGATACTTTTAGTTTATTTTTAAATGACAAAAGCTGATGCGTCTTTTCGGACTGATCGGTTATCCATTAACACATTCTTTCTCTAAAAGCTATTTTGCAGAAAAATTTAAGAAGGAAGGAATAGAAGATTGCAAGTATGAAAATTTTCCTATTGCAAGTATAGACGATCTTCCTAGAATTCTAAATGAAAATCCAGACTTACAGGGGCTGAACGTAACAATCCCTTATAAAGAATCTATTCTCCCGTTTTTAGATAAAAAAAATGATCTGGTAAAGCAAACAGGCGCCTGCAATTGTATTAAAATGGTAAATAGCAAATGGGTTGGCTACAATACTGATGTGATTGGCTTTGAAAGGTCGCTGCTCAGCAAGCTTAATCCCGAAAATAGAAATGCATTGATACTCGGAACTGGGGGAGCGGCTAAGGCGGTAGAGTTTGTTTTAAGAAAGCTGGGGATCTCTTATAAACATGTTTCCCGGTATCCCTCGATAAAAAACCTTTCTTATGAGCAACTGACTCCTCAATTAATGGCAAAAAGCACCTTGATTATAAATACAACCCCTCTCGGTATGTTTCCAAAGATTACGGAGGCCCCACCTTTGCCCTATGATCTGGTCACCAAAAAACATTTGCTTTTCGATCTCATCTATAATCCCGAAAAAACTTTATTTCTCAAAAAAGGGGAAGAACAAGGAGCTGTCATTCAAAACGGTTATGAAATGCTTATTTACCAAGCCGAAGAAAGTTGGAAGATTTGGAACCGGCCAATCGGCAATTAGCAATCAGCAAGAACAAAAATTAGGTTACGCCATTTATTGCTAATTGCCAATTGTAATTTTATTTTTTACTTCATCAGGAACTGAGGCAATTTTCTTTGCTGAATAATCATAGCACACCATTCCAGTTTTTGCAATAGCGACTAAAATTCTTTTATTATTATTATTTTCTTTTTCGAGCTTATAATAGATCTCAAAAGCTACTTTTGAAAATTCGCTTGCCGTGACCGAGACGATAATTTTTTCACCATAAAATATTTCATTCTTAAATTCAATAGCTACATCACTCATGATGATTCCCACGCCGCAAAAATTTAATTCCTCATACCCAAAATTTTTTATGTATTGAACTCTTGCTTCATGAAGGATGGATAATATGGTATCGTTACCAACATGATTGCCATAGTTCAGATCAGTAATGCGGATAGGAATGGTTGTTTCAAATGAAAATTTCTCAGGCAGTTCTATCTTTACTCTTGGCATGTTGAAGGTTTAGATAAAATTAAATGAAACCTTATATATCTACAGCTCATTATCCTGAACCGATTTAATAATATCAAGGATATCCATAAAATTATCGGGTGATGAAGTAGCAGAGGATTGAGCAATTTTATCTCTCCACTTTTTTATTTGCTCCTGGCATTGCTTGTATTCTTCAGAATTTCCATTGGTATAAAAACATCCTAGCGCTTCAGCTAATTTTTTTGAAATGCGAATCAGATAACCATCAGGATTCATGAACATTAAATAGCGATCGGCGTCGGAAACCAATGAATTACTGCCAGGAATATTTCCGAGCAAACCCGCTTGCTGAAAATTTAATGCCGTTGAATTATGAAGACCGGTTGTTGCATCCGCCATCTGAGTCATATAGCCCGTCTGCTGCCTTAAGGGTTTTCTTTTTGGAACAGCATTCGTTTTTGCCAAAACTGTTACTTCTTTTGGCAAATTATTGCTAGGAGCAGGAACTGTTTGAGCAGAGGAATTTTGACTTTCAGGTGGAGTAACAGTTGGAGAAATATTTTGGGGAATGATAACTTTACCTGTTCTGGCTTGTTCACTCGTTTTTTTGTTTAATAGCTTAAATGTGCTAAACGCAATGATACCAATGATACAAGCTGCTGCTGCATACCGTACAAAAGGAACAATTTTTCTTTTTGGAGGAATTTTGGGAATAGCTTTTTCTTCATCAAGAGCATCAGAAATTTTTTCCCATGCCCCGGCCGGAGGAGCAACTTCTAGATTATAAAGTTTAGCTGGGTATTCTTCTTGAATATCTGTTTCAAGTGCGGCAGTAATTTTATTCCAGACGCCAGACGGAGGTGTTAATTCTGCTTCATAAAGCTTTTGAGGAAATTCAGCATTGATCTCTTCATCTAAAGCACTAGCTATCCTGCTCCACATTATTTCAGGCGGATTCACCTCGTAGTAGTATAATTTTCTTTTCAGTTCTTCACTCATATCGCTACTTGTTGCGTTCATCCAGGTACTTTTTCACCATGTCCTGCAGTATCACTTTGGCCCGAGACAGTTGCGATTTACTTGTTCCTTCACTAATGTTCAGCATATCGCCAATTTCCTTATGAGTATATCCTTCTACCACATACAAGTTGAAAACGGTGCGGTAGCCTGGGGAAAGCTCCTGGATCAGTTTCATAATATCCTTTTCAGCCAGGTTATCCAATACTGATAAGTTTTTCCCTTCTACTGTATTCTCATGTTTCTCTGTAATGGGCTGCTGATAAGTTTTTCGCCTGAAATGTTCGATAGCGGTATTTACAAAGATCCGACGTATCCACCCTTCAAAACTTCCCTCTCCTCGATAGCTGTTTAATTTCTTATATATTTTGATGAAACCTTCTTGAAGTATATCCTCTGCTTCTTCCGCATTGCCAGCATACCGCAAGCAAACACCATACATCCTTGGCGAAAAACGGCGATACAGTTCTTCCTGCATTCGCCTGTCACCTGCCAAGCATCCCTGTATCAAGTCGCTTTCCGAAATAATTTGGTTGCGTAATGTGCTCAAATTTTTTGATTTTGCTCAAGCTGTCTCAAATATGCTACCAGTTTATCTGTAGCTTTTTTCCGATGGCTAAACCTGTTTTTCTCTTCCATATCCATTTCAGCAAATGTATGAATCGAGCCTTCAGGCACAAACACAGGGTCGTAGCCAAATCCTTTTTCGCCTTTTTTATGAGTGATGATGGCCCCCCGGCAATTTCCTTCAAACAAGGTTTCTTTTCCATCCATGATCAATGAAATTACGGTTCTGAACTTTGCCTGGCGATTCATATTTCCATCAAGTTTCTGCAAAAGTTTTTCAATATTGTCATCAAATGATTTTTCATTGCCAGCGTATCTGGCGCTTTTTACTCCTGGCTCTCCGTTCAAAGCAGCAACTTCAAGACCTGTATCTTCACTAAAACAATTTTTATTGGTTAACTCATAAATGGTTCTTGATTTATTACTGGCATTTTCTTCTAGTGTATTGTATGGCTCAGGAATATCGATATTAATTCCTTCCTCCTTTAATGTTACAATTTTAATAGATGTATCCTTTCCAATGGCCGATCTTATCTCATCTATTTTATGCTGATTATTAGTAGCAAATATTAGCTTCATGCATTGCAATTTCTGCAAGATTATTTAATTATTGATTACTGACTATTTATAAGAGATGTCAAGTTAATACTGGTCAATAATTCAATAATCAATAATTCCTTATTTGATGTTTTAAAATTAAGAAAGACTGAACATCCTCTTCAAGCAAACCCACAGCTTGCTTTTTAAAATTTTGTCCGATTCTAATTCTTCAAGCGTTGGGGTATGTAAAAAATGACAATGATTAAAAGCTTGCACCTGGAATTCTGGAAAGTTTACAGGCATTTCAAATTCTTCAGGAGTTAATCCAAATAAAATAGTAACTCCAGCTTTAAATTGCTCCTGCACATCTTTATATAAAACTGATGGAGCCATTGCAATATTCAATACAGCAATATCTGCCAAGCTCAATTTACAAGCTCCCAAAACTGAAGTAAGAAAATTTAGCGGCTCATCAGGTAAGTGAGGAGAGGCATTATAACGAACAATCAGTAAAATATTTTTTTTATACTGTCCCAAATACTTCCACTCTTTTATCAAGGAATTAGATTTATTAACGTCTGTTTTTGCTGGGGGTGAGTCGGTAATTTTTTTTTCATAGGATTCTGACATTCTTATTTCAACAAGAGAGTTTTTATATATCTCAGCTAGAAGGGATGGATTGAGTTGAATATTATTGATTGACATAAGTGATACAATCAGAAATGAGTCGGCTTTTTTTTTGTTTCTTTGTCTGCAAAATAACTTATTTATGATTGAAGCCATGGATATTTTGATCACAAAAACACAGCATAGCAAATTACAGGATCTTGATCTTGAGAACATACCTTTCGGCAAGTATTTTACAGATCATATGCTCGAAGCCAACTATAAAAATGGTGAGTGGACAAATGTTGAAATAAAACCTTATCAGCCTTTGTTAATTGAACCGTCGCTTTCTGCTTTGCATTATGGACAGGCTATTTTCGAAGGCATGAAGGCTTATAAGGATCAATCAGGAAATGCTTTTATTTTCAGGCCTCATGATAATTTTCACCGCTTTAATATTTCTGCAGCACGCATGAACATGCCCGAAATATCCGAAGAGATTTTTATGGAAGGTCTGCGACAACTGATTGAACTGGATAAAGACTGGATACCTTCAAAGCCAAATCATTCACTATACATACGGCCACTGATGTTTGCCATAGATACTGCCTTAGGTGTAAAGCCTTCGGATAATTACAAATTTCTGGTAATGTTAAGCCCCACGGGGCCTTATTATGCGGAACCTATGAAAATTGCGGTAGAGGAAAAATACACAAGAGCCGCACCCGGAGGCGTAGGATACTCGAAAAATGCAGGTAACTATGGTGGCAGCATGCTGGCCGCTACTGTAGCAAAACAAAACGGTTATGACCAGGTATTGTGGACCGATGCTTTTGAGCATAAATGGCTTCAGGAAGTGGGTATGATGAATGTATTCTTCATTATTGATGGAGTGGTAATTACTCCAACACTGGACGATGGATGCATATTAGCAGGAGTTACCCGCAGTAGCGCCATTACTTTGTTGAAAGAAATGGGGTTGATTGTTGAGGAAAGAAAGATCAGCATTAATGAAGTGATTGAAGCTCACAAACGAGGTTTGTTACAAGAGGTATTTGGTACAGGTACGGCAGCTACAATTGCTATGATCAAAGAGTTAAAGTATCAAAATTTTATAATGCAATTTGACCTAGATAAATGGAAAATAGCCCCAACTCTGAAAAAATGGATAGCTGATATTCGGGAGGGTAGAAAAGAAGATAAATATGGATGGATGTGGAAAGTATAGATAGCTGGGTACATAGTACATGATAATTAAATGCATTGTATTACTTGCTTTTATTGTAAATGAAGAGAAATTAGGGTTAAATACTCTTAAACAAGCTTTTTTATCGTTGCTCCTAAAAATTATCATCTATCCACTTTAAAATTATCATCTATTCCCCTACCTTTGCCGTCCTAAAAATAAAGGTTTAGAATGCCTACAATTCAGCAATTAGTTCGTAAAGGGAGAGATATTATAAGAGCAAAAAGTAAATCCAGAGCTTTAGACAGTTGTCCGCAACGTCGTGGGGTGTGTACTCGTGTATATACTACCACTCCCAAAAAGCCCAATTCAGCCTTGCGCAAGGTGGCAAAAGTTCGTTTAACTAATAAGGTAGAAGTAATCGCTTATATTCCTGGCGAAGGGCATAATCTACAAGAACACTCAATTGTTCTAATACGAGGCGGTCGTGTGAAAGATCTGCCAGGTGTACGTTATCATATTGTTCGGGGATCATTGGATACGGCTGGAGTGAAAGACCGTAAGCAAAGCCGCTCTAAATATGGTACCAAACGAGAAAAAGCCGGAGCTAAAAAATAATTCAATTAAGAAATTTTATATAACTCATGCGTAAAGCACAAGCAAAAAAACTTCCGTTAGCACCTGATCCAAAGTTTAATGACAAATTGGTTACACGGTTTGTAAACAATTTGATGTGGCAAGGGAAAAAAAGTACAGCCTACGATATTTTTTATGACGCCTTGGAAAAAATAAACAAGCAAACAAGTGAAGATGGTTATGAAATTTGGAAAAAGGCTTTGTCCAATGTAACTCCTGCGGTTGAGGTCCGCAGTCGACGTATAGGGGGTGCAACATTTCAAATTCCCTCAGAGGTACGTGCCGACAGAAAAATTTCTTTGAGCATGAAATGGCTAATAAGGTATAGCCGTGAAAGAAATGGTCGTAGCATGGCTGATAAACTAGCCAATGAAATTGTTGCAGCAAGTAAAGGTGAAGGGGCAGCATTCAAAAAGAAAGAAGATACCCATCGTATGGCTGAAGCTAATAAGGCTTTTGCACACTTCAGAATATAAGCTTACAAGAACATAAATCCTCAAAGCTATCCGCTAACGCGGATGGCTTTTTTGTTTATCGTAAGTCATTACGGGAGAAAAGATTTGAAAATAAAAAGCCGCCCCGGTACATCGTGACGGCTTAAAGTCTTCATAAATAAAATTACATACCACCTGTGGAAGGCATTCCATTACCTTCGGAGGATTCTGGCGCCGAAGAAGATTCGGTAGCCATTGATTCTGCCATTGGTGGTGGCGGTGCTTTGGGAGCAGGTTTTTTAGGTGCAGCTTTTTTGGGTGCAGCTTTCTTAGCAGCTTTTTTAGGAGCGGCTTTCTTTTTTGGTGCTGCTTTCTTTGCGGCTTTTTTCTTTGGCGCTGCCTTCTTTTTTGGCGCTGCTCTTCTTGCTGCTTTCTTCTTTGGTGCTGCCTTCTTTTTAGATGCTACTTTCTTTTTAGGAGCAGCCTTCTTTTTAGCTTTCTTTTTTGCTGCCATACAATAACGGGTTTTGGTAGTTTTTAATTTTTGAGATGAAATTTTGTTGTAAGGAAGTTCAAGTTACAAACAATGAAATGTAATTACAAAATTTTACAATGCTTTTGTTAGATTTTTTTTTGGTGACTGCATGGAAAAAAATAAATGAAGCATCTATTTGCAAACATTGTTTGTGACCAAGATTGTTAGCCTCTTTATTTTATTACTACTAATAGTTGCATTTTGTAAGAACAGACAAACCTTGCACAATGGACATTTAACTGCAGATCCTCCAAATATTGCTAGTTATGGAACTATTGGACAAATACCTGTCCCCGCCGGCTATGAAAGGGTAATTGCAGAGACAAATTCATTCAGTGAATGGCTGAGACAGATAAGGCTTAAAAGAGATTCTAAAGTTTATCTGTACAATGGAACGCTAAAAGCAAATCAATTGTCTCAATTTGCTGTCCTCGACATATCGGTGGGTAATAGCGACCTGCAACAATGTGCTGATGCGATCATGCGTCTCAGAGCAGAGTATTTCTTTAATCAAAACAATATAAACGCTATTCATTTCAAAGCTACAGCGGGCAATGAATTATCCTTTGCCAAATGGCTAAAGGGAGAGCGGTATAAATTAAAGGGGAATAAGCTTTTTGCCTATATAACCAAACCATCACCGGACGATAAAAGAGTTCAATTAGACAAATTTTTAGAAATTGTTTTTACCTATTGCGGAACCTTATCATTAGAAAAAGAAACCAGATCTATTAATTTAAATGATATACAAATTGGCGATGTATTTGTGAAAGGAAGGGGGCATGCAATGATGGTTGTGGATGTTGCAGTTAACCACGAAGGAAAAAAAATGTATATGCTTGCCCAGAGCGCTATGCCCGCACAGGATATCCATATAGTAAAGAACCCGATGGATGAGAAAGTAAGCCCATGGTATGAAATTGGAACCGGTTCAAAAATTATTACACCAGAATGGATTTTTTTCAAAAATCAAGTAAAAAGATGGTAATGGATAAGATGTATTTTCCTTCTTCACTTTCATTAAATTAACCTTCGGTTAATCCCTTAAAATTTCACCTGTTTTACATACCTTTGCCCGCCGTTCCGGATACCGGTTTTTGTTGTGATTTTTATAAAAATATTCGAGCGGGCGCCCAAATCTTTAAGCTGTTTTTAAAAGTTAGCGATAAGAAGGAAAAGATCGCGACAAGGAAGAAGGCTAGGGTTTGGTGCAGAAATTCATATTCAATTAAAATATTCAATAGTAAATAACAATGGCTGATCTTAAATTTCAAAGAAATTTCGGAATTGCGGCACATATCGATGCCGGTAAAACGACTACAACTGAGCGTATTCTTCGCTATACGGGCATGATCCATAAAATAGGAGAAGTGCACGAAGGCGCAGCAACTACAGACTGGATGGAGCAGGAAAAAGAAAGAGGCATTACCATTACTTCTGCGGCTGTAAGCTGTCAGTGGAACTTCCCTACTGATAAAGGAAAGCCAACCGGTGATACAAAAAAATATTATTTCAACATTATTGATACGCCTGGTCACGTTGATTTTACTGTAGAAGTTGAGCGTTCTATGCGGGTGTTGGATGGTTTGATTGCTCTATTTTCTGCGGTTGATGGAGTAGAGCCTCAATCAGAAACCGTTTGGCGCCAGGCCAATCGCTACAATGTTCCTCGTATTGGTTTTGTGAATAAAATGGACCGTGCAGGTGCCGACTTTTTAATGGTGGTGAACCAGGTAAAAGAAATGCTGGGTTCTAAAGCTGTGCCCCTGCAATTACCAATAGGTGCTGAAGATAATTTCAAAGGTGTTGTTGATTTAATAAAAATGAAGGGCATCATTTGGCACATGGAAACTGAAGGAATGACCTTTGATGAAATTCCAGTGCCTGATGATATGAAGGCTGAAGCAGAAGAATGGAGAGCTCATTTGGTTGAGGCTGTAGCTGAATATGATGATAAACTGTTGGAAAAATTCTTTGATGATCCGAATTCAATCAGTGAGGATGAGATCCATGAAGCGGTCAGGAAGGCTACAATTGATTTGAGCATTGTGCCAATGCTTTGTGGTTCTTCTTTTAAAAATAAGGGAGTTCAAACAGCATTGGATGCAGTTTGTCGTTATTTGCCTAGCCCGGTTGATATTGAGGCAGTAAAAGGAACTGATCCAAATACAGGTGCAGAGCTTATAAGAAAACCGGATGCAAAAGAACCTTTTGCTGCTCTTGCATTTAAGATCATGACCGATCCTTTTGTCGGTCGTCTCGCTTTTTTCCGTTGTTATTCCGGTCATTTAGATTCCGGCTCCTATGTGCTAAATGTAAGAAGCGGGAAGAAAGAAAGAATAAGCCGCATTATGAAGATGTTTGCGAATAAGCAAAATCCAATTGATTTTATTGAGGCTGGTGATATTGGCGCCGCAGTTGGCTTTAAAGAAATAAAGACGGGAGATACTCTTTGTGACGAAGATCACCCGATCGTTTTGGAAAGCTTGTTTATCCCTGAACCGGTAATCTCTGTAGCGGTTGAGCCTAAAACACAGGCTGATGTTGATAAAATGGGAATGGCGATTGGAAAGCTTGTAGAAGAAGACCCAACATTGCGTGTAAAAACAGACGAAGAAACCGGCCAAACGATTCTCAGTGGCATGGGTGAGCTGCATCTTGAAATTATTGTTGACAGAATGAGAAGAGAATTTAAAGTGGAAGTAAACCAAGGTGCACCGCAAGTTGCATACAAAGAAGCATTCCAGGCAACTATTGAACACCGTGAGATATTGAAAAAACAAACAGGCGGCCGTGGTAAGTTCGCCGATATAGTTTTTGATTTAGGCCCGGTTGATGCAGAATGGAGAGCAGAAAATCCTGATAAGCATTTTCAATTTATAAATGATCTTTTTGGAGGATCGATTCCCCGAGAATTTGTTCCGGCAATCCAGAAAGGTTTCGAACAGGCTATGTCTACTGGTGTATTAGCAAGTTACCCAGTTGACAATATGAAGGTTCGTGTATTTGATGGAAGTTTTCACCAGGTTGACTCTGATTCCATGTCATTTGAACTTTGCGCTAAATCAGGTTTTCGTGAAGCCGCCAGAAAAGCAAAACCTGTTTTGCTGGAACCGATCATGAAAATAGAAGTTGTAACTCCTGATCAATATATGGGCGATGTGACAGGTGATCTGAACCGTCGCCGCGGTATGCTGGAAGGTATGGATAGCCGTGCCGGCGCACAAGTAATTAAGGCAAAGGTTCCGTTGAGTGAAATGTTTGGATATGTAACGCAATTGCGAAGCTTATCATCAGGTCGTGCATCAAGCACTATGGAATTTTCCCATTACTCTCCTGCACCAACAAATATTGCTGAAGAAGTAATAGCTAAGGTGAAGGGAAAAGTGAGTGCTTAAGAAATAACTGCAAATCTTAATAAAATCCTGCTCAAAAGGCAGGATTTTTCTTTTAACAAAACCTTGCGCTGATGTACAGCAAATCCTTTACTGACGAGGCTTCCAAGGCATTATCTTTGTGCTAAATTCTTCATTAGCCCCGTTTTTAAAGTCCGGCAGGTCCGTTCACGGAATATGAAAAACACTTGCCCTACTAGGAATTAACAACAATAACAACAATGTATCAACGGTGGGTAATGGAATGAAAAAGGCTGCCTTAAATAGGCAGCCTTTTTACTTTCAGTTTTTGAAGCCAGACCCTGCAAAATTTCTTGTATAAATTGTTATTGTAAAAAATATTAATTGGTCTTTAATTCTTCGAATGGTTATTATGTATTGCTCTCAGGCAAGAAGAGCCCCGCCTTTAGCTTCATTTGTTTTTGCTGATTTTTGGCCACATCTGTGCATTTTTTTGCCGGAAAAATAATTTTTTTATGACTGTATTTGCCTATATTGCTTATATAACTGCTTAAGGCATGCTTAAAAAGGAACGGCAATCGTTTATTTTACGCCAAGTAAACCTGCATAACAAAGTCCTTTCATCCGATCTCAGTCAAGGCATGAAGGTTTCAGAAGATACGATCAGGCGTGATTTAAATGAACTGTCTGAGGAAGGGAAGATCATCAAAGTTCATGGCGGTGCCCTCTCAAAATCTTTTCATCTTTCCCTCAAATCTTCAAATGTTTATTCTCTCGATGAAAAAAAGACCATTGCACATAAAGCTTCACAGCTTATCAAAGATGGAATGTTTGTGCTTACAACGGGGGGAACTACCATTATTGAATTAGCAAAAGCATTGCCGGCTGAATTGTCTGCAACATTTATTACTGTCAGTTTACCGGTAGCCTACGAGTATATTCATCATCCAAACATTGAGGTGATTTTTATTGGGGATAAGATCTCTAAAAGCGCACAGATATCAATTGGTGGCGAAGCTATTTCAAAGATCAGCCAGATAAAATCGGATCTCTGTTTTTTAGGCACTAATGCCATTGATGTAAACAATGGTATAACGGACAGCGACTGGGAAGTAGTACAGGTAAAAAAAGCCATGATCCAATCTTCCGAAAAAGTTATATCACTCGCCATTTCCGAAAAGCTGAATACTACCCAACGGATAAAGATTTGTGAAGTGAATGATATTGATGTACTGATCACTGAGCTGGATTCATGCAATGAACTATTGAAACCTTATCATAAAGCAGGAATAGAAATTTTATAATTAAGAGTAAACAAACGACGAAAACATCATATTCACCATTTAAAATCTGCTATATGACACGACTCAAAAAGTTAAGGCTATTGAAATGCAAACAGATTTTCTTTGTCTTGTTACTGCAGCTATATGGCTTGTGCTTGTTAGCACAAGTGAATATAAGCGGTAAAGTAACTGATGCCGAAGGCAAGGGCATTCCCGGCATTTCAGTGTCAATCGCCAATACAAATCTTGGCACATCAACTAACGTAAACGGAGTTTACAACATAAATGGGGATCTGCGTGCCGGAACTTATACTCTTGAATTTTCAGGTGTAGGTTATAAAGCAAAAACACAATCGTTGCAGATTGGTACGGCCTCATCTTACACAGCTGATGTAGAATTGACAGGGGACGTACTAAAAATGGAAGAAGTTATTGTAACTGGCGTATCCGCAGGAACTACCCGTAAGCAATTAGGAAATTACATCAGCACCGTAAGAGCTGATGAATTAACCAAAGGAGCCACAAGCAATGTATTAACAGCCTTACAGGGAAAAACAGCCGGCGCCCAAATAATACAAAATAATGGAGACCCTGCTGGAGGGGTTTCAGTGCGTTTACGTGGAATTAGTTCTATTTTGTCTTCTTCCGAACCGCTTTACATTGTTGACGGGGTGATTGTGAATAATGCAACAAACAGAGTTACCAATACTCAGAATACTTATGACGGAACAACCTTTGTTGGAACAATAGGGCAAAACCGTTTGGCAGATATTAATCCTGCTGATATTGATCATATAGAAGTATTGAACGGAGCTGCTGCGGCAGCTATCTATGGTTCAAGAGCCAACGCAGGTGTAATACAGATTTTTACGAAAAGAGGAGTGAGCGGCACACCTGTAATCAATTTTTCTTCAAGCATATTGATTAGCAGCTTACGAAAAAAGGTTGATGTGAACAAGGCACCTGTAAAATTTGGCGGTCCAACGGATGGGCCTACTGCTTTTACTCAGGATATTATTACCACAGCAGGTACACCCGCGGCTTTACTTACTAATACAACAGCAGTTACCCGTTATGATTACCAAGATTATATTTTTAGAACGGGAATTGGAACGGATAATAATATTTCTGTTAGTGGGGGCTCCGAAAAAACAAAATACTATCTGTCAGGCTCCTTTTATTATAACCAAGGTATTGTAAAAAACACTGATTTTAGAAGATTTAGCTTTCGAGCAAATGTTGATCAAACTTTGAGCCGCATATTTAGTGTCAACCTTGGATTAAATTATATCAATAGTGCTTCTAATGAAAAACCTGATGGCAATTCTTTTTTCTCGCCGATGAATTCAGTTACAATCATCGGAAATTTTCATGACCTATGGACACGCGATGCAAATGGTAATTTAAAAGCTGTTGGTGAAAGAGGTCGTGTGAATCCTGTTTCTGTCATTGAAGATTTCAAACAAAGGGAAGAAACCAATAGGATCATTGCTAACCTTGGATTGAAATTGAAGCCAATGAGGGGTTTAACGTTTGACTATACCCTGGGCATTGATAATTACGGACAGGGCGGAACGACATACATGCCTCCGTTTGCTTACAATGTGAATACAGCATTTTTTGGCGGCGGCACTACTTTAGATCCTACATTAAATGGATACATGAGTGCAGGAAATGATTATTTCTTTCAGATCAATAATGAAATAAATGGTACTTATCAATTTAACATCACACCTTCTATTGGTTCGACAACGCAAATCGGTTATTCGGTTCAATATGAAAACAATCGTTACTCTTTAATACAAGGAAGGGGTTTAGCTCCGTTTATAGAAACAATAAATGGCGCAAGCACTCCTTTGCAAAGTGTCGATGACCGAAGTGAAATCTCCATTTCGGGAATTTACATTCAGCAGAATTTTAGAATAAATAATAAACTTTTTCTAACAGGCGCTGTGCGTAGGGATGGCTCGTCTGTTTTTGGAGAAGATCAGCGAAATCAGATGTATTACAAAGCCAGCGGAAGCTATTTGTTATCTGATAATGATTTTTGGAAAAATATGAGCTGGTGGAATACTTTAAAACTTCGTGCTGCTTATGGCGAATCAGGTAATCTTACCGGCATCGGTGCTTATGATCGTGTGAATGCTTACAGCAGTAATTCTTATTTGAGCCGAATTGCGTTAACAGGTAGCACAAGACTTGCCAACGAAGGCGTAAAGCCAGAAAGACAAAAAGAAATTGAAGTAGGTACAGACATGTCCTTTTTTAACGATCGGCTAGGGCTTCAATTTAACTGGTATCACAAGCGTGTGGAGGATCTTTTGATCAATCGTGTGATTGCACCCACTACCGGTTATTCAAGTCTGCTGGATAATTTTGGTTCGTTAGAAAATAATGGAGTTGAAATGGTACTAAATGGCACGCCAGTCAATAAAAAAGATTTGCGTTGGGAAATAACTGCAATTTATAATCACAATAAAAACAAAGTAGTTGAAGTAGGTCCATCATTAACGCTTATCAGTACAACTACCGGTGCTCCTGTTTCATTATTAGAAGGATATCCTGTTGGTGTATTTTACGGGACTTTTTTCGCTGTTGATGGAAATGGTAACCAAGTAAAAAATTCATCTGGCATACCACAAATAGAAAAAGGCACGCAAAATTCGCCTGTATCTTATACACCTCAACGAGATGCAAACGGATTACCTACCGGAACTACTTTGAGGAAAGTGATCGGTGATCCAAATCCTGATTATACGGCAAGTTTAACAAATGAATTGACTTATAAAAAATTCAATGTAAGAATTCAGTTTGATGCCGTGCAAGGTGTGGATGTATTTAACGCTGATTTTAGAACAAGACAAGGAGTAGGAAATGGTAAAGTGGCTGAACAAGAAGATCTGGGGCAAATACCTCGTGGGTATATCTTAGGTGTTTATCAAATTGAACAATGGAGAGTGGATGATGGTTCATTTGTAAAGCTTCGTGAAGTTTCATTGAGTTATAATCTGGGAAATCTTAAATTCTTCAAGGATATAAATATTAGTTTAAGTGGCCGCAATCTTATTTCATGGGATGATTACAAAGGATATGATCCGGAGGTAAACTCCGCAGGGCAAAGTACATTACTGCGAGGAATTGATTTTGGTTCAGTGCCTATTCCTCGCACGTTCAAGTTCGGAATTGCAGCTAAACTCTAACCAAAAAAATTCTTAGTATGAAAAAGCAATTAATCAAAATATTATATGGTGTAGTCATCATGCTGTTGTTGTTTACATCATCCTGTAAAAAAGATTATATCAGCCCTTCATCTGTTCCAATAGATGTTGCTTTCAGTTCCCCACAAGCTATGGCTGAAATAACAGTAGGTCTGCAGAGAATCTATACTGTTGGTCGTGGAAGTTCATTGTACAACAGGGTAACCATAAATGGGTTGCTTACAAACGAACTAACAGTTTTAAACCAAGGTAACACGGGTGAATACCAGTTACAACTAGGAAGCGGTAACGTGGATGGGACGAATTCACTGACGGCAGGTCTTTGGACAACCAGTAATAAAATAATTTTTGATGCAGGTAATCTTATTAAAAATGCGGCAAAACTTGGAGACAAAGCTTATGCAAGCGGAATAATAGCTTATGCCGATCTTTTCAAAGCATTGGCACTTGGTGACCTGGCAATGTTTTGGGAAAAGATTCCGGCCTCAATTGGGCAAAATGTAAGTTTTGCCGATCGCGCCCAAGGTTTTACAAAAGCAATTGCTGCTATCGATGAAGCGCTGGCTACTATTACAGCCAATCCTATTTCAGCCACTTTTTTATATAATATTCCAGCTGGTATCGACATTGTAAATTCACTTCATGCTTTAAAAGCAAGATATTCTCTCTTTAGCAGCAATTATGCTCAGGCAATAACAGAAGCCAATGCGGCAAGCTTAACAATAAAATCAGTCTTCAATTTTACCACCGTAAATCTGAATCCGATTTACGAAACGGCTACATCAACAAACAATGTATATGCCCCTATTGATTCAACCATGGGTTTACCGCCATCACTAGCTCCAGATCTTAACGATAAGCGTGTGCCATTTTATATTTCGACCAATGCCGCTAATCCACGTTTCAGAGTAAGTGGCTTTGGGGCAGGCTCTACAACGCAATGGCCTATTTATTTGCCGGGAGAAATGACCTTAATAAAAGCTGAAGCATATACCCGACAAAATGATCTGACGAATGGATTAATTGAATTAAATAAAGTTGTTACTAAAACTCCTGCAAGTGATGCATATGGTGTTGGTGCCGGACTTGCTCCTGTAGCTGGATTGACACAGGCTCAGCTTCTTGACCAAATATACAAGCATCGCTGTATTGAATTATACATGTCGGGATTGAAGTTGGAAGATATGAGGAGATTTGGAAGAGCAAATTCAGAAAAGAAAAGAAACTTTTTGCCTTATCCATTTTTAGAAAGAGATAATAATTCAAATACACCTCCTGATCCCGCTTTTTAACTTTTAAACCCTAAATAAACATAGCAGTTGAGGGGTTGCTTTTCTAAGCGACCCCCATTTTTTTCTAGCCTATTCGTGAAACGAATCATTAAGCCTCTACTATTTGTGCAACGATTCCTTGGTCTATGTTGTCAAATCACCACGAGATAATGGATTATTATAAACTGGTAAAAGATTGTCTAAAGGCCAAACCGGAGGCCCAACGCCAATTGTATGAGCATTTTGCTGAAACAATGCTGGGGATCTGCTATCGTTACACTAAATCCATGAAGGATGCCGAAGATGTGCTCCAAGAAGGCTTTGTAAAGGTTTTTTTGAACCTTAAACAATATCGTAATGAAGGTGAGTTAGGCGCATGGATTCGCCGCATTATGGTAACTACTGCCTTAAATTTTTTAAAACGAAATCGTAATTACCGGGAGCAGATGTATTTCCCTCGGGAGCATTTGCATCCTGTAGTAACCGATGACCCCGCTGTATTATTGCAAGCTAAGGACCTGGCTGAATTGATCAGGCAATTGCCACCGGGCTATCAGACCATCTTTAACCTTCATGCTATTGAAGGTTTTTCGCACGTGGAGATAGGTGAGTTGCTGGGTATCACTGACGGCACATCGAGATCGCAATATGCGCGGGCGAGAGCTTTGCTGATCAGTTGGCTTAAAACATATTCAGTGGATCATAAAAAAGAAAACTATGCCGGCAAATGAATTTGAAAAAAATGTGCAGAAGGTGATGGATGAATTCAAACTTCACCCGTCAGGAGAGGTATGGCAAAAAATTGAGGAAAGAATTCAGGAAAAGAAAAAGAAAAGAAGAGTACTCTTTTTTATTCTTTTTTCATGCATAGGCTTGTCTCTTGCAGGTTATGGTATTTATCATTTTGGAAGCATACAAAACGGTAGAGTAGAAAAACGGATTACGAAGTTGGAAGAGAAGTCACAAGATACAAGAGACAAGGCACAAGGCACAAGGGATAATGAGAAAGCCACAAAGGATAAGGACGAAGATATCAGCAACAAACAACCCTCGGATAAAATCATTCATGGATTATCACAGCAAAAAAAGCTTGAAACTATTGATCAGGTAAAAGATAACAGACAAAAGAAGGCCGCCAATAATCAATACGAAACCACAACAAATTTTGCGACCGATGATTTGATAAAAAAGGAAAATCAAGAAAAAGAGACGGGTATTGATGATATAAAACCCAATATTAATCAGGAAGGGATTTCTCAAAAAGAAACACCACCATTAAAGGATAGTATTGCTCAAAAAATCGTAGAAAGAACAGAAGAAAAGAATATTTCAAATGCTACGACCGACACTTCATTAGTAAAAAATGAAGAAAAGAAAGTGAGCGAAGAAACAGCACTGGTTAAAAGTGCAAAAAAACAAGATCAAAGGGTTAACAAATTAAAATGGGGCGTAAATTTTTCAGCCGGTTCATCAACGATCACTCAAGAGCGTTTTTCCTTTAAAAATACTGCATACCGTACTTCAGATAATTTGAGTTACTCAGGCAGTCCAAGCACTGGCGGATCATCATTTCGATACGCTCCATCAGATAATAAGGCTGCTTTTGCTTTTAAGGCAGGAGTAACTGCTAAAAAGAATATTTCTCCGCACAGTAGTCTTGAGCTCGGATTAGGATATTCATACATGGCTGATCGAATCAAAATCGGAAATAGTCAGTTCACGAATCAGTCAAACTACGCTTATTATAGCGCTATTCCGCAAACAACATACACTGATCGTTTTCATTTTATTGAGTTGCCGGTAATATATGATTGGCGAATATCCAAAAATCCTAGCCGTTTTCTTTCTCTGAATGTTGGCGCCTCGGCAGCATACCTGCTGTCATCAAATGCATTAGTGTATGATTCAACGCTTATGGGTACTTATTCCTACAAAACATCTGCATTTACAAAAGCTCATGTCAATTTCATGTCAGGGATTTCATATCATTTTATCACTTCCGAAAATTTTGAATGGAGCATAGGGCCACAATTTTCATTTGATATTAGCCGGCTTATAAAAAGTGATGTGGACAGAAGAAAATACATTTTATACGGAGGAATTGACTCGAGACTATTTTTTGAGAAAAAGAAGAAAAAATAATGCAACGGTTTTTTTCAAACCGTTGTCAGCCTCGAAAACAACTGTTATGAAAAAAATGTCTATTCCCGCAACAGTGGTATTCCTGTCTCTTTTACTGCAAAGCTGCCTTAAAGATAAACTCACCCATACTTATTCCATTATGGAGCCGGTGTATAAGACTAAGGATGAAGTGTATGCTAATATAAAAAGCAATCCTCCCCAGGAAATAAAATCTCCAGGAAAGATTTTTGTTTTCGGTAATTATATTTTCTTAAATGAAAAAGATAAAGGTGTTCATGTTATTGATAACAGTAATCCTGCAAAGCCAATTCTAAAAACATTTATTGATATACCCGGTAATTTGGAGATTGCCGTTAAAGGAAATACGTTATATGCGGATCTGTATTCCGATCTGGTCGTTGTCGATATTTCTAATCCACTGCAAGCAAAATTTGTCAAATACCTGCCAAATGTTTTTCCCGAACGTAATTATGGAAGTGGTTTTATTGCTGATAATACACGCATTATTGTGGGCTGGGTGAAAAAGGACACGACGGTTAATTTAATTCAACCTTCAAGATACTATATTACTTATGACGCTTTCTTGAGATACTCAGCGACCGCATCAATTGGTGGAGTATCCATTCCAGGCCTTTCAGGCTCCATGGCAAGATTTTCTATCGTCAACGATTACCTGTATAGTGTAAACCGCAGTACACTTGGTAGTTTTAATATCAGCAATGCAGCTGATCCTCAACGGATAAACAATAATAATGTAGGTTGGAATATTGAAACTATTTATCCTTTCAAAGACAAGTTGTTTATTGGCTCAACCAGCGGTATGTTCATTTATGATATTAGCAATCCGGCATCACCTAATCGGGTAGGCCAGTTTACTCACGCCACTTCTTGTGATCCTGTTATTGCTGATGACAACAATGCTTATGTTACGCTTCATGACGGTACTCAGTGCGGCGGAACTGCTAATGTGCTTGATGTTTTGAATGTTACCAATCTTTCAGCGCCATCATTAATTAAATCTTATCCAATGACTCATCCGCATGGATTGGCAAAAGATAATAATCTCCTGTTTATTTGCGACGGAAGAGACGGTTTGAAAATGTACGATGCCACCAATCTCTCCTCACTGGTTTTAAAAAAGCATATTACAGGGCTTGAGACATATGATGCCATTGCTTGGAATACAAATTTAATTGTAGTGGCTAAGGATGGCTTGTATCAATACGATTACAGCAATCCCAACGATTTAGTTCAACGAAGCAAACTAACTGTTAACCACTAAAAATTAGAATATGAAATTACTTTTTGTAGCTGCTTTTACTCTCATTACCCTAGCATCGGCTGCTCAGCATAAAATTGGTTTTTCTTCACAGAATTATGTTGGGTTGCTTGAAGGTGAACAGGGAACGAAATTTCAAATACAGACAATCAATGGAATTAAATACAAAACATGGTTCGCAGGCTTGGGAACCGGCTTTGATTGGTATTACCGCCGTAGTATTCCCGCATTTCTTTCTTTGAATAAAGATTTTTTCAAAAAAGGCAATAGAAATTTTTATTTCGCAGCAGATGCAGGTGTTAATTTTCCTTGGGAAGATGATAAGAATTATTACGTGTCCGGATATACCATTGAAAAAACTTCTCCTGGTGTTTATTTAGGTGCAGGCCTGGGGTATAAAATTGGAATGGGAAAAAACAACGATGCACTCTTGGTACAACTAGGGTATAGTTATAAGCACGTTCGTGAAGAAGGGAAAAGCGAGATCTATTATTACTACTCATATTCTATTCTTCCTGGTTCGGAGCAAACCACAAACCGTTTCAATTATTATTTACGAAGGATATCATTAAAAGTAGGCTGGAATTTTTAGGAGGATAAAAATTTCAAATTGCGTTTAATTCCAAGAAACTTTGATCGCTTGATAGGAGAATCTTTAAAAATCTTTTTGAACGATTCTTCTGTCAGCTCTTTCCAATCTTGAAAGCTGAAATTAAGAATTTCATGAACAGGCATGAATTCAATTTCATTGGTAGCTTTGGAGAACCTATTCCACGGACAAATATCCTGGCAGATATCGCATCCAAACATCCAGTTATCAAATTTTCCATTCATTTCCGATGGAATCATCATTTCCTTTAACTCGATGGTGAAATAAGAAATGCATTTGCTTCCGTCAACAACCTTATTGGGCAAAATGGCTTCAGTTGGGCATGCATCAATACATTTTGTGCAAGTGCCACAATAATCTTTCGCAAAGGGGTCATCGTATTCTAATTCAAGATCAGTGATCAATGTCGCGATAAAATAATATGATCCTTTTTGTTTTGTGATCAGGTTTCCGTTTTTGCCAATCCATCCTAATCCGCTTCGTTGCGCCCAGCTTCGCTCAAGTACCGGCGCTGAGTCAACGAATCCCCTTCCATGAACGTCACCAATTTTTTCCCGTAACATTTGCAGAAAAGCCTTAAGCTTATTTTTTATTATATCGTGATAGTCCTTTCCATAAGCATATTTGGAAATCTTTGGCGAATTATTGTTTTGTTTTTGAGCAGGGAAATAATTAATCAGCAGGGTAATGACTGATTTTGCCCCTGGAAACAGTTTTTGAGGATCAACACGCAGGTCAAAATGGTTTTCCATATACTTCATGGAACCGTGCATACCCTTGTTAAGCCATTGTTCCAACCTCTTTGCATCATCGGTTAATTTTTGAGCTTTAGCAATACCGCAAAAATCAAAACCCAATAATTCGGATGTTTGCTTTACTAATCTTGTATGGTAAACTTTATTCTCCAATTATTTATAAAAAGAAATACAAACTTAGTTATTCATTTTATTTCGTTTTATGCGCAAAACGACGTATAAATAATAAAGCTCATACTCCTTATAATCCAAAGCTTTTTGAAAGCCTTTTTTACCTTAAAATATTCCGGGTCATTGCTTGGAAATTCTTTTTTTACTATTTTGGGTCCGCCTAAACCATACTAACATGCTACCGAAAATTCTTATCCTAATTCTCCCTATTTTAATTTCCACAACAATTTTCTCTCAAAACAAGGTGAGTGTAAAATTTGGAAAAGTTTCTCCAGAGGATTTTTCAAACAAGATCTATTCCATTGATAGCAATGCCAGCGCAGTTGTAATTGCAGAGGTGGGCTCTTCAGAAATAGTCGGAAATTCCAAAGGATGGTTTTCACTGGAATTCAAACATTATCGACGAGTGCACATCCTTAATAAAAATGGTTATGAAGAGGCCAATGTAGAGATTCTATTATATACAAATGGAAGTGCTGAAGAAAATTTGGACAACGTGAAAGCCGTTACTTATAACTTGGAAAATGGAAAAGTAGTTGAAACAAAACTCGATAAGAGCGGGATTTTTAAAGACAAAATAGATAGGAACAGAGTAGTTAAAAAATTTACTTTACCCAATATTAAAGAAGGCTCTATTATTGAATATGAATATATCGTTCGCTCTGATTTTTTATTCAATTTGCAACCCTGGGCATTTCAGGGATCTTCACCGGTTTTATGGAGTGAATACAATTTAAGGCTCCCGGAATTTTTGGGCTATGTTTTTTTAACCCAGGGTTACAGGAAATATGATATAAATGAAAGAAAGGACAATCGTTCCAGCTTCAGAGTTAGTGATTCACGCGGCGCTGGGGCCACTGAAAGTGTAAGTTTTGATGCTAGTGTTACTGATTACCGTTGGGTAATGAAAAATGTACCGGCTTTAAAAGAAGAAAGCTTTACTTCAACGCTGAAAAACCATATTGCTAAAATTGAATTTCAGCTTTCCGATTACCGCTATCCGCTTACTCCAAGAAATATAATGGGCACCTGGGCAAAATTAAGTGAAGATCTTTTGCATGCTGAGTATTTTGGCAATAGCCTTGATAAAAATAACGGATGGTTGGGCGATGTAATGAATCCATTGCTTGTTGGTACAAAGGATAACCTCGAAAAGGCAAAAAGGATCTATGCTTACGTAAGAGATAATTTAACTTGTACTTCGCACAACGGAACCGATCTTGACCAGTCATTAAAAAATATTCTAAAAACAAGAAACGGTACTGTTGCTGAAATCAATCTCTTGCTTGTAGCTATGTTGAAATATGCAAACATTCAAGCAGATCCTGTTCTTCTCAGTACTCGTTCGCATGGGTACACCTATTCTATTTATCCCATTCTCGAAAAATTCAACTATGTAATATGCGATGCAAGCATCAATGGTCAAAATTATTTTTTGGATGCAAGTGAGCCGCGTTTGGGATTTGGAAGATTGACACCGAAGTGCTACAATGGCCATGCAAGAATTATTAATCCCGAAGCTACTCCTTTGGAATTTTCTTCGGATTCAATAATGGAAAAAAAGATGACATCCATCATCCTTACAACGAACGAAAAAGGAGAGCTGACAGGAACATTGCAACAACTACCGGGTTATTTTGAATCGCATGAAATTCGGGAAAAAGTGAAAGAAAAAGGAAAGGATGAATTTTTTAAGGAAATAAAAAAGGCTTATGGACAGGATGCTGACCTGATCAACCCCCGTATGGATTCACTGGATAATCTTGAAGAAAATGTTGCGATTGGTTACGATTTTAAATTGAACCAGGAAAAAGAGGACATTATCTATATAAATCCAATGCTGGCTGAAGGATGGAAAACAAACCCTTTCAAGGCTAGCGAACGCTTTTATCCCGTTGAGATGCCATACGGTATTGACGAAACATATATTTTCAACATGGTGCTTCCTACAGGTTATGTAGTGGATGAATTACCAAAGCCGATACGTGTAAAATTAAATGAAGAAGGAGATGGAGAGTTCGAGTATCTCATTTCAGACTCCGGTGGAACTATTTCGTTTCGGTCAAGGATTAAATTAAAAAGGGCTTTTTATCTGCCAGAAGAGTATGAAATGCTCCGGGAATTCTTTAATCTGGTTGTAAAAAAACACAATGAACAGATCGTGTTGAAAAAGAAAAAATAAATGATGAAGAAAGTTATTTTTATAATTACATATACAACAGTCGCTCTTATTTTGTATGGTTCAGATGGCGACTATGCTGTTTCAAAAATTTCGCCCGCTTTATTGAAAAACGCAAATGCGGTATTAAGGTTTGAAAATATAAAATTCGAGATTCTCAGCACAAAGGATGCAATTGAAACAAACCATTATGTAATTACGATCTTGAATGAAAATGCAGACGATTGGGCTGAGTGTTCTGAATACTATGATAAGCTGCAAGAGATAAATTCTATTGAAGGGATTCTCTACGATGCCAACGGGAAACAATTAAAAAAAATTAAGACAAAAGATGCTCAGGATATAAGCGGTGTAAGTGATTATAGTTTAATGGACGATAAAAGAATTAAAAAACATAATTTTTATTACAGAGTTTATCCATACACAATCGAGTATGAGATTGTAGTCCATTACAAAAACACCTTGTTTTTTCCTCGCTGGATACCCCAAGGCAATGAAAAGCTTTCTGTAGAACATAGTGAGATAAATATTGTTTGTCCAACGGATTACCAGTTCAGGTATAAGGCCTTCAAGTATAACAGTGATCCAGTTACTGCAATCGATAAAAATAAAAAAACGTCAACATGGACAGTAAAGGATATGCCCGCTATTATAAAAGAATCCTTTGGACCTCCCTGGCATGAGCTGACAACCGTTGTTATTTTTGGTCCCTCTGAATTTCAAGTAGGGGACTACAAGGGCAACATGGTGAGCTGGCAGGACTTTGGAAAATTTGTTTACTCTTTAAAACAAGGCCGAGACGGTTTACCTGCAAATATTAAACAAACAGTTCACCAGCTTACAGACGATGTAAATGATGAGAAAAAGAAAATACAACTGCTTTATGAATATATGCAGAAGAATACACGATATATCAGTGTGCAATTAGGCATAGGAGGCTGGCAGCCCTTTGATGCCACTTATGTTGCTTCTAAAGGGTATGGTGATTGTAAGGCTTTAGTAAACTACATGTATAGTATTTTAAAGGAGGCTGGGATTACTTCTTTTTATACGCTGGTGCGTGCGGGGAGAAATGCCGAATATATAACGGATGATTTTCCATCTCAACAATTTAATCATGTAATTCTCTGCGTACCGGTTAAAAAAGATACGATGTGGCTGGAGTGTACTGATCAAACTTTGCCTGCAGGTTATTTAGGAGATTTTACTTGCAATCGTTATGCTCTTTTGATCAATGAAAATGGGGGCTATCTTGTTCACACCCCAAAGTATGGATTAACAGATAATCTTCAGATGAGAAAACTCAAGGCTGTTTTGGGTAATGATGCTTCATTGCAGATACAGGTAAGTACAAGCTACAAAGGGTTGCAACAAGATGATGTTCATGGAATGATCAATTACCTATCTAAAGATAAAGTGAAGGAATATTTACAAAAGCAGCTTGATTTTCCCACTTATGATCTCGCCAAGTTTGAGTATAACGAGAATAAATCAACGATGCCAGAAGTGGAAGAGAAGCTCGACTTGTATGTTAGCAATTATGCCAGCATTACCGGAAAACGATTATTTATTATTCCAAATGTAATGAGCAGGTCATACACCAAACTTAAATCAGACGAGGAAAGAAATTATGATATTGTTTTGCATAATGAATATAGGGATGTTGACTCAGTGGAAATAGATATTCCAAAAGGATATGAACCTGAATCTCTTCCTCAACCAGTAGCCATTGAAACAAAATTTGGCAAATATTTCAGTACGGCCAAGCTGATTGATGATAAGATCTTGTATTACCGTACTAACGAGCAATATAGCGGAACTTTTACTGCTAAAGACTACACCGCGTTAGTAAATTATTACGAGGCTATCTATAAAGCTGATCGAAACAGAATCGTACTTGTAAAGAAAGAAAATTAGAGCGTTGATTATTTTGCTTCCAAATGCAGGCGATGAAAAATGCGATGAATGCCGGGTGCAAGGATATACCCTATGCTACTTACAAAAATAATCCCGCTAAATAAAGCGTATAGTGAAGAAAATATTTTTCCGCCATTTGTGAACCCTGTTGTTATAACAGGTCCCATGCCACTTAATATCATTGAGGCATTGTGAAAAGCATCGATCCATTCTGTAAAAGGACGAGTGGCGCAATGGTAACCGGTTGTTCCAATCAATAACATGATTGCAAGAATTCCGGAAACACGAATGCTGTTAGCAACTATTCGTTTATAATACTTGGACCTGGAAGCAAGCGGCTCTCTCTTATTTTCGTACATGACTGCTAAATGTTTTATTAAAAAGTTTAAAGTTATGTTTCCTTGGAGGGGAATATCCATTACTATAAACTTGAAACCTATTAAACTTTTAAACACTCAATTGCAATTATTTTTGAAATATTCATCAACATCTGCTTTTATCTCCATTTGTGCATCCGCTCTTTCTTCTCCTAACAAGTTTTTTACAAAAAATAAATAGGCATAGCCCCGGCAGTAATCAATCATAGGCCAGGTACCGAATAAACCCGGGCTTGCTATAGCCGTTGCTTTTCCGTCTTTTTCTTCAATTACCCAAGCCCCTGATGCATAATTATAACCTTGAGCAGCTTTTGGAGCGTACTTAATTTGCTGGGGTTTTGTTTGTACTTGTAACATTTGGTTTACCGCATCCTCACTTAAAATTTTTTTGCCTTGATACGTTCCCTTATTCATTAGCATAACTAAAAAGTGCATATAATCATCGGGTGTTGACTGGGCGCCACCGGAAGGATTTACAGCACTGCCATCCAACGTGCTGAAAGTTGTTTTTCTCATGCCCAGTGGTACAAATAATCTTTGTCTTGCCAATACATCAAATTTTCTTTTGCTGATAATTTCTAAAACTCTTGCCGCAATATTTAGCCCTATATTGCTGTATCGAAATTCTTCACCCGGGTTTGCTTGAATATCTTTAGCGGCAAATGCGTTTACTTCTTCTTCCAGACTATTGAATTTTTTTCTTTCTAATAATTTCAAAACGGTGATAGGTTCGGAACGGATACCTGTTAGGTGAGAAAGACAAGTGCGTATCGTGATATAGTTTTTCCCATATTTTTCAAATTCGGGCAGCCATTTTGTGATCTTATCATCCAATGAAAGTTTGCCTTCGTCAACAAATGTCATTACCAGCGCGGCAGTAAGCCATTTGCTGCAGCTCGCAATAGGGGCCTGAGTTTTGCTGTTAAATTCACCTAGTTCTTTTTTATAAACAAGAGTATCGTCTTTTTTCCATATCATCATTACAAAATCTTTACCCAGCAATTTTTGTTTTTGGGTGAGAATATCGTCAAGATCACTGAATTTTTGTTGGGCTGAAACTGGCTGTAATAATAACAGAAAGACTATTGCAATTGCGACTTTCGTGCAGATGGAAGAGATTTTATGTGCCATAGTTACACCTCTTAACCTACCAATCAAAGGATGAATGATTTTTGCTAAAGAAAGGAATAACTTATTCATGGTACAAAATTTAGAGTTTTAAATTTAATTCTAAACTAAATTAACTCCGCTTTAGGGGATGGGGGTAACAATAATATGAATCTTGGAAATTTTACTATAAAAGCAGCAGAAGCGTTTCAACAAGCACAGCAATTTGCTTTTAATGCAAATAATCCAAATATTGAGACTGAGCATATTTTAAAAGCGTTGCTTGAACAAGAAGATTCGGCTGTAGAATATTTATTAAAGAAAAATAACGTTACACTTAACCTTGTTGAAAACAAGCTTGATGAATTGATCAGCAGATTGCCAAAGACCTCTGGCGATGCTGCTCAGTCCATTAGCCGTGACGCAAATAATGTAGTGTTGCGGGCTGGAGCTGTATTAAAACAGTTCGGTGACGAATTTGTAACGCCCGAGCATTTATTGCTGGCCATTGTTCAAGGCAATGACGCTGCAGCTAAATTGTTGAAAGATGCTGGACTTACTGAAAAAGGGTTGATAACTGCAATTAAAGATCTAAGAAAAGGTGAGAAAGTAACTTCCCAAACACAGACACAAGAGTTTAACGCTCTAAATAAATATGCAAGGAATTTGAACGAGCTGGCCAGGCAAGGGAAGCTTGACCCGGTGATAGGTCGCGATGAAGAGATCAGAAGAACATTACATATACTTTCGCGCCGTTCGAAGAATAACCCGGTTTTAGTTGGTGAGCCTGGGGTTGGTAAAACGGCTATAGTAGAAGGCCTGGCCATGCGGATTATAAATGGAGATGTGCCTGAGAATTTAAGGTCAAAAATTATTTATGCATTGGACATGGGTCAACTGATTGCGGGCGCCAAATACAAGGGTGAGTTTGAAGAGCGATTAAAAGCAGTAATAAAAGAAGTAAGTACGAGTGAAGGTGAGATCATTCTTTTCATCGACGAAATACATACTCTTATTGGGGCTGGAGGCGGCGAAGGTGCTATGGATGCAGCCAATATTTTAAAGCCTGCTTTGGCTCGTGGTGAGTTGAGAGCCATCGGTGCAACTACTTTAAATGAATATCAAAAATATTTTGAAAAAGACAAGGCTCTCGAACGCCGCTTTCAAAAAGTAATGATCGATGAGCCATCAGTAGAAGATGCAATCTCTATTTTACGCGGATTAAAAGACAGATACGAAACGTATCATCACGTCCGCATCAAGGACGAAGCCATTATTGCGGCCGTTGAATTATCCAATCGGTATATTACCGATAGGTTTTTACCCGACAAGGCCATTGACTTGATTGATGAAAGCGCGGCCAAACTTCGTTTGGAAATGAATAGCATGCCCGAAGAATTAGATAAGCTCGAAAGGCAAATTCGTCAATTGGAAATTGAAAGGGAAGCGATCAAAAGAGAAAATGATGAAGAAAAATTGAAAGAGCTGAATACAGAGATCGCCAATCTTTCTGTAGAGAGAGATACGTTCAAAGCAAAATGGAAAGAGGAAAAAGAGCTTGTTGAAAAGGCACAAGAGGCTAAGGCACGGGTAGAACAACTGAAGCTCGAAGCTGAGAAGGCTGAAAGGGAAGGCGACTATGGAAAAGTAGCTGAAATACGGTATGGCAAAATAAAAGAACAGGAAAAGATAATTGCTGATCTAAACGATAAATTAAAAACTATAAGTGATAAGCGCATACTAAAAGAAGAAGTGGATGCCGAAGATATCGCTGAAACTGTGGCAAAAGCTACCGGTATCCCTGTTTCACGGATGATGCAGAGTGAGAAAGAAAAGCTTCTTCAACTTGAGGAACACTTGCATGAAAGAGTAGTAGGCCAAGATGAAGCTATTACGGCCGTAGCAGATGCTATTCGTCGTAGCCGGGCAGGATTGCATGATCCTAAAAAGCCTATTGGTTCATTCATTTTCCTGGGTACAACAGGTGTCGGTAAAACCGAGTTGGCCAAGGCCCTTGCAGAGTATTTGTTTGATGATGAGGCCATGATGACCCGCATTGATATGAGCGAGTACCAGGAAAAGCATACGGTGAGCCGATTAGTAGGCGCACCTCCCGGATATGTGGGCTATGATGAAGGAGGACAACTTACAGAAGCCGTTCGTCGCAAACCTTATAGCGTGGTATTGCTGGATGAAATTGAAAAAGCCCACCCTGATGTTTGGAACGTTTTGCTTCAGGTATTGGATGATGGCAGGTTAACTGATAATAAAGGCAGGGTGGTAAACTTTAGAAATACCATTATAATCATGACCAGTAATTTGGGTAGCCATATTATTCAGGAAAATTTTGAGAATATTAATGAACAGAATAGGGAAGAAATTGTTAATAGAACAAAGCTGGATGTAATGAATTTGCTTAGGCAAACCATTCGTCCGGAGTTTTTGAACCGGGTAGATGAGATCATTCTGTTTCAGCCCCTACTTCAAAAAGAAATTAAAAAAATTATTAATATTCAATTGAACAATCTGAGGAAATTGGTAGCTCAAAGTGGGATACAGTTAGAATTTAGCGATTACGCCATGGATTTTTTAGCTGAGCAAGGCTTTGATCCTCAATTCGGTGCAAGGCCTTTGAAACGGCTCATCCAAAAAGAAATCGTAAATCAACTCAGCAGGCGTATCTTGGCCGGCGAAATTGATAAATCACAACCAGTATTGGTTGATGTTTTTGACAATACCGTAGTATTCAGAAACGAAGTGGCTCCAAAAAGCTCTTTAAAAGAGAAATCTAAAAAAGCGACTTCATAAAACATAAAATCCCGACTTGTCGGGAAAGGAGTAAGTATAATCATGGCATTTAAAAAAGAAATTGAAGTAATCATTGAACCAAAGGAAATATTCGTAGGCGATGAAGATGCACTTGTTACACTCATGGAATTTGGGGAATATGAAAGTGAGGCTTGCGCCAAAGCAAATGAAGTAGTAAAGCTGTTATTGGAAGAATATGAAGGAAAAATAAAATTCAATTTTCGTCATTTTCCACAAACAAAAATCCATCAACGCAGCCTAAAAGCCAGCGAAGCCGCCGTAGCTGCCATTCAAGATGGCAAGTTTTGGGAAATGCACAATATTTTATTTCAAAATCGGCGCCAGTTGGGTACAGTGAGTTTGAAGCTGCATTCTAAAGAAGCGGGAATTAAAAATAAAAAATTTTTAGAAGATCTTGTAAATGGCAAGTATGGCTGGCAAGTGCAGGACGATTTAAAGGAAGGTATTGATCGTGGAATAAAAGAACTGCCTGCTTTCTTCATAAACGATGAGCTTTTTACAGGCAAACCCACTTTCGATAACTTAAGTAAGAGCATTGATTTAGCCCTGAAAAAGGCAAAACGCAAAATGCCTGAGAAGAAAAGAGCCTAATTAAAAAACAGAGAACAGTGAATAGATAATAATTGGAACTTTGAATAAAGTGATAAATAAAAAACGCTTCCAAAAAGGAAGCGTTTTTTATTGAATTTTTCATAACTATCAATAGTGCAATTTTATTTCTACTCGTTGATTTTTGGCACCTGTTCCAATCGGCTGCTCGCCACCATAACCTTTAGCTTCAACTTGACTTTCATTTACACCCTTGCTAACAAGATAACTCTTAACAGCATCTGCACGATTTTGACTTAGTGTTTTAGCAGCATCGCCTGTAGTGCTGGTATGAGCTGAAATAGTAACTTTTAAATTAGGATCAGCAGTAAGCATGTTTGCTATCTGGTCAAGTGATTTATTGGATTTGGTTGACAAAGTATAACCATTTGCAGTAGTCCATGAAACGCTCTTAGCCATCATATCAACTTTGCTTTGTGTGCTGGCATCTACTTCAGGGCATCCATGATTAGCTGCTGTACCTGCAAGTTTAGGACAGTTATCTTCTTCATCGTTTATTCCATCATTGTCTGAGTCAGGCACAGGACAACCTTGGTAACGTTCAGTACCTGGAACCGTTGGGCATTTATCATTATCATCATTAATACCATCATTGTCTGTATCCGGCACAGGACAACCATTATATTTTGCTGTTCCGGCTACTGAAGGACATTTGTCTTCATCGTCGTTTATTCCATCATTATCTGAATCAGGAACCGGGCAGCCATTATACTTGGCTACTCCTTTAGTATTTGGACATTTATCAACATCATCATTAATACCATCACCATCAGAGTCAAGGACTACAGGCACTTCCGGAGTAGTAACAGCTACTGTTTTTTGTTTGCCACCAAACAATCTAAAGTTTAATGTAGCTTGTGCGCCGCTATTGTGAAGCTTATCCTCTAAAGCAAATGTTTGATACACGGGTGTGGAAGTAGATTTTACAATATTATTTAAACCGAGCATACCTCTTATGGTAAGTGAAACGGGTGAATTAGGCAATATCTGAAGACCACCAGTCAATGCAAAATCAAATTGTTTAAACTGATCTTCATTTTTTGTTTTGTTGTCCATTGCATCTTTGACTCTTGCACCCACAAGAAAATCGAATTGTGGACCTGCTATAAATGCAATAGAATTTCCCGCATTGATTTTTAAATAAACTGGCACTGATAGATAACCGAGGTTTTGAGTCCATTTATATGTGCCTGTGTTATCAGTAAAATAATACGGTGAACCCATTTGTGAATAAAGTAAATTGGGTTGAATGGAAACCGTGTTACCTACAGGAAAATTCAACCATATACCGCCGGCTGGTCCCCATTTCCATTTCCAATCATACCCACCACTGGTACCCTCATCAGAGTGTAAATATGAATAATTGGCTCCGGCCGATAGTCCACCAGAAATGCTATTAGATTGTGCAAGAACTGTTGCTGCCATGGTAACACTGATAGTAAGCAACAGGAGTGTTTTTCTTTTCATATTTTTCAGTTTAGCGTTAATAATAGGGTAAGTAAATAACTGATAAGACATAATCTTTTTTATGTCTTACAGAATCTCAACGGATAAATAATAAAAGTTCATGCCACCATTGATTTTAACAGAAGATTATTTAATCAACAAAAATTTTGATCAAATTAGTAATCAAAAAAAAATGGTAGTTAAAAACAGATTTATAAGAAATAATGAATGAGTGCTAATACTGATTTGTAAAAAAGGATTTAAAGAAAAATATTTTAAAAAATGAATCAGAAGCAACAATCAAATGAATAAAAACGATTACGATTAAAGAATTTTCTTATAAAAACATAGGGGAAGAAAATCCACATGAAATTATTGCTCAATTATATGTGCAATAAATCTGAAGATAATTTGTTTTAATAAAAATCAGTAAAAAAGCTTTAGAGCAATCTCTATTTTTTAAATTTCTAATTGTTTCTGCAATATGTACAATAAATTAGGTATTTGTTTTGAATTATATATTGCACTTTAAGTTTGCCATAAATGCACAAACTAATTTTCTTAATAGGCTTTTGTTCAGTAGTTACCTCATGTTTTGCTCAAAATGATTCAACTTCGAATAGAGTTGATAGTTTTTTGCTGAATCAAAAAGGTTTGGTTGGAAAGCTTGCACGTAATTTAATGGCTGATAAACCTGCTTCTTCAAATGCACCCGTCCGTAATGATCTTTTATTCATGAGGTATAAGGGAAAATGGATTCGGAAAATTACCATTAAAAGACTCGATTTCGGAATACCGATCACGGATACAAGCAGACATTTTAAGAGCACTCTTACACAATGGGCCAACGATCTTCATCATAAAACACGGGAAGAAGTCATTCGCAATAACCTTTTTTTTAAAGAAGGAGATAAATTGGAACCTTACCTTATGGCCGATAACGAACGGCATTTGCGTGATCTGACTTACCTCCATGATGCCAAGATAACTGTAACAAGAGCGGGAAAAGATTCTGTTGATGTTTTGGTTCTGACAAAAGACGTTTTATCTATTGGAGGTTCATATCGCATGCATAGCTCCTCAAAAATGAGTATTACAGCATTCGAAGACAATTTTGCGGGAACGGGTCATAAGATTTTGGTCAGAACTTTTTTCGATAATAAGCGTGATCCAAAATTTGGATATGGAGCAGAATATATAGGAAGAAATATCGGGGGTTCATTTATTAACGGGTATGCCGGGTATCTTTCTTTCAACAAAAATTTTAATACCGGAAAACAAAATGAAGAAATGGCTTATGTAGGTTTAGTACGCCCCTTGGTTAACCCATATATGAAATTTACTTATGCTGCCGAAGCGGCCTGGCATAACACAAATGATGTTTACAAATCAGATACATTGTATGAAACAAACACACGGTATAGCTATTATAACTACGATGCATGGGTAGGATGGAACACGGGTGCTTTCAAAATTTCTTCTGACAGAAATAGAGACCGGCGAATGCGTACGCTGCTTGGTCTTAGATATTTGCAACGGGATTTTACTGAAGTGCCTGCTAAGTATGATGGACAATATTATTATCAGTATGCGACATTAAAGGCGGTACTGTCTTCCGTTACAATTTTCCGTCAAGATTTTTACAAAGTTCAGAATGTATATGGGTTTGGAAGGAATGAGGATATTCCTGAAGGAGCTGATTTAACACTGACAGCAGGATGGACAAAAAAATCCGGAGTAGAAAGGCCTTATATCGGTATAGATATTCAGCGTTATTTTTTTACAACCCGGGAAAGTTATTTTAATTATACACTAAAAGCAGAAGGATACTTACGCCACAACCAAATAGAAGATATAAATACACTTGCAAATGTGGAATATTTCAGCCGACTCTTAAAGTTGGGAACAAATTGGAAGCTCAGGAACTTTATTAATGGTGGTATCACCTATCAAGCAAAACGAATTTTGAATGAACCTTTATTTTTGCAAAGCGATTTTGGAGTACGTGAATGGCGCAACGATACATTAATTGCAGGCAATACCCGCATTACTTTAAAGGCGGAATCTGTCTTTTTCGCTCCATGGGAGCTTGCTAAATTCCGTTTTGCACCTTTTGTTTTTGGAAACCTTTGCATATTTACGCCAGTCGAAAAAAAATTTTCTCACAGCGATTGGTATAAAAGCTTTGGTGGTGGAATTAAAACAAGAAATGAAAGCCTGATTTTTGAAACTATGGAATTTAGGGCTTATTATTTCCCACAAAGAAATTTTTTTGGGGATTATTGGCGACTTGAATTCAATACCAATATCCGGTTTAAGTATAACAGCCAGTTTGTAAAAAAACCTGATTTTATAAGTGTAAATGTGATGTGATCATCTTGAAAAGGAAAATATACCCGCATCCTTATTTTTCTTTCCCAGCAAAAGATCAGTAATTATTTCCGCAGCCACAAGACTGAATGTAATTCCATTGCCTCCAAAGCCTAAGGCATAAAAAGTTCGAGGTGTTTTGTGGTAATTTCCAATATAAGGAAGTGAATCTTTCGTTTTTCCGAAAACACCGCTCCATGCAAATTCTGTTTTAAAAGAAATGGGCGAAAAAAGTTTTTTAAAATCTTTTTCCAATAATGCCGCTTTTTCATCAAGACAAGTGTGCATAGTTTTCATGTTTACAAACTGTTCGTCTCTGCCTCCAATAACAATGCGATCGTCATTTGCCAAACAGAGGTATAAATACGGATCGCTTGTGTCCCACATCATGATGTTATTTGCTAATTGCTCTTTTTCTATTACTTCTGAAATAACAGCGTATGTGCAATCCAGATCAACAATTTTTTTATCAATAAAATTAATGACTTCGTAGCCTGAAGCATTAATAACATAATCAGCAGCGATCACGCAACCCTCTTCTGTTTTTAGGGTTATCCTTTCCTTTTTAAAATCTAAGCTTTTTATTTTGGTGCGGTCAAAAACTTTTAACCCTTTGGTCATGCAATATTGGAGAATTTCATGTGTTAGCATAAATGCATTATTTGAAGCCCCTTTTTGTGAAAGAATACCATAGGCCGCCTCCAATTGGTAATCCTTTTTTAATTCTTTATTTGATAACAATTCTACTTCAAAACCAGCCTTTTTTCTTGCCAGCCACTCATCGTTCATAAATTTTCTTTGTTTGGGATACCGGCTAAAGTAAAGACTGTTCCGGGTATCAAAATCTTTAAAGCCTATTTGCTTCATTAAATGAACCAGTTTATCAACCGCTTCTCCGCATAATTGATACGATCGAACGGCTTTATATTCCCCAACTGTCTTTTTTAATTTATGCAATGGAATGTCTAAATCATATTGTAGTAAAGATGTGCTGGCACAAGTACTGCCTAAACCTATGGTACGAGCATCTACCAAAATACATTCAACACTTGCTTGGGTAAGATAGTAAGCGGTTAAAGCTCCCGATATTCCCCCTCCTATAATGACCGCTTGGCATTTTGTATTTTCTAAAAGTTTTGGGTATTGATAAGGAAGTCCGCTTTTGATAAGCCAATATGGATAACCGGCAACTAATTCCATAGTTTTTTCAGATATAAGATTATGCCAGCATTAATATTTTGTATGGAGTAGAAGGATACTTAAGTTTATTATTCAAAATATGGTTCAGTTTACCGCGACTATATTACAATTTGCCCAGCAAGGCGAAAAGACGGGGTGGCATTATATTGAAATACCTGCTGAAATAGCACAGCAATTAAAGCCAGGGAATAAAAGATCATTCAGGGTAAAAGGAAAATTAGATAGTTACTATTTTGAAGGAGTTGCTTTGCTTCCAATGGGTGGCGGAAGCTTTATTATGGCATTGAATAAAGACATGCGGAAGGGCATTCACAAACGTAAAGGTGCTATGATAAAAGTTCAATTGAATGTTGATAACAAACCCTACCAATTATCTGCTGAGTTTATGGAGTGCCTGAGCGATGAACCAAATGCGCTTGATTTTTTTAAAACACTGCCTCGCGGGCATCAAAATTATTTTAGTAAATGGATTGAGTCTGCAAAAACAGAACAAACAAAAGCTAAGCGGATAGCCCAAGCAATAAATGGATTATCTAAGCGGCAAGGCTATCCTGAGATGCTTCGAGCTTTAAAAGAGGAAAGAAAACAATGGGAATAATTTCAGTGTAAGCACTTTTTTCAAACTAACTTTTGTTATAATTATTTCTGAAGCCTCCTTGCAAATAACATATCATAAAATTATATGGCAATGGTTTTGCTGTTTTTTTACCACTCGATTCCTTGACGGTTTCGTCTAGGTTCCTGATTAAATAAATAATAGCATATGCATCTTATTTTAGAAGATGCTGATGGCAATGACGATAAAATAGAATGCCTTCATTGCCATTGGCAAGGAATTGCCAGCAACTTAAAAAAAGGCGATTATTTTTTATTAAGTAATATGACTGAGGTATTTTGTCCGCAGTGCAATAAGTACCTCGGCTTTATTCAGCATGATTTTCCTGAAGAAGAAATAAGTTCTTAGGATTTAAGCGTATTCTGCAATTTGCTTTTTAATTGCAGACATATACCAGCATAAGGTTAGTATCAATAAATCATAATTTCCAGCACTGTTGCTATTTTTTTGAACAGCAGGTAACTCGCACTGGACAATCATTTCAGCGTTTTTATAAATTGTCGATTTAGGAGGAAAGCTATCTTGAAGCGAATAAGTAAATCTTTCATTGTAAACCTCAATATTGCCTTGATTTTCCTGGTTGCCTTCATAATTTAACTGACCCATCCTGATTCCGTATTCATTACGCAATACAGTACGGCTGCGTAAAAAGCCTTCTCGTCCTATCAAAAACACTCTTTTCTCATCATTAGCCGATATTCTTAAAGTTCCTGAAACAGGATGATAATTCAACTTCAACAATTTTTCTTCCTTATTCCATAGTTCGTAAATATGCTGGCGGGAATTGCTGGTTATTGAAAGCCATTTCATATTTTGCTTTTTGATGTGTTCTAAAATTATCCTAATCGCTATAACAATGTTGACTCTAAATATTAGTTAACCTAAATTTAATATTACAGTTATTTTTGTGGATAAGCTGTGACTAAAAAATCCGTAATGAATAATGACCGCGATAAAAAATTTCTTGAAAGGGCTATTGAACTTTCTCAACAAGGGATGCATGAAAAAAATGGTGGTCCTTTTGGTTGTGTAATTGTAATGAATGATAAAATTATTGGCGAAGGTTGCAATATGGTTACATCCACAAACGATCCCACGGCACATGCCGAAGTGGTTGCCATACGAGAGGCTTGTAAAAAATTAAATGCCTACCAATTGGAGGGCTGCGAAGTATTCACAAGTTGCGAACCTTGCCCTATGTGTTTAGGCGCTATTTATTGGGCCCGCCCTAAACGGGTTGTTTATGCTAACACCCGCCACGATGCAGCAGCTATAGAATTTGATGACGAATTTATTTATAAAGAGATCAATACCGATTTGCTTAAGCGGCAAATACCATTCATCCACCAACCTCATCCCTTAGCATTAAAGGTTTTTGAAGATTGGAAAAAAATGGAAGATAAAATGAAATACTGACCTATTGTTTCTGCAATAGCCCCTGAATTACAAAATAGCTGATAATAATTAGAAGTATAATGATGATGACTGCCAAGTATAGCCAGGGGTGTTCTTTTAAATGGATCTTTTCTTTTCTTTTTTGCTTTTTTTGCAATTTGCTTTTCAAATTCAAGTTTAGCTGATCAACAATAAATGAAAGCTTCTCTTTGTTTTTAAATTGCTCCAAACCTTCAGCAGCATCACCTGCAAATTCGTTTTCTAACAGCTTTTTTTCAATTTCATGTTTTTTTTCAGCAGAGAGTTTATTCTGCAGGTAAAGCAACAAAGTTTCTTGATCAATTTCAGGCGAAAGATGAGATAATATGTCTTTTAAATTTTCTGACATTTTTACTATTATCTTTTGTCTTGTTTTAATTTCTTCTCGATCATCAGCCGCAAATTTCTTTTACCGTTTTGTATATAGCTTTTTACCTGCATCATAGTAAAGCCGGTCTCCCTGCTTATTTCGTCGTAGCTTTTCTTTTGAAGATAGAACAAAGTTACACATTGTTGCTGCTCGGCCGAAAGTTCCTTTAATGCATCAGCCATGAGCTCAATGGTGTGATCATTTTGCAGCAGGCCTTGCTTATCCGGTTCTTCCTCCGATGCAGACATGTAACGCTCTGTTAACTCAACGGGCATTTTCCCGTGACTGTCTCTTATCTTCATCAGGCAATGATTTTTTGCTACCATATATATCCATGACTTGAAATAATTAACCCTGTATTTTTTTAATTCTGTGATCGCTTTTAAAAAAATCTGCTGCACACAATCTTTGGCTTCTTCTTCATTTTTTAAATATTTCATACACACACCCAAAAGCAATAAAGTATATCGCGGCAATAAAATGCCCAGCCATTCGGTATCGTGGTCGGCATAAAAATTTTCCAGCAGTTGCTGATCGGTTATATGTTTATATCTGTCAACGTTCACAAAAAAACTTGTTCAAGAGATTCAAAAAGCTCAAAATATTCACGAGTAAACCTTTCTGCAATTTAAAGGCAAGTTTTGAACTTTTAGACCTATAAACTTCTATACTTTAGATGCAAAGGGAATTGTTTTGCATAATTCAGCAAAGCAGATTCATGCTTATCTTTCCGAAAAATATTTCATGGACTTTGGAGCTTGTATAGTACCCGCTGCACCAATCAGAAAGAAACCATCGCATAAGGTTGAAATGGTAAGCCAATTGTTATTCGGAGAAGCCATGCGGATATTAAATAGAAAAAATAATTGGCTTAAAATACAAAGCTTGCATGACAATTACGAGGGCTGGGTTAGAGATAATTTAATTACTGCTATAGACGAAAATTTTTCAAACAATTTTTTCCTTGCGGGCGACCTACTCAATGTGATAACGATAAAAGAGATGAAAATGCATATTCCTATTGGCTCCACATTGCCTGGTTTTAATAATGGGAAAGGAAAAATTGGAAACTTTACCTATCAATTCAATGGCTATGCAGTGAACCGGAATGAGATAAAGCCAGATGCCAATATAATTCGTCAGCTGACCATGCAATGGTTGAATGCTCCCTATTTGTGGGGTGGCCGCACTCCATTGGGAGTAGATTGCAGCGGCTTTGTACAAGTGATATTCAAAATGGTAGGTTTAGATTTATTACGTGATGCTTGGTTACAAGCAGGACAAGGTATGAAAATAAAAAAACTGGAAGCTGGTCAGTACGGCGATCTTGCTTTTTTTAAAAATAAAAAAGAAAAAATAACCCATGTAGGCATCTTACTGGATGCTTCAAGCATTATACATGCTTCGGGGAAAGTGCGAATCGATGAAATTGATGGAAAAGGGATTATCAATGGCGATACAGGGAAAAGAACGCATTCGCTAGCGGCGATCAGGCGGTATTGGTAACGTTGTGGTATTCTGGATTACTTTTATGCGAAGCGTAATTGTAAATATGTTTTGAAACTTGTCCAACTTCGCCCACGATGCCGCAATCGGGGAAAAAGAGTTCTTTAGAGTAAAATAATTTTTGATCCTGCCAATGGTTTTCACCACCTTTCCTTATTTCTGACCCCTCACTAAAAAAAAATTTGCCATATTTCCGGTCGAATTTCGAGAATTCTTTTTTCACGGCTTCCGTGCCTCCTTCCCCATAACTATAGCCAAGTAATTGATAAAACAATAAGGTGTCTATCAAGGGTATTGAATCACCCAAATTCACCTCAACTTCTGCTAATCTTATCTCTGTTCGATCAGCTTTGAAGCTAAAAGGACTATGATTTTTGTAGTCTCCTTTAAAAAAGAAAAAGCTGGTATCTGTTCTTTTGGTGGTTGTTTTATTAGACAACGTGGGATCATTCATCAGATGATTCAAAAAAGTACTGAAATATATATTATAGGGACTCGACCGAAAATAGTTTTTAGCTATTTGAATGACGGGGTCATTATTTATGATTTGTTGGGGACTGACCTCAGCAAGCTATGCATGACAAATTGAAGCGGTAATGATTAGGAAGAAAAAAGTTTGAGTTTTTTTCATAATCAAAATAATCCTTTCACCCATTTAAAAATAACCGCATCCCATCCCATCATTTTAAAAGCAGTATAAAAAAGAACAACAGCAAATATTTTTTTTACAACTTCCTGGGAAAGTGATAAGGCGAGTTTGCTTCCCAGCCAACCCCCAAACACGAATGCTGCGCACATGATGGCTACCACTTTTAAATCTATAAATCCTTTGTTGTAATAATTAATTACTGCAAGTATGCCTGCCGGCAGCAACAGAAGTCCTAATGAAGTTCCCTGTGCCGCGTGTTGAGAGAATCCAAGAAAAAAAACCAATGCAGGAACAATAATAATTCCGCCACCCACACCTACTAACCCGCTTAATGTACCTGCTGCCAATCCTACCAGGATCAACACTAAAATAGTTTCTGCATTCATATTTACCAGCTTATTTTGTTTCACAAATTATTTTTAAAATTGTCTTTATAATATAGGATAGCCTCTTCAATTATCTTGCAAGCGTCTTCTTTGTCTTGAAAATTATCTATTTCCACTTTTTTATTTTCAAGAACCTTATACTGCTCAAAATAATTCCTCAATTCTAATAAAAAATGTTGGGGCAGCTCTTTAATGTTTTTATAATGATTTACTGAAGGATCTTTTGAAGCAACAGCAATGATCTTATCATCTTGCTTGCCCTGATCAATCATCTGCATGTTGCCGATCACAGTTGCATGTACAATGCATAGGGGTTGGATGGATTGCGAGCAAAGGACTAAAATATCCAACGGATCATTATCCTGCCCGAGTGTTTGAGGAATAAAACCGTAATTAATGGGATAATGAAAAGAAGAATAAATGACCCGGTCTAATTTTAAAAGGCCGGTTTCTTTATCCACTTCATATTTTGATCTGGAACCCTGCGGAATTTCAATCAATGCATTCACCATGGTGGGTGCATTTTTACCCGGAGAAACTCCGTGCCAAGGATGATGAACTGTGAGCATTTTTGAAAATTAGGATTTTAAGTTCAAAAGTTAAGATTTAACTCATCACTGACTCATCATTCATTTCTTCGGTTTATAATACAACACATCTACTTTCTCTACGGTGATCAAACCACCACGGCCACATTTTTCAAAAAGATCATTTAGTATAGGAATAAAAGAATCAATTTTGGTTTCCTGGTCAACAATTTCAACAACAATCGGAAGATCTTCTGATAATTCTATTAGTCTGGCAACATGTATCCGGCTGCTGGCCCCAAATGACATAATACCTTTTAATACAGTACCACCTGCCAATCCCTTTTCCCTTGCTGCTAATAAAATAGCTTCATACAAAAGCTGGTGTCCGATTTTATCAATTTCGCCAACAAAAATGCGCAACAGTTTTGATTGTCCTTGAAGTTCCATATTATAAAAGTTTCATGAGCGCCACACCGGCAAAAACACATGCAATACCTAACACAACACTTGCAATCGTATAGATCAAAAAATAAATGGTATCACCGCTGCGAAGCAAATTCATATTTTCAAAAGCAAAAGTTGAAAAAGTAGTAAAGCCGCCACAAAAACCGGTTATTAACAATAATCTGGTTTGCGGACTCAATGCCGTAGTTTTTTCAGAAGCTGCATAAATAACACCGATCAAAAAACAACCTATCAAATTCACTGCAAATGTTCCCCATGGAAATGGATGAGGATAGTTTTCACCCAACCATTTTTGGCAAAGGTAACGGGCAATGCTGCCAACGCCGCCGCCAAATGCTACCAATAAAAGATTTTTGATCATTAATGTATAGTATCGGTTTTGTTGCCTTTTTCCCCAGCACTTGTTCTTTTTTTATGGCTTGAATCATTTATATGGGGAGGATTAATGATTACTGGCTTAATGGTAGTATCCATATCGTGCTCAAAAAGATATTTCAGATCAACCAACCACTGTCCGTTCTCTCTTACAATTTTCAGCGTGTCCTTATCATTTTTGTATGAGTTGGCAAAAATGGTAATGGTAGTTGAGTCATTAATTTTATTTGAATCAAAAAAACGAAGAGAAGCTTGCCTCAAGTTTCTTTTTTCATCAGGGTTCATGTGCTTATAATTCCTTTCTGTTGCTTCCAGATATCCAATATTTGTTGAATCACGGAGCATATAGATCGAAGCTTCTTTATAATCACCTTTCAAAGCTGCTTCAAGAAAATTCCTGGCGGCGTCCATGTCATTTTCTGATTTGTTTTGGGTGGCTTGATTGTCGGAATTATTACAATTTGCAAAAAGCAAAAGAAAAAAAACTGAAATGGTCATTCTTAATTTCATTGGCGCAAAATAGTGAAAGTTTAGGAGAGATTATTTTGTAAGTAATGGCCTTCGCAGAGATCGTATCTAATCATTTCCATCTAAAGGGATTAACTGCGTTCATTTGCGTAAAACTCATTTGTGGACTATCTTTGCCCCGCTTTAGGATTTTGCCCAACCTGCAATTGGGTCCGTCTGTGGCGGATAAAATTCAAAAAATATGGCAGCATTATACAACCGCGTCTCACGAAAAGAGTTAAAAGAGCGTATTCTTAGAGATCATACTCCACGCACTACCGTTTCATTTTATTGTTATTTCAAAATTACGGACCCTGATATTTTTAGGGATACTTTATACAGAGCCCTCAGTGCAATTGATGTACTAGGAAGGATATATATGGCAAGTGAGGGTATCAATGCACAGATAAGTGTACCCGCTGAGAATTTTGAAGTATTTAAAACTTATCTCTATTCCATTGAACCTTTAAATGGCTTAAGACTAAATATGGCTGTTGACGATGACGGTAAATCATTTTATGCTCTTGATATTAAAGTTCGTAATAAAATTGTGGCCGATGGAATCACTGACCCCTTATTTGATATGAAGAATAAAGGCAAATATGTAAATGCTGAGGAATTTAATCAGTTAACCAATGACCCGAACACCATCGTCATCGATATGCGGAATCATTATGAATACGAAGTGGGCCATTTTGAAAATGCGATCGAAATACCAAGTGACACTTTTCGTGAGCAACTGCCTATGGCTGTAGAAATGATGGATGATAAAAGAGAAAAAAATATCATCATGTACTGCACAGGCGGTATTCGTTGTGAGAAGGCTTCAGCCTATATGCTTCATAAAGGGTTTAAAAATGTTTTTCATTTGGAAGGCGGTATCATTCATTATACCAACCAGATAAAGGAAAAAGGACTGACCAATAAATTCCATGGAAAAAATTTTGTTTTTGATCAGCGGTTAGGGGAAAAGATCACCGAGGAGATCATTGCTAAATGCCACCAATGCGGCAAGCCTGCCGATACACATGTAAACTGTGTAAACGATGCCTGTCATTTGCTTTTTATTCAGTGTGATGAATGTAAAGAAAAATATGAAGGGTGCTGTAGTAAAGAATGCCAGGAAATAATTCATTTGCCAGTGGAGGAACAAAAAAAGTTAAGGGCCGGTATTGATAAAGGGAGAAATGTTTTTAATAAATCAAAGGCAAGGTTGTGGCAGCAGTTAAAGCATAAAGGATAATTCTGTCGCCAGGTATTTATTATTCCTTAATTTCGAGCAAGCTAAACCAGCATTGAAAAAAATAATTTCCATACTGCTGCTTTTCTGTATTTTTCTCAATATTATCGGCTATCATTTTGTTTTTTATCTCCGACATTTCGAAGTAAAAGCTGAAATGAAAAAAGCGCTCCGCCTGCAAGCAAATAACGAAGATGAAACGACTTTTGTTTATTCATTGGATGATAAAAAATCAATTGAACAATTAGAATGGGAGGGTAATGACGAATTTAGCCTAAACGGCGAGATGTATGACATGATTGAAAAGAAAATAGAGAATAACAAACTGATCATTCGCTGCATCAGTGACAAAAAGGAAACTGCATTGATCAAAAAATATGAGAAAATAAACAATGAAAATAACTCCAAATCTAAGTCGGCTCTATTGCTGAAACTTGTTAGCAGTTCTTACCTCGCTACTGTGAATGCAGAGTTACTCATAAAATATAAACCTGTACCTTCCATTATATATTTTCAATGCGAAATCGTTTCTTCACGACCTCTTGATGTTTTAACCCCCCCTCCGCAGGTTGTCTGATTCACTTACTCTTTCCCCGAAGCCTATGCAATGATGCAGGCATTATTTATTTCAAACTAATCATTTAATGAAACGATTATTACTGTTAACTGTTTTCACAACAGTTGTATTTGGTGTTTATTCACAGAAAACCATTAAAGGAAAAGTCTTCGATGTAAATACAAACACTCCGCTTTTTGGGGCTACTGTCACGGTTCAGGGCAAAGGCGGAACAACTACTGATAAAGACGGAAGATTTATAGTTGATTGCCCGGGTTCAATGAAAATAACGATCTCTTTTGTCGGATATCAGACTCAGCAGCAAGCAATCAAAAATTGCGATGAAGATTTACAGATTTGGCTTACTCAATTAAGTCATTCACTCGATGTAATAGAAATTACTACTGTTTCCACCCAAAACAAATCTATTTTATATCAGCCGGTTTCAATTACAAAGCTCACACCGCTGGAATTAAAAAGGGGACAGGGTCTATTTTTAGACGATGCCATTCAAACAAGTGTGCCAGGCGTCATCATGAACAGGAGAACTGTTTCCGGCGGGCAACAATTTAATATACGTGGTTACGGAAATGGTACAAGAGGTACTCGGGGTGTCAATAGCAACTTTGACGGACAAGGTTACAAAGTCTATCTGAATGGAATTCCGGTTACCGATGCAGAAGGCATAACTACTTTTGACGATATTGATTATGGTTCTATCGGGAATGTAGAAATAGTGAAGGGACCAGCCGGCACATTGTATGGTCAGGCTATTGCAGGAGCAATCAATTTTAAAACCATAACACCCGAAAAAGGGAAAACATCGATTAGGCAGGATGTGATGCTGGGTAATTACGGCCTGCAACGTTATACCACTTATTTTCAAACAGGCGGTGAGCGCAGCTCGCTATTGTTGAATTACGGAAAACAAAAGTCCGACGGGTTTTCTATTCACAATAAATCACACAAAGATTTCGGGAACTTTGCAGGAGATTTTCATCCAAACGAAAAGCAATCCATCTCTACTTATTTTGGCTATACAGATAGTTATGATGAAAGATTGGGTGAATTGACTCTCGCTCAATATCAAAACAAAGATTATTCAGGCAACATTGAGTATATTAAAAGAAACGCACATAGTCATGTTAGCACATTCAGAGCAGGGCTAGGACATAGTTATACCTTCAATAAAAATATCGCGAATACAACTTCTATTTTCGGTACCGGTTTTAGAAGCGATGTAAGCTCTGCCGGAGGCTGGACAGATAAAACAGCGATCAATTACGGTTTCCGTACGTCATTTGATACTAAATTTTTTGTCGCAAATGGAGTTTCTCTCAGTGGAGTTACGGGAGCGGAAATACAACGCCAGGATGCACAAGTTATAGGCTATAACATGAAACAAAATCCTGCGGATACAACTACAACTCCTTGGGTGATTGGAAAACCTTATTGGGTAGTAAATGCAACAACATCAAACACTGCTTTTGTTACACAACCTACCTCTTTATTTACAGAGTGGACATTAGCCCTGCAACATGATATATCCATTACTACCGGCGTGGGTTTAAGCACTCAAAGAATTACTTTGGATGATAGATTTAATCCAGCAACTGCTACAAACCCATCACATTTTGATACGACTTATAAAAATATGGTCTCACCACATGTAGCGATCAACAAAGTTTTCAGCAAAGAAGTTTCTGTGTATGCTTCATATAGCAGGGGATATAAAGCACCGGTGAGTTCTTATTTCTTTATCGTTACTCCTGTTGCTCCGCAAACAGGAAGAGTAAATAATGTTTTAAAACCTGAAAAGGGTGATCAATTTGAAGTAGGTACAAAGGGAACTGTACTTAAAGACAAGCTTGTTTATCAAATCGCATTTTTCGCTACCAAATATTCAGATAAGATGACATCAGTTTCCGTGCTGCTGAACAGTACTGCAACTGCTTATTCTTATGTGATAAATGGAGGAGATCAAGATCATAAGGGAGTAGAAGCTGCATTGAAATATTCGATTATAAAAAATGATAATGGTTTGTTTACCAATGTTACTCCATTCATCAACTTTACTTATTCTGATTTTAAGTACGGAGATAATTTTACTTATGTAACAGCCACTGACACCTTTAACTACAGCGGGTTAAATGTTTTTGGTGTTCCTAAAATCATGAGCTCGGAAGGAATAGATGTGGCGATGAAAAATGGTTTGTACGCTAGCTTTTCCCATTTATATAAGGATGGCGTGAACATAGCTCTTGACAGGGTAGTTACTGCATCAGGTAAAACATTTCCGCTCCGGAAATCGGAAAGTTATAATTTATTAAATGCAAAATTTGGGTATAAACGAAGCCTGTCTTCCCATTTTGATCTGGATGCTTTTTTTGGTGTAAACAACATCACAGGTGTGCAATACCCGATTATGATCTTCGTAAACCAGCTACCTGATGCTTATATACCCGCTCCTCCTAATGCAGTTGTGTATAGCGGATTGAATCTGAAATATACTTTTTAATGTTTTCCAAGGGGCAGTCCAGCAAGCGCTGCCCTTTTTTAAATTCATTATAAAAAGAGTGCATGGCTAATATTTGTAGTGATGAATTTTATGTATCAAGATCAGTCGTAGTTTTTAAAAAACAAACTATCATCTGTCATCTATCAACCTATCATCTATTCATGAATCCATTTTATACAAACCGGATTTCCGACCTTGATCCTTTTTCCTGTATCCGACAATAGTCCCGTTCTCTTATCTACTTTAAAAATTACGATCTCATCACTGTTTTGATTTGCCGCCAGTAAAAAATTACCCGTGGGGTCGAAATTAAAATTGCGCGGTGTTTTGCCAAGAGTAGATTGATGACCGACTAAATTAAGCCATCCTGTTTTAGGATTGATCTTGAAAATGGCAATCGTGTTTGATTCACCTCGGTTTGATGCATACAAAAATTTCCCATCAGCAGAAGTGTGAATGTCTGCACTACCAATTGGTCCCATATAGTCAGGGGGCAATGCTGAAATATTTTGCAGCAATTCCAGTCTGCCATTTGTATAGCGGTAAGAGGAGATTGTGCCGGTTAATTCTTCAACCAGATAAGCATATTTATTATTGGGGTGAAATGTAAAATGCCTGGGGCCTGCACCGGGCTCAGTCATTGCAAAGCCGGGGTCTGTTTCAGTCAGCTTGCCGGATTTTTCATCGAACGAGTAAATCATTAGCTTATCGATTCCCAGGTCAGTCGCAAATAAATATTTATTGTCTTTAGAAAAAATGGTGCAATGTACATGGGGTCCTTGTTGCCGGTCTGTATTTACGCTGTAGCCATCATGCTGCATAACTGTTACTGCAGAGTCAAGCATACCATTATTACTAACAGGTAAAACAGCTAAACTACCACTGGTGTAATTTGCTGCGGCTATCCATTTACCAGTTTTATCAACCGCTACATAACAAGGGTGATCACCACCTGAAAGTTGCTGGTTAATGAATGAAAGTTTGCCCTGTTCTTTATTAAATGCAAATGCGGCTATCTCTCCTCCTTTGCCATTGTTTGCATTTTCATGAACTGCATAAACAAATTTTTGATCGGGTGAAACTGCTAAAAAAGAGGGGTTGGAAGTTTTTATCATACTTACAGAATCAAAGTCACCAGTGCTGCTATTGAAATGATAAACATAAATCCCTTGGCTCTTGCCTCCGGTATAAGTACCAATTAGCAAATAATTTTTTTGAGCAGTAATTAAAACGTAGGAAATTAAAAGTGTTGCTAACAGAATTGTTTTTTTCATACGCGAATTTATAGTAATTGATTTCAGACTCTGTTCAAATTATTCTAATTTTTTTTGAAAGACAAAAAACACTATCATTTTTCAAATCCTGCGTGTTTGTAAGTTCCCTTGAGCTAATTACTTCCCGTATATTGTAATTAAGTGAATATTCTTAATCCCAAAAGTTTCGGTACAGCTTAGTTATTTATTCAATTATTTTTCTCAAACTTGCCTCTATTGCTGTTTGCAATGCCTTGAAAACAATAAATCAAAAATACCCTTGAAGAAATGACATGAGTTCTATAAAACCACAAATCAAAAATGAAAAACCTCCTGTGAACCTCAATTGCTTGATTGATAAGTTAGGAGGAAACAACAAACAAGTTGTTCGTTGTCTTGAAATATTTAAGACAGATACGCATAAGTTATTGGAAGCAATAGAAACGAGTTTGAAGAACAAAGACGAGCAAGGATCAAAAAATTCATTCCATAGCTTGCGTGGCATGTTATTGACTATGGAAATGCGTAAAGCAGCCAGCACGGTTGCGGCAATGGAAGTGTTTGTAGAAAAAGAAAATTTTGAGAATTCTCAAAATCTATTTTCTGCATTAACAAACGAAATTGAATTTGCAGTCGATTATATCGAAAGATCCATGCAGGCTGATGCTTGGTAATTCAAAACCATTTTAGGATTAGTTGAGAAGCTACTTTAGCCATTGAATGGCAAAATAACTGCATTGCTCATTACCAACATTCTTAAGTGCATGAAGAATGCCGGAACCAAGAAATATTAAATCACCACCGACAGCTTTATAGAACTGCTGTCCAATTTGCATTTGCACATCGCCTTTGATCATTAATATAATTTCTTCGGCTCTATGTGTGTGCGGATCGTGACTGGCGAACCCTGGGTTTAAGGAAGTAGAATGCATTTCAAACTTTCCAAATAGGGGAGTTGGCCTGTCGAAGATCGATCGTCTTTCCCCCTTACTTGTTTTTTCTGTCACAAGTTCAGCCCAATCTTTGACAAACGATGCTGGCTCACTTCCCTGTTTATTTTTTTCAGAAGACTTTGGTTTGAATTTAAGTATGTAATAAGTTACTGGCTTATCAGTAGCGTTTTGAAAGCCATGCTTATCTCCGGCAATGATCAACGCTAAGCCGCCAGCCGATAATATTCTACTGCTATCTTTTATGGTCACTTTTAATTTTCCTTCTTTTACAATAATTAATTCTTCAAAATCATCGTGCACATGAGGCGGGTGTGGCGATTGCCAGGCTTCAAGAGTAGAAGTATGTATTTCCAATTCTGCAAGATCAAGAGTGGCTCCTTTAAGCACTTGTTTTCTCTCTCTTCCTTCCACTTTTTCTGATTTAAGATCTTTCCAACTGTAAACTGCTGATCTCACTGAATCAGTTTGGGCCATCAAAACAAATGGTGTTAGTAAAAATGAAAATAGTAAAGAAAGGTTTGTCATTTTTCAATGCTTTTGAAATCGTTTCAATATGAATGTTGCCTTGCTATTTCAAGTGCTTTTGTTGTGGTATAATATTTCGCTAGCATATTCGGTACTTCCCATACAGGCATGTTTCCTTTTTTTAAATACTCAAGAAAATTTTGGGTTACTCTGGCGAAATGCGCTTCATGTCCTTCTTTATATTTTTCAGGAATAGTCACTTCCCAGCCATTCTTTGACTTCTTTAAATCAATACCCGGATATTTGGTCTGCAATCGTTTTATTTTCTCTTTTAGAATGGATTCGAAATCTTTATTCGTATTTGTCGGTTTAATGTATAATGTCGGTTTAAATTGTTGTTCTGCCCCTTGCATGATAACAAGATTGGCTCCCGTTCCTCTCATCAAGGAATAATGTGTATCACTCCCGCCAGGTGTTTGATAATCCCACCGCACATAAACTTTTGCATGTACTCCTTTTATTTCATAACTGATCTCACCATTTGACCACACCTTTATTGCTGTATCATTTTGCTTGTTTTTATCCAGATAAGAAGGAATCTGATCCAACTTGGTGATTGTTTTAAATTGTGAATTTGTCATAATAGTAGGCCAGTGTTTGGCGCTATCAATAATTATGTCTTTGGTATGATCAAGACTTTGATCGGGAAAGCACTCCCACTGAACAAGATCAACCAAATGCGTAGTAACATCTGTAATTCCATCGCCCTGCTGCGATGCATCCATGAACCAGCCCGGCCTTACTACCACATTACCGGATATATATTTATAAAAATTGTGTTCACTTTTCATAACAACGGCCGGCTTATCGGCAGCGCCTTTTTCCAGTGTCCCAAATATTTCCGGTATCATCGAAAGCTCACGCTGAAGTATTGTAGTTATTTCAAAACGCTCAGTCATGATATCATATAACAAGAGATTTTTTTGTTTGGCAGCTTCAAATGCTTTTTTAAGCATCTCGAATTTTTCATTGTCAATTACCATTGGTTTATCCGCAAGCACATTGAATCCTGCTTCAAGTGATTTTAAAATATATTCTGTTTTCTTTTGATTATTTCCCGCGAGCACTACAACATTCCCCCTTTTTTCAGACAACATCTTGTCAAAAAAATCGGTGCCGGTATAAACCTCTTCTTTCCAATGTGTAGGCTGATCCGCTCTCAAGTTAAAACCATTGATGCGATCGAGGTGCAATTGCAAATCATTTCCAGCCGGTGCATATACATGAACAACAGAATCCACATCATCATACATGGTTTTTTGTACCAGCGCGGCATGGAAATGACCGGGGTCAAGTGTGATAAGATGAACAGATTTTGGCTTTGCTTCTGGTGAAGTTTGCATTTGACAAGATGTAAATTCAATCAAAATGGTAAATCCAAAATAAAATAGTGCTTTCATAAATTATTTAATTCTTATTGACTCAAATTAATCATGCGTTGAAATCATATTTTTTACGGCGTGGTCTCGATAACATGGCAGTGGCTTCCTTATCATTGTTTTTAAATGTTTCTATCACCGGGTCCCAATAAATCTTTCTTTTCAATTTCATAGCAATATGATGAAGAAGACAAGCGCTGCATGAGCGATGCCCTATTTCAATCGGAGCAACCGGTTCCTTTCCCGACTTTATACAATCCAGCCAGTCGGCATGTTGCTCTGAGCTTTCATAAAGGTGAATTTCGTTAGCACCAATTACCGATCGAAGTATTTTTGGATTACTCGCATCAATAGGTTTAACACCGTTGCTGTCGGTCAGCGGATCACTGTCTGTAACCTTATAGTTTCCACGTGTCACCCAAATCCACCCTTCGGTGCCGATAAATTTAATTCCATTTGGCAGCTCATTAGAAACAATCACATGCACACCATTTGCATACAGCGCTTCAGTTCTGAATATGCCATGTACATCCCAAAGGCCTTTGTAGTTCGGATCGTCTGTAGGGAATTCTGCTTTGCCCCAAATTTCAATGGGTCCGCTATATTCAGTCCCCATTCCCCAATGTGCTGTATCAATGTGGTGTGCTCCCCAACCAGTGATCATTCCTGCGCCAAACTGTTCGCAACGCAACCATCCTGGTCGGGTAGCAATTCCTTGCGGTGTTGCATCGCGTGAATGAACTCTATCCTCCGTATAATACACTTCAGGAGTTGCTCCTAGCCAAACATCATAATCGAGATTTTTCGGAACTGGCATTTGTTGTTTATTGCCACCACCCGGATCGCCAGGAAGCCCAACTTCAATTGTTTTGAGCTGACCGATGCGGCCGTTGCGAACTAGTTCACAAGCTTTTTTAAATTGAGGCCATGGATCAATAGAACGCTGCTGGCTTCCCATTTGCAAAATCCTTCCGCTTTTTTTTACTGCATTGGCTAAAATTCTTCCTTCTTCAATGGTCAGCGATGCAGGTTTCTGAAGATAAACATGCTTGCCTGCATTCACAGCATGTACTCCAACAATCGCATGCTGATGATCGGGTAAACTGATATGCACGGCATCGATGCTTTTGTTTTTCAGTAGTTCCTTATAATCGTAATATACTTTTATGTTCCAATCTCCTGTAAGTCCACCATTGTCTTTTGCGGTTTTCATATAATTATTTCTTACGGCCGCCGGTCCGGCATTGGCCCTGTCCTTATCAACATCACAAACCGCAATGATCCTGGCACCTGCATATCGTGCAATTGAACTCATGTCATGCATAGTTGAAATGCGGCCACAGCCAATAGATGCCACCTGAATGAGATTACTTGGAGCATTCTTTCCAAATACAGTGGCAGGTACGATGGTTGGAAAATTTACAGCGATCGTTGAACACAAGGTTGCCTTAATGGAATCACCTAAAAATTTTCTGCGACTGACGGTAGGTTTTTTTTGTTGTTTCATTGCCGCTTTTTTAATTTATAGCAATATTTTTTTTTCTTAAGCTTTTTTGAAATTAATTTTTTGTGCATTCTTCTGGGCTTTCAATGCAAGTTCTGTTGCAAGAAAACAATGATGTTGCGTCATAGCTGTTTCAGTTCGGTTAATGATGTCATCAACCAGCTGTTTGCCATAAGGAAGCTCCACCTTGCCGCAATCTATATATTGAGTGTCTTTTCCATTCACTAGAAAAAGATGGCTGCCGCCTTCTCTTCCGGCTATGTCAATGTTTTTGCGGATTTCAATATATCCATCCGTGCCAAGAATGGTGAGCCTTCCATCACCCCATGTTTTAAGGCCATCCGGCGTGAACCAATCCACCCGGATATATCCTACGCCTCCATTGCCACGGATCATTATATCACCAAAGTCTTCGAAATTGGGATATTGAGGATGTGCTACATTACCAATTTGTGATGAAACAATATCGGCTTTATCAGAGCCGGTGAAAAAAAGAAACTGGTCAAATTGATGAGAGCCTATATCAGTAATAATGCCGCCAAAATATTTGCGATCGAAAAACCATTCAGGACGTGTGCTTGAATTCATGCGATGTGGACCAAGCCCGATAGTTTGGATCACTTTACCAATGGCGCCTTCTTTTATCAGATCTCCTGCCTTAATAGTTGCTTTATTTTCAAACCGCTCACTATACATAATAGAATAGATACGACCGGTTTGTTTTTGTACGCGGCGTACTTCTGTCAATTGTTCCAGTGAAGTAATGCCAGGTTTATCCACCATGTAATCCTTTCCATGCTGCATAGCACGAATGCCAATGCTGGCACGATTTGCCGGTATAGCAGAGCTAAGAATAAGCTGTATGGATTTGTCTTCAAGAATTTCCTTTTCACTGCCGGCTAATTTTACTTGCGGATATTTTTGAGTGAAGCTTGATACAAGATCCGGTTCCTTTGCATAAAGAGAAATTAGTTGTCCGCCACCTCTTATCACCGCATCAACCTGTGAATAGATATGACCATGATTAATGCCAATAACAGAAAATTTAATACGTGGATCATCAGGACTCCGTTCAGGTGCAGCTTTGCTATTACTTTCTTCATGTGTTAAAGATTTTTCCGATGCAAGCGCATTTTGAGGAAACGCAGAAAGCAGACCCATTCCTGTTGCTGTAGTTGCTGTATATTTTAAAAACTTACGGCGATTGAAATTTGATCTTTCCATGTTATTTTTTCATTTTGTTGCTATTAATTCAATTGTTGCTTTAAGGATTTTGCCTTGCTGCTCAGATATTGTTTCGGGTTGTCCACCACCTACAGCGATTTGAAATTTCCCCGGAAGTATCACCCGCTTATTGTTATTGTCGATAACTGAAAATGCATTAGGTGGGATAACCAGGGTTACAGATTTTGCTTCACCTGGCAGTAAATGAATTCTCTTGAACGCTTGTAACGAGCGAATAGGAACAGGAACGGTAGAGCTTAGGTTTGATAAATACAATTGAACCACTTCATCTCCTTCAACCCTGCCTGTATTTTTTACGTCTATTAAAACATTTACAGAATCTCCGATTTTATAAGGTGATGAAAGTTTCAAATTATCATAAGAAAAATTGGTGTAGCTTAATCCATAACCGAATGGATAAAGCACTTTACCTGTGAAATAACGATAGGTTCTTCCATTCATATTGTAATCTTCAAAAGAAGGAAGATCGGAAACAGATTTGTAAAATGTTAC
>DASYQS010000021.1:0-67415 GCA_036005185.1 Chitinophagaceae bacterium | reverse complement strand
CCACTGCACCATATTTATGTTCTCTGTATTTATCAAAGTACACTATCCATTGTCCATTTATTTTCATCGCGGTTGGCCCCTCGGCCCAGTAATTTCCGGTTATCGGCATACTTGGTGCTGAATAAGGTCCTGTAAGTTTCTTGGCCGTTGCAATGCGAATATTTTTTTCAACGGGATAACGGGTTTCATTTTTTAGGAACATAACCCAACGTCTTCCATCTTGAACAATAGAAGCATCGATCACACTAAAAGCCGGATCATACAATAATTTTGTTTTACTGAAATTCTTAAAACCCTTTGTTGTAATATAATAGATGCGATGATTATACCCGCTCTCTGTGGCTGTATCTTTTTGCGGAAAACGACCAGAAATAGTGCTAGCCCAATAAATAATATACATTTTCTTTTTTGCGTCGTAACTGATCTCCGGCGCCCAAGTATTTCTTGCTGAATCTTCATATTGCATAACAGGAATAAATCGCTGTTCTGACCAGTGAAGCAAATCGGAAGAAAACGCATAGCCAATTCCTTTGTCATTCCAGCTTACTGTCCATACCATGTGAAAATTTCCATCTGCACCTCTTATGATACAAGGATCTCGAAATAATTTGTCTCTACTGACGGTTGGCTTCAGAATTACACTGTCATTAAATAAAGCTTTCCAATTATAACCATCCTCACTGTAAGCATAGTGCAGACCATCGCCATTGCCCTTGAAATAGCAGAATAGATATACGCCATCTTTGTTTTGTGCAAACAATGAAAAATGAAAAAGAAAAAATACAAAATATAAAATCAGCTTATTCATGACATGAATCATTGGCTCTTTATTGAGTTTCGATTTTTTTATAATAACCCTGAAGTACATAAAAAGCCTTTTTCTTTTTTCCAGAGTGATCAACCAATCCTTTGTTGTTCCAGCCTTCTTGGAAAACAGGATTATTTCTTCGCGGTGAACGAAAATCATTTAGTATCCAGGGCGAAAGACCGACAAAATTGTCGGGCATACGTTTCATCATTTCTATCTGTTCCTTATAATACCATTCCTGGTATTCCTCACTCCAGCGTGTGAGACTATCACCATGAAAACCACCAAGTGTTTCCGCTCCTGTTTCACTAAAGAAAAGAGGTTTATCATATTTTACTTCCCACTTTGCCGTGCGGCAACTATTGGGTAATCCGCTGTACCATCCAATGTATTCATTTACCGAAACCATATCAATATATTGTCCCAAAGGATCATCAATTACGTTTACTCCATTCGTAGTATGTGATTGTAAGGCCGCAGAAATCAAACGGGTTGGATCTAAGCCTCTCGCTGTAGTTATAAGATCCTTCATGAAATTAGTGCGAGTGTCATTTACAGGCGTCTCATTCCCTACAGACCAAATAAAAACGCTCGCCCTGTTGCGATCCCGGTCAATCATTTCTTTCAATTGAGCTCTTGCTTTTTGAAGGACTTCCACATTTGCAAAATCTATCGTCCAATAAACCGGAATTTCCGACCACACCAAAATACCTAATGAATCTGCCATTCTGGTCATGTTTTCGTTATGTGGGTAATGAGCAAGCCTCACCATATTTGCATGCAACCCTTTTACTTCATTTAATAATTGAAGGGCATCTTGTTTGCTGTATGCTCTTCTCATCCCTTGCGGAATTTCCTCATGCATACAGATGCCACGAAGAAATAAAGGTTTGCCATTGAGCAAAATTTGCTTACCATGGACTTCTATAACTCTAAAACCAATCTTTTCACTGACCCTGTCTTCTTTTGAACCTATGGCTACTTCATAAAGTTTTGGAGTTTGCGGAGACCAAAGCTGCAAGTTTGAAATTTTGAAATTAAAAGAAACACTATCAGCTGAAACAGCTAATTGCTTTTTAAATTTTAATTCAGGAATTTCAATCGTTACATTTTCGTTCAACGCATTGCTGAATTTTATCCAGCCTTCGATTGTTTTATCCTTTTCATTTTCCGATCCTGTTGCAAGTTGTATTGAATACTGCCGTATAAAATTTTTTGGAAGAATAACAAGGTTTACATCACGGGTTATGCCGCCATAATTCCACCAATCCGTATTGAGCGTAGGTATTTCGTCCTTCAATCGTTTGTTGTCAACTTTGACGACTAGAAAATTATTTTTTGATTTCAATACGCTATCAGGAATTTCAAAATTAAAAGGCGTGAAACCACCTTTATGCATTCCCAATTTTTTCCCATTGAGATAAACATCTGCGCGATAATTCACCGCCCCGAAGTAAAGAAATACACGATCGGAAGAATTTGGTTTCTGAAAATCAAACGATCTCTTGTACCAAACTGTTCCTTCATAATATAAGAATTTTGCAGCTTGCGAATTCCAGTCACCGGGAACACTGAGAGTATATTTGTCACTATATCCATGCTCTTTACGATCTGTTTTATTTTCGGGCACATCACTGTTCCAATAGGCCTCTCTGTCATTTTCCTTTTTTTCAGCCCAGCGATAGTCATAAAATCCAGTTTCATAAGGATCCATTATATATTGCCACTTGCCGTTTAAGCTAATTTTTTTTCTCGAAGGAATATTTGTGATCAGGTTTTCTTGTGAAAAAGATTGAATGACAACGCAAATAAAAATGAGAATAATGAAAATTTTTTGCATAGATAGCTTTTAAAAAATTAAACGATATCAATACATCCATCGCCCAGCCAGGGACGATTCGCGGGTTAGGAATGCTTTGTCCCAATTTTTAAATTGTTCTTTTCACAACGTCCCTATGGGACGTAATACTCTCTCGCTCTGAATCTCTACCAGCAAAATGTCCCTACGGGACATTTAAATTATTCCTCACAATCACCAAAATCATTTTAAATCCAACGCATGATCTAATGGGACGTCCTGACCACTCCAAACTTTTACTGCTGTCCACGGCTGCGCCGGTGCCGACCAAAATTCGTCGGTTTCCGGTAACCCGAGCGCAAGAAAAATATTTGAACAGATATATAAGCTTCCTGTCGTAATATAGACATCTGCCAGATCGGGCTGACTCCCATATAAACCGATATTCAACCAGCCGTCAGCCGTAAATGTTGTAGATGATTCAAAAGTTTTTTTGATAACGGCGGTCAGAGCATTGCGCACTTGTGCAGGTTTTAATGATATGGGCAAGTTCTTTCTTAAAGAAATATCTGCCAAATGATGAAACACACCGCCCCGATAAACAATCGAACGTCCGGTAACAAGATAACTACCATCTGTATTAATTAGCCGTTCTAAAATTTCTGCATAGCGCTTATTTATCGAATCGAGTTTTAATGCAAATAATTGATACCATCTATTTTTGTTCTTTACTGTTTCAACTATGGCTGCGAGATAAGGGTGAATGACAATACTATTGTAATAATCAAAATGAAATTGCATTCCATCAGAGAACAACCCATCTCCCACATACCAGTGCTGTGCAAATTCACGAATGGCAAATTCTATTCGCACAGGATCATAATCCAATCCATATTTACAAAAGAACGCTTCGATCATTCCGGAAAATAAGATCCAGTTGTTATAAGCAGGAGTAGTTGAGTGTGTAGTTTTAAAAATAGTAATTATTTGTTGTTTAACAGTGGTATCAAGATGCTGCCACAACCAGGGACAACGGATCAATGCAAAAGCAACAAACGACGCATCGACCAGCGGCTGTCCGCCATCCCATTTCAAATAATCTTTCGCAGCTGGGTTTACCGCATTCGCGAGACCCTTGATTGCCCATTCACGGTATTGGTTTCGCAAACTCACTTCTTCTTTTGAACCGTCTTCCGAATTTAACCAGGGAGCAATGCCGCTCAGTGTTCTGCCGAAAGCTTCCAGATATGCCACTTTTGACCTGTTGTCTGCATTATCAATTCTTTTGGATAAGACGACCGGCATTTTTTCTTTTAACTTGTCTGCTGCAATATTCATCATTACTGGCCGCGCCAATTTATCCATATAACTAAGCCATAATTGCCTGTCGGTAAGAGTTGTTTTTTTGAGTTGTGACTGGGCGTTAAAAACGAAAAGACAGCCAACCACCAGTAACGTTATTCTTTTTATCATGCATTCAATTTAAATCATTGTATTTTAAATATGCACTATCCTGATATACCATTGCATAATGACCTTTTGGAAAATTTTATTGTATAATACTTTTGGATGTAAAAAGCTATGCATCGGATATCATGATAACTGATCAAAGAATTTTCTGGATTATACGTCCTTCAAAAAACCAAATTATTAAGTCTCTCTTTCTAAGCTTAAAATTTTTGCCCAAATATTTTTCAGAACCGGAATGCCATCTTGCACATTCTTTTTTCTTGTCGCTAAGACTCGTTCTCCCGGATATAAAACTTTTTTTGATTCATTGATGGGAATGGATCTGCGATAATCATCAATAATGCTGTCAACAGTTTTTTTTATAGTCGAATGATTCATCAATTTGCTGGTATCGATAGCGATGAAGATCTGTGATAAACCATATTCCCTTTCGCGTTTGCTGATTTCATGAACCGAAAGTCCCGAAGAAAGTATCGAGGCAAGCAGATCAAGCAAAAGCGATAATCCCGCCCCTTTCCAATACCCGACAGGCAATACACGTTTGCTTTCAAAAATAGCGGCCGGGTCTTTTGTCAACTCGCCTTTGCTGTTATAACCGCCATCTACTGGCAAAGTTTCTTGTCGAATAGCGGCCTGTTCCAATGCACCATACGAAAATTGTGAAGCAGCCATATCTAAAACAATGGCTTCATCATGAAATGGCAAGGCAATTACCAATGGATTGTTTCCAAGTCGGGCATCAACTGCATTCCATGTAGGCATGTTGGCAATTGTATTGGTCCAGCCAATAAACACAAACCCTCCCTTTGCAGCTTTCCATCCATAACTGCCGGCTCGCATCCAGTGGTTGGTATTAGCTAAGGCCACACAACCAATCCCATACTGCTGCGCCAATTGCATGGCTCTTTCAGTTGCATGCAACGCATTAAGTGGCCCTGCACCGAGGTTACCATCCCATTGTTCCAGTCCATTGAAGTTTCGTTTCAATACCGGGTCAGCACTGATATCCACGTATTTTTTTTGCACATCCTCAATAAATCTTGGGAAACGGTTCACCCCGTGTGAATACACACCATCTATACTACTTTCTGTAAAAATCTCAGCACATGTCAAAGCCTTTTGTTCATTAAATCCTTGTTTCAGTAAAATTTTATAAAAGATATTCTTCATTTCGGCTTCACTAACTAATATTGTTTCAGTATTGTTCAATTCAAAACAATTCATTTACAGAAGGCATTGTAAAATTTTTTTTGCCGGCTGGTTTTGGTAAGCCAAAATAGAAATACAATGTTCGCTTAAAAATTCCATTTAAATGATTAGGCTCGCTTTGCGGTCCCAGAGCAGACGTATTACTGCTGATGTTCAATGCCAGCTTGGTGCCCATTGGTGGAATGCAGTCAAGGAAAGAAAGGTTGCCAACAGGCAGATCGGGAAAAGGCTTCATACCCGAGAGACCATAAAAATCAAACAAGCGAACATACAATCCTGTATCCGGGCTAGCTACTAAAAATTTTCCTTGAACAGTATTTAATTCTAGCCAGGTTATGTCAGCAAAATATCCTTTGAACTCAGGATAGATCCATGGAGCCGCTCCAGTTTGTGTATTGTTGTAAGCATTTTGCCATGTATTGAATGTTGCTCCTTGCAACCTGTTTTTCCAAACTCTGTACGGCCCTCCACCGAGCCATTTTGCACCGAGTACAAAGTTTTCCGGATAGCAAAAGCTTATTCCCGCAAAAGGATAGTTGCCATTTAACTCGTACTCATAATCCAACTGCAACCAGCCTGTGCCATACATTTTCCACTTTGCATTTTTAAGATTGCCCGAATAACTTACTTCCACAACCTGTGCATTTCCTTCTTTATAATTTTTTATTTGCAGTACAGACAGGGCATGCCCTGTCTCAACATGCCCTGTCTGTACATTCCCTGTCTCTGCCATTTCCGGTCCTTTTGAAAAAGAGATCGGATCACTCATTGCATTTCTAATATCGGATAGCTGTCCATTCTTTTTATTGATGAAAATAGAAACATCACCTCCTTTCAGTTGCAGCGTGCTGTCTGTTTCTGTCAAGGAGGTAGTTGCCGCATCCTTCAACGAAACAATTTCAGACAGTAATTCTTTATTGGTCTTAATTTTCCATGTCCATTTGTATAAAAGATTTTTAGAAGGATCGTAGGCCGATAATATTAAAGCGTCATAATTTTTCCAACCAGACGGAAGGTTCAGATGAAGATTTCCTGATGCACTCGGAGCAAGCTCAAGAGATGCTGCGATTCCTTTCTCCAAAATATCATAGCCCACGAATAAATCATCGGGCCTACGGCAATTGATCAACGCCCATTGAAAACTACATTTAGAAAGATTTGTGAAATGAAAACGGTTTTCAACCGCAATATCTCCATTGAAATTTATAGGCAATTCTCTCATGAAGATTTTAACCGGAGAAAAAATTTCCTTAAGGGCATAAAAGCTTCCTTCTTTTTCGCGATGAGGGCCCAAAATTCCATCTGGGGCATTTACACCATTGACATCGATAATATTATTTTCATCAGTTCGTACAATGCCTTCATCCACCAAGGCCCAGATAAAACCTCCGCCGGAACGTTTGGCATGCCAGTGTAATTCCCAGAATTCATTCATTGCTGTTGCCGCACCGCCATCATCCTGCGCATGTAAAAATTCGGTAGGCATATAGATCAATGAATCATCAAGAATTTTTTTTGTACTATAATAATCTTCGTAGTGATTGCAATCAATGCCATTAAAAGCATTGCCCGGTCTGTGATGCGGATGGATCACAGGACGGTTGGAGAAATCGTACATGCCGAAATCATCGTCCAACTCTTTGTTAGTTCCTCCTTCATTTCCGTTGTCCCAAAAAATAATAGATGGATGATTGGCGTCTCGTATCACCATTTCTTTAACTAGCGGAGCGCCGGCTTTTGTGCTATAAAATTTTTGCCAGCCAGCTAATTCATCAAGCACATACAATCCAAGTGAGTCACATATATTCAAAAAACTTTGATCGGGCGGGTAATGTGAGCACCGGATTGCATTCATGTTCATTTCTTTTATCAGCTTCGCATCCATGAGATCAATTTCAGGATTTACACAACGACCTGTTTCAGGCCACCATACATGTCTGTTCACCCCTTTCATTTTTATCTGAACGCCATTCAGATAAATTCCATCGCCCCTTCTTATTTCTATTGTGCGAAAACCAAATTTCCCCGATGTTTGATAAACAGTTTTTCCGCCAGTTTTTAAAAAGAAATTTGCCTTGTAAAGATTAGGGGTCTCAACAGTCCATTGCAAAGGGTTATCAATTTTTGTTGAGAGAATAACTGATGAATCTTTTGGATGAACAATAGCTTTTGCTGTTCCGACTAATTTATTATTTGCGTCTCTTATTTCAGCGATCACATCTGCCGTTTGTGTTAGGCCGCTTAGATAAGTTTTTACGGAAAAATTTCCATCAGCTTTAGCATTGATGGAAAAATGATCGATGAATTGTTTTGGAACAGCCTCGAGATAAACCGGGCGAAAAATGCCGCCAAAGATCCAATAGTCTGCAAGTCGTTCTGCATTATTTACTGATTCATCCGATGACATTTTGCTAACTGTTATTTCTAAAAGATTTTTACCAGAGAAGTTAATCTTATCAGTGATATTGTATTTGAACCGGTAAAAAGCCCCCTGATGTTTTTCTCCTGCTGTTTTTCCGTTGATCTTAACTTCCGTGTCGGTCATCGAACCTTCAAATACAATAAAAACCTCCTTTCCTTTCCAGTTCGCAGGTATGGTGAACGAATATTTATACAAACCCTGCTCATCAGCAAATCGAAAATTTCTTCCGTAAGTTTTATAATCACGGCCATAATTATAACTGCCAAAACCCTGTTGCTCCCAATGTGAGGGCACTTGGATCGTTGTCCATTTGCTACTGTTGCGCCCACCTGTGCAAAAGAAATCCCAGGTAACGGTGTGTTTGTTATCGGTTCCTGACAAATACTTTATTTCTTTTTGTTGCGAAAAGACAAAAACATGAATAAATAAAAGACATGTGGTCAGAAAGTTTTTCATCAATCTCTAGTTTTTCAATTTTAAGTTGATATGAACTGGCTTATTGCGGTTGCAAACTAATTCGCCATCCTTATACTCTAGCTCAACAAGTTGAATTACACTTCTTCGTTCTTCAAAAGATCCTCTTGCCGCAGGGTTTTCTTTTCTTCTGCCGGGATGGGTAAAATAAAAAACATAGGCTTTGTCATTATTCACCACAATATCACAGTGCCCTCCTATTGCTTGATCATCTTTGCCTATTCCCGGTTCTTCTAAAATTCTTTTTGATTGCTTTTTCCATGTAAGTAAATCGTCCGACTGATAGATCTCCATCCCTTTCCACACATCAACGATCATCCAGTATTTATTTTTCCATTGAAAAACTTTTGGTCCTTCGCCTCTTGCCGCAATTGCCTTTCCTTTGTCTTCCCAATTATATAAATCTTTACTATCTGCATACCAAATCGATTTGCCATCTTTTTCATTATTATACCACAAGCGCCAGCTTCCATCGGGCAATTGAAATGCACAAGCGTCGATCACTTTATCATTTACAAGCTTTAATGTTGATTCATATTTCCAATTGAATAAATCTTTGCTGGTAAGGTGAATGATGTTGCGGGGATGGTTCCAATTATCAAATATTCCAGGCACATAAGTAAGATACATGTGAAACATTCCGTTATGCTCAATAATTTCAGGAGCCCAAAAAGTATAACCGCTGTCAACTCTATAATTAATACTGGCCATATCAACATATTTCCATGCAGCGCCATCTTTTGATTCCGCAATTCCTATCCTTGTTCCATGTACCCATTTTACTCCCGATGTATCGGTAATATTTGCACGCCGATTAGTGTAAAACATCCACCATTTCTTTTTTTGTTTGTTATAAACTATTACGGGATCGGCAGCACCATGATAAACCGGGTCGTCAAATAATGGTTTTGATGCTATTTTGTTTTGTGCAGGTGAGCACAAAAAGGAAAATATGAATGCGACAAAAAGAAAATATGAAGAGTAAAGTTCACTCATAGTGCACAGGAGTTAATGTAACCGGGCCGATCAAACCTGAAGACAAAGGTTGCCATGCGGAGGCATCGAATAATCCATTCTTTACATTTTCTCTTCTTCGTGCGGGTATATTGGTGTTGTAAAAAATTTTCCATGGAAGATTATTTCTGTCCATATAGGCAATTCTATTTGCCATCAAGTTGGCAACAATGATTTCCAGTTTATTTGTCTCTTTTATCATAATGCCCGGAATAACAATTTTAAAAGAAGGACCTATCATTGTCGGTATTTTTCTTCCGTTCAACCACACTTCGGCTGTTTCATTTACCTTACCAAGATCCAGAATCCAAGAGGTTCCCGCTGGTTCCGGGCCTTTAAATAAAATGGAGTATTTGGCTGTTCCTGAAAAATTCTTCGCATCGTCTCCGCCAAGATCTGTCCATGAACTTAATTTTTCTGTAACTATCTTAGAAGGAATAACAGGGCCACCGTTTAGAAACTCTATAGTCCATTGCCCTTTTATTTCTTCTGCTGGATCTATTGTCTTAAAATATGGATAAGAAAGCCCCTTTTTTTTGTATTTATAAGTTTGTACAATGATAGATTCATAAGGCTGCAATTGAAGATATACATCCAAATTTCCCTCATTGTCCTTTCTCCATTTTGCCAAACCATTTTCTTCAAGCATTGGGTCGAACAAAGCTGCTGCTGAGGCTGTTGTTTTCAATCTCACCCATTCATCGATGTATTTATCGCTGCGGTTATTAATGAAATAAACCTGTCCGTCGTTGTTTTTTTTGCGTAATATGGATAAACCATTTTTTTGAAGATCTTGCCTCACGCGACCTTCACGTAATAAAACCTCCAGATTATCGCTAATATAAAATGCACCTTTACCTATTATTGCCTTTTTTATATGACCATCATCTTTTATCTGCAACTGATGGAGATATTGTTGAAATAATTTCCGGCGATTCTCTAGCTGCCCAAATCCTGGCGCATCTTGCGGCAAGTTTTTATAAATTAGAATGCGAGCGCCTTGCTTGGCAAGTGTCAATAATTTTTGAAATGATCTTTCGGAGATCAGTTTATTTGCTGGCAATAATATGGTGCGATAAGAATTACCTCCGGTGATTATTTGTTCATTCACTACTGAAAATTGCTGTAATTGTCTGTCCGAAAAAAAATCAAAACTATAACCATTCTCAAGCATCCATTTTGAAACATGCTCGAAATCGGTTCCTTCAAAATTTCTTTCCATGCCGTCAAAATGTTGGAGCAATTCTGTTCCTGGCTGTGAATACCGATCAACGATGGGGTAATACAACAGCACATCATTATCGGGTTTTGAATTTTGCAAAAATGATTGCACTCTTGCTATGTATTCATTCAATACGTGAAAATCTTTCCACTGCGGATTGGTTGGCTGAAAATGAACCGCGGCATAGAATAACCATCCTGGCCATGGCGCATCTCGCGGCGAATAAGCAGTGCCATGATAAAAGATATGGTTTACGCCACCCAAAAAATAAAGATCGATGGCTTTTTTTACATCACCCCAAGAAGAAAGAAAATGTTCATTGAGCCAGGTAGCCGATTCCGATGACACAAGTTTTTTACCCGTTACGTTCGCCGCTGAGGTAGCAAATTTGAAACGAAGAATATCATTGCCCTCCGTTTCAGGAATATCGACGGCGCTGTACAGATCGAGTGTATTTGCAGGCGAACCATGCGATTGATTTCTTACCAATGCTTCCTTTGTCGCTCCCCATTTTTTCCATGTCTCTGTAAAATGCTCAAGCAATAGTTCATCAATAGTTGAGCGGTAATCATAAATCACGCGGCTGTTCTTCTCCGCACTATCTTTCTGAAATAAAGCAGGTAAATAATTTTTCAGATCATATCCCTTTCGCTTTTTAAATTCTGAGAAAAAATCAGCCGTCCAATTTGCCTGGCCTCTGGCATCATCTACTTCATAGGAATCATTAAAAAATGCCCGGAGGTAAGAAATATCATAGCCTTTAAATGCTTCATCAAATTTTTTAAAATAATTTTTTGCAGCAGCCGCAGAAAAATGATCGATCGCATAGCCTTCTCCGCCAGGCGCCGCCCGCTCTACCATTTTTCCATGAAGGCCAACAAATAATGCATACAGAGTCCATTTACCAGTGCCAGAAGTCCAGTTTAATTTTCCGTTTGCATCTACTTTGCTTGTGAGATCAATCGTTTCGCCTCTATCCGAATAAGCCATCAACAATTGAAGCGGAAGTTTTTGCGGATAAATAATTTGATCAAGGGCTAGCGATTGTAAATTTTTATTTGCTGAAACAGGTTGCACCAAACTGTCAACGCTTACCTGTTTATTATTTGCAGTCCTTACCAACGCTTGCTGATCATAAAAAATATTTTCTTTTAACTCCTCTCCTGCATTTATAGTGTAAGTTTTATTATAAACAGTTTTACTTGCATCATCATCGCTCACCCATGGTCCTCCAAAGGGCCAGCCTGTGGCATTGGCCAAATCAACGCCTAATCCCAACCTCTTTGCATCACTCAGCGTATGCAGCAGCATCTGCATCCACTGTGGTGAAAGAAAATTAATAAACTGTTTTTCGTAGCCATGCGCACCATAAATCGGGGTTATTTCCACACCACCCAATCCAGCTTTTTTATATTGCTCTAAATTCCATGAGAGATCTCTTTTTGTTACTGCACTGCCTTCCCACCACCAGCGTGTCCAGGGTTTTGTTGTTTGTGTAATAGCAGGCCAGTTGATTTGAGCAGTTGCAGCAGCGGAAAAAAAACCGGTCAAAAAAACAATCGAAAAAAATTTAGACATTCTTGCATAATTTTTTCCTACGATTGAAATCGTGGGCGATTCATTATTCATCATTCATTGTTCACTACGCTTTACTTCCACCGTATAAACATCCGTATTTCCTTCAAAATTCGCTCTAAAGATGATCCATTTCCCATCCGGTGAAAAATGCACATTCGGTTCCAATTTATAATTATGGTGTTTCATGTTCACTAACCTTTCTGATCTAAATTTATCACCATCGGGAGTAAATAAATAGATCCATTGACCGTCTTTTGCCCTTGCCACTTGGCCACTGTCGCCACCATCGCCACAAAATACTTTCTGATCAGGAGAAATATTAAAATGAATGCTCCATTCGTCACGTGCGAGTGCATATTTGATTTCTTTCCCTGTTTTTACATCCGTACCTGCTACAAAAAAATTTACACTGCGAGGCTGCTGCAGATCAAACCAAATTGTTCTGCCGTCCGGAGCAAACCATTCATGTCCCGCAATCTCCATATCCATGGTTCGCTTGTGCATGAGCTTTACGGCTTTTGTATTAATATTTATTGTCCATATTCTATCAACTTTATGCCAGGGCCCTTCATGACAAAACATCAAAATTTCCGGATCCGTTGAAGAAAATTGCACATGGTTCAGCCACGCACTATCTGTAAATATTTTTTTCAATTCACCTGTATTGATATTTATTGTAAATAATGTTCTTGGCTCTTTTGCTTCGTAGATCAAATTAAAATAGCTTGACTTATTGGGATTATTCCTAAATATTTCTTTTTCTTTATCACTGCTCCAGGCACCAGCCAGCAGAGTTTCATTGCTATTGACTGTGGTAATGCTCGCCTTAAAATCTGCCGGAAAAATATAGACCAGCTTTGTTGCTTTTGTATCAATATTGGTTGAAAAAACGCTGTCTTTGATTTGATAATAGACAAGCCTGTTCTTCGGCGCTGCTATCTCTCCATTCATTGGAGAAGACTGAAAAGTCAATCGCTCTACTTTCAATGTTTTAAGATCGACACTATAAAGTTGTTTGTTGCTTGCGGGAATATTTCCTGTTTCTTGTTTTACAGAATCATTTCCGGCGGTGTTCAAGTAATCAGTGCCGTAAAAGATCATTTTGTTCCCAATAAATGGATCGTTGTGGAAATAAAAGCTCATATTATTTCCGGCCCTTCTGGTAAGCTTTATTATTTTATGTTTGGTATCCTTATCGATCCACTGATCCGGCATTTTTTTGCCGCCCGTTTCCATGAGTTGTTGCGCATCAGCAAAAGATGAAATTATCAAGAGAAAAAAAATCATTTTCAAATGGCCACAACGCAAAAACAATTGAAGTCTTTTCATATTACAAGCTTAAGAGTATAAAGTAAGGTCTTCAACTTATTTTTTGTATCCTGAACTGTCCTGTGAGTTTGATTCAACAATAAACGTTCTATTTTATACATCTCTTCGAACATTTCGACGATTAGATCATTTATTTATAAGTTCGTTTCAGCCATTCTTCTGGGACAGGGATGATACAAATATTCATGGATCGGTTATCTTCTGATAGCATGGCTGATTGTATCTCGATCTTTTTGCTATCAGCACTAAAAGTTGGATGCGGATGATCGGCCGCAGTTTTTTTGTGGCCTGCAGATAACAAGATCATTTCACGTGTATGCCGGTCAATCAAATAAATGTTGCGCTCAAAATCATCACCCACTGCCCATCGTCCGTCCGGTGAACCGTTAACATGCCAAAGTCCGCTGCCACTTGGAGTTTGACCAATAATGATCATTTCTCTTGTTCGGAGATTAACAATGCCAAGACCTGTTGGCTTTTCACGAGTGCCTGATGGTCCCCATGCAATCTCTTGTCCGGGATTTGTTGGATCACTTGCGGTTCTTTTTGTAGTATCCTGAATACCTCTTGCTATATTGATCTTGCGATGGCCCATGATTGCAATCGCCACTTCATCTTTTGTGATCACTGCCTCATGTGTCACCCACTCATAATCTGATTCGGGATACAGTGGACGTAACCCCGTTCCATCAGCCATTACTGTCCATGTACGCTGAGGTGATTTGCCACCAGTTTCCCAACAAAAAACAATTTCGCCGGCCACCCAAGGATTCGTTTGCACGTGCCCGATTTGAAAAGGAACAGAAACAATGTATTTCAATTCTCCATTTTTAATATTCATGCTCATCAAACCTGCCGGTCCTGCTCCCATATTTCTTGGGCCAAATACTCCTTCGATCTTCGCATTTGCTGGTAAATGTTTAGCTGCCTCTGTTTTGCCAACCCGGAAATAAACAAAATCCTCGTTGGCGTCAAGCGCCATATCACCACCTGCGCCAAGCTCGCTCGGAATGATACCACAAACACGTTGATATGCTGTTGCCGGTTTCATGGATCCTGCCTTGCTATCCTTAAACAATTTTTCAAGATCCACTTCTACAATTTGTAAAGGTCTGTTACGTCTTTGGGTTGTATCACCTGGCGAATTTCGCATGCAATATAATTTCATTGATTTTCTTGCCACACATAGCATACCTGTATATCCGCCTTCAGTAACCTGTATAATTGTTCCATCTTTTTCGTTTACGGCAAAAGCTTCTCCACGTGCACGATTTGAACGAAAGATAACCCACTCGCCATCGGCCGTCCATTGAGAATGCGTTTGATAAATTTTAGAATCGCCGCTTGGTTTACTGGTCAAAAAAGTAAGCATTGTTCCAGTCACCGGATCCTTAATTATTTTAAGCTCCGAAGGAAATCGTTTACCTATTTGCGAATGAGTTGCCGTAGGCATTATGAAAAAAAAGAAAAGAATCGCAGTAAACAAGAAAAATTTTTTCATACTCGTTTTATAAAAATCTTTTTAATTACCATCAGGTTTGTTTGTCGAATTGAAGGGACTCATTGGCAAATTCCATTTTTCTATAGGATCAGGATGTGCCGGATCAAACGGTGGCAAATTTTTTTTTAAATATTTTGCAATAGGCAGATCGGCATTCTTAATTCCATTTACCACGCATTTTGCCAATTCGTAAGCGCCGTAAGTGCTAAAATGAGTGTTGTCTTTCAATGCAGAATCCTGGCCGGGAAAACTATGTGCAGGATAATGAACAAAACCTTTCATGGATGTTTCAGGTCCCCATGCTTCGTATAAAATCTTGCTCATCGCATTCAGGTCTATCAATGCAACATTTTCTTCTTTTGCAGTTTGTCTCATTGCTTCAGGATAATCACCCAGTGTATTGATGATATGACCTGTAGAATCAAAATTTCGCCTATGCGTGGATGTTACCAATACTGGTATCACATTTCTTTTTCTGGCTTCGGTTATCCATTCTTTTAAAGTAGCCTTATAAGTAGTAAACGCGTCGAGATGATTACCGCCAGGTTTTTGATCATTATGAGCAAATTCGATAAATAAATAATCACCGGGTTTAGCCATGCTCCAAACTTTTTCCAATCTTCTTTCATTTTTAAATGCTCTGAGTGTTTCGCCGGATTCAGCATGGTTGGCAATCGCAATTTTTTTGGGTTGAAAAAATGCAGGCATCATTTGTCCCCATGCGGCCCAAGGCTCTTCAGCCTGATCAACAACCGTAGAGTTGCCAGCGAGAAAAACAGTAGTCGCGTCTGTTGCAGGAGTAATTTCAAGGGCACAAACTTTTGGTGATACGTTATTAAATTCTAAAGTCAGCTTATCATCCCAATGTTTGTAATCAATTTCTCTTGGTTTCAATCTTACTTTATTTCCTGTTTCTTTGATAATGCTATCCCTTACATGAACAGTAAATTCAACTGTTGCAAACTTCCCTTTTGCTGTTCCCACTTTTTCAACCATCAATCTTCTGTTCTCAGCTTTGATCGTAGTTTTCGATTCACCATTTTTATCACCCAGTATTACTTTCACGTCATAATTTCCTTCCGGAAGCTTTATCGAAAAATAAAAAGGCTTATCACTTGTAATGTAATCATCGCGCAGGGCGTCTTTTCCGGTATTATTTTTTGGAGTAACAAAAGAACCAAAATCAAAACCATATCCTTGTTGCGAGGTATAAATCGTTTTAGGTGATACTCCGATATATCCTGATAGAACTTTGCCCGAACCAAAATCAAATTTGAAAGAGGTAGTTCTGGCAGCATTGTTTTGCGCGTTTAATAAAACCGATAAAAACAAAAGACCGATCGTGTTCACAATATTTTTATCACACATCCGTATCTAAAAATTTTTTTAATGAAAAGACCCCGACTAGTCGGGGTTCTTTTCTCATTGAACGATTGCTTAACGAGAGATCAATAACCGGGATTTTGGTATGCTGTTCTTGCCGCAGCATCGAGCAACTTACCTCCCGCATCAGTAAGTTGTACTAAATAAGCATTAGGCCAAGGACGAAATGTAAATTCCTTTTTCATTTGACCTTTACCATTTCCATTTTGTCCGTTGCCGCTTGATGTGTTTGTTGCAACGGGCCATAGTCCTGTTTTATCAGAAGCCATTTGATTAAGATATTCTACTCGGTCGTAAAGAATTCCGGCGTTATGCAAGTCTTCCCACGCAATTCCTTCTGATAAAAATTCCCGAGCTTTTTCATTGTAGATAAAGTGAATAAACATTTGATCTTTCGTAGTCACTGTTGGGATATACCCTTCTGCTAAAGCTTCAGGCGTGCCTGGTGTAAAAATATTTTCTGTTATTGCAAGCTTGGTGTAAGAACTACCATTGGCGCCGTAAGGAGGAGCTTTTTCTTCTGGAGTTAGAGTTGAAGCTTTTGGCTCCCATTGAACCAAGACTTGAGGGCGTGTTTCACCGGCTTTATATGCGGCGCGTTGACGTAAAACATTTATATCATTTACAGCTAAGTTGTATTGCCCTTTACGCCCATAAGCTTCTGCTCGAATAAGAAAGGTTTCAGCAAGACGCATAAGTATGGCATCGCGTGTGCCATTTTCACTATTGAAATTGGCCTCATCACTGCTGCCACCCCGCATAGGATCGATGTATTTTTTTGAAGACAGATAAATATTCCTACTAGTGTTAGCCAATCCCATAGAGGTTCCATCATACCATAATCGATAATAGAACTTGCCCGAGGCCGATTTTACCCAACGTGCCAATAACTGATAAGGTTGGCTCATTGCCGTTAATGAATCAATCGCCTCATCTTTCTGATTCTCTAAATAAATAAGGGCGCGTTTTCCAGGAATAACTCTTTGTGAACCAGCTGTAACTGACGGCTCGCCCGCCGGTTTATTGGCATTCCACCACGCAGCGGTTGTCGCAGACCAAGTAAAGGATCCAGTTGTATTGCCAATATACTCGTATTGAAAAGTTTTATAGTATCGTGAATCATTTATCTTATCACGGAAATTATCATAGGCCCAATCAGTAGGTTTGTACGTAGCAAAGGGGCGACCATATGCCATAACACGAGTTACTCCGGTACCGGAGGTATAATCACCCGTGTGATAATTACAAGAACGATTTCCTCCAAAACGTCCATCAAGCGATGTATTGATATCAAACTGAGCCGACCAAATTACTTCAGAACTTGGCGAGCTTTCCGACACCTTGGGATCGAATAAAGTCCAATAATCTGCCGTTAGTCCTCCGGCTCCTCCTCTTCCATTTATTACCTGCGTTGCAAAGTAGACTACAGAATCAAGATCTGTGTTCACATTTCCTTTGTACAACATTTTCAAATGCTGCTCACTGCTACTTGCAAAGCCCGCTGCTTGTGCACGATTAAGATAAAGTTTGGCGAGAAAATGACCAGCTGCCCATTTCGTGATCCGCGAAGGGCCTCCGGAGGTTGGAAGATTGTCATAGGCAAAACGTACATCGGAAACAATTTGCTTATAAATGTCTTCAAGCTTTGCTTTCGGATAATCGTAAACACCATCGTCTTTATATTTTGGGGTCAGCATCAAAGGAACATCGCCAAGTTGATTTGTGATCAGATAATATGCCCATGCTCTCAAAAACAATATCTCTGACTTCCGCTGTTTTCTGAAAGTCTCATCAGTTCCAAACTTACCTGGTTTTATATTATCAATAACATCAAGAGCAATGTTACAATTGTTGATGTGCGGATAAGCTCCCATGGGAGCGTAATTGGAATTGGCACCACCTAAAAAGTTGTAAACATTCTGCGCTGCTATGGTGCTTATATCAGAACCATAAGCTGCACTTTGTATTCTTGCGAAAGTGGCGTCTACATGCATGTAAGCATCCGTTTCCGGTTCAATCAGTTTTGCACCGTTACCGTCCCACTCATGCTTTACACGAGCATACACATAAAGACCGTTTATCAGCGACTCAAGTCCGCCTTCATTTTTATAATATTCAGGTGTAAGATTGGTAACCTGTTTTTCCTCAAGAAACTTTTTGCAGGAAATAAGTGAGCTAATGATAATAAACAATAACGGTAAACTGAAAATATATTTTTTAATGCTGCGTTTCATAAATTTTTTTTTATTGTTGAAACAATACTTGGCTTGTTTTATTAAAACCCTGCTCTTACCCCAAACACAAAGCTTTGAGGTAAAATGGTGTTGTTATTCACTCCTCCAAGCGGATTTGTGTTGGAAGACGCAATACTCCAGTTTGTATCATCATCAGGGTTGATTCCCCATCTTACTACCTCGCCTCCGAACATAAAGGGGTTAATAACCTGAAAGTTTACAACAAGGTCATTAACGGCAATTCTTTTAATCAGGTTCTTTGGGAAAGTATAGGAAAGTGAAATATTTCTAATTACCCAAAATGATCCATCATTATACTGCATTGAAGATGTAATATTTTCTATGTTACCAGAATTAGGCATTGGCCAGCGGCCTTTCCACATATCCCACGACCACACATTGGGTTCAACGCGACCGTTGGGAAACAATGAACTTGCTTTTACCGTTGGATATGAATTAGGAAATCCTCCGAAGTAAGTTTGACCCCATCGGAAATAAGCAAAAGAGTTTAGCGACCAGTTTTTATAGCGGAGAGTATTAGTAATTCCTCCTGTCCATTTAGGACGCGGCGAGCCCAAAATAACAAAATCGCTTGCGTTAATTCTGTAGTCGCCATTTTGATCGACTACTTTAATAGTGCCGGGATAAAATCTATGACCGTTTGCATTGAACTTAGCCATCTCTGCCAAATCCTTATCTGAGCCGCCCCAAATTCCCGCATTTTTATATTGGTAAAAAACCTGCAAAGGTTCACCGATAAACCACCCATTAGCAAGCATATCTTGTTTACCATTCATCAGCTCGACAATTTCTTCTGTATTTCTTGCCCAATTGAGATCGGTGCTCCAGCTAAAACTTCCCTTTTGATAATTGGTGGTGGACAGAGTTATTTCTATTCCTTTATTTCTTGTTTTACCAATGTTCTCGATCTTTTGAACGTATCCGGATGGAGCAGGAAGCGTTCTGGTCATGATTAAATCAGAAGTTTGTTGATCATACCATTCAATGGAACCGGATATGCGGCTTCTAAGCAAAGTAAAGTCAATCCCAATATTTGTTTGCGCCGTCTTTTCCCAGCCCAACAAAGAGTTTTGTACTAACTGAGGTAAATAGCCAATTCCGGGAGTGGAGCCGTACACATAAGGATTTCTGCTGAGCGGTCCGGTTGTTGTATATGGTTGTACAGATGAATTGCCGGTGACGCCATAACCAATACGCGGTTTAAGTTCAGTGATCCAATCGACTCCTTTAAGAAATCCTTCTTCCTGCATCTTCCATGCTAATGCAAAAGATGGAAAAAAATTCCACTTATGACCAGCCGCTAAAACCGATGAACCATCGTAACGCCCCGAAGCTGTCAACAAATATTTATCCATTAACGTGTAATTCACGCGGCCCATAAAAGAGCTGAGTGTATTTTCAGTAAAGCTTGTACCATAACTACCAGGCGTTCCCGCTGAATTGGCTGCTACATCGTACCACAAGCTAAGCGGATTGCTAGTTCCATTTACACTGGTTGAAATGCTTTCCCGCCGCGATTTCTGAGATGATTGAAGTAAGGTTACACCAACTGTGTGCACATTGGCGAAAGTTTTGTTGACGTAAAGCAGGTTTTCGACCACCCACGAAAAATTATCGTCAGTAGTATAACCAGCGGTATTAGCCCTGTTTGTAAGATGATTTGTTGTAAGAGGACCCGTCCATGCACCATTTCGAAAATGTCTGTATTGAACACCAAAATTCAACCGGTATTTAAACCATGGTGTAAATTTTATTTCACTGAACAAGCTGCTTAAAACGGCTGAGGTACGTCTTTCATTTATTACTTGGTCGATATCAATTAAAGGATTCCAAAGATTAAGATTACCACCCGGGTTCCTTATCCAATTACCAGCAGAGTCTTTTGGCAATGCATAAGGAAATTGATCAGTAGCTCTGGAGTATAGATCCTTTGATCCGGTATTTGAAGTGTTAGGGCCGAGTATGCCATAGTTCTGTACAGATAATGACGTAATAATAGAAGTGCCCAGCGTTAACCACTTATTTGGTGAAATGTCTCCTGTCAAATTTGCATTGTAACGTTTATAATCTTGATCCTTTTGAACTCCCAATTGATTATAGTAGCTTAATGATATTGATAACCGCGACACATCAGTTCCTGACGAAAGGGAAATTTGGTGATTTTGTGTTACACCCTGACGTACGGTCTGTTTCATCCAATCATAGCTGCGTATATTTTTTGAGTTGTAAACAGGTACTTGATCTGGCCAGCCAAGCGCTTTTTCTGCAGCCGTAGTAGGACGCATTTTGGGTGTTACTCCATATTGCTCCCATTCATATCCCAGCCAAACAGATTGCATGGCAAGTGCGTCTGCAGTAAGGCCCATTTTATCTCTGTCTAAAAATGGATCAGGATACCAAATGGTAGCAGGTTGATTGAGGTTGGTATTTGTTGTTGTTTGATATTGTCGCCCATTTATTAAACCCAGACGCCAACGATCAATAAACTCACCTCCGTTCATCCAATCTGTTAAAGACTTATAGGAGTCAAGAGAAACGGTAGCATTATAGCTGATAGATACTTTTCCTTTTTGTCCTTTTTTTGTTGTGATAAGAACAACGCCGTTAGCGCCGCGTGAACCGTATATGGCAGTAGCCGATGCATCTTTAAGTATTTCAATAGAAGCAATATCATTTGGGTTGATATCACTCATGTTAAATGAGTTTACTCCAAGTGCATTTACTAGGGGAATGCCATCTACTACATAAAGAGGATCATTAGACGCGGTAAGCGAGCGATTACCGCGAACTCTTAATATAGGAAGTTCACCAGGTTTCAAATTTGAAGAAACGTGCACACCGGCCGCCTTACCCTGCAATGCTTGCAAAACGTTTTGCGCAGGTCGCTCCTGGATTACTTTGTCAGTAATGCGTGAAAGCGCTCCGGTTACATCGCTCTTTTTTTGAGTGCCGTAACCTACCACTACTACATCCTGCATGGTAGTTGCGGTTGTAGTCAATTTAAAATTCAATTCATTTCTGTTATTGATCGCAACTTCTTCTTCCCGAAAACCGACGGAGCTAAAAACGAGTATTGAATTTCCTGAGGGGGCGATGACCGTAAACGAACCGTCACGTTTTGTAATACTGTAATTACTAGTTCCTTTTACCTGAACAGTTACACCCTCGAGAGGTTTGTTGGCTTCATCAGTTACTTTTCCTGTAACTCTGAAATTTTCCAGCGCCGGTGGTGGTTTTGTGGGATTGTCTTGCGAAAACGAAATGAGCGAGCATGAAAATAAAATGGTAAAAATACATATGCTTTGCAGCAGTGCAATTTTTTTCATACAGCAGCAATTAAGGTGAAAAGTTGCACCAATTTATTTTAGTTCTTTCTATCAATCATCCTGCACCATCCTGCTGAAAAACAAAATAATTGTCAGTTTTACAACAAAAATTAATGCCGTTATTTATAAACTGCTTTATGAGGAAGAGAGTAATATTTCAAAGTGATAATATCATTGGGAATAGGATTTTTATTCCACGAATTATGAACAATAAGAGCTGTTCCCATAGCAGTTGCCTGAGCCATTGAAGTTGCAAACACTTCCATACTGGGAAATGCTGTTGCTAATAGGTTCATATAAATCTCATTTTTGCTGAAACCGCCATCAACAAAAATTCTTTTTACTTCTTTGTTTTGTAAAATGAGATTTGTAGAAAAAGATTGCTGAGCAATAACATCAAAGATTAATTGATGATACGCCTCTTCACAGCTAGCGAAGGAAAAAAGCTCTCTTTTTTCAAATGCACATTCCTTTAACGAAACCCGCACACCACTTTTTTGCAATCGTGAGGCTATTTCATCACTAAACTGCATTTGTTTATACTTAGCGACGCCAGTTTGGAAATGATCAGCAATTCTTTGCACTTGCTGATCGTGTATTTGGCCGGCAAATAACCGGGCTGCTTTTACCGGCTTGCCATTGTATTGCAAATAACAAAGGCAATCATTTTTTAATTCTTCTCTTGTAAGCGGCGCATTGTTAAAAGGATTCAGAGAGATGCACCAGGTGCCTGTTGAAATTAATACAAACGGCTCGTGAAAACTTAAAAGATAAGGGATTAATGCGGCTGAGCTATCGTGCAAACCAATTCCAACATGATACTGATATTCATTATAAGTTGAAAGAACTGTTTTGTCTGTTTGAACGATGGGCAATAATTTTTCCAACATCTCTTCTTTGACCACCCAATCATGATAATCGTTTTTTTGAAAATTCCACAAGTTCGTATGACAACCAATGCTGGTTATATCGGAGTAATGACTGCCGCAAATAAGATAGCTAAGGAATTGCGGCAAATGAAAAGCATGTTTTATTTTTTGAAATAACTCAGGCTTTTCATATTTGATACGATATAGCTGCATTCCTGAGTTCAAATTGCCCAGTACAGGTGATGCAGTTCGATAAGAAAAATCTTCTTCACCTCCATAAGTTTCATAAAACTGTTTCAGCAAATGATCAGGATAAGGTTTCAGATAATTATAAAGTGGTGTCACCGGTTTTCCGTCCTCTCCAACATTTACAAAGCTTGCACCATAAGCAGAAAAATTGATCGCTTTTATATCAAATTCTTTCTGTATCCACAATTCGTGAAATGAATTATAAATAAAAGAACACAAGCCTTGCAGATCTTCACAAGGAAAACCATCTTCATCTTTTGTTTCAGGAATCACAGCCGATCTTTCAAAAACAATGTGGTATCCTTCATCAAACAAGAATAATTTTTTGTTGGTTTTGCCAACATCGAATATTGCTATGACATTCTTCTTGTCCATTTTGTAAGCCGTGAATGATGAATAATGAGTATGGGTAATGAATGATTTGTATAAGATATATTACTATTGACTATTGACCATTGACCACTCACAATCCCGTCGCAACAGTTTTCTGTCCGCGTTCTTTTATCAGATGCTCCCTGATATTTAGCTCTCGGTATAATTGCATGGGATCAAGAGCACCGCCTGAATTTACTCGTGCTTGTGCCACCAATGGACGTACATCCGTGCGGTATGCATTCTGTAAAATTTCTTGTGCTTTTGCTACATCATTTTTTTCTCTTGCTTCTTCCAGTTTTTCTTTGTCAACTAATAAAGCTTGAGCATAAGCAATTTTTATAGCTTCTACAGACTGTATCAAATCCTCAAGCGGATCCTTTAAATTGTGCGAAGCATCGATCATCCAACCCAAATCATTGGCATGGTTCATTCCTTTTGCATCCATGCCGGCTACTAATTCATAAAAAATCAAAAATAATTGGTACGGATTGATGCTTCCTACAGTAAGATCATCATCCCCGTATTTTGAATCATTGAAATGAAAGCCACCTAGTTTTCCTTCCATTAATAACAAGGATACAATTTGTTCAATATTGGCATTAGGCAAATGATGGCCGAGATCAACAAGCGTATATGCTTGCTTGCCTAATTTACTTGCATATAAATAAGATTGTCCCCAATCTCCTACCGTCATTGAGTAAAAGTTAGGCTCATAAGCCTTGTATTCAACAAACATCTTCCAAGTTTCGGGCAACTCGTTATAAATCTCCTGCAGACTTTCTAATGTCCGCTGAAATGCCTTTCTGAAGTTAAGCTGGCCAGGAAATGAAGATCCATCTGCAAGCCATACAGTAATGGCTTCTGAACCCAATGCCTCGCCATATTTGATCACTTCAATATTATGTTCAATGGCCTGTTTGCGAACAGCTTTGTCAACATGTTGCAGTGACCCAAATTTGTAACTGTATTGCTGATCGGACTGATCTTGAAAAGTATTTGAATTCATGGCATCGAAACGCAAACCAAATTGTGCAGCCAATGCTTTTATATTGGAAGCATTTTTCGGAATGTCCCAGGGAATATGTAAAGAAATAGCTCCGCTGGATCGATTCAAAGAATGCAATAATCCTACATCTTCAATTTTTTCTTCCAGATTCCGAGGGTCACCGCCAATGGAAAATCTTCCAAACCGCGTACCTCCCGTTCCCAGCGCCCAGCTTGGTATGGCGATTTGAAAATCCTGTAGTTTTTTAAGAATACCAGTTACATCAGTTATTAGAGACGTGAGTTGCTCAAACTTGAGCTGCTGTGCTAATATCCGTTTTTGATTATGTTCTTCGATCTTGTATTTCTCGATTTGCATTAGGAGATATTTTGATATTATGATATTAGATATTTAGAGATTCGACATTTTGCTTAAGTTTTTTGATGTAGTTATTGAGTTTAAGATGTAAGATTTTTAATTTTTCAATTAGTGTATCAAACTCTTCTTTGGAAATCAATTTGCGACTAAAGGCTTTTGTTGCCCATGTTTTGGTTTCCATCAATGATCTTCTGCTATAATAACAAAATTGTTTTCGATCCTTATAAAAATAGCGTCCATAACCTTCCGCAATATTTGAAGCAATAGAATCTGCTGCCTCAACAAATTGCCCTCCAACGGTTTTCTTTGAAAAAAATTCCCATTTATTAACTGTGTTCCAAACGCACTCACCAATTTCAAGTGCAAGCTGATAGATTTCTAAATCCTCCAAAGGAACATTTGATGTCATTTTGTGTTTTAGATTTTTTTCAACAATATCCCAATATCGAATATCCAAATATCTTAGAGGTTTAAGGCAAATAAAACACTTCTTTCAAAGGAATAGAAACAGGAGAATTATCTTCATTGGTTTCCATAATATCTTTCATATAACTCCACCATTGCTGCATTACTGGCGCCAACGGCAATTTATTCAATATTTCGGGGTCGTCAATTTTTAAAACACCAAAAAGTATATTGGTTTCTTCATCAAGGAAAATAGAATAATCGTGAATGCCATTTTCTTTTAACAAGCTGGAGAGCTCTGGCCAAATCTCATCATGACGCTTTTTATATTCAGCTTCATAACCCTTGAATAATTTCATTTTGAATGCTACTCGTTGCATAAAAACCCATCCCGACCCTTCCCGAAGGGAAGACCACCCGAGCACAAGGCTCGCTTATTTTATGTTAATAATTGTATCAATATTTCTTCCAATGCGAGAGTTTTTATTTCAACAATGAAAGGCTGTTTAGCTAAGTTTAATGCGGTTGCTAGACCCTTCCCTTTGGGAAGGGTTGGGATGGGCTTATCATCTCACAAACGCAGCGGCCACACCTCCGTCAACATTTAAAATATTACCTGTCGATTTATCAAGCAACCCGCTTACTAAAACGAAACAGGCATTGGCAATATCATCGGGCAATATTACCTCATTCAGCAATGTTCTTTTTGCATAAAACTCCGGCAACTCTTCCACTGTAATGCCATAAGCTTTGGCGCGACCAGCAGCCCACTCCCCTTCCCAAATCTTACTATCACTGATCACAGCATCGGGGTTCACTACGTTTACTCTGATTTTATCTTTCCCCAACTCTGCAGCATTTAATCTGCTCAAATGTGTTTGCGCGGCTTTTGCAGATCCATATCCAGCATTATTGGGGCCAGATACCAATGCATTTTTGCTTACTATATTGACAATATCTCCCCCCATGTTTTGTTTACGCATGATCTCCACACATTCCTGTGTTACAAAAAACTGTCCTTTTACGAGCACATCATACAATAGGTCCCAATCTTTTTCAGTATGATCTTCGATAGGTTTAGAAATAGATAACCCAGCACAGTTTACAACTATGTCCACTCCGCCAAAATTGAGTGCCGCCTTATAAAATGCATGGCGAATGCTATTTGTGTCAGTAACATCAAGAGGAACTGAAGCAAATACATCTTTGTTGTATTGCTGGTCAAATTCTTTATGAATCGTATTTAACCTTCCTTCATCATTGTCATTTAGAATAATGCAGGCGCCTTCGTCAGCAAATTTTTTAGCGATCGCTTTCCCAATTCCTCCTGCGCTGCCAGTAACTAATGCAATTTTCCCTGATAATGCCTTTGGCTTTGGCAATCGTTGCAGTTTTGCTTCTTCAAGCAACCAATATTCAATATCAAAAGCTTCTTGGCGCGGCAAAGAAGTATATTCAGAAATTGTTTCTGCACCACGCATTACATTAATCGCATTGATATAAAATTCAGCAGCGATCCTTGCTGTTGCCTTATCCTTTGCAAAAGTGAACATGCCTACACCAGGATATAAGATCACAACCGGGTTTGGATCTCTCATGGCAGGACTATTACTATGCCTATGCTTGTTGTAATAATCCTCATACATTTTCCTGTAGGAAGCAAATTGCGGTGCTAATTTTTCTTTTATTAATCCAACATCTTCTAAATTTTCATCGGCGGACAAGTTGAGCACCAGCGGACTGATCTTAGTGCGTAAAAAATGATCCGGACAGCTTGTTCCCATTGGGGCCAGGCGTTCGAGATCATTTGAATTGATGAATTCCAAAACTTGTTCGTCATCTGTAAAATGACCCACTTTGTTTCCAGCCAGCGTAGCAGAATTATTCATTCCGTTTTCTGAAGAAAGCCCATTTCTATTCCCCGAGCAAAGTCCACGTAAAACAGGCGCTAAGGCAGCAGCTTGAGCAAGTCTTTTTTCTTTTGGTAAGGATTTAATTTTGTCTCCCCCAAAAACTTCTTTATTCCCTTTAGAATAGTTTTCAATATAGTCTGCACAACGTTCAACCGTTTCTAAAGAATTGAGATAACATTCATAGGCTGTATCACCCCATGTAAATAATCCGTGCGAGCCGAGCATAATTCCGCAAATTCCCGGATTTTCATCAACCGTTTTTTTGAGCTTTAGTCCCAGATCAAAACCCGGCCGTTGCCAATCAACCCAGGCAACCATGCCATTGAATAATTCCTCAGTTATTTTCTTTCCGTTCTTTGAAGCAGCGATAGCGATGGCCGCATCGGGATGCAAATGATCAATGTGTTTGAAAGGCAAGAATCCATGCAATGGTGTATCAATGGACGGCGCTTTAGAATTGAGATCAAAAATGCAATGATTAAAAAGCTCTACCATTTCATCCTCATGAGCAAGTCCCTTGTATATGTTTTTTAAGCTTTGTAATCGCTCAAGATAAAGTCCTGCCAAGCCATTTTTTGTTAACGTACCCAGATCTCCGCCTGAGCCCTTGACCCACATTACTTCTGTCTTTTTACTTGTGAGCGGGTCTCTTTCAATCGTTTTGCATGATGTGTTCCCCCCGCCATAATTGGTTAAACGTAAATCTGCACCCAACAGATTTGAACGATAGATTAATAATGCCACTTCATCATTCGCTAATGATGCAGCCCTGGTTTCATCCCACAAATAATTTACGTGTTTGAATTTTCTAGTTGCGATTGCAGGCATAACATTTTTTTTAAGGGCATTCAATTTATTTCAATGAATTACCATAACCTACTATTAACACAGCCGCTATAATTGTAGCCACCCCAATGAAAAGCATTGTTTTTGTTTTCTTTGAAACTCCTGTCCATTCTTTTGATAGCAATCCCCACATATTGGCAACAAGTATAATGAACGACATGTGCAATATCCATGAAGAGGCACCGTTCCCAAGACGACTCTCCCCCATTCCATAAAAAAAGAATTGAAGGAACCATGTGGTACCGGCAAGTGCACTTAAAAGGTAATTATTTAATAAAGGAGTCTTCTTATTTGCGTAATCACCAAAGGTTTTGTTTCGTGCATTTAAGATCATACACCAAACAAAATTGGTAGTCAATCCGCCCCAAAGAAGCACTACATAAATTACATTGTTACGGAAAAGGAACTCGCCTTGTCCGGGATTTGCATTCACCCAAATATCATTTGCAACCGTGGCCATGGATTTACCGGCTTCCAATCCAAAATTGAAACAGGCACTCAGCACGCCTGAAATAATTGCGACAGTTAAACCCAAGGCAAACTTGTATTCGATATTGCCAGTAGTGCCGTGAGCAGATGCAGAAGGTTGTTCAACCGCAATTTCATCATAAGCTTCGTGGCGATAGCCGATTCCTGCAACTGCCGCTTCCTCAGCTACCGGTTCAGGTGCCAACCTTTTTACAGTTTTGCCAGGTCTGGCTGATGGTGTGCTATCCGTCATTTGTTTTTCCTTCATCATTCCTGCTTTACCGCAAAGAATGATACCAATGACACAAACCACTAAGCCTGCCAAAACAAACAATCCCCATTTGCTTCCGGCAATCATGCCAATAGTATCTTTACCTTGTTCAGGAAATAATTGATAATACACAGAGGGAATTAAAGAACCAAAAACCATGCACAAACCCAAAATGATGCTGCTTCCCAACGCAACACCAAGATAACGAACACCGAGTCCATAAGTACATCCCCCTATCCCCCATAACAAACCAAATAAGAAAGTATAGAACAATGTGGAAGTGGGAGTATTGGCAATAATCTCTGAAAAATTTGGGATGGTAAGCCAGGCCGCTAATGGCGGTACAACGAGCCATGAAAACAAACCGCCAACAATCCAATAACTCTCCCAATGCCATCCTCTTACTTTTTTATAAGGCATGTAAAAACTGCCAGAGGCAAAACCGCCTATAAAATGGTAAATTACGCCGAGAATGACTTGCATGACAATTTCTTATGACAAGCAATTAGTTAACTATTAAAAGTAAAAGCTATCGGCAAAACATCTATCATGCACTGTCATGGTTTTAAAATAAATAGTATTTTGAAACCAACATTTTCATTTTGATCTATTAACGAAGATCTGCTGCAATGAAACAACCGTCGCCGATATGCAAATTTATTGATATTGATTTTTATTCAGCTACTCCCAAATATTTGCAGCTTGCTAATTGCATTATTAAAGCCATCCGCGAAAAAAAAGCAAATGTGAACGAGGTCCTTCCTTCCATTAATGAACTGAGCTTTGAATTTGAAATTTCAAGAGACACAGCGGAAAAAGGTTATAAATATCTAAAGAACCTTGGCATATTAGGCTCGGTACCCGGCAAAGGATATTTCATAAAAAATACTGAGATCAATCAATCACTGAAGATATTTTTATTGTTCAATAAACTTAGTGCGCATAAAAAAATTATTTATGATGCATTCGTGTCTTCATTGGGTGATCTTGCTACCGTTGATTTTTATATTTACAATAACGACTATGTGCTATTTAAAAAATTGCTTTCAAATAAACGGGATGATTACACACATTTTGTAATTATTCCTCATTTTCTTGAGGGGGGTGAAAATGCTCATGAAATCATTAATACCATCCCCCGCGATAAATTAATACTGCTTGATAAATTAATAGCTGGTGTAGAGGGATGCTATGCAGCCGTATATGAAGATTTTGAAAAAGATATTTATCACGCATTGGAACAAGCACTACCCGTATTGGAAAAATACGAGACATTGAAAATAATTTTCCCTTCATACACTTATTACCCTGAAGAAATAGTAAAGGGCTTTTGCACTTTCTGTGATGAATATGCTTTTAACTATAAGATTGCAAGCAATATTAAAAAAGAAGAGATCAAAAAAGGAGAAGCCTATATTAATTTAATGGAAGATGACCTTGTAAATTTGATCGAAAAAATTATTGCTGATAAGTTGCAGATTGGGAAGGATGTAGGGATCATTTCTTACAACGAAACTCCATTAAAAAAATTGATCTTAAATGGGATCACTACGATCTCTACCGATTTTGAAATGATGGGAAGAAAAACGGCTGAGCTGATTCTTAGTCAATCAACCGAGCATATTGCCATTCCATTTTATCTTACATTAAGGCCATCACTTTAATTAAACAGACTTTTATAAATCCCTAATTCTAATCCCCTCAATTCGGCAAGCCCTCTTAAACGGCCAATGGCACTGTAACCGGGATAGGTCGTCTTTTTTAAATCATCCAGCATTTGATGGCCATGATCTGGACGCATGGGAATAGAAACTTTTCTCTTATTCATTACTAAAACAATTTCTTTGATCACTGCATACATGTCAACGTCGCCACCCAAATGATCCGCTTCATAAAAATTTCCTTCTTCATCCCTTTTTGTACTTCGCAAATGAATAAAGTGAATATGATCACCCAAACGTTTTACCATGCCAGGCAAATCATTATCAGCCCTTACTCCGTAAGAACCGGTACAATAACAAAGACCATTAGCAGCAGATGGAGCCGCTTCTAGCAATTCTTTTGCATCCTGTTCAGTGCTCACAATTCGTGGAAGACCAAGCAATGGATATGGTGGATCATCAGGATGAATGGCCATCTTCAAACCAAGTTCTTCGGCCACAGGAACTACTTGCTGTAAAAAATAAAAAAGATGCTGTTTTAATTTTTTTGCATCGATGTGCTGATACGAATTTAAAGCGGCAATAATTTGTTCAGGAGTAAATCGTTCTTCGCTGCCAGGTAGTCCAAGCAAAGCATTACGATAAAGTATTTCTTTTTCTTGGTCGGCCATTACAGCAAATCTTTTTTTTGCCTTTTCAATTTCTTCCTTGCTATAATCATTTTCCGCACCAGGACGTTTGAGCAAAAAAAGATCAAAAGCAATAAAAGCTGATTTCTCGAATCGCAATGCTTTGCTTTTATCGGGCATTTCATAATTAATATCTGTACGCATCCAATCCAGTATGGGCATAAAGTTGTATGTCACCACTTCCAATTCGCATGCCGCAACATTTCGTAAACTTTGTTTGTAATTCTCGATGTGCTGGAGATAATTGCCAGATTGTTTTTTTATGTCCTCGCTCACCGGCAGGCTTTCAATCACAGTCCATGTCATACCTGCGTCTTCGATCATCAATTTTCTTTTATTGATTTCTTCAACAGTCCAAACCTCACCAACAGGAATATGATGTAAAGCAGTAACGACTCCGCTACATCCTGCTTGTCTTATATCCCATAAGCTAACCGGATCATTAGGTCCGAACCATCGCATTGTTTGTTCCATCATCATGTTTACATTATTTTAATACCAGACTGTAATATTATTGCAGTCCTTTGATATATTCATTAAATGCTGTTTTTTTATTGTAGCTGGCATCAAACAAAGTAGGAGCATGCTGCTTACCTCTTCAACTATCTTTATTTTCTAGCAGAAAGTATTATTATTTTAAAGTCAAAGCAGCCTCGATTACTCTTGCTGCACCCAGTGCTTCACTTCTTTTCCCGGGTGAAGTGCTTCCAATAATTATTTTAACTTTTCCAGGTGTGAACACAGTATTTCCGTTCGCATTAATTAAGGTCAATAATTCAGGAGTAATCGTAAAGCCAATTTTTTGCGATGCACCTGGTTGAAGAGTGATTCTTTTGAAATTTTTCAGAGCTGATAACGGAGCGAAATCAACACCTTTATGAGTAATATAAAGTTGCACAACCTCATCACCATTATATTTTCCTGTATTGGTAACAGTAACTTCAGCTTGCAGTGATTCATTTTTTTTGACAGATGACTTTGACAATTTTATATCGCTGTATTTAAAACTTGTAAAGCTTAATCCAAAACCGAAAGGATATAATGGCTCCCCTTTAAAATAACGATAAGTTCGATTTGTCATGGAATAATCTTCGAATGCAGGAAGATCGCTATCCTGTTTATAAAATGTTATCGGTAATCTGCCTGATGGATTATAATCTCCAAATAAAACATCGGCTACTGCCGTTCCTGCCGCCTGTCCTCCGTACCATGTATTGATAATGGCAGGAATATTTTCTGCTTCCCATGGAATTGCTATCGCCGATCCGGTCATCATTACAAAGACTACCGGTTTGCCTGTTGCTTTCAACGCCTTTAAAAAATCTGTTTGTACAGAAGGCAAGCTAATAGTAGCGCGATCACCCCCGCTAAAACCTTGTTGGCTCACTCTCATTTCCTCTCCTTCTAATCGTGGAGAAATTCCACCTACATAAATGAGTATATCGGCATTTTTTACACTATCAATGAGTTTGCTGAAGTCGGGATGTGTGGTGTCAACAAAATTTATTGCTCTTGAATAAAATATATCGGTGCCATTTCCCAGTTTATCTTTTATACCCTGTAACACAGTGGTAACTACCGAAGGCTGACCATTATAATTTCCGAGTTGGGTATTGGTATTATCGGCATTAGGGCCAAGCACTGCAATCTTTTTTACCTGCCTGCCGGTAGGCAAGGTGTTTTTATTGAGAGGTAATAAATGATTTTCGTTTCTCAACAACACGATAGATTCTCTCGCCATTTTCAATGCATGCTGTTTATGTTCTTGTTTTTCTAAAACAGAAAGGGGGATCTGTGCATATTTTACCATTTCAATAGGATCAAAGAGACCAAGGCGAAATCGAATCGTGAATAATCTTTTTAAAGAAACATCGATCTGTTTTTCAGTTATTTTTCCATCTTTCACTGCCTGCACCAACGCTTTGTAAGCAACCGTTCCGCAATCAACATCTGCTCCGTGCCAAACTGCATCGGCTGCTGCACTGGCTGCGTCGGGGTGTGTTTTGTGAAATCTAAAAAAATCATCAATGGCACCGCAATCAGAAGTTACATAGCCTGTAAACTTCCATTGATCACGCAAAATATTTACCATTAGCTTATCGCTTGCGCAACACGGTTGGTCGGCATACGCATTGTAAGCACACATCACCCCAGCTACTTTTGCATTCACCACCAATTCATGAAATGCGGGGATGTAGGTATCCCAAAGATCATGATTGCTTACATTCACATTAAACACATGGCGAGATGGCTCGGGTCCGCTATGAATAGCATAATGTTTTGCGCAGCCGGCAGCTTTTAAATATTTCGGGTCATTACCCTGCAAACCTGTGACAAACGCTTTTGCTAAAGTTGAAGTCAAATAAGGGTCTTCGCCATAGGTTTCCTGTCCTCTTCCCCAGCGAGGATCACGAAAAATATTTATGTTCGGAGTCCAGTATGTTAAGCCAAGATATCTTCGATGATCATTTTTGCGATTGCTTTCATTATTAATAGCACGACCTTCCTCGGCCGTATAATCACCCATCGTTTTCATCGCGTCCACATCAAATGTAGCGGCCATGCCAATTGCCTGCGGATAAGAAGTTGTTTTAAATGATGTACGGGCCACTCCATGCAAGCATTCATTCCACCAATCGTAGGCAGGGATGCCAAGACGATCAATAGCTGGAGTTCCATTGAGCATTTGGGAAACTTTCTCTTCCAGCGTTAATCGCGATACCAAATCATTTACACGTTTTTCAATTGGCAAAGACGGATCCTGAAAAGGATAATCATATTTTTTCTGTGAAAAGACCGATAAAGTAAAAACGACAGAAAAGATGAAGAAGAAGGAAGATGTTTTCAAACAAATTATATACTTTTTCATACAACTCTTATTTAAAGGCATAAAGTATTCTTATTTGACAACAGTGAGTTTAATGTTCTCTGTTTTATCAGATGATGTTCCTACCATAATTGTAAAATCGCCGGTTTCAACTATCCATTTCATATTCTTATCATAAAAAGATAATAATTCAGGAGTGATGGCAAAGTTGATTGTTTGCGATTGGCCAGGATCCAGCCAGATCTTTTTAAATCCTTTTAATTCTTTTATAGGACGTGTAACAGAAGAGTAATCGTCACGAATATACATTTGCACAACCTCTGAACCTTTTTTATTACCAATGTTCTTTACATCCACACTTACTGTAACCCTTCCCTTTGTGTTCATTGTTGAAGAAGATAATTTCAAATTGGCATACTGAAATGTTGTATAACTCAATCCATATCCAAACGGGAACAAAGGAGTTACATCAAAACCAAGATTATATCCTCGGCGAGAAGAAGGTTTGTAATTATAGTAAGCGGGAATGTGGCCAGCCGTTCTAGGAAAAGAGATTGGAAGCTTGCCGCTTGGGTTCACATCGCCAAACAATGCATCAACCATCGCATAACCTCCTTCTTGTCCAAGATACCAACATTGCATCACTGCAGGCACCGCGTCAACTAAGTTGCCAATGCTCAACGGTGGCCCACTATTTATAAATGCACAAGTGGGCTTTCCTACGGCAACGATTTCTTTTATTAATTCATTTTGCCCATTCAGCAACTCCAAGGTTGGCAGATCACCCAAATGATTTGTTGCCCATCCTTCGCGGTTAGTACTTTCATTACCCCCAACAAATAATACGACTACATCTGCCTGTTTGGCTACTTCAACAGCTTCCGCAATTTTCTTTTTATTCTCTTCAGCATTGGCGAGATTAATTGTATCAGCAAACCAATTGTTTTTATCGGTGATCTTCACTCCCTCTGCATATAAAACTTTCATGCTGTTTCCATATTTTTCTTTCAATGCTTGAAATGGTGAAATACAAACCCTTGGTTTGCTTGAATAACCGCCAAGTAAACATTTATCCGCATTAGGGCCGATGAATGCAATAGTTTTGATTTTAGTTTTATCAAGAGGCAAAAAATTATTATTGTTCTTTAACAGCACCATCGCCTCAGTCGCAGCCTTGTAAGCAACTGCCCTTTTTTCTCCGTTACCTACTATTTGTTCTGCCCTATCGGCATCAACATAAGGATCATCAAACAAACCCAAACGAAATTTGGTGATCAAAATTCTAATTACTTTTTCATCCAATTCCTTCATAGAAATTTTTCCACTTGTTACTAGCTGTTTTAAATTTTTAAAACCATCGGGATCGGGAGTTTCAATATCTATTCCTGCTTTAAAAGCAAGCAGTCCGGCCGTATCATATGAAGGTGTTATTTTGTGAAGAGTGCTCACATCTCTTATGGCATAGTAATCAGAAACAATTAAACCTTTAAAGCCCCATTCTTTTCTTAAAATATCAGTGAGCACATATTTATTAATATGCACAGGCAAGCCAAACAGCTCGTTGTAAGTCGCCATTACATTCATAGCTTTTGCTTCTTGCACACAAGTTTGAAATGGTTTGAAAAAAACTTCTCTCACGGTTCGCTCATCGATATTGCTCGGTGCTACATTTTCGCCCCCCTCACTTTGTCCATGAACTCCAAAATGTTTTAAAGTTGTTGCCACATGATTTTTCCCCAGATAAACACCATTGCCCTGATATGCTTTTATTTGTGCAACAGCCAGGCGTGATATTAAAAAAGGATCTTCACCTAACGTTTCTTCTGTCCTTCCCCATCGTGGATCGCGGGTTACATCAACTACGGGCGCCAGCACATGTTGGCCGCCTCTAGCTCTTACTTCTTCAGCCACGTTTGTATAAATTTCTGTCATCAGGTTTTCATTCCATGTGCTGGCTAAACCAATCGGAATAGGAAAGTTTGTGGCATCCTGCGTTTGTTGTCCATGCAAACTTTCTTCATGCACCATTATAGGAATGCCCAATCTTGTTTTCTCAATAAAAAAATGTTGGATCTTGTTGTATAGCTCTGCAGCTTGCTTGGGATGATAGCCGGAACTGTTTTGTCCCGCATTTTCATTGAGTCTTGCTAACTCTCCCAATCCATTCTTTAATACCTCCTCTGCCTTTGCCGGATCAAAATCACCATTGGAATTAAAAATGGTTGATTTCTGCCCCCACAAACATTGTGTTTGCATACATTTTTCATCAAGATTCATTCTGCCTAACAAATCTTTTGCTCTCACTTCGGGAGAAAGATTTTTGTTTTTGTATGCAGGCTGCTGAGCAATAGCCAATACACTCACTAGTTGCAGTGAAACTGCAATGAAAATGATTTCAAATTTTTTCATACTACAATAACTTAATTAACCTGTGAAATACAAATAAATTGCAATGATGATTGCAACAAGCAAAACTGAAAGCAGCACATCTTTCGCACTCCATGTTGCCCTGGTTGACCTCCGATCCTCTTCCGTTAGTGTAGAGAAAGTAAGACCACTAATTTTAGCATAATCAGGTTGTCGCGTTGCATAGCTTACAATGATAAATACAAGTATGCACACGATAGTTATTAATAAACTATAGTACTGAAAGAAAATATTATTTACGATCCACAGGAAAGATCCTTCTGCATAAGTTGTTCCCATCAATTTTACCGGTGTGTCCACAGCGAGACGGAATAAACCCATGGCAAAACCTGTCAGCAGCGTGGCGAGACATCCGGGCCCATTTAGCCGTTTCATAAAAACTCCAAAAAAGAAAACTACAAATATTGGAGGAGCCAGGTAGGCTTGAATGCCTTGTAAATAATCGTAGAGTCCCCGACCACCCTGAATAACCGGGATCCAAAGCAAACCAATGATAACCATTACTACCGTTGCAACACGACCTACCCAAACCAACTGTGCCTGGCTAGCCCTTGGCTTAAATCGCGAATAAAAATCCATCGTGAACAAAGAAGAAGAGGCATTGAATACTCCGGCAAGAGCACTCATGAGAGCGGCAAGTAAACCTGCCACCACAATTCCTCTGACGCCAATGGGAAGTACCTGTGTTACAAGTAGTGGGAAAGCAGCTTGAGCCCTATCCCTAATTAAGTTTCCATTTGCATCGAATAATGCATCATGTAAGGCAGGATTTAATCCGCTTTTTGCTAATGCAAAACATATCATTCCCGGAATGATAAAGAGAAAAACAGGAGTAAGTTTTAAAAAGCCTGCGAAAATGGTACCTCTCCTGCCCTGCTTTTCATCACGGGCACCCAATACTCGCTGAACAATATACTGGTCGGTACACCAATACCACAAACCTATTATTGGTGCACAAAGCAGCATACCGGGCCAGGGATATTTATCATTGAAATACCATGCTATTTTTCCGCTTTCATTCACCGGGGCCCACGTGCCTTCTACACCGTTGGGTACAATTGGTTTCCATAAATTGAACATTTCGGTGCCACATATTTCTTTTAGCTTATCCCAGCCACCCAAAGCTTTCAATCCAAAATAAGTGACCATAATTGCACCGATTATTTTGACGAAAGTTTGAAGTGTTTCAGTATAAGCAACTGCTCTAAATCCACCGATGATTGTATATATACCGGTCAAAACAATCAGCAAAATTGAACCAATCCAAAATGTATCCATACCCAGGAAATGTACGTCGGGTAATAAAGCTCTGAATACAATACCGCCAGCATAAATGCCAACAGCTATTTTTGTCAGTATATATGCTATCAGTGAAATAATGGATAAAACAGTTCGTGCTTTCGGAGTAAAACGTCTCTCCAAAAACTCAGGCATGGTGAATACTTTGGAACGCATAAAAAAAGGAGCCATCACCCACCCAAGAACCAAGAGACACCAGGCGTGTAATTCATAATGTGCAAGTGCTACTCCATCTGTTGCTCCCGAACCGGCTAATCCTACTAAATGTTCAGATCCAATATTGGAAGCAAAAATTGAAGCACCAACTACAAACCATCCGAGATGGCGCCCCGCAAGAAAATAATCATCCGCAGAAGTTTTTTCTTTCTTTTTTACCGCCCACCATGAAATACCGGCAATAATTCCAAAATAGACAAGGATGATCAGCCAGTCAATCGTTGTAAGATACATACAGTTGATTTTAGTGTTAAGAGTTAAGTTGCTGGTTGCTGGTTATGTTACCAGTTACCAGTTGCCAGTTTCCGGTTACCGGTAACTAGTAACCTGTAACTGGTTTAGATATACCTGTTGATAATATTTTCCAAATACTCTTGTCTTCCGCTTCTTATTTCTGGCTCACCATTTTCAATAGCATAAGTTCTTAAATCTTCAAGTGACAATTTGCCTTCTTCAAATTCCTTTCCTTTAGCGCTGTCAAAACTTGCATATCGTTGCTGACGAATTTTTTTGTAATCAGATTTTTGCAAGATGTTATCGGCAACAATCAGTGCCCTCGCAAATGTATCCATGCCACCTATATGTGCATAAAACAAATCGGCAGCATCAGTCGAGTTACGACGGATCTTTGCGTCGAAATTGATTCCTCCTCCTTTGAAGCCTCCTGCCTCGAGAATGATGAGCATGGCTTCAACCAGTTCATTGATGTTATTAGGAAATTGATCAGTATCCCAGCCATTTTGATAATCGCCTCGATTGGCATCCATGCTGCCAAGCAATCCGGCATCTGCTGCGACCTGCAATTCATGTGTGAATGTGTGACCCGCGAGCGTGGCATGATTTACTTCAATATTCAGTTTGAAATCATTCAATAGATCATATTGTCGTAAAAAGCTAATCACTGTTTCGGCATCATAATCATATTGATGTTTGCTAGGTTCGCAAGGTTTTGGTTCGATAAAAAATGCTCCTTTAAACCCGTTTTTTCTTGCATAGTCTTTTGCAGCATGAAGAAATTTTGCAAGATGCTCTTTCTCTCTCTTCATATTGGTATTTAGTAAACTCATATACCCTTCTCTGCCACCCCAGAAAACATAATTTTCTCCATTCAAAGCAATTGTTGCATCTAATGCTGCCTTCACCTGCGCACCGGCATGAGCCATCACATGAAAATCAGGATTGGTGGCAGCGCCATTCATATACCTGCGATTGGAAAATAAATTAGCTGTGCCCCATAAAAGTTTTACTCCACTTTCTTTTTGTTTTTGTTTGGCATATTCAACCATTGTTTGCAATCGCTTATCATTGTCCTTTACATCATTTGTATAGTCAACCACATCCACGTCATGAAAACAATAGTAAGGCAAATTCATTTTAGTAATGAATTCGAAAGCTGCATCCATTTTATCTTTTGCCCGTTCAACCGCGTCAGCTTTTTCATTCCATGAAAATAAATGGGTGGGCTCGCCAAAAGGATCAGCACCGTTTCCGCAGAATGAATGCCAGTAAGCACAAGCAAAACGTAAATGATCTTTCAGTGTTTTTCCTGCAATTATTTTGTTTTCATCATACCAGCGAAAAGCAAGGGGATTATCTGTGTCGGGTCCTTCATATTTTATTTGGGGAATATTTTTAAATAATTCTTTTCTTCCGGTCGTAACAGGCATTGTTGATTTTTTTAAAGGGTAAATATAATTATTGTAAAAATTACAATTAAATTTTTAAAGAAGGGGGTAAACAAACACCCCCGTTTGATTATATTAACGATGCTGCTTCATTACATTATTATTTCAGTCCATCCAAAAAAATCCTGCATAAACTGGCCTTTTCTTGTAATTATCATCATACATTCTTATAACTATCATCATGCAGCTTCATCTGAAATCATTTTTTAAAGTACCTTAGAGAAAGACTGCGGGTTGTACGATGAATAACAACTAATACACAACTATTTTAACACCAGTCACTATTTCTACTGGCTTTTTATTCTTATTTCGGCTGTTACAAGATCATTTGATTTTGCTGTTATTTTAATCGTACCAGGCATTCCTGATTTCGCTTTCACAATGACAAGTGCAAGTCCATTGAACGCATTACGCTCTTTAGAATAAAAAGAGATTAAATCAGCAGGATCACCATTGTCCGTAGACACTATTTCGCCTGGTCCCGATATTTCAAACGTTATGTGATTGTTGGCTTGAGGTACAACTATTCCCTTATCATCCAACACACGAAGGGTAATGAATGATAAATCTTTTCCATCAGCCGTGATCATGCTTCTGTCTGCGCTGAGTTCCAGTTTTGCAGCCTGCCTTGCGGTTTGCATAATATCAGTGGCCCATTGCTTACCATTTTTATAGGTAATTACTTTAAGTTGCCCCGGCATATAAATCACACTATCCCACCGAAACCTATATTCGTATTGACCTTTCTTTTTTCTTCCAAGCGACTTATTGTTTAAAAACAATTCGGCTTCATCACCAGATGAATAGACATGCACAGGAGTTATTTTACCGATACGATCAGGCCAAGTCCAGTGCGGAAGAATATGCGCCATTTTAAAATAAGGACGCCAGCGTGATTGGTATAGATAAAAGCGGTCTTTCTTAAATCCTGCCAAATCTATAATGCCCGAATACGAACTGCGTGCTGAATAATAAGGTGTGGGCTCACCCAGATAATCCCAACCCGACCAAACAAATTCACCTGCAACGTAAGGATGCTTATCCTGCGAAGCAAAGACCTTATCAGGCGATGCTCCAAATGCTGCAGTATAAAGATCATAGCTACTTACATATTTTTTCTTAGAATCACCGCCGGTACTGTCACTAATGGGAGCGCTTATGCCATCATATACCGGAAACAAATAAGTACCTCGGGAACTAAGGGCCGATGCTGTTTCACTGCTTACGATTAATTTATCAGAAAACTGTTTTTGAAATGCAGGATATAAAGGTGATGTTTTAATACCCTGGAGATGTGCGTAGGCAGGAGCATCGCGTATTCCTTCTCCCTGATAATTCAAACTTAAAATGTCCATCACTTTCGGGAAAGGCATATCCGGCTTTGCATAATTCATCGATGCTGTGGAAGGTCTGGTACTATCTTCTTCCCTGACAATATCGTGCATTTTTTTTGCAAGTGCTGCTCCCTCTTCCGAAGTGTATTGCTCCCCTACTTCATTACCAAAACTCCATGCTATGATGGATGGATGATTCCTGTCTCTTCTTATAAAGGCCCTTGTGTCCGGCTCGTGCCAATCAGGAAAAATCAAATGAAAATCGAGTAGTGTTTTTTTTCTTTCCCAACAGTCGAAAATTTCATCAATTACAAGGAATCCCATGCGATCTGTTAAATCCAACAATTCGGGAGCAGGTGGGTTGTGGGCCATACGAATTGCATTGCATCCCATTTCACGCAAAATTTCCAATTGTCTTTCTGCAGCTCTGGTATTAAATGCAGCGCCCAACGCTCCTAAATCATGATGTTGGTTCACACCTTGAAAACGGACAGGCTTACCATTAGCCAATAAACCTTTTAGAGGATCAAATTTCAATGAGCGAATACCAAAACGGGTCTCATATTCATCAATAGGTTTTCCATTTGCATACAAGCGTGTAATCGCTATATAGAGATTAGGTTTTTGTGAAGGTGGCGGCCCCCACAGCAGTGGATCTTTTATGGTAACTGAATTTTCAGTTTTCAGTTTTTTCCCTGTCGGTATTGATAAAACTGAATTGGGAAAACTGGCTACTTTTTTTTCGACTCTATTGAGTTTATCATCTAGCACATACACTTCTGTAACAACTTCAATGCTCTGATCAGCACTTGATTTGTTTTCGATATAAACAGTAAGATCAATGGTGGCCAATGAGGCAGAAATATCTCTTGACTGAATACATGTGCCCCACTGCGCTACATGTACCGGGTTAACTTTTATGAGCCATACATTGCGATAAATGCCGCCGCCCGGGTACCAACGTGATGAATTAGGAGGATTATCCAGTCTTATCGCAAGTTGATTATCGCCACCGGGTTTTACATAAGGAGTAAGATCAAGGCGAAAAGAATTATAGCCATAGGGCCATCCGCCAACCAAATTTCCATTGAGCCATACCATAGCATATGACATAGCACCATCTATATCCAGGTAAATGGATTTGCCTTTATCGGCAGAAGTGATATCCAATTTCCTGCGGTACCAGCCCACGCCATTGCTGGGCAGGCGACCCATACCACCACCTACTACCGGATTGGCACCTTCATAAAATGGACCTTTGATTGCCCAATCATGAGGCAAGTTCACTTGTTCCCATGCACTGTCATTAAAATTATTTTGTACGAAGGAAATATTACCTCCTGGATTTCCGTCCGGGAGTTGATGATGTTTTGCAGAGTCTTTAATAAAATCATTTGCGGAAAATAAAATCCATTTTTTTAAACCCTTTTCCGAGGAAGCTACAGCTATAGATTCTGTAGGTTTAGTATCGGCCACAACGTTATCGTTTCTGTTGGTAACTTCTGGGCGTATATCGTATGCTAAACCATTCGCATCAGTCGGATCACCTTTGATAAATCGCCAGCCATTAATAATCGAGATTTTTTGCCTCCCAAATTGTGCATTTGTAATAATGGGTAAAAAAATAATTGCTGTGGCAATGATTAAGCCCGGAAAAAATATATTCAAAATGCACTTTGTATAAATCATCTTTCTTATTGTAGACATTCTAGCGGTATGGCTTATTAGATCAACTATCTGTTTCAATTGATTTCTGCTAATTTGATACAAAGGTTGTGACGCTTAATGTTGGTAAATCATAAATAAAGGAAGTTCCGGAAACATTTACAAAAGCTTCAGTCGAAAGATTTTTAGTGTTTGATGTAATATGTGGCGTAAATGAAGCCGGCGCTGCTCCTCCATTAATATTAAATTTTATGCTTTCTGGGGAGTTACTCATATTCACCGCAACAATTATCAATTTTCCATTTCCCTTATATGCACTTATATAAACATTTGCGATTGGGTCAGTAGCATCAATACGTTGGTAACCGAATCGTATATATTTTGAAAACTGTGCCATCACATATCCTCTCTTGGTAATTTGCCCGTTTTCGTCAATTGGTCCATAAAAACGTTTAAGATACCACCATATATAAACGCTATAGTTTGCTACTGCCATGCAATCATGTATTTCTTTTGCGGTAGCCATAACAGAAGCCCATGTAGTTAAGGTATCCAAATGTTCTGTCATCCAGGCCTCCTTACCTTTATTCAGAGCATTATCATATTTTCTAAGCCCGCTGCCATAAATATGTCCGCCGATGATTGACACTTTGGAAGCTGCAGTTGCATCATTCAATATAACATCAGTAAAAGGCTGGTTGAAATTGAAAGATTCCGCGGCGAGAAGTTTTGTGTTACCAAAATTGAAAGTATTGTTCTTGATAAAATCAGTCATTTCCTGTGCTGACCAATCGCAGGATTCATAATTAACCTGAATATCGGGTTCGTTCTGTATGGATAAAGCATATAACTCTGCACCATTTGAAGTCATATAATCTGCAAAGTTGCTCAAATAAGTGGCATAGGCTGCATACGAGGATGCGCTTAGTCGTCCTCCTGTTGTGTTGTTATTTGTTTTCATAGAGGCAGGTGGTGACCAGGGCGTGGCCATTACGATTGCTCCAAGTGCCTTCGCTCTTTGGGCATTGGATAACTCTGTTGCCCAATCACCGCTTCCATTTGGTGAAACTCTTATCCTGAGAATACTTAGTCCAAGCTGGTTATCATTAGCGTTGCTAAACAAAGTATTCACATCTGCGTCTGTTAAAACAGGACGAAAAACGGTAGCGCCACCAAAACCTCTAATTGTTTGTTGAGTTGCTGCAAGGTTAATTTCTGTTGTATGCGTCACAGGCGGAGGAGTGATTTTTTCCTCTTTCTTTTTACAGACTGCAGCTGATAGTCCAATAAAAACAATAATAAAAAGTAATTTTTTCATTTTCCTGTTAAGTGTTATGATTGTTTGCTTTAAATATCAGCACCTTCTTTGTGTTTTTATGATCTCAACCCAAAAACAATCTGACTGATAACATACTTCAAAATTGCGACGTTGAAGAGAAGGAAGGATGAAGAATCACCCTTCCTTAACGATTGCTCTATGAGAGTCTAAAATTAATGTGTACGTCTCTATATAATACTTCAATTTTTTCGATGAATCCTTGTTGTTTTAACCCACGCGAAATGGCTGATATAGCCAAGCGAGTGTAAGTAAGAAGAAGAGGTAGCATTATCTCTTCTTACGTCATAAAATTTAAACTCTATAATTCATTAGCATCAATATCAAAACAATTTTTTCTGACAGATCAGTAACCTGGATTTTGCTTCATTTTTGCACCCTTACTTCTTTCAACTTAGTTTTTAAAAAAGGAGGATGAAGAAACATCCCCCTGTTTGTGATTATACTAACGATTGCTACTTCCTAAATTAATAACCTGGATTTTGATCAAGCACTGCTTCCCTGTTTCTTTCAATTTCAGCTTGTGGAATCGGCCAAAGATTATATTTGGTGTTTGCCTGTGGGGCATAATAAGAATTACATTTTACAACCCTGTCATACCATTTTCCTAAACGCATTAATGTAAGCAGCCTTTTTTCTTCCACACCCAATTCTCTCATTCTTTCATCAAGAATGTAGTCAATATTAACATTACCAGGTAACACCGGCGTTGCATTAGCCCGAGCACGCACGACGTTAATATCAGCGGCTGCAGTTGTTGTATTATTCAACCCAAGGTAGGCTTCTGCCCTGAGAAGGTAGGTTTCGGCAAGCCTGAACATATATTCATCACGGAATGTAAAGGCGGCTCCATCTTTTAATGAAAAAGGCCATTGACGATTTATTGGATCATATAGTTCTTGCGGATGCTGATATGGTGTAGTAGCTTTCATCTGGAAAGCATACATTGCGCGGCTAGGTTTGCCTGACTGAAGTGTAACACCATTTGAGCCTTTAAATCCTGTTGGTAAATTATAAAAATCAATATTCTGGTTATAGTAAGGGTTGGGCACAAAAACCCCACTAACTGTTTTTCCCGGAAACGTAGATTTAAACACCCTTGCAAAATTGTGATTGGCATTCCTGATATCATTATTAGAATTCCTCCATATACTATCCTGAAACCAAAATGACGGCCCCATAAATCCTACACCCCTACCGCCAGAGCTATAGTCCCCGGCTGGCCAGTTAAAAATTGGCATATCTGTAGTCTTTGTAGCACCACTGGCGTCTTGATATGTAACAGGCACCGCTACATCACGCATCAGAGGCACATGTGTTCTTTCCAAACAATAACCACCAGCATTAGCAAATCCGAGATTGGTAGCGCCTGCACCACCTGGTACATTGGCCTGGATCTGAACGACGAGTATAGCCTCCCTGTTACCGCCACCCCTATTTTGATTGCCAACGCGAAACAGGTCCGCATAAACATCTCCAGGGGCTGTGACACCGTTTTGATCCTTAGGCGTATTTCCCAAATTAAAACGGCTGGTCATGAGCGCCACGTTAGGGCTATTAATTACTAACGTTGCTGCATCTACTGCTTTTTGAAATTGCCCATCTGCAATGTATACTTCAGCCAAAAGATGATTAGCAGCCTGGCTTGAAACTTCACCATCTTTGATAGCAGAAGAACCAGCATTGAGAGAAGGTAAATTAGCTGCAGCAAATTCCAGGTCTTGTATAACCTGGGCATAAACTTCCTTTCTCGTTGCCCTCGTAAAATCAACTTTAGGTGCAGTTATTTCTTCTGTCACCAGTGGCACTCCGCCGTATAAATAAGCCAAAGTTCTATATGCGAGAGCCCTGAAAAAACGCCCCCTTGCTTCAAATAACTTTCTGTCTTTTTCTGAAAGCTTCGAGCTCGGTATCCGACTAGTAACTGTATTCGCTTCTGCCACTATTTTATAAAGCCTCGTCCAATGGTTTGCCATAATTGATGAGGTGGGGCTAATTGTAGCCACCAGGTTAGGGGTGGCAGCAGTAACATCAATCGCAAGATCTGTTATGTACTGGTAGTTAAAAACTTCGAAGTCATTCAATGTATAAAACTCTTCACGTACTAATCTATACAGATTATTAACGGAAGCCTGGAAGTCAGCAGCAGTTTGAAAAGCATTGGCTGTACTTAAAAAATCGAGAGGCTTTTCATCCAAAAAATCTTTCTTACAGGATAACCCGCCAGTAAGAAGGATGAGCACCAATAAAAACAGTTTTATTTTTTTCATATAATTTTTTTTAGCGGTTATCATTATTAGTAGGTGATGTGCACGCCGAAAGTAAAGCCCCTGAGTACAGGTCTTCCGTCCGTAACTATGCGGCCCTGATTTTCATTGGCGCCGTTATTGGAATCCACTTCCGGATCCCATCCTTCCCAATTGGTCCACGTAACGAGGTTTTTACCACTTACATAAATACTAATAGCCTGGGCCTTTATTTTATTAAGAATTTTTGGCGAAAAATTATAAGCAAGTGAAACATCCTGCAACCTTACAAAGCTTCTGCTTTCATAAAGCGGAGGCTCTATAGTTGAGTGCGTACCGGAAATAATCCTGGGATATTTAGCGTTTGGATTCGCTGGCGTCCAATAAACAACCCCTCTAAGATCATTATTCCTTATTGAATTGTCTTCACGAAAATAGAGTCGTACATTATTTTCACGATATCCATCTTTTCCACCTTGTACAGAGTTGAGGAAAAAGCTCAAAGCAAATCCTTTATACCCAACGCTATTGTATAAGCTCATCCGGTAAGCAGGTTCGCGCCTTCCGAGAAACTTTCTGTCTGCGGCTGTGATGGTACCACTTTTATCAAGATCAGTTACGCTTAAACTACCGATCTGGAAACCCGGCAATCTTGTATCATTTAGCTGGTAAATCGGGCCAGCTTCGTAATCGTAAATGGTCCGTATAGATTTGCCAATAAACAGTCCGCTGGATACAATATCATCTTCCTTGCCATCGCCATTAGCATCCACACCTGTAAGGTGCTTGATTTTATTGTTATTCCCCCAGATATTAAATGTGGACGTCCAGTTAAGATCTTTGTTGTTTATTATTTTATAAGTCAATCCTACTTCCCACCCTGTGTTGTTAATTTTTCCAAGGTTGGTTCTAAAAAGGCTGAAGCCGGTGATATTAGGAACCGCCACACTAAATATCAAATCAGTCGTGTTGTTGTTATAATATTCGAGGTTTCCTGTTAAGCGTTCATTTAGCAGAGTAAAATCGGCACCTATATTTAATCCTGTTGTTCGTTCCCACTTCAGATTATCATTTCCTAACGCATCTACCTGTTGGCCAAAAACTGTAGTGCTATTATCGCCATACACATAAGAAGTATTGGTATTAACAATTGGAATAGAAAAGTAACGGGGAACCTGGTTGCCAATTGTTCCATAACCTGCCCGCAGCTTAAGAAAATTAACTACACTTAAGTTTTTCATGAAATCTTCACTGGAAATAACCCATCCGAGAGATACTGATGGGAAAACACCATATTTAAAATTTTCGGCAAAGCCAGAAAAACCATCCCTGCGAACTGTACCTGTTATTATATACTTGCCATCATACACGTAATTCACCCTACCCATTTGGTAGTTCAGTGCTTCTTCCCAGGCAAAAGGATTCGGATCCGTAGCAGTTCTCAAACTAGACGGATTTATGTCCTTAATATCTGCGCCTCCAATATTGTTATAACCAAGTGTGATGCGTGAGAACCCTGTGCCTTCAGCATAAGTCCTTTCGAACTTTCTTTCAATTGCCCCATACAAAGCTGTGGCGGTTATATCATGCTTCCCAAAGGTCCTCTTATAAGTGAGAATATTATCGAAAGTATAGTCATAATAGCTCCGGTTGTCTTTATAAGCACGGCCATTCTGGTTAGCATCGAACCTGCTGGCATAGTAGTGCTGGTCATTCCTTAAGTTGTTTCCGAAATTCAGGCGGTAGTTCAATCCTTTTATAAAAGGAACATCCAGATCTGAATAAACATTGGCAAAATAATATTGGTGCCTGTCACGATCAGTAACATAATAACTAGTCATAGGACTTCCCAGCACCGTATTGGTTGGGCTGGGAATCACGTTGCCAAGTGAATCATACGGTACAAGCAGCGGCGAAAAAATATTTATCAACCCTATTCCTGGTTCAGCGCCATCCTGATTAACAAAAGAGCCAGAGGATACCAAACCAATCTTCCACCAGTTCAGAGGCTTTATTTCTAAATTAGCACGAATGCTTTTTCTCTTAAACTTGTCGTTTATGATATATCCTTTTTGATCAACTGCTCCGCCCGACAAAAGGTAAGTGACCCTGTCGCCACCTCCTGAAACGCTAAGAGTATTTTCTAAGATCGAGCCGGTATTTGTTGCTTCATCCCACCAATTATATTCTGTGCCATTACTATAACCAGCTTTCATAGATGCGTCAACCTTGCTAAGAAGATCAAAATTTGGATTGGGCTGTGTATAACCGGGAGCAAGATATGCGTCCATCCAAAACGCATCCCTAATCCCTTGTAAATACTCTTCCCTGTTTTTGGGCCTGAGTTTATCACCACCGGTTGGGTTCTGAATGGTATAGGAAGTTGAAAATGCCACCTTAGGTTTTTGATTATATCTGCCTTTTTTAGAAGTTATAAGAATAACACCATTGGCACCCTGAGCGCCATATACGGCAGTTGCACTGGCATCTTTCAATATGTCAATGGTTGCAATATCATCCGGATTGATTGAGGACAGGGAACCTGTGTACTGAATACCATCCACAATAATAACCGTAGCTTGACTACCATTAAGTGTAACCCTTCCGCGAATGTTAATAGGAGGCGTTCCCCCGGCAAAAGTTGACAGACCCACATTCAAACCAGGCACAGTGCCCTGCAGATACTGGCCTATGTTAGTGTTGGGTGCATTCTCCATAGTTTCGAGGTTTACACTGGCTACGGAACCGGTTACATTTCTTTTTCTTTGGATACCGTAACCAACCACTACTACCGCATTCATGCTTGTCGTAAGAGAATTTAACGACACGGCAATTGACGATTGATTGCGGATTGCTACCTCTTGCGGAGAATAACCCACTGATGAGATTATTAATGCCCCATTATCTGGAGCAGAAATCTCAAAATCTCCGTTATCATTGCCGGTAACACCATTCGTTGTGCCTTTAACAACAACTGAAACTTTTGGAACTGGTTGTCCTGATTCGTTGGTAACACGACCTCTTACTCTAATTGTGTTTTGCGCATACGCTGACACAGAAAATACAAGAACAAGCAAAGCAGAAAATGCAATCGCTAAAAGTTTCTTTGTGCGCAATCTGCCCAGGTTCGACCATTTTTGATTTTGGGGAACTGAAACTTTCATAAACATTAGTTTTAGAATTTAATTTTTGAAAGCCTTAATCAATTTGAAAAACTAACAGAAGATAGTTTTCCGGTCTCATGGATATTGAGGTATTTTATTTATTGTGCATCAAAGCACATCCGTCATCAACAGGTACATTAGGATGGCTTTTTCAAGTGCCATGACTTGACCTTTGCAGAAATTGCCCGTGACAAAAATTGTTGACGGTAATTTTTATCATTTTTCTTTCCTGAGATATGAAACAAAAAGAGAAATGCGACCTGTACACCGGTAGATAAAATTGGCTAAAACCTTTTAGGGATAAGCTTTTGAGCAGAGCCGAAGCAATCTTTTTTCTCATAATAGCAAGTGTGCAAATGGTAAATGACGAGACTAATTTAAAGAGATTTTTGAAAAATGTAACCGATTACAATAATTTTTTTTAAAAAATATTTTTTTTAGCTTTACCAGCGCTATGTAACCGATTGTATGTTCAGAGAAAAAGAAGTCACCATATACGATCTCGCCAGAAAGTTAAATATTTCAATTGCCACTGTGAGCCGTGCATTGAAAGATGATCCTGTTGTAAGTAAAAAAACAAAGAAGAAGATTTTTCAGCTGGCAGAAGAAATGGGTTATCGATCTAACCATTTCGCACGCAATCTCAGAAAACAGCATACAAATACAATTGGCATTATTATTCATGAGTTAAACAGTAACTTTATTACTTCCGTATTGGCAGGCGTGGAGAAAGTTACGACTGAAGCTGGTTATGATCTCATCATTGCACACTCATCAGAAAGTTTTACAAAAGAGGCTGCTAATGCAAAGAACCTGTTTCATAAAAGGGTTGACGGGCTAATTGCCTCTCTTTCTTTTGATACGAAAGATATGCAGCATTTCAAACCGTTTATTGATAAAGGTGTTCCGGTGATCTTTTTTGATCGTGTAGAGCAGGATGCCGATAATACGGTTGTCATCATTGACAATTACAAATGCGGCTACCAGGCTACCCAGCATCTAATTGAACAAGGGTGCAAAAAAATTGCGCATGTCACGGCCAGCCTCAATCGAAATGTGTATTCATTACGTTACAAAGGTTATCGCGATGCTTTATTTGATAATGGAATTTCATTCAGCGAAAATCTGCTTATAGTGAAGGACCTTAGCGAAAATGCCGGTATCACCGCTGCAAGGCAAATGCTGAAAATGAAACCACGGCCGGATGGTGCTTTTATAACCAATGATTTTGTGGCCGCGGTTTGTATGCGGACATTAAAGGAAAATGGCGTCGTTATACCCGATGATATTGCCATAGTAGGATTTAATAATGACGCAATCGGCAAACTTATTGAACCAGCACTTACCACTATTAATTATCCCGGCCGTGATATGGGCGAGATTGTGGCGCGAAACCTGATCAATCATTTGCAAGGCATCAGCAAATTGCAACAGACTAAAACGATTATTATAAGTTCAGATCTTATCATAAGAAAATCATCATTAAAAAAGAAAAACAGTCTTTCAAAAAAACAAGAAAACAATAATGACTAACATATTCTGTTGAGGGTAAACGAGTGTAAATTTCAGTATGTCCAAAGAAAAAGAAATTACCATATACGACATAGCCGATAAGCTGAATATTTCTATTGCCACAGTAAGCAGGGCATTGAAAGATGATCCCGTAGTTAATAAGAAAACAAAGAAAAAAATCTTTGAAGCGGCAGAGCAAATGGGCTATCGTTCGAATCATTTTGCGCGAAATTTGCGCAATCAAAAAACGGATACCATTGGAGTGATCGTGCCCAGGCTTAACAGCTATTTTATGTCAACCGTTATTGCCGGTATTGAAAATATTGCCAATAGCGAGGGATATAATTTAATTATCAGCCAGTCGTCCGAATCAGCAGAAAAAGAAAAGATGAACGCAAAGACGATGTTTAATAATCGTGTGGACGGTTTGCTCGTTTCTTTGTCCTACGATACGGATGATATCTCTCATTTCGATCAGTTTTCCAGAAAAAATATTCCTGTTATCTTTTTTGACCGCGGTGAAGAGCACGATAATTTCACGAATGTACTTATTGATAACAGGAAGGCGGCTTATGAAGCAACCAAGCATTTGATAGAACAAGGTTGTAAAAGAATTGTACACATTACCGCCAAGCCAAAAAGAAATGTTTATGTAGGAAGGCTAAATGGTTACAAGCAGGCATTGGATGAAAATAATATGGATATTAAAGATGAACATGTGATCATTGGTAATTTAAGCCTGGAAGCAGGAATAGAAGCCGCTGAAACCATTTTAAAAATGAATCCCTTACCCGATGGAGTGCTGGTGGCAAATGATAATTGTGCAGTGGGTTGCATGCTGGCTTTGAAACAAGCGGGCATTCGCATTCCTGAAAACATTGCCTTCGTCGGATTTAATAATGATCCGGTTTCAAAAGTTATTGAACCCAATCTCACGACTATTAATTATCCCGGTTACGAAATGGGAGAAGTAGCTGCCCGGAACCTGATCAATCATTTGAATGGAACTTATCCTATCCATTCTACTAATACTATCGTGCTGCGTTCCGAATTAATTATCCGTGCTTCATCACAACGTATCAGTAAATAGGCCGGCTGCCTGCCTGTTCGGCAGGCAGAAATTGTGTGGCTGTTTAGATTGTCTTGATTATGAAACAAATTTGCTTCATTATTTATTTTATTTTGGGCGCAGCAATCGTAAATGCAGAAGACGGCTATAGGCTTTGGCTACGCTATGATAAAATTGACAACACTTCGCTTTTACAACAATACAGAACTAATATTACCGGCATACAATTTATAACCTCATCACCTATATTAGCTGTTGCAAAAGAAGAATTGCTGAAAGGCCTTCAAGGGCTATTAGGAAAAAAAATTGAGGATCAAAAATCAATCACTGATAAATGCGTAGTTGTAGGAACACCTTCAACTTCAACAATTATTCAAACATTTTTATCATCGAGTAATTTCAATTTAGGGAAAGAGGGCTTCACGATTAGTACTCGAAAAAATAATCAGAGAAATATTATCCTTATAGCTGCCAATTCTGATCAGGGTGCTTTATACGGCGTGTTTCAATTTTTACGTTTGTTGCAAACTCAACAGAGCATTGAGAAAATTTCCATAATAAACATTCCTAAAATTCAAAATCGCATTTTAAATCATTGGGACAATTTAAACCGTATCGTGGAGCGTGGTTATGCAGGCGCTTCCATTTGGAATTGGCATCTGCTTCCCGGTTATATTGACAAGCGATACATTGATTATGCGAGAGCCAACGCTTCTATTGGCATTAATGGAACAGTATTGACGAATGTGAATGCAAATGCGCAGGTGTTGACAAAACAATACTTGGAAAAAGTGGCTGCATTGGCAAATGTATTCCGTCCTTATGGTATCAAAGTTTATCTCACTGCAAGGTTTAGCGCACCAATCGAAATCGGAGAATTAAAAACTGCTGATCCCCTTGATGCCGAAGTACAAAATTGGTGGAAGCAAAAAGTGGATGAGATATATAATTATGTTCCTGATTTTGGCGGATTTTTAGTGAAGGCAAACTCGGAAGGTCAACCTGGCCCTCAGAATTATAAAAGAACGCATGCCGATGGGGCTAACATGCTGGCAGATGCATTGGCTCCCCATAATGGAATTGTAATATGGCGGGCCTTTGTGTACGATATTGCAGCAACTCAAAATAATAATATAGAAACTCAAAACATTGCATCTCTACCATATTCACCCAATGATCGTTTTAAGCAAGCCTATAATGAATTTAAACCACTTGATGGCAAATTCAGAAAAAATGTTTTGATCCAGGTAAAAAATGGTCCGATCGATTTTCAACCCAGGGAACCTTTCTCACCGTTGTTTGGTGCCATGCCGCAAACTCCGTTGGCGATGGAATTTCAAATCACACAAGAATATTTAGGACAAGCTACCAATCTTGTATATGAAGCTCCATTGTTTAAAGAATGTTTGGATGCGGACACTTATGCCAAAGGCAGGGGCCCATCGGTAGCAAAAATTATTGATGGTTCATTAGAAAATTATTCCGTTACAGGAATGGCTGGCGTTGCCAATATAGGGAATGAAAGAAACTGGACAGGGCATCCATTCGCACAAGCCAACTGGTATGCCTTTGGAAGATTAGCATGGGATCAGGATCTTTCTTCGTCGCAAATTGCCGACGAATGGCTGCGACAAACATTTACAAATGATCTTCGTTTTATTGATGCTGCAAAAAAAATAATGCTGATGTCGAGAGAGGCTTTAGTGAATTACATGACGCCGCTGGGACTTCATCATATTATGGGAACAGGCCATCACTATGGGCCTGCCCCTTGGGTTAGTAATGCAGGAAGAGCCGATTGGAATCCGGTATATTATCATCGTGCAGATTCGATCGGAATCGGTTTCGACAGAACCGCTGCCGGAAGCAATGCACTATCGCAATATGCAAATGAGGTGAAAAGTCAATGGGAAAATATAAGTACTTGTGATGAAAAATACTTGCTGTGGTTTCATCATGTTTCATGGAGTTATAAAATGAGATCAGGAAGAATACTGTGGGAAGAATTGTGTCATCAATATTACTCGGGTGTTGATTCCGTTCGATGGATGCAAAAAACCTGGAATGAATTGAAAAATTATATCGACAAGGAAAGATTTGATCAAGTGAAAATGCTGCTGGCAATACAAGAAAAAGAGGCCGTGTGGTGGCGTAATGCTTGTTTATTGTATTTTCAAACATTTTCAAAAATGCCGATACCTGCAAACTATGAAAAGCCTGATCATGAATTGGAATATTACAAAGCCTTACGATTTACTTTTGCGCCGGGAAATGGAGGATTGTAGATTTATGGTTTTACAAGTGACTAATGTGTGATGGACAACACAACTAATGTTGAATGGAAAACTAAAAGCTGACTAACTATAAAATAAAACTCTAACTATTACATGCAACCCAACAACCAAAATAAAATTGCAATTGTTACCGGCGGGGGATCGGGAATTGGATTTGCCATTGCAGAAAAATTTGTACAAAACAACATCCGCACAATTATCATTGGCCGTGATACAAAAAAACTTGATTGCGCCAAACAAAAACTTGGTGACTTGTGTGAACCGGTACCTTATGATTTAAGCCTGCTAAGCGGAATTCCGCAGCTGGTTACCGATCTCATTCAGCGTTTTGGGCAAATTGATATATTGATAAATAACGCTGGCATTAATTTGAAAAAAGATTTTACTGAAGTTACAGACGAAGAATTTCAAAAAATTCAGTTAACTAATGTAACAACAGTTTTTACTCTGTCAAGAGAGGTAGTGAAGTGCATGCTGGAAAAAAAGAACAACGGCTGCATCATCAATATTAGCTCCATGGCCTCGCAATATGGTCTTCCGAAAGTAATTGCTTACACAGCTTCAAAATCTGCGGTTGAAGGAATGACAAGAGCAATGGCTGTAGAACTTTCACCGTTGGGCATTCGTGTAAATTGTATTGCACCTGGTTTTATTGCTACAGATATGTCCGCCAAAGCATTGAATGGTGACATAGAGAGGATGCAAAAAGTATTATCAAGAACGCCGATGGGTGGCTTAGGACAACCTTCTGATGTAGCTGATGCAGCCTTGTTTCTTACTTCGGATGCGGCAAAATTTATTACAGGAGTTGTACTTCCCGTTGATGGAGGAAACTCTATAGGTTTTTAATTTACCTAAGTAATACAAATGAAACCAAAATTTTTCTCACTGATTTCAATAGCTACCCTGTTAATTTCGGTTTCCGCTTTTTCACAAACCTTTGTTACAGAAAAAAAAGAACCGGAAGCGTTTCCTATAGTTACATCTTCACAAACAGCTTCCATCTATGTTGATCAGAATGATGATTGGCTTATTTATAAAGCCGCTTCATTATTTCAGAACGACATAAAAATGGTGACAGGCAAAAAACCTAAGATCACTTCTGAGATTTCTCCATCTACTAAAAACCTTATTATCATTGGCACCATCAATAGATCTTCACTCATTGCCAAACTGATCAAGGAAAAAAAATTGAATGTTGACAGTATCAAGGGCAAATGGGAAACATTCAAACTACAAGTAATAAATAACCCAACTAAAGAAATTCAAAACGCATTGGTGATTGTTGGAAGTGATAAGAGAGGAACTGCCTACGGAGTTTTTGAATTATCTGAACAAATCGGTGTATCACCATGGTATTGGTGGGCCGATGTTCCGGTGAAAAAAAAGAGGGAAGTATTTGTAAAAAAAAGACCATACAAATTAGGACCACCTTCAGTAAAATATCGTGGCATTTTTATCAATGATGAAGCTCCTGCATTTTCGGGTTGGGCAAAAGAAAAATTTGGGGACATTAATCACCTGGTTTACGAAAAAATTTTTGAATTGCTGCTACGGCTGAAAGCAAATTATCTCTGGCCTGCCATGTGGGGCAATGCTTTTAATGATGATGACACACTCAATCCAATTCTTGCAGATAAATATGGAATCGTGATGGGTACCTCTCATCATGAACCCATGCTTCGTGCACAGCAGGAATGGAAACGATATGGCAAGGGTCAATGGAATTATGATAGTAATGAAGTAGTGTTGAAGGATTTTTGGCGGAAGGGAATTCAAAACATGGGCACACACGAAAGCATTGTTACGATCGGTATGCGCGGAGATGGTGATATGCCCATGACACAGGGAAGCAATATTGCTTTACTAGAAAGGATTGTCAGTGATCAACGGAAAATTATTGAAGAGGTAACTGGCAAGCCGGCATCCCAAACACCGCAGCTTTGGGCTTTGTACAAAGAAGTGCAGGATTACTATGACAAAGGAATGCGTGTGCCCGATGATGTGACCTTGTTATTATGTGATGATAACTGGGGAAATATTCGTCGGCTCCCAAAATTAACTGACAAGCCTCGAGGTGGCGGTTATGGAATTTACTATCATTTTGATTATGTAGGTGGGCCCAGAAATTATAAATGGATCAACACAAATAATATTGCCAGGGTGTGGGAGCAAATGCACATGGCTTATGAATATGGTGTTGACAGGATATGGATCGTGAATGTGGGCGATTTAAAGCCCATGGAATTTCCGATTTCTTTTTTCCTTGATTATGCATGGGATGTAAAAAAATGGAATGAAGATAATTTGAGAGATTATTATACACAATGGGCAGCAAAACAATTTGGACCATCACATGCAAAAGAAATTGGAGAGATTATAAGAAAATATTCTCAGTACAATGCAAGAAGAAAACCTGAATTACTTGATGCAAATACATACGAAGTTTATAATGAAATCAGAACTGTAACAGATGATTATAATAATTTACTGGTACGAACAAAAAAAATAAATAATGAGTTACCAAATGAATATAGGGACGCTTATTTTGAATTGGTACTCCATCCAGTACAAGCTTGTAGCAATCTGCAAAATCTTTACAGAGCTGTAGCCTGGAACCGATTACTTGCAAAAGACAGATTAGCCGAGGCAAACGAATTTGCTGATAGCGCAAAACAATTTTATATCAACGATTCATTAATTACACTTCAATATCATCAGTTGGGCAATGGTAAGTGGAACCATATGATGGATCAAACCCATATTGGTTATACATACTGGCAACAACCACCCAGGCAAACCATGCCTTGGTTAAAATATGTTCCTTCTGATTCAATATTAAAATCAGAATTAGATACAACTACCAATATACCGATAGCCAATTATCCTAAAAATCGAAAGGAAAATATTTTTTATGAATTTGATGGTTATATTTCCCTTCAAGCAGCACATTACACAAAAAAAATTGATGGTAATATTCATTCGAAAATCATTCCTGACATTGGCAGAGATGGAGATGGCATTACCACATTTCCCGTAACTGCAAATGAACAAAATTCAAACGCTAACAGCCCTCATCTTGAGTATGAAGTTTATACTTATGATAATGGAACAGTTAAAGTAAATGCTTACTTCTCCCCTACTCTGAATTTTCATAATGATAGCACCGGGTTGAAATATGCGATTTCCATTGATGATGAGCAGCCCCAAATTATCTCGATTAATAAAGAGGATAACGATGTAAGAACCTGGGGACAATGGGTTTCAAACAACATCATTATTAAAACATCAAATCATACAATCAATAAACATGGAAAACATGTAGTGAAATACTGGATGGTGAATTCAGGCATGGTATTACAAAAAATAGTCGTGGATTTTGGTGGCGTAAAACCGAGTTACCTGGGCCCGGCTGAAACACTCTATAAAAAATAAAAACCAATGTTTTTATGAGAAAAATTTTTTTCACAACTCTAATTTTTTATTGTCTTTATTCGTCAGCACAAAATAAAATCGTTCTTCAACCGGACAAGGCAAAGGACACGATCAATAAAAATATTTACGGACACTTTTCAGAGCACTTGGGCCATTGTATTTATGGAGGCTTTTATGTAAGTGACAATAAAAAAATTCCAAATAAAAATGGAATTCGCTTAGATGTGATAGAGGCTTTGAAAAAATTAAAGATCCCGGTTCTGCGCTGGCCCGGAGGGTGTTTTGCTGATCATTATCATTGGAAAGAGGCTGTCGGTCCCAAAGGTCAAAGAAAGCCTATCGAAAATATGATGTGGGGCAATATAAGAGAAGACAACAGCTTCGGTACAAATGAATTCCTCGATATGTGTGAGATGATAAATGCTGATCCTTATCTCGCAGTCAATATGGGCGGCGGTACCGTTGAGGAAGCGACCGATTGGGTAAAATATGTCAACCACGCCAACGGAACAAGTTACCTCACCGACCTGCGTCAAAAAACCGGAAGAACAAAACCATGGAACGTAAAATACTGGGGTATTGGCAATGAGTCATGGGATTGTGGAGGGCATATGGATGTTGATTACTATGTGGACCTCTATAAGCGATACGCAACCATGATGACAAGTTATAACAATGATGAAGGTCTGTTCCGAATTGCTGTAGGGCCTGGCACGGAAGATTATCATTGGACAGAAGTTTTAATGAGGGATATTCCACGAAAATTGCTCGACGGCGTTTCTATACACCACTACTCCGTTATTAACTGGAGCCGTAAAGGTTCTGCTACTAATTTTTCCGAAAGCGAATATTTTACTACTATGCAACAAGCGCTTCGCATGGAGCAAATGGTATCAAAGAACAGTGAGGTAATGGACAAATATGATCCGCAAAAAAAAGTTGCTCTCGTTGTAGACGAATGGGGAGGATGGTATGATGTAGAGCCGGGAACAAACGGAGCCTTTTTGTACCAACAAAATACTATGCGTGATGCAATGATTGCAGGACTCACACTAAATATCTTCAACAATCACTGCGACCGTGTGCGAATGGCAAATCTTGCTCAATGCATTAATGTTTTGCAGGCCGTGATATTAACGAATGAGGAAAAAATGATACTGACCCCTACCTACCACATTATGGAAATGTACAATGTGCACCAGGGTGCCGTTATGCTTCCTCTTGAAGTTACAAGCAATGACTATGTTTTAGATAACAAAAACTTAAAGGCGGTTTCAGCATCAGCATCAAAAGATAAAACAGGAACGGTTCATATTTCACTAACCAATATTGACGCAAAAAATGCGCAGGATATAAGTATAGATTTAAGTGGCCTCGCAGTAAAATCAGTAATCGGAAGAATACTTCAATCAGAAAAACTTCAAGATCACAATTCTTTCGACAATCCCGAGAAAATAAAGCCAGTCATTTTTAAGGGTGCAAATATTTCTGGCTCAAATCTCACATTAAAAATTCCTGCGTTCTCTGTTGTGGTGTTAGATCTCAAATAAAATTTGTTATGAATTCCAGTAAGATCATAAAAATAATTCCGCTTTGTTTTTGCTTAACTATGTTTCAAATATCAATGACACAGGTAAGGCTCCCCCGATTGATAAGAGACAGCATGATATTGCAAAGAGATGTAAAAATAAAAATCTGGGGCTGGGCTTCTCCTGCAGAAAAGGTCACGGTAAGATTTAACGAAAAAAATTTAAAAGCAACTGCAGACAAAGACGGAAAATGGTTGACCTACCTGCCGCCTATGAAGGCAGGCGGGCCTTATAAAATGAATATTGATGCAAGCAATCACATTACCATCAATGATATTTTAATTGGAGATGTGTGGCTATGCTCTGGTCAATCAAATATGGTGCACCAGATGGTGTTACATCCTGAACTATATGAAAAAGATGCAGCCAGCGCCAACTATTCCGATATAAGACAGTTTTGGATTCCTACTTTTACTAATCTTCAAAAGCCTCAAGAAGATTTGCCTACAGGATATTGGAAATGGGCCAATCCACAGGATGTGTTACAATTTTCTGTAGTGGCTTATTTCTTTGGAAGAGTGCTTCATGAAAAATATCATGTGCCAATCGGTTTGATCAATTCGAGTGTTGGTGGTCCTCCTGTTGAATGCTGGACAAGCGAAGAGGGGCTGAAACAATTCCCTTCTGTTATCGCTACTATAGAAAAAAATAAAGACACTGCTTATATAAATGGACTCATGAGGGCCGCTTTTCAGAGAAATGCCAATCGCCCGCGGCCGCAAGACAAAGGATTAATGGGACCGGTTCCCTGGTATGATACAACTTATGTTCCCAAAGGTTGGCGCAATATCAACATACCTGGTTATTGGGAAGACCAGGGGATAAGAAATTTGGACGGCATTGTATGGTATCGAAGGGAAATTGATGTTCCTGTTTCCATGACAAATGTTCCGGCGAAAATCAGAATGGGACGAATTGTTGATGTCGATCTTTTTTATGTAAACGGAAAATTGATTGGTAATACAACTTATCAATATCCACAGAGAAGATATCAAGTGCCCATAGGTTTATTGCATCCCGGCAAAAATCTTCTTGTGATAAAAGTAACGAACACGGCAGGAAAAGGCGGTTTTGTTCCTGATAAACCCTATTATCTTTCTGCGAACAGTGATACAATCGATCTCAAAGGAGATTGGCAATACAAAGTCGGTAATGTATTTCCACCGCAACAAGGTTTTGGGGGTGATGCTATATCTGTGGAGAATCAACCTACAGCTTTGTACAATGCAATGATTGCACCGTTAACAAACTATGCCATCAGAGGCGTTCTTTGGTACCAGGGTGAAGGCAATACAGGACGGCCTTCAGAATACCAAGAACGATTAACAGCAATGATCCATGATTGGAGAAATAAATGGCAGCAGGGCGATTTTCCTTTTCTCTATGTACAACTTCCCAACTTTGGAGACATGCAATATCTGCCATCGGAAAGCGGATGGGCTATGTTGCGAGATCAACAGCGAAAAATATTATCAGTTTCCAACACTGCTATGGCCGTAGCAATTGATTTGGGTGACTGGAATGAGTTGCATCCAGATCGGAAAAAAGAAATCGGTGAACGACTGGCATTAGCAGCGATGAAACTTAGTTATGGTGAAAAAAATATTGTTTACTCAGGACCCCTCTATCAAACCGCAAAAATTGATGGCAATAAAATTATTATCGACTTCAGCAGTGTTGGCAGCGGATTAATTACAAATGATGGCGAAGAGCCTGCTGAATTTGCCATTGCAGGAGCAGATAAAAAATTTATTTGGGCAAAAGCAAAAATTGAAGGCGATCATGTTGTAGTGTGGAATGAAAATATTTCTGACCCCATGTATGTTCGATATGCATGGGCTGACTGTCCGGTAAATCCCAATTTGTATAATAAAGAAGGCTTACCTGCATCACCGTTCAGGACCGACAAATAAAAAACAATTGACAATGAAAAAATTTTTTCTTCTTACTGTTATTTCCCTTTGTACTTCCTGCATTTCAGCACAGTTCAATCAACCATGGCAGGGAAAAAAATGTGCGGTTGTTATTACTTATGACGATGCTTACAATCAGCACTTGGACAATGCCATCCCTGTTCTTGACTCATTAGGATTGAAAGCTACATTTTATGTCACTGCTTTCTCTACTTCAGTGCAAACGCGATTGAACGAATGGAAAAAATTAGCAGAAAATGGGCATGAGTTAGGTAATCACACTTTATTTCATCCATGTATTGGTGGCAAAGGAAGAGAATGGGTAAAGCCCGAATATGATATGAGCAAATACACAGTGCAGCGAATGATTGATGAAACAAGAATGACCAATTTGTTTCTCCGAGCACTGGATGGCAAAACAAAAAGAACATTTGCATTTACTTGCGGCGATATGAAAATTGGTGACTCATCTTTTATTAATGCCATGAAAGATGATTTCGTTGCAGCGAGGGCTGTGAGAGCGCAAATGCACAAAATAAACGAGGTTGATCTGTACAATGTGGATTGCTATGTGGTAAATGGAGAAACCGCTGTACAAATGATTGAATGGGTAAAAAAGGCGATGGAAACAAATTCGTTGCTGGTTATACTTTTCCATGGTGTAGGTGGTGGCAATGCACTGAATGTATCATTGGAAGCTCACAGAGAATTTTTGCAATTCTTAAAGCAGAATGAAAAAGATATCATGATCGCACCGATGGTGGATGTGGCCCAGCATATTAAAGATTGGCAAGCCCGTGATAGAAACGCAAGAGCCATACAGCAAGCCACACAGATTGATTATAAAAACATGCTGACACAGTTACATATTGATTCAATACGCCGGGGACCATCGGGTAATCCATCTGCACCCAACGCTGCCAATACAGATGAATCAAAAGCCTCTCCTTACACAACTCTCCCCGATCCACTTATATTAAAAAATGGGAAAAAAGTTACTGATGCAAAAACATGGTGGAGTAAACGCCGTCCTGAAATCGTGGAAGATTTTGACAGAGAAATCTATGGACGTATGCCTAAAAATACCCCGAAAGTAAATTGGGAAGTAGTAAGTGTTACCAATGATACAAGTCAGAAAGTTCCTGCTATTACAAAAAAATTAATCGGCCATGTTGATAATTCATTTTACCCCGCAATCACGGTTAATATAGACCTTACATTAACAACACTGGCAAATGCAAAAGGCCCAGTACCGGTTATCATGGAATTTGGTTTTGTATTTCCTCCTGGATTCCGATTCCCCAGTCCACCTGCGGGAACGCCGGTAGAAAAAAGCTGGCAGCAACAATTACTTGAGAAAGGATGGGGTTATGCCATTTTGGTGCCTACAAGTTATCAAGCAGATAATGGAGCTGGATTAACGCAAGGCATTATTGGTTTGGTAAACAAAGGTCAGCCACGCAAGCCTGATGATTGGGGCGCACTACGTGCATGGGCATGGGGTGCAAGCCGTGCTATAAATTATTTTGAAACAGATAAATCAGTCGATGCAAAGCGTGTAGGCATTGAGGGTTTATCAAGATACGGGAAAGCCACAATTGTTACTATGGCTTATGAACCTCGCTTTGCGATCGCTTTTGTTGGTTCTTCGGGTGCAGGTGGAACTAAGATACTCCGTCGTGTGCTTGGTGAGCAGGTAGAAAATCTTGCTTCATCCGGTGGATATCATTGGTTCGCCGGCAACTTTATAAAATATGCAGGTCCGTTAACGCCAAATGATTTACCTGTTGATGCGCATGAACTAGTTGCATTGTGTGCACCGCGACCTGTTTTTATTAGCTCAGGTTCTCCAAAAGTAGAAGGGCAGTGGGTGGATGCTAAAGGAATGTTCTTGAGCGGCGCTTACGCAGGGTCAGTTTATAAACTATTAGGGAAAAAAGATCTTGGCACCATGGAGTTTCCACCAATTGAAACGGCTTTAGTAAATGGGGAAATTGCATTTCGTCAACATAGCGGCGGGCATACTACGGGTCCAAACTGGCCAACATTTATTGAATATGCTTCAAGATATTTTAAAGTCTCGCAGTAACCAGTTAAGAAAAATGTAATCATGTACAATAAAATCACGACGATAATATTTTCCACTTTTATTTCGATTTGCTTCATGCGATGCAATGAAAGCAATCAGCTTAAAAAAACAAATGCAGAAAATTATTCCGATAAGACAAGAGGGCTAAAAGATTATTACAAAAAATATTTTCCAATAGGGGTTGCGGTAGCTCCTATAAATCTTAAAACTGACGAAGCACAATTTATTTTAGAGCAGTTCAACAGTTTGACACCGGAAAACGCTATGAAGATGGGTCCAATTCATCCTGAAGAGAATCGTTATTTCTGGAATGATGCTGATTCGATTGTTGCATTTGCACAAGCACATGGTTTGCATGTACGCGGACATTGTCTTTGCTGGCATAACCAAACTCCCCGCTGGTTGTTTAGAGACTCTGCAGGTAAAAATATTTCAAAAGAAGTGTTGCTTCAAAGATTGAAAGATCATATCTCCACCGTTGTCAATCGCTATAAGGGAAAAATATATGCTTGGGATGTAGTCAATGAAGCCATTGCCGATGACAGCGCTCATTTTTTCCGTAATTCTTTATGGTATCAGATCTGCGGCGAAGATTTTATTGCCAAAGCTTTTGAATACGCACATGAGGCTGATCCCAACGCCATTTTATTTTACAATGACTACAATGAGATAAATGCTATAAAAAGAGAAAAAATCTACAAACTAGTTAAAAACTTAAAAGATAAGGGTGTGCCAATTGGTGGTATTGGGCTGCAAGGCCATTGGGCTATCAATGAACCTTCAAAGGGTCAATTAGACAGCACGATCAAAAAATTTGCTGACATGGGATTAAAAATTCAGATCACCGAACTGGATATTTCCGTTTATCCCAAAGAGCATAATGCAAGAGAAAGAAGACCGCAAGACATGGACACAACATTTAGTGAGGAAAAAGAAAAAAAACAAATAGAAGTTTACAAAATGTGCTTTGAGACTTTTAGAAAATACAAAAAGGTTTTATCAGGAGTCACTTTTTGGAATGTATCAGACAGGCGTTCTTGGCTTGACAATTTTCCAGTGCGGGGAAGAAAAGATTATCCATTGCTATTCGATAGAAATTTAAAACCCAAAAAAGCATATTGGGAAGTAGTGAATTTTTAAAAAATTTTTGTGCCAAACTATATTGCTGCTATAAAGCATTCGTTGCAGTTTATTCTGAGCTTGGCGAAGAACACGCTTGTACGACTTGCTCGTTATTTAGCAATGTATGGCGCCCTAATCAAATTTTTATTCTCCTATTTTTTCTTTTCATATTCAGCAGTTGGTCATTCACAATTTGCTTCAAAAAGCTTATCCATTAACGATTCAGGATATTTTGAAACCCGCGGCCTGAATGTTCTTGTATTCAGTAACCGTTATGGGCTTTTTGGTGACGAAAAAGCAAGTGGAGTAGAGATCATTCATCACGGTATTCGAACAGCAACAAACGGTGATGTGAGACTAAATCCCACACCAGAACAATGGGATTCGATTCCACAGTTTATAAAAAAAGAAGTAAACAAGAATAACAATACTATCGAAGCCTTTTTGAGATACCCGTCATATAATTTCAATTATACCATCAAAACAGAAGCAAAGAATGAGGGCATTGTTTTAACCGTTAATTTGGAGACTCCATTACCAAAGGAGTTGGACGGAAAAGCAGGTTTCAATTTAGAATTTTTGCCGACAGCATATTTTCACAAAAGTTTTTTAATGGATGGGAAAAGCGGAATATTTCCCTTGTATCCATCATCAGCCATGTCTGTAAATAAATCCGCAGCCATCGAACCATTGCCCCTTGCAACAGGAAAGAGTTTGGTATTAGCTGTCGAAGATGCTGCACGACGGGTAACGATTAAAATAAATCAAGGCCTGCTGTCTGTATTTGACAGCCGCAATAAAGCGCAGAATGGTTGGTTTGTCGCCAGAAGCCTGATTCCATCAAATAAAACAGGGAAAGTGATTGAATGGTTTATCACTGCAAGCACAATTGCCAATTGGACAAGAGAACCAATCATAGAATACTCACAAGTTGGTTATCATCTATCTCAGAAAAAAGTTGCCGTAACGATAAACACAAAATAGTATGCACCTAATATTTTTCGGGAAAAAACTTTCACGAAACCTTTTGCCTATATTGGTCATTTCTTTTTTAGCAAATTCATGCAATACCAATCAAAAAAAAGATTTTCCTTTTTTAAATACAAATTTGAGCATTGAAGAAAGGGTAAATGATTTGGTCGGGCGATTAACGCTAGATGAAAAGATCAGTCAAATGATGAATGCTTCTCCTGCTATTGAGCGATTAGGAATTCCTGAATATAATTGGTGGAACGAATGTTTACACGGTGTTGCGCGAGCCGGTTTGGCAACAGTTTACCCGCAGGCAATTGGTTTAGGAGCTACATGGGATGAAGATTTAATGTTCCGTGTGTCAACAGCAATATCGGATGAAGCGAGAGCCAAGCATCATGATTTTGCAAACAAAGGCAAACGATTAATATATCAGGGCCTTACGTTCTGGTCGCCCAACATAAATATTTTTCGTGATCCGCGCTGGGGAAGAGGGCAAGAAACATATGGCGAGGATCCATTCTTAACAGGAAGACTAGCCGTACAATTTGTAAAAGGATTGCAGGGTGACGATCCAAAATATTTTAAAACTATTGCCACGGTAAAACATTTTGCCGTACATAGCGGTCCGGAACCAGAGCGTCATTCATTTGATGTAAGAATTGACGAGAGGGATTTCAGAGAAACATATTTACCGCAATTTGAAATGGGTGTGAAAGAAGGCAAGGTTTATTCAGTGATGTGTGCTTATAATCGCTTAGAAGGCGAAGCTTGCTGCGGAAGCAATCATCTGCTAACATCTATTCTACGAAATGAATGGGGGTTTAAAGGATATGTTGTTTCTGATTGCGGCGCCATAGGTGATATTTATCAGCATCATAAAATAGTTGCTACTCCTGAAGAAGCAGCTGCGATTGCTGTGAAATCGGGTTGCGATCTTGAATGCGCTACTACTTACCAATCATTAAAACAAGCTGTAGCTAAAAAATTGATTACCGAACAAGAAATCGATGTGGCACTTAAAAGATTGTTCACCGCTCGTTTTAAGCTAGGCATGTTCGATCCGTCTGAAATGGTGAAATGGACAAAAATTCCTTACTCTGTTGTTAATAATAAAGAACATCATGATCTGGCATTGGAAGCCACACGCAAATCTATCGTGCTGTTGAAAAATGAAAACAATCTATTGCCGCTGAAGAAGGATTTAAAAACGGTTGCCGTTATTGGACCTAATGCTGACCAGTGGCTAATGCTTCTGGGAAATTATAATGGTGTGCCGTCGAACCCAATTACTCCATTAAGAGGAATAAAAGAAAAATTGCCGAATTCAAAAATCTTATATGCTCAAGGATGTGAAGTTGCTGAAGGGCTTCCGTCATTTACCGTTGTTCCTGCTTCAGCACTATCAAATGACAATGATAAAGGCTTAAAGGTTGAATATTATAACAACAAAGAACGAAAAGGCAAGCCTTTATTTACTTCTCTTGATACAACCCTTGATGTTAACTGGTATGATAAAGCTCCAAGAAAAGATATGGACGATGATAATTTCGGTGTTCAGTGGTTCGGAGAAATTTCAACAGATAAATCCGGTTTGTATCAATTAGGTGTTATCACCACTTGCAAGGTTGACCTGTATTTGAATGATAGCTTGATTGTAAATACCAGTTATCATTTCAGAGATGAATTTGGTGATCCTCGTTTGAGAAAATCAGTTCCCATTCAATTGGAAGCAGGAAAAAAGTATAGGTTGAAAGTGGAGGCAGGAGAATCGTATGCCGATGCACAAGTGCAATTGGTATGGGCAACACCTAAAGCAGATACAAAAGAGCAATTGAAAAAAGAGGCGATTGATATAGCCAAACAATCTGATGTTGTTATCATGTGCATGGGATTAACTGCAAGGCTTGAGGGAGAGGAAATGGACGTCAAGATCGATGGTTTCATTGGCGGTGATCGGACAACACTTGATCTACCAAAAGTTCAGGAAGAATTGATCAAAGAGATCTATGCGCTTGGTAAACCGGTCGTGCTGGTTTTACTAAATGGCAGCGCTTTATCCATTAATTGGGAAAATAAAAATATCCCTGCCATTCTTGAAACATGGTATCCGGGTCAGGCTGCCGGACAAGCGATTGCTGATGTAATATTTGGAGATTACAATCCTGCAGGTCGTTTGCCGGTAACATTTTACAAATCTGTTTCCGATCTTCCTTCTTTTGAAGATTACAATATGAATGGAAGAACCTATCGTTATTTCACAGGTAAAGTGCTTTATCCATTCGGTTATGGATTAAGCTACACCAATTTTTCTTATGATAAT
>DASYQS010000020.1:0-47609 GCA_036005185.1 Chitinophagaceae bacterium | reverse complement strand
ATCTCTTTCATACGATCAGTACCAGCTTCTTGCTTCGCAACCCAATTAAATTTGATAAAAGTGTAAATTAATCCAAGCAAACCCATGGCAGGCACCAGGTAAATCAATTTGTCCATAAGTAATGATTCTTAACCTAATTTAAAGTCCAAAGACTCCTTTGGAGGACGGCAAAGATAGGGGAAAACAGGTTTCGAGTTTCGGGTTTGAAGATTGAGGTTATTTTTTTGTTACAAACTATAGAGCCTTGATTAAGCCAATGTTGCGACGCTCCGTTCAGGGTTCTGTTCGCTATTTATTTAGTGTAGTAAATAATGAGATTGAAGATTTTTTATAGATGCCAAAGTATGCTTAAATACAGAGTTACTAACCCAACGACTTAATGGTTACAAGACCTTCTCCCAAATTCTCAATGATATCTCCGGCGGTCATTGCTTCCATAGAATATTTTTCTGCAGCAAAATCACCTGCCAAGCCATGAAGATAAACTCCAAGGATGGCCGCTTCAATCGAGTTATAGTTTTGACAAATGAGTGAAGTAAGAATTCCTGTCAGCACATCGCCGCTGCCGCCCTTTGCCATACCCGCATTACCCGTATTATTTAAATAGACCTTGCCACCAGAAGTTGCAATGATGGTGTGATGCCCTTTTAAAACAATGACAAGATTTAATTCTTTTGATTTTTGCTGGGCAAGTTGTAAGCGATCAAAATCGCTATCGCTTTTACCAAATAGCCTTTCAAATTCCTTTGGATGCGGAGTGAGAATGGAATCACTAGGGATTTTACTAAGCAGGTCTTTGTCGGACGAGATGAGATTCAATGCATCAGCATCCAGCACTACCGGTTTTTTGTATGCCTCAAAAATTTCGTGCAATAATTTTTTTGTTTCTGAAGCAGTGCCGATGCCGGGGCCAATTCCAACGCAACTGAACTTTGAAATATCTTCTTCAATTTTTGTTACGATCGATGAGTTGAAATCGGTCATCACCATTGCTTCAGGCACAGCGGTCTGGATTATCTCATAGCCGCATTTGGGTATATGACAGGTAGTTAATCCCGCTCCGGTTCGTAAGCAGGCTTTGGCGCATAGTACGGCTGCACCCATTTTACCATAACCACCCGTTATCAACAAAGCGTGTCCGAAATTTCCTTTATGAGCAAAGCTGTTACGCGGTTTGTAAATCGCAGAAATTATTTTTTCATCAGTTATCTCAAAATTCGTTTCAACTGAATAATAAAAATCGCGATTAAGGCCAATGTCAAGTATGTGAACGTCTCCAATATATTGCGCGTTCTCGCTAAATAAAAAGGCGAGCTTATAAATTTGAAAACTTAAAGTATGGTCGGCTTTAATAATTGTATTTCCTTTTGCGGAGTGATCAACCGGTAAACCGCTTGGCGTATCTATAGAAATTATTTTGCAGCCTGAACGGTTAATATTGTCAACTAGTTTTGCCGTCAATCCTTCTAATGGACGATTTAAACCTGAACCGAATAGAGCATCAATAATAATTTCATTTTTATCAAGCTCGTGGAAATTTTCTTCCGATTGGATAAAATGAATAGAAACCGCTTTGTATTGATGCAATCTTTTAAGATTGGTTTGAAAATCCTCAGTACCTAAATGGCCAAATTCTAAAATATGCACCGAGACCATGCATTGTTTTTGCAGAAGCATTCTTGCAATGGCCAGTCCATCGCCTCCGTTATTTCCTTTACCGCAAAAAACGGTAAAAGGATATTTAAGAAAATCATTTTCCTCAAGCCATCCTACGCACTGAGCCGCCGCTCTTTCCATCAGCTCTATGGAAGACATCGGCTCATGCCGAATCGTGTATTGATCCCATTCTCGAATTTGTTGAGCGTTCAGGATTTTCATGGTGCAAAAGTAAGTGCAAAGTCCATCTGCCTCATTCCTTTTCAAAAAGTGAATAAGAAGGGGGACGACGAAATCAACTGACTAGAATTACCAGACCCTGAAGAGTGTGATCTGCCTACAGACAGATAGGCAACAAACGCCAAACTAGAGTTCCTAACGCCGGAGTATACAGACTTTAAAATATGCCCCTAAAAAACCATCTAAAGTGTAAAAAACTTCTGTTTTTTTTGGGAAATGTTTGCTAAATTACAACAGCCCCAAAGGTAACTTTGGAGCCACCAACCGACCCCAGGGAAAAATAAAAACGATTTCTTCACTTTTAAATTTAAAATCCCATGGTTCAGGCAGACATCTCGCAGCTTTTCAGAGAGTGCAATACCTGGAGAGATGCTTTACGTGCATTCCGCGATGAATTTACTCAATGCAAACACAAACTCCAGCAACTGGCAGGCCGCCCACTCTCTAAAGACGATTTAACAGAAGTAGAACATTACCACAACCAGTTTCACATTCAACTCATCAACATTCACGATCTTAAGCAGGCTATTAAAAATCATGACCGCAAGGTAAATTACGAAACAGGGGTCCATAACGGACAACTGAACGATGAAACACTTAGCGATCATGAAAACCTGTACGACCAGTATCAAAGTCTTGAACACCGGCTACTGGATCTTAGAGAAGAGTTCAAGGGTTTTTTAGAACGAACGCAGTAAATAAATTCAGAGTTCTAAGTTCTGAGTTCGGAGTTAACCAAATTCAAGGTGCTTCAAAAAACTTCAAAGCCAGAGAACTTAAAACTTCAGAATTATAATGATATTAATCAGCCTATGAACTAATCAGGTTCATAGTAATAAACTTTATTCCTCTGAAATTTTGTAAGAAATAAAAATTGTTCATCTATAAATTTTCTTGCCATGGCTGAATTTGATACCTCACACGTAAAAAATATTGTCTTGCTGGGCCACGCTGGCTCAGGTAAGACCACGTTAGCGGAGTGCATGCTATATGAGGCCGGTCTTATAACACGGCGCGGCAGCATTGCCGAAAGAAACACCACAGGAGATTACCACGAACTGGAACAAGATCGTGGTAATTCTATTTTTAGCAAGCTCCTTCATACAAAATGGCGAGGCTATAAGATAAATATTCTTGACACGCCAGGATATGATGATTTCGTGGGCGAAGTAATCTCTGCACTTCGTGTGGCAGACACGGGAGTTATGCTGCTCAATGCAGCAATGGGCGTGGAGGTAGGCACAGATATTATTTGGGAATACACAGAGAAATTTAAAACCCCAATGATATTCGCCATAAATAAATTGGATGATGACCAGGCTGATTTTGATGGAACGGTGAGTGAAGCAAAATCACATTTTGGAAATAAAGTTGTTGTAGTACAATATCCAAGGCAACAAGGCGCAGGTTTTCATGAGATTATTGATGTGCTGCGCATGACCATGTATAAGTTTAAAGACAATGGAGGCAAACCTGAGAAGCTGCCTATACCTGACGAAGAAAAACAAAGAGCTGAAAATCTGCATAAAGAGTTGGTAGAAGCAGTAGCCAGCAACGATGAAAGCCTAATGGAAAAGTATTTTGATAAAGGCGAGCTGGATGAAGACGAAATGAAAGAGGGCATCAAGAAAGCCATGATCAATCATGATATGTTTCCCTTGTTTTGTTTGTCAGCCGAGAGAAATATGGGAAGCGGAAGATTGATGGGTTTTATTGACAATGTTTGTCCCAGTGCTAATGAAATGCCTCCTCAAAAAACAAAACGAGGCGATGAACTTCCCTGCGATGCCAGTGGGCCTGTTTGTATTTTTATTTACAAAACAGTGAGTGAGCCGCATGTAGGCGAATTATCATTCTTCAAGGTGTATTCAGGAACGGTAAAAAGCGGAATGGAACTGGAGAATGAAAGCACGGGTGTTACAGAAAAAATCAATCAATTGTTTTTGGTTGAAGGAAATAAGAGAACTACTACCAATGAATTGGTTGCCGGCGATATTGGCGCAACCCTCAAGTTAAAGAATACACACGTTAACAATACCCTTCATGCCAGAGGCAAGAATTATGAATTGTATTCAATAGAATTTCCTCCCCCAAATGTTACGGTTGCTATTGAACCAACTAAAAAAGGGGAGGAGGAAAAGCTTTCACAAGCCTTGCATCAATTGCGTGAAGAAGACCCTACACTGATTGTTGAAGTATCATCGGAGTTGAAGCAAACGCTCATCCATTGCCAGGGTGATATGCACCTTGCCGTTGCAAAATGGAAAATTGAGCATATACATAAGCAGGAAGTAAAATTCACCAAGCCTCGCATCCCTTATCGCGAAACGATCCGAAAGCCTGCAGATGCCAATTATCGTCACAAAAAACAAAGTGGTGGGGCCGGACAATTTGGAGAAGTATATATGAGAATTGAACCTTGGTATGAGGGCATGCCTGAACCTAAGGATCTTACGGTAAGGGGTAGGGACACTTACGAATTAGATTGGGGCGGAAAGCTTGTTTTTTATAATTGCATTGTTGGCGGTGCTATTGATGCCCGGTTTCTTCCTTCCATATTAAAAGGGGTGATGGAAAAAATGCAGAACGGTCCTCTTACTGGCTCGTATGCCCGTGATATTCGCGTTTGTGTATACGATGGCAAAATGCATCCGGTTGATAGCAATGATATTTCATTTAAAATTGCGGGCTTGCAAGCGTTCCGTCAGGCTTTCCAACAAGCCGATCCCCAAATACTGGAACCTATTTATACTGTTGAGGTTCTTTGCCCGGATGATCTTACCGGTTCAGTAATGGGTGATTTGCAAAGCCGCCGCGCTATAGTAGAAGGCATCGATAGTGAGGGACATTTTCAAAAAGTGATTGCCAAAGTGCCACTGGCTGAAATGGATGGCTATTCATCCTCACTTCGCTCCATTACACAAGGCCGCGCAAAATTCAAAAGTCGTTTTTTTGAGTATGCTGCAGTGCCTTTTGATCTGCAGCGCAAGCTGATTGATGAGTACAGTAAGACGGCGAAAGAAGAATACGCTTAATGATATAAAGTCAAAATTAAAAATTCAAAATGGCTACCTTTTAAATATGGGTAGCTTTTTTCACTTTAAGCTGGAAGTTTTGATTTTTGACTTTTTAATTTTGACTTTGTCCGATAGAACCCTTGCGGCTAAAATTCTCTCCCTGTTTTGCTATCTTTAGCCCTTATAGTTAGTTTATGGTAAAATTTGATACGAGCAGTACGTTTAAACGGTTACGAAACCGCTACCGGCTAGTGATCATGAACGACGATACCTACGAAGAAGTAGTAACATTTAAATTGTCGAGGTTGAGTGTTTATGTATTAATGAGCGCCATTTTTGTTGTGTTGGTGGGCCTTACGGTGGCATTGATCGTGTTCACTCCCTTGAAATATTACATACCTGGGTATGACGATCTGAAAATAGGCAGGGAATACAGACAATTAAAATACAGAACTGATTCGCTTGAACAACAAGTAAATTACCAAGCACGTTATATAGAAGGATTGAAAAAAGTGCTGAAAGGTGATTTTACTGTGAAGCTTGATACGTCAAAGATCAGCTTACCCAAGGATGAGTACTCAAATGACTGATTTGTTTATGGTTTAGCGTCTATCAACCAAAAAGACTGCCACAGCGATGGACGAAAACGATAAACGAAAATTTTTAATAAATACCTATGTTTAAAAACAAACCCACAACTATCATGAGCAATGAAAAAACCAACGGTGGCAATGGCACTACGCTAATTGGCGCCGGAACTACACTGAAAGGAGACATCAACAGCAACAGCGATCTGCGAATTGATGGAACGATCATCGGCAATGTAAGCAGCTCTGCGAAAATTGTAATTGGCGCCAGCGGAAGCATTGAAGGCGACATTTCAGGTAACCAGGCCGATATTGTTGGAAAAGTTTCCGGAAATATCAGGACCAAGGACCTGTTGCAATTGAGAGGCGATTGTATTGTAAACGGAAATGTTTATGCAGGTAAATTGCAGATTGAACCCACCGCTATATTCAACGGCCAGTGTCATATGGGAAATACCGAAGACGCACGAGTGAGTGTAGTTGAGATGGCGAATAGCAGCAATGGAATCAAAGCAGCAGTCCAATAAAAATAATTACAGTGAACTTCTTCGCTATGCCAGCTTAGGCACACAAATATTTGTGGGGCTAGGGCTGGCCGTTTTCCTGGGATTAAAAGCGGATAAATGGTTAAAAATTTCCGCACCTTTGCTGGTGTTGATATTGCCTTTGATAGTGTTGGCAGGCATTATTTATAAAATTGTAAAAGAAACTTCGAAACAAAAGAAAGACGATGCGAAGAAATAATGCAAGTCCTTTATTCTCTATTATTATTTTTTTTATTGTATTGAACGCTTTTTTCCTTATCGGTAAAAATTTTTTAGAAAATCATGGCTTTGATCAGTCTGTGCTGATTGTTGGCAATCTAATCGTTTTTGCTGCTACTCTTCTTTCATTTTTATTTGCGAGGCAAGGCTTAAAATCCGCGAACCCGCAAGCTTTTGTGCGTAGCGTATATTTAAGCATTATGGTAAAACTCTTTGTGTGCATTATTGCCGCGCTGATCTATATTTTTATATTTAGAAAAGATTTAAACAAACCCGGCCTTTTTACTTGCATGGGCTTGTATCTTATTTATACCCTGATTGAAGTATCGATACTTACAAAGCTGTTGAAGGAAAAGAAAAATGCCTAAGAAAGAAGCACCGATCGACCATTTGCAACAATTTCTCCCGTCCGGTACCTATGATGCGGTGTTACAATACCTGAAATTTTATAGGGTGCACCTCACCGTAGCAAGGGAACGGAAAAGCATTTTAGGGGATTACCGGCATCGTACCCATTTTACCAACCACCGCATTAGCATAAACGGCAACCTGAATAAATTTTCTTTTTTGATCACTTTGTTACATGAACTGGCCCATTTGCTAACCTTTGAGCAGTTCGGAAATAAAGTATTGTCGCATGGAAAAGAATGGAAGTTGATCTATGGAAAATTACTAGAGCAATTTGTACAAAATAAAATTTTCCCACCCGATATTGAAAAAGAATTATTGAGCTCTTTAAGAAACCCCGCCGCAACAAGTTGCGCTGAAGATGGATTAATTAGGGTATTAAGAAAATATGATGATGCAAAAAATTATAACCGTCTTGTGGAAGAAGTGCCGGAAAATGGAGTATTTCGTTGTAATGACGGAAGAGTTTTTAAAAAAGGGGCGAAAATGAGAAAACGGTTTAAATGCATTGAAGTAAAAACGGGCAGGGTTTATTTATTTAGCCCGATATATGAGGTAGAAATAGTTTAGCAAAGAATAATAAATTAGTTACCATTTCACTTTCCCAATAACTCGGTATTTTGAGCTGGCAAGTATAATGGACTCGTTTGCTTTTTCTCTGACCACACAAGTTGGCTTTATATAACTAGAATGAATAAAATAGCTCTCGGTGCTGTCGTTAAGTATAAAGCCCGTATGATAATCCAACCCAACAATATATAGGCCTCTCCCCATGTCCTTTATTTGTTTTGCAAAATCATTTATTGAAACATAACTGTATCGGCGAATGGTTGGGTTGTCACAAACCTTTTTGATCATTTCTTCACTTGCACACTGTGCTAGTTTTGTCCGTTGGGTTAAAAGGCCTGCATCTCTCAATACGGTTGTTACAAAATAACCACAGGCAATTGTTCCCTTGCCGGGCTCCTCAGTTGTTCCATAAAAATCCCATTTAGTTCCATACCAGCAGGGCAGCAGGGAATCTTTCAAGAAATTTATTAATTGTATTTCTTTCTTTGGTTCGGGGAGTGTTTTATAATCTTGATAAAGCTTCCTGCAATGGGCCTTTATAAATGAATAATCACATGTAATTGTAATTTTTTTTTTGAGGGGAAACAAGAGTTGCATGGATAAGTATATTGTTCCTTTGAACACATGAGCAAAAAAATAAGTTTATTATAAGAAAAAAGCATCGCACATAAAAAAGATACTTGTAAATGATAATTCCATAAGAAAGTTTTTATCGTCACTGCATGACTTTCGTCATGCGGTATCTCTTTTGTTTGATGCTGATCAAAGTAATTTTCTGTTATTGTACTCGTACATCTACGAAGGCTGGAATGCAGGACAGTACAGGATTGTATATGATTCTGCCATCTATGATTTGCATTGTAAGTACAATCGCTTAGAGTAGTTTAAAAATATTAGTTAACGCTTCAAAAACATCTTAATAATATTTTGTTTCCGCATATTTTGATTACATATTTGTGTCAGCAAAACACAAACGAACCTTAAGACTAAATAAACCGTTCCTAAGAAAAACCAAAACCAATCCTAAGAAAAACAAACCAATCCAATGTCCAAAAACCCGTTTTAATCCAATCCTTGTGAATCCAACAGGCGTCCATGTCCTAATGTAAACAAACTTACAATCCTCAACGCCTGAGCAAAAAACTTCCCCCGACATGTCGGGGGATTTTTTATTTCAAACCTTGTAAAGGGATGTCAAACGTAGCCTCTCGGTATTAGTTTTAAAAGATATTTCAGAGCTTTTATGCCACTGCTTTCTTTACTAATTCAGCAGCCTCACTAAGCAAAATAGCAGATTGAACTTTCAATCCGCTTTCATCAATTAGTTTTTTTGCTTCTTCGGCATTGGTGCCCTGTAAGCGAACAATAATTGGAATATGTATATTGCCGAGATTTTTGTAAGCATCAATCACACCTTGCGCTACGCGATCGCAGCGAACAATGCCTCCAAAAATATTAATAAGAATGGCTTTTACATTTACATCTTTTAAAATGATCTTGAATCCTGCCTCAACAGTTTGAGCATTAGCTGTCCCGCCGACATCTAAGAAATTTGCGGGTTCGCCCCCACTTAGCTTTATCATATCCATCGTTGCCATGGCAAGGCCGGCGCCATTTACCATACAACCTACATTACCATCAAGTTTTACAAAGTTTAAATTGTATTGGCCTGCTTCAACCTCTGTGGGATCTTCTTCTGTTACATCACGCATGGCAGAAAGATCGGGATGACGCATCAATGCATTCTCATCAAGATTCATTTTACAATCAACGGCCACAATCTTATCATCGGCTGCTTTAAAAAGAGGGTTAATCTCCAGCATAGAACAATCTAAACCAACATAAGCATTGTATAGATTAGTCACAAACCTTACACAATTTTTAAACGCATTACCAGTAAGGCCTAAATTAAAAGCGATCTTTCTTGCCTGAAAGGCCTGTAATCCCCCAGAAGGATGCACCCATTCTTTAAAAATTTTTTCAGGTGTGTCATGGGCCACATCTTCAATATTCATCCCACCTTCGGTGCTGTACATCACTACGTTTTGTCCTTTGGTTCGATCAAGCAGAATGGATAAATAAAATTCTTTTCTTTCGCTTAGCCCTTCGTAATACATATCCTGAGCCACTAGAACTTTGTGCACTACTCTACCAGCCGGACCGGTCTGTACTGTTACCAGTGTTCCACCTAAAATCTGTCTTGCATAATCACTGATCTCTTCCAGGCTTTTTCCCACTTTTACACCATTCATACCTGTTTCTTTGATCTTTCCTTTGCCGCGGCCGCCTGCGTGTATCTGTGCTTTAATCACAGCAAAGCTGCTCCCAAACTGGGTTTTGATCTGGCGATACGCTTCTTCAACTTCATGGATTGTACCGCAGGCAATGCCTTCTTGAACAGGCACATTGTATTTTTTTAATAATTCCTTGGCCTGGTATTCATGCAAATTCATCTCAAAAATTTTTGGCGAAGATAATCTGTTCGTATGAGGTTTGATAGTTGAAGTTTGATGTTTTTATGTAATCAACAACAGTAATTCCCTGTCTGCCGGCAGGCGGGTATTAAACTTCCGTTGCCTGCCTGTCCGGCAGGTAGGTGTCACTCCCTTCAGCGTTCGGATCACTATTCAGCTTTTGCTATCTTTCCTTTATGAATCGTTTTATGATCTCAATTTCAATGCTGATTTTTTTAGCTAACTGCACTACGTTCAAAAAAATGCGCTGGCCTGAAAGAACGTCTTCAATGACCGGTAACGAATTTTATCATCAGGCGTTTGCTATGAAATGGAACGAAAGAGATTCCTTTGTTTTGAAAGAAATTCTTGCTGGCAATGTTCCTTCATTTTTAAAAAAATTCGAAGCTGTGCATGTTTCACTGAAGGATTCAATGACTGGTAAAATCATTAAAGCTGTTTACTATGTTTCTCCTGATTATTTAAGTATCGGCAGTAATAAAGACTGGGCCCGCATCAATATTACTCCCTTGGCTGCACAAAAAATTGCAGACAGTTTTCACTGCTTTTTACCTACAAGAAAAATGGTTGATGATATTTATAAAGCTGCTAAAATAAAATTGGAGCCGGTGCCTATGTATGCTTTTCGCGATAGCACACCCACCATGTGGCATCATCACTTGATCGTAGAAGGTCAGCGAAAAGCAAGAAAGGGATTGATTGCAGGCATTCAGAAAGATGTCGTCATTAGCGGAAAAATCTCCAGAGATCCTAAACCTGATCGGGTAGCTATTTATGGTTGGCACAAGCTAGATGGCACACCTATTCAACCTTTATATACAGGCCATATTTATTGGTGGGTGGACTATAGTCAGGGCATTCGCTTGGTATATCGTAAAATAAAAGTAAACCTGCCTGGCCGGCAGGCAGGTGGTAAATGGATGGATTATATTGATGTGATGAAAAATTCTACGCTGCAAAAACTTTTATGTGATGAAGAGAACTGCGATTTTTTTCGTTATCAATATTGAATTTCAAAATTCTATATTTGTCCTTCAACCAAACCTAAGTTATGTCCGATACTTTGCAAAAATTCAAAGAAACGGTATCATACCTAAAAGCCGCTTATCCCTATGAGCCTCAAGTTGGAATTGTATTGGGCAGTGGTCTGGGTAATTTTAGTGAGGAAGTAGAAGTTGAAATAGAGATCAGCTATAAAGATATTCCTCATTTCCCTGTGTCAACCGTTGAAGGGCATCAAGGAAAATTGATATTTGGAATGCTTAGCGGAAAAAAAGTTGTGTGCATGGCTGGGCGTTTTCATTTTTATGAGGGTTATGATGCAGAGCAAGTTGTGTTTCCTATTCGAGTAATGAAATTACTTGGCATTAAAGCATTATTACTCTCTAATGCAGCAGGTGGTGTAAATCCGGATTTTAACGTAGGAGATCTGATGATCATCACTGATCATGTAAGTTTTTTTACACGCAACCCATTGATAGGAAAAAATATTTCTGAGCTGGGTACTCGTTTTCCTGATATGAGTGAGCCTTATAAAAAAGAATTGATACAGAAAGCGAAAAATATTGCAAAGCAACTGGGCATTATGTTAAGAGAAGGAGTCTATTACGGTGTTACAGGCCCTACATTTGAAACAAGAGCCGAATACAAGCTTGTGCATGCCCTGGGAGGTGATGCTGTAGGCATGAGCACTGTGCAGGAATGTATAGTTGCCAATCACATGAATCTTCCTGTTTTTGCCATGAGCGTCATTACCGATATAGGCATCAGAGAGGATGAAAACAAAATCACTCATGAAGAGGTTTTGCAGGCGGCGAAAGAAGCCGAACCAAATTTTGCCACTATTTTTAAGGAAATGGTTGCCGCTATTTGAAAGATTAAAATCAATACAGCTCTAAAAATTAAAAAAGAATTACAATTTCACAATTTGAATTTTTAATTTATTTGTGATTTGGAATTTCGAAATTGTGCTTTCAAATCTGGTAACACTGACAAAACTTACATATCTCATATCGGCATTTTGTTTTTTATTCTCTATTAAGACGATTGCGCAACCCAATTTGCGTAATCTTTCTCGAGTTGGACAGAATATAAGAAGCATAAATTCAGGGAGCAGTGATAGCCTTCACCATCGCAATAAGAACGAAGATTCAATAACTATTTATTATCGCTACCTCGATTCATCACGTCACTATAAGCTGGATTCCTCAATCAATGATTTTACCACTCGCTTTCCCATTCCCGCCACAAATGTGTATTTGGGTAACCTTGGCAATGCATCTGAATCCATTTTATTTTCTCCCTATTCGAAGCCTGGCTGGGATCCCGGTTTTCACGCTTTTGATATTTATAAATGGAAACCCGAAGCAATCAGATTTTTTAATACTACTCGCCCCTATACTGAGCTGAATTATTTATTAGGCAGCCGCACAGAACAGATCATTGCGGTGATGCATACTCAAAATATTAAGCCAAACTGGAATGCCTCTTTTCGATATCGGTTAACAAATTCTCCAGGTTTTTTTCAAGCTCAAAACACAAATCATAATAACCTTCTTTTTACATCTTGGTATGAGAGCAATTCGAAACGGTACAATAATTATTTTTTTGTGGTCAATAATAAGCTGCAGTCTGCGGAAAACGGCGGTATTCAAGATAACGAGGATTACCTTAATAATATCCAAGTGTATAAAGACCGGTTTCAAATTCCAACTATGTTAGGAAATGACCAAGCTTTTACTACAAACTTTTTTTCTACTAATATAAAGACAGGTAACCGTTATCGTGAGCTTACTGCTTTAATGAGGCAGCAATTTGATCTAGGCAAAAAGGATTCCTTAGTTACTGATTCTACCGTGGTGCCTTTATTTTATCCGAGGGTGCGTTTTGAACATACTATTTCGTATAACACATATAAGTATGAGTATTTTGATTATGCCATCGCAAGTTCCGATACCGAGTTCTATCGCGCCAGCTATGGCTTCAACATACATCCAGGTGATACAGTTTATTTTCTCGACCGCTGGAAAAGTCTTACAAATGATTTTTCTATTTACCAATTTCCTGATGCAAAAAACCTTCAACAATTCATCAAGCTCGGAGCAACACTTCAAACATTAAAAGGGAAATTTGACGCTGACAGCAGCTCGTTTTATAACCTTATTCTTCATGGCGAGTACCGCAATAAGACTCGTAATCAGAAGTGGGATGTGGAATTATTCGGTAATTTGTATTCAGCGGGTCTTAATAGTGGCGATTATAATGCGCATATAAGCCTAAAAAGATTTGTAGGCAAAAAAAACCAAGGCTATGCCGAAATCGGTTTTGAAAACGTGAATCGGTCGCCTTCATTTTTGTTTGACACGAGGAGCAGTTTCTTTTTAGATAATACTGTAACAGCAGGTTTCAATAAGGAAAATATCAGTCATATTTTTGCTTCCATATACCAACCTGCTTTAAAACTTAAATTGACCGGTGATTATTATCTTATCAGCAACTATACTTATTTCACTAACTATTTCATGCCAGAGCAATATGCCCCGCTTTTTAATTTTCTTCAAGTCTCGGCGCAAAAAGTTTTTAAGCTCAGCAACCATTTAACTTGGTATGCTGACGTTTATCTTCAGCAAAAAACCGGTGGCGCTCCCTTGCATGTGCCGCTGATCTTTACAAGAAACCGCCTTGCATTCGAGGGAAATTTTTTCAGAAACTTAAATCTTTCAACTGGCATCGAATTAAAATACCATACATCTTACAAAGCCGATAATTACTCACCTATACTAGGACAGTTCTTTTATCAGGATAGTGCAACTATCTCTAATTCGCCCGATATCGCTGCTTTTATTCATTTCCGAATCAGGAGCTTTAAAGCCTTTATAAGAGCCGAGAATCTCAATACTGTACAGATAACGAAAGATGGAGGCTTTGGCTTTACCAATAACAATCTGGCCGCTCCGGGCTATCCTTACCCGGGGTTACAAATAAGGCTTGGCGTTTGGTGGAGTTTTGTGAATTAAATCACTGTTTGATTGCTAAATGGTTTAATTGTTACAGTGAATCATTAAATCATTCAGCCATTCGTCAATCAAGCTATAGATCTTCCAATAGTCATCGGGATGACATATCTGACAAAAATCATTTTCTTTCTTAACAAAATCATCTATGTAATATTACATTGGCTCACTATCTTTGTTCTGTCATCATGAAAAAATTAATAGCCTCTTTTACGGTTATTGTTTATTTAGCCTTCGCTTGTGGGGTGATGGTGAGTTATCACTATTGTATGGGTCAATTTGATTCATACCGCCTTTACAAAACCGCCAGCGATTGGTGCGCAACTTGTAGCATGCACACCGATGGTAAGGGCTGCTGTCATGATGAAGTGAAAATCATAAAGCTGCAGGATGATCATCAAACTTCTTCCATTTCATTTTCACTTGAAAATTTTCAACCTGTTATTATAAACCTCTCGGAATTTTTATCTCTCGATTTTTTTAAGCAAAATCTTTCTCTTAATAAAACTGATCATTCCCCTCCTTTACTATCACAGCAAGATGTTTATCTGCAAAACAGGGTTTTCAGAATTTGAGATGGCAGTTGCAGCATTTGGTTTTAATAAACCAGGCTGCATAATAGCAAAATTTGCAGTAAAGGATTCAGAATATTATTTTAGCTCTGGAATTTTCGCCATACAGTATGATAAACTTAAAGAGTTTTTTAATAGGTTGTTTCATCACATTTGCTGTTTCAGCAAAAGCGCAGATGCAACCGAATATTACCGATTCACGGCTTGATTTTTCATTACCTGATTTAAAAGGTGATTCTATTCGTTTATCATCCATGAAAGGGAAAGTTTTTCTTCTTGACTTTTGGGCCTCATGGTGTGTTCCATGCCGTTTTTCAAATAAGCAATTGGTGAAATTATATGCCAAGTATAAAGACAAGGGGTTCGAGATCCTCGGGGTTTCCCTTGATGATAATAAAAACGCATGGAAAAAAGCTGTCGGTAAGGACAAGATTACATGGCTTCAAATAAACGATAATGGCGGTTGGGATGCACTATCTGCCATTAAGTGGAATATAAATGCTATACCTGCTTCTTTTCTCATTGATAAAGCTGGAAATGTTGTAGCATTTGATCCCGAAAAACAAGAGCTCGAAAGTAAGATCAGACAATTGTTAGGTCTGTAGCACTTCGTTAAAGCAAATCCTTTTTACTGCACTTATTGCTGTTGCCACTTGTTGCTAGCTGCATACTGTAGCAACTTTTTACTACATCCCTATACGACCATTTAATCTAATTCTTAACAATTAAAATATGAATATTATGAAAGCGATCCTTTTGGCAGTTGCGTTTCTTATGTCTTTTGCCGTCATTAATGCACAAGAAAAAGCAGGAAAAAAAGATACTGCGGCTCATGTTAGCTTATACACTTGTCCCATGCATCCTGGAATTTCGACTGATAAACCAGGCAAATGCCCCCTTTGCGGAATGGATTTAAATCTTTCAAAAAAAGAGTTATTAAAAACTCAGGTTACAAAGGCATATACATGCCCCATCCATGCAGATGTTGTAAGTGATAAACCTGGTAAATGTCCTAATTGCGGTACGCAATTAAATCTTTCATTAAAAGAAAAAATGAAAGCTGAAGCAGTAAAAATATACACTTGCCCCATGCATCCTGATGTAACAAGCAAGGAGCCAGGCAAGTGCCCGAAATGCGGAATGGCATTAACAGAAAAACAATAATTAAAAAAACTATCAATTATGAAACGAATACTGATTATGTTCGCTGCCATTGGTACTATAGCATTCACAGCTTGTAATAGTAATGACAAATCTAAGGAAGGCGACACCTCAAAAGTGAAGACTGATAGTACAAAAATGGCCCAGCCAGATAATGCTTCTGTGACGGAAGTTACTCACACATTTAGCGATGTTGATCCAAAGATCGCTGCTTCATTAAAAACTATTGTTGATCATTATTTACATATCAAAAACGCACTTGTCAATAATAGTGGTAGTGAAGCAGCTAACGGAGGAAAAGCGATGGCTGAAGCCATGGCAAAAATTGACAAATCTCTTTTCACTGCTGAACAAAAAAAGATTTATGATGGAATTGAAGACGATTTAAAGGAAAATGCCGAGCACATCGGAAACAGTGGGGGAAATATCGAACATCAGCGTGAACATTTTACAATGATGAGTGAAGATGTGTATGATTTGGCAAAAGCCTTCGGTGGCGGGCAAACATTGTATCACGATCATTGTCCTATGGCTAATGATAATAAAGGAGCTATGTGGCTAAGTGAAACAAAAGAGATCAAGAATCCTTATTTCGGTGGAAAGATGAATGAGTGCGTGAAAGTGCCGGAGATGATCAAATAATCAATTGGCAACTGGCAATAGACATTGACAAGCTCATGAATGGTCGATTTTGCCTATTGTCAGTTGCCAATTGTCAAACTGGAACAAATGGTTCAAAAATTAATCGAACTCTCCTTGCGCAACAGGCTTATCGTGTTGCTTATGGCAGCAGGTTTGTTTGTGTGGGGAATATTATCGATACAGAAAAACCCAATCGATGCGATCCCTGATCTTTCCGAAAATCAGGTAATCGTATTTACTGAATGGATGGGACGTAGTCCTCAGATCATCGAAGATCAGGTCACTTATCCTTTAGTTAGCAACCTTCAGGGAGTTCCGAAGGTAAAGAACATTCGCGGGGCATCTATGTTCGGAATGAGTTTCGTGTATTTGATTTTTGACGATGATGTTGATGTCTATTGGGCAAGAACAAGAGTGCTAGAACGGTTAAACTATGCTCAACGTTTGTTACCGCAGGGAGTAACGCCAACCCTTGGACCCGATGGAACTGGCGTGGGCCATGTGTTCTGGTACACACTTGACGCAAAGCAGATGGATTTGGGAGAACAAAGAGCATTGCAAGACTGGTATATAAAGTTTGCTTTGCAAACAGTTCCGGGAGTAGCAGAGGTAGCGTCCTTTGGTGGTTTTGAAAAGCAATACCAGCTAGTAATTGATCCAATTAAACTGCAGTTCTACAACATTTCCATGATGGATGTGATGAACAAAGTGAAAGCTAATAACAATGATGTGGGCGGAAGAAAATTTGAAATGAGCGACATGGCCTACATTATTCGGGGGCTTGGATATGTAAAAAACAAAGAAGATCTGGAAAGTATTGAGGTAGATAACTATAACGGTATACCTGTAAGGGTTAAAGATATTGGAACTGTACAAATGGGCGGTGATCTGCGTCTGGGCATTTTTGATGAAAACGGAGAAGGAGAAGTGGTGGGCGGCATTGTTGTGATGCGCTATAATGAAAATGCTGACAAGGTAATAGAAGACGTAAAAAAGAAAATGGCCGATGTACAAAGAGGATTGCCGGAAGGAGTAAAGTTTAAAGTTGCCTACGACAGAACAGAATTGATAAAAGCAGCCGTTAGTAATGTAAAAGACAAGCTGATTGAAGAAATGATTGTTGTTTCATTGATCGTTATTTTATTTCTGCTGCACTGGCGAAGTGCTTTAAGCATCATTATTCAAATTCCGATCACTATTGCTACAAGTTTCATTTTGCTCAATGCATTCGGACTTTCATCAAACATCATGTCGCTAACAGGAATTGCACTGGCAATTGGAGTGATCGTGGATAATGGAATTATCATGTCAGAAAACGCCTATCGGAATTTAGCTGAGTGGCAAAACGATCCTGCAAACAAAAAAACGCAGTTATGACAAGAATTTTCAAAAAGGATTATACAAAAATACCGGAAGACGTTCGAATGACTATTATTGAACGTTCTAGCAAACAGGTATCACGAGGCGTTTTCTTTTCTACCATTATTATCATCACCTCTTTCTTGCCTGTATTCTTATTAACCGGGCAAGAAGGGAAATTGTTTCATCCGCTGGCCTATACAAAAACCTTTATTATGATTGTTGATGCAATATTGGTGATTACACTTGCGCCTGTATTGATCTCATTTTTCATGAGAGGAAGATTTAGGCAGGAATCTGCAAACCCAATTAATCGTGGATTGGAAAGAATATATGAACCTATAATTAGAAGATGTATTAAATGGAGAAAAACAACGATTGCTGTCAATATTATCGCCTTGCTCATCAGTATTCCTTTGGTGATGAGCCTAGGCCGTGAATTTATGCCTCCCCTTGATGAAGGCTCCATTCTTTTTATGCCCGTTACATTACCTGATGTTTCCAATTCAGAAGTAAAACGGATTTTGCAAGTGCAGGATAAAATCATTAGGTCAGTTCCGGAAGTTGAAAATGTTTTGGGCAAAGCAGGTAGGGCTAATACAGCAACCGATAATTCACCTATTAGCATGGTTGAAACGATTATTCTGCTGAAACCAAAATCTCAATGGCGACCTGGTTTAACGAAAAATGATATCATCAACGAGCTAAATTCAAAGCTGCAAATACCTGGTGTTACAAATGGATGGACGCAGCCCATCATCAACCGTATCAATATGCTATCAACAGGTATTCGAACTGATGTGGGTGTAAAAGTTTACGGACAAAATCTTGACTCGATCAATTATTTCGCACAACAAATAAGAAACGCATTGAATGGAATTGAAGGAGTAAAAGATTTGTATGTAGAACCCATTACAGGAGGTAAGTATATTGACATTAATATTCGAAGAGAAGAAATAGGACGTTATGGGTTAAGTGTTGACGATATTAATACCGTTATTGAAACCGCATTGGGCGGCATGCGATTGACTACTACCGTTGAAGGACGACAACGGTTTTCTGTGAATGCAAGATTTGGACAAAATTTTAGGAATATTATTTCAGCCTTGAGGCATTTACAGGTACAGACGATGAAATTCGGTCCTATTCCATTAGAGGCAGTTGCTGATATAAAGATCACGGAAGGACCGCCCATGGTAAATTCAGAAAATGCGTTGCTTCGGGGAACTGTGCTGTTCAACGTACGGGAAAGAGATTTGGGAAGCACAGTAAAAGAAGCACAGACCAGGCTTGATAAAATGCTCACGAAACTTCCGAGAGGATATTTTTTGGAATGGAGCGGTCAATACGAAAATCTAATTCGCAGCGAAAGAACATTGAAGACGATCCTGCCGGTAGTGTTGTTGATCATCTTTATGTCCATGTATTTTGCTTTTCATTCAGCAAGGGAGGCTTTCTTCAGTTTAATCACCATCCCCTTTGCCTTGATCGGTGGCGCACTGATCGTCTATTTCTGGGGAGTGAATTTATCGGTTGCTGTAGCAGTAGGATTTATTGCATTGTTTGGCCTGGCCGTTGAAACAGGAATTGTCATGGTCATCTATCTCAATGATGCTATGCAACAATTAGTGTCAAAAAAAGGGAATTCTAGAGAAACGATTACCAAAAAAGATCTGGAGGAATATGTAATTGCAGGAGCGGCAAAAAGACTCCGGCCTAAGATCATGACAGTTTCAGTTTCGCTATTTGCATTAATTCCCATCCTCTGGAGCAGCGGTGTCGGGAGTGATGTTATGAAACCAATCGTATTGCCAATGGTGGGTGGAGTTGTCAGTTCAGCTGTGTTTGTTCTTTTGGTAACTCCGCTAATATTTCTGATGAATAAAGAATACGAGTTAAGAAAATTCGGAAAGATAGAGGTATATGAAGCAAAACATTAAACTTATGAAGCGAAAATCAATCATCGCATTGTTTTTTTTATTGTTCGCAGTTTTTGCGAGCTCCCAGGAAAGATTAAACCTCGATTATATTTTTTCTACGATCACCGCTAATCATCCTGAGTTAAAAATGTACGATGCACAAATACGCTCACTGGATGAGGCGGCGAAGGGAGCAAAGAATTGGGAAGCACCTCGTTTGAGTACCGGGCTTTGGATGACTCCATATAATCCTGGTTTATGGAGCAAGCAAAATGATGGAAGCGCAGGAATGGGCCAGTACATGATTTCCGGCGAACAAATGTTTCCAAACAAAAAAATACAAAATGCTGAGCAAAAATATATGCAAAGCATGTCATCAGTGGAAAAGGAAAAGAAGAATGAGAGTGTCAATGAATTGTATGCGGCAGCAAAACAAAATTACTACCAATGGCTGGTCATGAAAAAGAAGCTGGCTATTCTCAGCCAAGATGAAAAAATCCTTGACTTTATGATCAAGAATGCAGAATTGCGATATAAAAATAATCTTGGGAAGATAAGTGCATATTATAAAGCAAAAGCATCACTTGGAAATATTCAAAGTATGCGCATCATGCTGGAAAATGAATTAACACAAAAAAGGATTTCTCTAAATACGTTGATGAGCAGGGATAAAACGATTCTGTTTGACATCGATACCAGCTACACTATTAAAGATTATTCGTCTTTAACATTTGATAGCACAGCGTTTATAAATGCACGTAGCGACATAAAAACAATTGACAGAGATATTCAATTGACGGGTTTGCAGCAGGAAGTGGAAAAAGCAAAATTGAAACCTGAGTTTGGTATTCGCTTCGACCATATGTTTGGATTTGGAGGACTGCCTATGCAATATTCTTTGATGGGCATGGTAAAGCTGCCAATGGCTAAATGGTCATCAAGGGCATCAAAAGCAAATGTAGAAAGCCTGAAATGGAAAACAGAAGCACTGAATCAACAAAAACAATCAATCATTAATGAAGCTTCAGGAATGGCCGCTGGTATGTTAAATGAAATCCAATCAAGACAAAAGCAGATCAAATTATATGAAGACAATATCATTCCTGCTCTTCGAAAAAATTTTCAGACTATGCAATTGGCGTATGAAAATAATACAGAAGAATTGTTTGAGCTGTACGATGCGTGGGAAACGCTTAATATGACTCAATTGCAATACATGGACCAATTGCAGCAGCTATTATTGATGCAGGTTGAATTAGAAAGAGTCATGGAAATAAAATAACCACGCAATGAAAAAACTTAATCGACAATGGACAATGTGCAATTGGCAAATAATAATTGCTTATTTATTTATTGGCTGTTTCCTGTTATTTGTTCCTTTTTCATGTAAAAACAAAAAAACAGTTGTGACAGAGGGCTCAGTAAAAAAAGAGCAATGGACTTGTTCTATGCACCCCGAAATTATTAGAGATAAACCTGGCACTTGTCCAATTTGCGGAATGGAATTAGTAAAAAAAGTGGAAAACACGGTTGCCATTCATGATATTCAGGTTAATGATCTTTTACAACCTACTGACCACTTTATAATTTCGTCAATTCCTGTAACTACAATTAGCCAAAAATCGCAAGCAATAGAAGTAGAGGCATTAGGAACAGTTGCTTATGATACCCGTTTGGTAAATACTATTTCTGCCAGAGTTTCGGGCAGAATTGACAAACTGTATGTCCGTTATCGCTATCAGCACATCATGAAGGGACAGCGAATAATGGATATTTACAGTCCACAGTTGCTTACTTCAGAACAGGAACTTTTGTTCTTAATTAAGAACGACGCAAATAATTCTTCCCTCATTTACGCAGCCAAACAAAAACTTTTATTATTAGGAATGAGTGAAGCTCAGGTACAGCAAATCATCAAAACAGGAAAGCCTTCATTAGCGGTAGCAGTGTATAGTCCCTATAGTGGTCATATTCACGAGGCGGGAAACGTAATGCCTGGTGCTAATGCCGGAGAACAAAAAATGGATATTTCAAGAATAACAGAAGAGCTTCCCGTAAAGGAAGGAATGTATATAGAGAAAGGTCAAAATATTTTTCAAGTGTATAATACATCAAGAAGCTGGGTGCTATTGAATATTTTTCCTGAATATCAAACCTTGATCAAGACGGAAGATGTAGTAAGAATAATTCCTGAAACAGCTCCAAACAAAAACTTTCGCGCAAAGATTGATTTTATGGAACCTTTTTTTCGTAAAGAAAATAAGTCACTCACTGCACGAGTATATTTTGATAATTCAAAACTTGAAATCCCTATTGGCAGCCAGGTAAGAGCAACAATTTTTGCAAATAGCAAAGTCGCTGAATGGTTACCAAAAGATGCTGTGCTTTCATTAGGAATTGATAAAATAGTTTTTTTAAAAATAGGGGGAGGATTTAAAGCGCATAAAGTTGAAACAGGGCTTAGCTATAAAAATCAAGTTCAGATTTTATCAGGATTAGATATTGCTGATTCTGTTGCTGCCAATGCTCAGTTTTTGACAGATAGTGAGAGTTTCATAAAAATAAATAATCAGTAATGAAACAGATGAAACATCTAATTATAATAACCGTATTATTTTTTGCAGTAGCATGCAAGGAAAAAAAAAAAAATAACTCAAGAAGATCGAGAGGTTTTTTACACTTGTTCTATGCATCCTCAGGTTATGGAACCTAATCCGGGAAAGTGCCCCATTTGTCATATGGATTTAATTCCCGTTAAGAAAAATAAGGGAGCCGACGACAATGCGATCATGCTTAGCGATCAACAAATCCAATTAGGTAATATACAGGTTGATACGGTTGGAAAAGGAGTTATTGGTAACGAAGCGGTTTTGACTGCAACATTGAACATAGATGAAACAAAAACTACAACTATAAGCGCAAGAATCGCGGGGCGCATTGAAAAGCTTTATTTTAAAAATGAGGGCGACTATATACAAAAAGGGGCAAGACTTTATGATCTCTATAGTGAAGAGTTGAACAACGCCAAGCAGGAATATATCCTGGCTCTTGAAAAGCAGACTACACTGGATAACTCGATTATCGACTTTAAACAGCTTGTGCAAAGTGCAAAAAATAAATTGTTGCTGTGGGGCATGAGCGAATCACAAATCAGTGAACTGGTGAAAACAAAAAATGTTGCTATACTTACCCCGTTTTATAGTACCACAAGCGGGTATGTTACAATGCTTGAAGGTCATGAAGGTGATTTCGTGGCAGAGGGCGGAACGATCGTAAGGCTAGCTAATCTTTCTTCGTTGTGGGCAGAAGCACAAGTATATGCTTCACAGCTTTCTGAAATTGATAACAAGGCAATGGCAATTGTCCGGTTGCCTGATTTAAATAAAGAGATAGCAGGATCCATTCAATTTGTAAATCCGGAGATAAATCCTGACACAAGAATCAATTTGATAAGAGTTGCTATAACAAATCCTGGTAATCAACTAAGGCCGGGTATGTCAGCCTATGTAATATTAAAAAACCGTCAGAGGAATTCTCTTTCTCTGCCGGTGGATGCAGTAATCAGAAATGAAAAACACAGCAGTGTTTGGTTACAAATTGATAAAAACACTTTCAAAAATGTCATGGTGGAAACTGGCTTAGAAAATGATGGCAGACTTGAAATTCGTTCAGGATTAAAGCAAGGAGACGTTGTAGTAACAAGCGGTGCTTATTTGATAAACAGCGAATATATTTTTAGGAGGGGTGCAAATCCAATGGGCGGGCATGACATGAGCAATATGTAAAGTTTTATAAAAACCATTAAGCAAACTGAGACGTATAAAGGAGAACCAGAAAGGATTTTTGAAATATTGGATGACTTAGGTATTACCGGCATGCGCATGACACAATCATCTGCAATGATGAAACAAAGGGCAAAACAGTTACTCCTTATCTATTACTTATGCAAGAGCAAAAGGTTGGTTTGCAAAATTGATTCATTTCTGTTCGCTGATTGGTATTGTAACTGGTGTTTGAAAAAAATGCTCAACGATAAAAACAATTCTTGAACCCGGTAATAACCTGTTTATATGAATCACCAGCATCATTTTGATCATAACCAAAATCATCTTCAAAGTCATGAGCGTTCCGCACACGATGCAATGCACATGGAGCATAACCCACCAATGGGTCATGCTGGGCATGACCATCACAATACGATGATCGCTGATTTTAAAAAGAGATTTTTTATTGTTTTAATTCTTACCATACCTGTTATGCTGTTATCAGAAATGATACAGCATTGGTTGAATATTCATATTAGCTTTAATGGTTCTGAATATATTTTGCTTACTCTTTCATCTGTCATTTTCCTTTATGGCGGCTGGCCTTTTTTAAAAGGATTAGTTAATGAATTGAAAGCAAAAAGACCAGGCATGATGACGCTGATCGGCTTTGCAATTTCAGTAGCTTATATCTATAGCGTTGCGACTGTGCTTGGATTAAAAGGAATGGATTTTTTCTGGGAACTTTCAACCCTTATTTTGATCATGCTGCTTGGGCATTGGATCGAAATGAAATCCATTGCAAGTGCGTCAAGAGAATTGGAACTGTTGGTGCAACTTATGCCATCCGATGCTCACCTTGTCCATGGAGATCATATCATGGATGTGAAAACAGAATCATTAAAAGAAAATGATGTGATTTTGATCAAGCCAGGGGAAAAAGTAGCAGCAGATGGAATTGTAATTGAAGGGGAGAGTTATCTGAACGAAAGCTTACTTACTGGCGAATCGAAGCCGGTTGAGAAAAGGAAGGGAGAAAAACTAATTGCCGGCTCGATCAACGGAAATGGCTCACTCAAAATTAGAGTAGCACATGGCGCAAAAGATTCTTATTTATCCCAGGTAATAAAATTGGTTCAGGACGCACAAAAATCAAAATCGAAAACCCAATTGCTTGCTGATAATGCAGCAAGATGGCTGACTATGATTGCAATTGTTGCGGGTGTTACAACTTTTATAGTTTGGTATTTTTCAGGAAAAGATATTGCTTTTGCAGTGGAAAGAATGGTTACGGTGATTGTGATTTGCTGTCCCCATGCACTCGGTTTAGCCGTACCACTAGTTGTCGCTAAATCAACAGCTCTGTCAGCAAAAAATGGATTGCTGATCAAGAATAGAACAGCATTTGAAAATTCCAGACGAATAACCACATTGGTATTTGATAAAACCGGGACACTAACGGTTGGAAAGTTTGAAGTGTCTAAAGTTGTTCCATTGCAAAATAATTTAGATGAAAAAGAATTGATAAAAATTTCCTCTGCATTAGAACAAAATTCGGAGCATCCCATTGCAACGGGAATCATTCAAAAAGCAAAAGATCTATCAATTACTATTCCCTCTGCTGAAAATTTTAAGGCTATCACCGGGCAAGGGGTAGAGGCGACTGTTGATGGGAAAAAAATTAAGATTGTGAGTCCCGGCTATCTGCATGAATCAAGTTTAGACAAAACATTACCTACAAATTTTACAGCAGAGGCCGACGAAACAATTGTGTTTGTTCTTATTGATAGCAGCCTTGTTGGCTACATTGCTTTAGCGGATAAAATTCGTCCAGAGTCTGCAGAGGCCGTTAAAACACTTCACAATAATCATATCAAATCTGTTTTACTTACAGGCGACAATAAGAAGGTGGCCGAAGCAGTGAGTAAAAAGCTTGGAATAGACAGTTATTATGCGGAGGTGTTGCCTCATCAGAAATTGGAAAAAATTAAGGAATTGCAAGACAAAGGAGAATTTGTGGCAATGACAGGCGACGGCATAAACGATGCCCCGGCACTTGCCCAGGCCGATGTGGGCATAGCTGTTGGCAGCGGCAGCGATATTGCCGCAGAAACAGCAGGGATTGTTTTAGTCAATAGCAATCCAAAAGATATTGTAAATCTTATATTATTTGGAAAAGCTACCTATAAAAAAATGCTGCAAAACTTGACATGGGCAACCGGCTATAATGTGGTAGCACTTCCACTGGCAGCGGGTATCTTATACAAAATTGGTATTCTTCTTAGCCCGGCTATTGGGGCTGTGTTAATGAGTTTGAGCACAATAATTGTAGCAATAAATGCAAGCCTCCTGAGAGTAAGATAACCATCCTTCGATTTTAGGAATTGATTTGTTGTAAAGAAAATTGCACCGAATGCAAACAAAAATCTGTCCATTAGTATTGTTATTCTTATTTTCTATTTCAATTTTTGCTCAGCATCAGCATGATCAAATGCCGATGAATAAAACGGTAATGAAGAAGGACACTGTTCCCACAAAAAACAAAATGACAGGCATGGACATGAAAAAGGATACAATGCCTTCAAAACACATGCACGGAATGGATACGATGAAAGAAATGGGAGGAATGAAACAGCATGAAATGAGCATGATGTCTCATTCCTATTCTTTAAATCTGCCCATGAACAGGAATGGATCCGGCACCGGATGGCTACCCGATGCCTCTCCAATGTATGGATACATGATTCATTCAAAGAACTGGATGTACATGGTACACGGAAACGTTTTTATGAGGTACGATAACCAGGATATTGGCAAAGATGGTTCACGAGGAGCGGAAAAATGGGATGCCCCAAACTGGCTTATGCTCATGGGTCAAAGAAAAATCGGACGAAATGGATTGTTTCATTCTAGTTCCATGTTTTCTTTAGATGCAGCAGTAGCGGGTAAAACAGGTTACCCACTTTTATTCCAAACAGGCGAAACTGCATATGGTCAACCGTTGGTGGACAGACAACATCCACATGATCTATTTTCTGAATTGTCAGTTTCTTACTCATATGCCTTATCAAAAAAATTCGACGTATTTGTTTACCTAGGATATCCCGGCGAGCCTGCATTAGGATCGGTCACCTTTATGCATCGTCCTTCTGCGCTGTTCAATCCCGACGCTCCGTTAAGTCATCACTGGAACGATGGAACGCACATAACATTTGGGGTGGCAACAGTTGGTGTACGACTGGATAAATTTAAGGTTGAGGCTTCTTCATTTACCGGCAGAGAACCCGATGAGAACCGTTATGATTTTGACAAACCAAAATTTGATTCTTGGAGTGGACGGCTGTCGTATAATCCAACCGAAAATTGGGCTTTGCAGGCATCACGCGGCTTTGTAAAAAGTCCGGAAGTGCTCCATCCTGAAGAAGATGTAAACCGCACCACAGCCTCGGCCATATATAGCCATGAATTACCAATGAAAAGCATGTTAAACATTACAGCTTTATGGGGGTTAAATAAAATTGAAGATCATAAGGGAGAGAATGCTTTTTTGCTGGAAGGCGCATGGAATAAGGACAGGTTTGCCTTATATACCCGATATGAATGGATTCAAAAATCAGTTGAAGAACTGAATCTGCAATCAATATTTGCTGATGCGAAATCAGTGGTATTCCCGATAAATGCGTTAACGCTTGGATTCAACTATAATTTACTAAAGTATAAGAATACCTGGCTTTCTGCAGGAAGTCATATCACCATTTTTGACGCTGATGATCGGCTCGATAATTTATACGGAAAACATCCTGTTGGCCTTGAGGTCTATTTAAGAATACATCCGGCATTAATGCACATGTAAGGGAGAAGTTATGTGGCTAAAGGTTTGGCAAATGACAAGTATAATGTCTGTGGCAATATCATTTGGATCAGCGCTTGCTCATTTGCTTGAGATGTATAATAAAATGCGGCTTTCAAAAAGCGACTATCTTATTGTTCAACAGATATATCAAGGCTGGACTTTGCTTGGAATAGCAGTAGTCCTCGCTCTGGTTCAACTTTGATATTGACGATTCAAACAAAGCATCAGGTTGATTTCATGTTTAATATCATTAGCTGTCTTTTGATCGTAACTAGTCTTATCATATTTTTTACTTTAATTTTTCCTGTAAATCGCACAACTCAAAACTGGACATTATTACCGGATAACTGGCAGCAGCTTCGCAAACGGTGGGAATTTTCACATGCAACAAGTGCTGTATTGTATTTTACCGCATTATTAATGCTTATTATTCCGCTTGTCAAGAAAGAATAAATAATTTAAAAGTTTTCCCTAGAACAATGCAAGAAAATCACAATCATAAGTCATATAAATCACTATTGCCGTAAAAAGACGATGTAGTTTTATGGTAAGTACCAGATGAAACTTTTAGTTTCTAAAGTCAATGAGAAGAAAGCACTTTTTAAATGCAGTAAATTTATAAGCTTGACCTTTGTATACAACAGCTATGTAAGTAAATGAATATTGAAACTCTTCGTGAAATATGTTCATCATTGCCAACCGTAACAGAAGATATAAAATGGGGAAATGATCTTGTATTTTCTGTAGGTCGTAAAATGTTTTGTGCTGCTTCATTAGAACCTCCTTTCACATTTTCCTTCAAGGTGCGAGATGATGAATTTGAGGAATTGAGCAACCAAGATGGTTTTATGCCTGCTCCTTACGCGGCAAGAGCTAAGTGGGTGTTAGCAACAAAGCCTTCAAAACTAACCAGGAAGGAATATGCAAGTTACATTAAGCAGAGCTATGAATTAGTGAAAGCAAAACTTACTAAAAAACTGAAAAAGGAATTGGGGATATAAATCCTAAGGCCCAAAATAATTATGTTACTTGGTTTATAATTTTTTCAACTTCTCTCCGTTATTAAAACTTCATTGATTTGATATGTGTACGTTGGTTATAGTTGGTTAAAGGTCAATAGTAAAAGAGGTTTCAGCAAATCAACTATATGAGCTTGGGGAATATTACTAAGTAAAGAAACATTTCAGTGTTTCTATTTTTTTAATGAATCGGCATGATTTTTTTGACTAATAGCTAAAATTAAATTCAACCCTTTATGAAAACAACCACTATGTTGCTTCCTGCCATTGGTTTATTATTAACCATCGGCTTTATCTCTTGTAAAAAAGATAGTGTTCATAAATCGAACACAGAATTACTCACTCAAAAAACATGGAAAACTGATATCCATGGCTTGGATGAAAATAATAACGGAGTTATTGAAGAAACCGAAAGTGATATGGTGAGCTGTGAAGCAGATGATACATTCACCTTTAACACAGGTGGCATGGGTGTTTATTCAAGTGGTACCATTCAATGCGGCAATGAGCCTTCCACTCTTCCTTTTGACTGGGCTTTTGTAAATAATGAGACTGAGCTGGCCATTTTTGGTACTCCGGAAAAGATCAATAAGCTTGATGAAAACTATTTGGAAACCTATTATGAAGATCAAAACTCTATGGGCCAAACAGTAAAATACATCAAGAGATTCAGGCATTAATAACCTAAGAAGCGAATTTGTAAGCCGGCTTTTAAGTCCGGCTTTTTTATTTGTATCATTTTCACAATTACACCTTTTCTAATTGCCGAATCATAAAACTCTCATTGCTTAAAGCTAATAGCTCGCAGCTTTTAATTACCTTTGCCAGCTTATAAAATTGAAGCGTTAAGTACATGAAGAACATCCGGAATTTTTGCATCATTGCTCATATTGACCACGGAAAATCCACTCTGGCTGACCGCCTTTTGCAAACTACAAACACCATTAGCGAGCGTGATATGATGGATCAGGTGCTGGATGATATGGAACTGGAGCGTGAAAAAGGCATTACAATTAAAAGCCATGCCATTCAAATCAATTACATGCATGCAGATGGACACGAATATATTTTAAATCTCATCGATACTCCAGGACATGTGGATTTTAGCTATGAAGTAAGCCGTGCCCTCGCAGCTTGCGAAGGCGCATTGTTGCTGGTAGATGCCGCACAAGGAATACAGGCGCAAACCATCAGCAATCTTTACCTAGCTATTGATAACGATCTTGAAATTATTCCCGTAATCAATAAGATTGATATGGACGGTGCTATGATCGAAGAAACAAAAGACCAGATCATTGAGCTGATCGGCTGCAAACCTGAAGAAATTTTGTTAGCAAGTGGTCGTACAGGCTTGGGTGTAGATGCGATATTAGAAGCAATCGTTAAAAGAATTCCTTCTCCTAAGGGCAATCCTGAAGCACCTTTGCAAGCTTTGATCTTTGATAGCGTGTTTAATTCTTTTCGAGGCATCATTGTTTATTACCGCATTTTAAATGGCAGCATAAAGAAAGGTGATAAAGTAAAATTTGTTTCTACCGGGCAGGAGTATGAAGCTGATGAAGTAGGGATTTTAAAATTGAAAATGACCGAGAAACCCGAAGTGGGTTGCGGTGATGTGGGTTATATTATTACCGGCATAAAGAATGCGAAAGAAGTAAAGGTGGGTGATACTATTACACTGGCAAGCAATCCTGATCCGCGGATGATCCAAGGTTTTGAAGAAGTGAAGCCGATGGTATTTGCGGGAATTTTTCCTGTAAATACAGATGATTTTGAAGAATTGCGTGATTGCATGGATAAATTGCAACTGAATGATGCATCGCTAACTTTTGAATTGGAAACATCGCAGGCTTTGGGCTTTGGTTTTCGCTGTGGATTTTTGGGAATGCTGCACATGGAGATCATTCAGGAAAGATTGGAAAGAGAATTCAATCAAACAGTGATTACAACGGTACCCAATGTAAGTTTTATAGCATATACAACAAAAGGAGAGAAGATCATTGTAAATAACCCTACCGAGTTTCCTGATCCTGTAAAGACTGATCGCATTGAAGAACCATATATCAAAGCGCAGATCATCAGCAAGCCGGAATATATCGGCAATATTATGACTTTGTGTTTGGGCAAGCGAGGGATTTTAATGAATCAGCATTATCTTACTCAAACAAGGGTAGAATTGATTTTTGAAATGCCGCTAACAGAAATTGTATTTGATTTCTATGATAAATTAAAATCTCAAACTCGAGGTTATGCATCTTTTGACTATCATCCAATTGGTTATAGAGACAGTGATATTGTAAAAATGGATATTTTATTGAATGGTGATAAGGTAGATGCATTGAGTGCATTGATCCATAGAAGCCGGGCACAGGATTTTGGGAGAAGGCTTTGTGAAAAATTGAAAGAATTATTACCACGCCAGCAATTTCAAATAGCCATTCAGGCTGCAATAGGAGCAAAGGTCATTGCCAGAGAAACTATTTCTGCGTTGCGCAAAGATGTTACGGCTAAATGTTATGGGGGTGATATAAGCCGTAAAAGAAAATTATTAGAAAAGCAGAAGGAAGGGAAAAAGCGAATGAGGCAAATTGGAAATGTGGACGTACCTCAAGAAGCTTTTCTGGCCGTATTAAAATTGAACGATTAAATTTTCAAAACCCTTAACTATCAAATCCATTACTAGCTTAAACATTTAATCTAAATTCTGTATTCTGAATTCTTCTATTCTTTTTCTTTGGTCAATTATCCTTCTTCTTCACTCTATTCTTATCTGATTTTTCCTGAAGTTTTTTCTCATCCATGTTACCTTTCGTATCCAAGAGGGGATCTCCTACAGGCGCTTGTCCTTCTTGTAATTTATAGTTGTATAATTTATCAATGTGAACCCATTTTCCATTTTGCCATTTAAATGCTTCATAATCGCCATCGGGAACATAGGTCCAATTTTTTTCAGGTTCATCTGTTTCCGATATCAAATGGTCCACAATGATCAGTTTCGTATCCTCGTCATATTTTAAAATAGTTCTTGCCAGTTTTTTGTATTCCATGCTGAACCGGAATTGAGGGGCCCGTTTCATAGTATCATTTTCAAAGCTGAAATACCTACCACCAAAAACTGGTTCATTTTTTTCATTGAAGGTTAATACCTCAATCCATTTTTTGTTGCTCATTACGCTATTATTATCAAAGCCAATCAGCGTATAATAATTTTTACCGTTATAGCTCGTCTTTGCGATATCATAATATACAGCGCCTATCCAATTTGCCTTTGTACGGACGGAATCCATAGGATTAGGAGTAAACTCAGAAAAATCCCTTAGTGGGATTAAATTTAAAGAACCATCATTTGTTCTCATTTGGATAGCGCCTCTCTGGCGTGAATAATAATCGTCGAACGAAATATTCCATGTAAAAATTCGGAATGTGCTATCCGGAGCATATAATTTCGAAACACCTTGAATCGAATCGAAAGGATAATAAAAAGAGTTTTTTATTTGAAGAGCACGAACCAAAGTCTTTATGAATAAACTATCAGAACGCATTCGATCCGCAGTCAAGCTGTCTAAAATAATATCTGCTGCTAAATGTTGTAAAGTATCTTCTTTTTGTTTTAAATTTTTTCTATCCGCAGGTAGAATTCTTTGTGCATTACAGAATTGTGCTAAACAGGCGATGGCAATGATTATGAGGCATATGTTTTTTAAAGATTTTTTCAAAGAAATTGATTTTACCATACAGCAACAAAGTTACGATGCAATTAACGGTAAAATGGTTGTAAAAGTGTATGAGCAATGATAGGATTTCGGCAGATTCAGGAAATAACTAAGATTTTACAAAGCTTTAGCAAAATCAAGCAAAGTGTGGTAGGCAAGATCAATGTCAGGGTGGGGCAGGGGTTGATTAGGATGTGTAGTTTTCAAATATACCGTATATGTTCCTGCATTACGTCCAAACTGCATATCACTCAGTTTATTGCCAATCATAACAGATTTTGAAAAATCAATAAAAGGGAAATCCTTTGCCGCTTGCAAAGCCATTCCGGGGTTTGGTTTTCGGTAAAAATGAGTGTCTTCACTCGCTGTACAATAATATATTTTATCAATGCGTCCTCCCTCTTTTTCAATCTTTGATTTCATTCGTTGCTGAATGTCCAGTAAATCTTCCTCCGTCATCAGACCTCTGCCAACGCCACGTTGATTGCTAATTACAACGATTGTATTGAATTTTTTTGCGAGCAGACTGATGGCTTCTGTAACGTCAGGATAGAATTCAAATTCATTCCAATTTAATATGTAGCTGTTTTCTTTTTCATAATTGATGACGCCGTCACGGTCAAGAAAAAGGGTCCAGTTTGTATTTACATTTTCAAGTTGCAATGGAATTTGCTTTAATTCTTCTTGTGCCCGCTTGTAATCTTCGGGTATGCCAATGTCAATAAAATAATTGTCATGGATTACTCCAAAGATTTTTTTTTCGGGATAATATTTTTCCAAGTAATCTTTTTCAAAAGAAAATCTTTCCGGAAATCCCTTATCAAGAAAGCTTTCAATATTCAAAATATAGATCCCTGCATTGATATCGCCATGTTTGAAGAATCGTTTTTCTTTAAAACTTCTTACGCTGCCATCATTATCCAGCTCAACCACACCATATCGATCAAAGTTTTCCATGGGCTTCAGCATCAGAGTGCATTCTGCATTATTTTCAACATGAAATAAAGATGCTTTATGAATATCGGCTTTAAAAAGAGAATCTCCATTTACTACGACAACATTGTCTTCCACAACTCTTTTGCAAGCCAGTTGAATGGCACCACCGGTTCCGAGCGGTTCTTTTTCAATTGAACATTGATAATTAAGGGTTGGAAATTGATCCTCCAGAAACTTTTGAATGATTTCATGTTTATATCCCAATGAGAAAATAAATTTTTCTATGCCTTGTGAAAAAAGATAGCGGATCACATGTTTCAAAAATGGTTGATCCGCCACCGGAGCCATGCATTTAGGAAGATCGGGAACTGCATCTCGCAATCTCGTTCCCAAGCCCCCTGCAAGTACAATAGCTTCACCTCCTACAGAGTGAGAACTTAGATCAGAGCTACTATTTATTTTTTCTAACATGCTTCAACAGTGATACAACAAAAAAAATTCTATAAAGCTTTCCTTTAGGGTGATTGGGGGTACAATCTCTCTTCTACTAACTGGCAAATAATATGACCAGACATAATATGGCTTTCTTGTATGCGCGGGGTATCTGAAGATGGAATATTAATAAGATAATCGCTGTACAATTTCATTTTTCCACCGCTGCTGCCCGTAAGGCCAACAGTAATGATATTTTTTTCTCTCGCTTTTTCGAACGCTTTTACAATGTTTGCCGAATTACCTGAAGTGGAAAGACCGACAAGCACATCGCCCTCTTGTCCAATGCCGTCAATGATCCTTGAATAAACAACATCATAACTATAGTCATTCGCAACCGCAGTCAAATAAGATGTGTTGCAATGCAAAGCCTCTGCGGGCAAGGCTTTTCTGTCAGTATAAAAACGACCGGAAAATTCAGCAGCCAAATGCTGTGCATCAGCCGCACTGCCACCATTTCCGCAGAAATACACATGTTTGCCATTTTGAAAAGCATTTATAATTACATCAACAATTTTTTCAATAGTGGAAATCAATTGTTCATTTTTTAAAACTTCTTGTTTTACCTCTATTGATGACCGTATAATATTTTTTATCTTATCCATATCGTCTTAATCTTATTTAATCAAATGAGTCGTGGTTCTAAACCGTCCATGTGGTTAATCCATGCTCAACAAATTGATAGCCTCGATGAACGCCTCCGAATTTTTCTAAACTTTTTGCTACATTATATTTTGTATTTGCCGGACAATAGAAAATCATAAATCCGCCTCCACCGGCTCCTGATATTTTGCCTCCTGTTGCCCCTGCAGCTTTTGCGGCTTCGTATATTTCATTCATTTGTTCATTGCTGATGCCTGCTGCCATTTTACTTTTTTGCTGAAAACCGAAATCCAGTATTTCACCAATCTCGTGCAACCGACCTTTCAATAGGGCCTCCTTCATCATTTGCGCTTGCTGCTTCAATTGATGCATGGCTTCGATCGATGTTTCTTTTTGGGCTACTACGTTATCCACTTGCTGTTGAATAATTTTCGCCGATTCGCGGCTCTTGGACGTATAGTACAATAGCAAATTATTTTCCAGCTCAAATAAATATTGTTGTTTTATGCGAAGCGGATTTACGATCACTTTATCTTCATCATAAAACTCCATATAGTTAACGCCGCCAAATGTTGCTGCATATTGATCCTGTTTTCCTCCGGCCAGTCCTAGATCCTTTCTTTCTATTTCATATGCATAATGTGCAATATCGTATTCGCCCAGCGGCAACCGCAGCATTTCTACAAATGCGCCAATGATAGCTACCACTAATGTTGAAGATGTGCCCAAGCCAGAACCAGCCGGAGCATCCACAAAAGTTGAAAGCCGGAAGCTTGTTTTTGGTAAACCGTAATCTCTTTGAATGCGATTATAAACGCCCTTCAGCAAAATCAGCTTACCATTTACAGGCAATTCTTTATCCCATTCAAAACATTCTTCTTCTAATTGATCGATGGCTGTAAATACAATTCCCTGTTTGTCCGACTGGATGTCATTTTCTTTGATCGGTTCAATGGTTGCATATGCATACAATGATAAAGTAGCATTCAAAATGGCACCTCCATATAAATCGCTGTAGGGGCTTACATCTGTACCGCCACCCGCTAATCCAATTCGTAAAGGAGCTTTGCTTCTATATATCATGAACGCTGATTATTTTGATTAATGTATTGCCAGTTTTGGTACTACAATTAAACTTCTGTTTTCCCGTACCGAACAGTACGTTCGGGTAAGGGTCACTCTCTTATACATTCAGTTATTCTATTCAACATGTCTACACTCCTTAAATCCTCAAAACCTTGATCAGATTTCTTTAATAGCATTTACTAAATTTCCCCAACTGTATTTTTGTTTTTCGCTGCGAAGATGAGGTAAAAAATAATTTTCTCCTAATTGGTAAAAACGAAAAATGGCATCAGCAATCGATGCTGCATTAGGTTCTGCAACCAGACCTGCTTTTTCATGCGGCACTAATGCCGGCAAGCCACCAACATTTGTTACGATCATTGGCTTTTCAAAATAATAGGCAAGAGGGGTAACGCCGCTTTGCGTAGCATTTCGGTAAGGCTGTACCACAACATCTGCTGAACATAAATAGAATTTCACTTCGCTATCGGGAATAAAATCGGTTCGTAATATGATATTGTCGCGAATGCCAAGCTTGTTTATTTGTTCATCGTAAGGTTTTTCATCTTCATAACACTCACCGGCTATTAACAGTTTTGGCATTCTGAATTCTGAATTCTGAATTCTGTTTTTCAGAATTCCCATTGCATCCAATAAAATATCAAGACCCTTGTACTTGCGGATAAACCCAAAAAAAAGTATAATTAATTCTTCAGTATCAATTTTTAATTTTTGCCTAGCTTCTGTTTTTGAAACAGGCTCTCCAAAATTATCATACAAGGGATGTTGAACGAGTTTTGCCGGTTTATCCTTTTCAAATTTCCTTAGATCGTCCATAACCTTTGCACTCATGGTAATAAATGCATTACAGCTTTTCAAGAAATATTTGGTGAAGGCCTTATCGCCTGGTCTATGTTCATGTGGAATGATATTATCGGCAATACAAACAATTTTTGTGTGTTTGTTTTTCTTCACTCTTCGTAAGATAGTTCCTAAAGCCGGTCCCATGAAAGGAAGCCAATAACGTACAACGATTAAATCAGGTCTTTCCTTTTTTATGCGATTGCCTACTTGGATCCAATTGATTGGATTGATTGAATTGATCGCGGAAACGATCCTTAATCCGATGGGCGGAGGATCACTGCTATATTGTGTTTTGCCCGGGAAGAAAAAACTTGGATACTGTAGTGAAAAAGAGTAAATGATGCAATCATCACCGTCATTAATAAATTCCTTAGCTAATCTTTGATTAAATGTGGCTAATCCTCCACGCAAAGGATAAGCGGGGCCTATGATAATGATCTTTTTCATCACAACCCAAGTTTCTCCTCGATAAGATATGTATTCCTTCCGGGTGCATTGCGCGAAATAAGTTCCGAAACAAAACCTGTAACAAAAAGTTGAGTACCGATAATCATGGCAAGAATGGCAAAAAAGAATAATGGCCTTTGTGTTAATCCCGTTTTATCCAAAAAGAATTTAGAGATGGTGAGGTAAATGAAAATAATAAAACCAAATAAAAAGGCCAGCATGCCCCAAGTACCAAAAAAATGCATGGGACGCTTGCCATATTTGCCTACAAATAAAATAGAGGCAAGATCAAGGCCTCCGGTGATCAAACGTCCCATTCCGAATTTAGAACGGCCGTATTTGCGTGCACGGTGTTCTACTACTTTTTCACCAATTTTTTTAAAGCCTGCCCATTTTGCAAGCAAAGGAATATACCGGTGCATTTCACCATATACTTCAATGCTTTTTACAACTTTTAATTTATAAGCTTTTAATCCGCAGTTAAAATCATGCAGCTTTATTTTTGAAACTTTTGCAGTAAACCAGTTGAAGAATTTAGAGGGTAAAGTTTTCGAAACCGGATCATGTCGAATTTTCTTCCAGCCGCTCACAAGATCAAATCCGTCTTCAATGATCATCCGCCTCAATTCAGGGATTTCTCCGGGGCTATCTTGCAGGTCGGCATCCATGGTAATCACCACATCGCCTTGAGCTGCACGAAAACCTTCATTCAGGGCGGCCGACTTTCCATAATTCCGTTTAAATTTTATACCCCGAATATTTCCGTCCTTTTTTCGAAGCTCTTCAATTACTTGCCATGAATTATCAGTGCTGCCGTCATCAATCATGATTATCTCCCATGATAAATGATTTTCATTAACCACACGCTTTATCCATTCCGTTAATTCTGGTAATGATTCTGATTCGTCCAGTACAGGAATAATGAGGGAAATATCCATTACATGCTCATTTGGTCAAGAGGATTAACTGGTTTCTTTTTCGTTATGGCCGCACCAATGAGTGAACCGATAGCGCCAATTATTGCAAAAAAGAATAGAGTACCACCAATAAGCCCTATCCAAAAGAATTTTCTTGCCATTTGGAGTCCCTGGTCAATTTGCTCATCAGTCAATTTACCTCGATCTTCCATTTGTTTTCTTGCGGCTTCAAATCCTTTTTCCCTTAAATCAGGGAAAATAAGATTAAATAAAACAAGGAATAAAATAAAGATACATGTGACTACTGCTGTAGTTTTAAATCCATACGCAAAAAGATTTCCAAAGGTCACCTGATTATCATTGGCATTTCCATATAAATTGATAAACACTATTAATCCTATTATCAGAATAAGATAAGTTAACCAAGCCAATGCAGGATTAGCATTCAAGCCAAGGAAAGTCAGTCCTATTGAATAAATAATAAGGACAGCTGCCAGAATGAGGCCTGCTACAATATGACTAATTGGTTTTTTCTGTTCCATAAAAAATTTATTGATTCAAAAATACTTTCTCTTTATTAATTATCCCGATAACTTTTCCAATCAACTCCTTGCCAATAAAAGCCGAATTTTTTGACTTTGATTTGAAATCGGATTCTTTTACGGTCCATTTTTGTGTAGGTGTAAATAAACTAAGGTTCGCTTTCTCATTTTCACGAATAGATGCTATTTCTTTTTCAAAAATTTTTCTAGGATGGTGAGATAACAGTGTTATTATTCTTTCCTGGGTAATTCCTTTTAAGCAAGTATTTAATATGGCATAAGAAGTTTGCAAGCCGATCATTCCATTTTTTGCATATTCAAATTCAAGCACTTTGCTATCATATTCATGAGGTAAATGATGAGTAGCTATGCAATCCACTGTTCCATCAATAACTGCAGCTCGCAAAGCGTCGCGATCTTGTTTTGTTCTTAATGGTGGATTTACTTTTAGGTTGGTATCGTAATCTCTCAAATCCTCATCGCAAAAAAATAAATGGTAAGGAGTAACCGAGCAGGTAACCGCCGCATTTTCTTTTCCTCTTTTTATGTATTCAAGAGATTTTTCTGTGCTCACACCAGTGAAATGAATTTTTGATTCAGCATATCTCGCCAGTTTTATGTCTCGCGCAATTACTAATTCTTCGGCCATGGCAGGCTTACCAGGCAAGCCTAATTGTGTTGAAATAATGCCTTCATTCATCAATCCATGCGGACTGATGCTTTTATCGTCGGGCAGTTGAATAATAATTCCACTAAAAGCTTTTACGTATTGAAGAGCTTTTAAAAGCAAGCCGGAAGATTGAATAGAATGAATTCCATCACTGAAAGCAACAGCCCCGCTGAGCTGCATATCATACATTTCAGCTAATTCTTTACCCTCCGTATTTTTTGTAACTGCGCCAATGGGATAAATGTCAATAGGCAGTGATCTGCTTTTTTGAAGAATATACTCAATGTTAGCTTTATTGTGAGTGACAGGATTTGTATTGGGAATCACCATTGCACTTGTATAACCACCTGCCGCCGCGGCTTGTGCACCGGTTTCTAATGTTTCTTTAAATTCATAACCGGGGTCGGCAAAATTGGCAAAAACATCCATCCATCCCGGTGAAACATGAAGGCCTTCGACCTTAATTTCATGATCAACCTTAAGCGAAAGATTCTTATTTAGTTGTTTGATAATTCCGTTCTCAACAAAAATATCAGTGATTTGTCCGTTGAAAGGCGAGGATGGATCAACGATGCAAGCCTGCTTAATGAGGATATTCATTAAGGGGCGAAGATAGGGGTTTCTAAATTTTTGGACTAAGAATAATCTTCACTGTTGGTGAACGGTGAATGTGAGAAGAAGATGAGTAGTTTCGCGTTTATCGCATCTCCTTTCAAATAAAAAGGCTGCCTCAAATTCGAGGCAGCCTTGTTTTTGCTTAATGGTTCGTAATAGTTCTATCAATTATTGATTGATCTGTAAAAGTTTTCCCGACATTTTTTTATTACCAACCCTTAAAACATAAATCAAATTTGCAATCTGCTGCGTTGGTAAACTCAATTCAAAAGTCTGCGTGCCTGCAGAAATAAGACCCTGGTAAATTGTTTTCACCCTTTGTCCCATCATATTATACACTTCCAGAGTTCCTTTACCAGCTATAGGAGTTGTTACTATAAACTTTACCCTATCACTAAATGGATTGGGGTAAGCTTTTACTGTAGTTTCAGAAATGGATTCACTTACAGGGGCCGAAGCCTTCGTAATTCCTGACGCGCAATCTTGTGGATCGCTTCCGCAAATAGTGTTACAATTTGCGTCAGTTGACTCGCAACCGGCACTATTCTTCACCCTTAAATGAGTAGCGGCACCGGCCGCAACATTCAAGAAGACATGGCAATCTTGCCAGTCAGTGCCATTAATAGAATATTGATACCCTGCTCCCAGATCAGTAAAATTAACCTTGCCGGTAGCAGGACCACAAAGAGATGGCTGGATAACACAAACGCTTGGCGCAGAAAGAGCATCATAATAGTTAACGGTAATGTCTGCATGGCTGTCTGTGCAAGCACCGTTATGGATAGTCCATGTAAACACATAGGTACCCGCTACACTTACGGTGGCTGTTGCATTTGGCGTGTTCGCATTAGCACTAAAAGATACAGTTCCCGGTCCGCTTTTTTTGCTCCAGGTTCCTGTTCCTACAGATGGAGTATTTCCACCTAAGCCGAGAGATGTCAAACTGCCGCACCGATTCTGACCAGTACCGACGGTTGCAGTAGTTGGAACTGCATCAATAGTTACGGAAGTAGATCCAGATCCACTGGAACAACCATTTGTTGTTACAATTAATGAATAAGTTCCACTCATGGCTGTCGTCGCACTACTTCTGGAAGGATTTTGGTCTGTTGAAGAATATCCCCCGGGCCCTGACCAGGCATAGCTACCTGCAGTTGTATTGGCAAATAAGTTTAATGTTGATCCTGCACAAATTGGACTGTTGCTGGTCGGACTTGGAACACCCGGCTTTTCTTTAATATTTAATGTCACAGATGCCCATGAACATGCCGTGGGATGCGCTTTATCACAAACATAAGCATACACAGTAGTTGAAGCTACAGTTGCTGAAAAGGCCGATGGGTTTGCTATTTTTTTGCCTGATGTATCAGCAGAAGAGGAAGGTAACGAAGAAACATTATAGAAAGCAAAATTGTAATTACTCGAATTACTAATTATCGTGCTTTCCAATGCAGTTAAATCAAACGTTGAGCTATAACTTCCGGCCACATCTGAGCAATGAGTGGCACTTGCAGTGCCTGTTTGTGGCACCTGTATTATAATTATTTCTCCAGCCGTCGCGGAATGACATTTTGAAGGCGTTCCTCCACATTGAAAAGTATTACCTGTGCAAAAATTCTTGTTTCCTGTTCCCCATGCAGTATAAGTACCGACAAGGGCAATCTGGGAACCGCAAGGAGTCCAATTAATAGGGCTTGTGAAAGTCACGATGCTACCCGTTGTGCTTAAAGCATTTCCAAAACATTGTGACACGACACCTACTGAATCAGTGGGTGTTCCATTCACAACCGTTTTGATGACAGAGTAAATGGAAACGCCTACTCTTGGTGTGTTAGTTGTCAGTTGCAGTGTTAAATATACCGAAACGTTTGAACCGCATACGTAATTGGTCAACTGAACGCCACTGGCATCAGACAAGTAAGCTCCTGTTATCTGCACATCGTTAGACGTACACCCTGATGTACAACTTGCGGGAGTAGTTTGTGCTGTACTTGTTGTGTTGAAAAATAATCCTATTGTACAACATAATACGGCAAACAACGACGATAATTTTAAGTCAATTTTTTTCTTTCTCATAACTGGTTCGTTTAAAATGTGAATAATAAAGTTTAAATAAATGGCTTATTAGGATTGGGTTTTGGAAGTATTCGATAGGAAAATTGACAGATGGTGCAGGGCTTGAAATATCGAGGGGGCGGATTACTTAATAATAAAATGAATGTGTCCTTAAAACATATTTTTTCAAATACAGAATTAGTCCTTTGTTCATAAATTTTCATATAATGGCTTATGACTATGGTTAATCCAAAGTAGCTAACATTCCAGGTGCTAGTAATATAGGTTAGTCTCTGTTGAATAAGAGTCGCTGAAGTTTTGCATTAAGATTGGATAAATTGGTTGCAGGGGAATCCAGGTGGAATTCTCAGAATTGGAAATTAGAGCTTGGTTTGGTAGGAAAGTATCTTAAAAATTTCAGGGAGTAGGGGGATTAAAATGGAATTAAAGAGTAAGATTACGATTTTAATTCTAAAATGCAAGGGCTCACCACCATATATTTTTTTGCAGAAATTAATAATAATATTTTATATAATTTGACAATAGCATCCCTTATAAGAGATAAGAGCTCGAGTTTAAATCTATTGACATGAGTTGATTGCACTATTAGCACATTAAATCCTAAATATTATTTCGGGAAATAGGGAAGTTACTATTGCAAACTTCCTAATGCCGCCTTAATTTAGCACTCCATCCCACCATTAAAAATTCGTATCCTAACAAGGGCCAATACAATCGTAAAAATTCTTTTCCTGCAAAAACCACAGTAGAATTTCACCTTTCTGCTAATTGATCTCCAATAGCTAAGAAAAGCTGGTAAAAACGTACTAATTAATCACGACCCTATATGAAAAGAATTTTACTTTCTTTCTTAATAGCTATTTCTTTTTTTGGCCGGCTGCACTCGCAATCTTGCTCCGCTACAACATTTGATGTTGATCTTTCAGCTTCGATAGATACTACGGTTTCTTTTCAATCAACACGAAATGGCGATTGTTGCACGGGTACAAATTGCATACGGTTTAATCTTACCATAAATCCCGCTTGTAGTTTTGTAAATTTTACGGTAGCTAACCCAGCACCTCCCGGTAATGCCGCCTATTATCAGGTTGACTGCGGAACTCCAACTTCGTTAGGTACTCCTATTTGTATTGTAGGAAAAACCAATGTAGTTATTACTTTCTGTAAACCGGGTAACGATAATCCTATTTACACAATTGTTGCAGCAGGCGCCTTAAAAGGCTCTGATGATATTACCGTGAGGGAAGGTTGTACCGGATCAATTAGTGTTTCAGGTCTGCTACCGGCAACCATCAACTGGACTTCCGTTTATCCCGGGCCAACCGGTGCTTATAATTCTTATTTAAGTTGTACTTCAGGTTGTACATCAACAAACGTAACGCCCCTGCAAGGTTCACCTTCTTATATCGATTATCAGGTAAGTGGCAACCGGGTTTGCGGTCCTGTAGTGTACGACACTATCCGTGTTTATACAACACCTCAAATTGCCATCCAGGTTACACCAACTAATCCGTCGGTATGTGCTGGCGGTTCTTCAACTGTTGCTCTTACTGCAACAGCATCGGGCGGAAATGCTCCATATAATTTCTCATGGAATACAGGTCAATCAGGTCAATCTATAACAACTAATTTAGGAGGAAGTTATACTGTTTCTGTAACTGATGCTAATAACTGTCTCCCAGCTGTTCAGACGGCAACAGTAGCAACTACTCCGCTTCCTACACCACCAACCGTTAACAGTAACTCTCCCGTTTGCGCAGGAAGCAGTTTAAATTTATTTGCATCAACTGTTGCTGGAGCAACATACAGCTGGACAGGACCCAATGGTTTTACTTCATCATTACAAAACCCCGTTATTGATAATATAATTGCCGCCAATGCAGGTTCATATTCACTAACTGTTACTGTAGGACAATGCACGAGTAATTCAACGAGTACAACTGTAACAGTTAATCCGACTCCTTCATCGCCAACAGCATCCAGCAACTCTCCTGTTTGCGAAGGAACTAGCCTGAATTTAAATGCATCGACAATTGCTGGCGCTGTTTACAATTGGACAGGACCAAACGGATTCACATCATCAAGCTCAAGCCCTGTCATCAGTAATGTTGGCTCCGCAGATGCAGGATTATATAATGTTACAGTAACTGTAAATGGTTGTACAAGTGCGCCATCATCGACAACTGCTGTTATCAACCCGCTTCCTCCTGCACCGCCTGTTCCGGCCAACGCTCCATTGTGTAGCGGCAATACCATAACTCTTTTTGCAGGATCTATCAGCGGAGCTTCATATTCATGGACAGGACCAAATGGTTTCAGTTCAACATTGCAAAGTCCAACAATAACAAACGCGGGAGTAAATGCTTCTGGCGATTATTCAGTAAGTGTAACGGTAAATGGGTGTACAGGGCCTGTTGAAACAACATCAGTACTTGTAAATCCAATTCCATCATTACCAGCAGTATCATCGAATAGTCCGATATGCCAAGGTTCAGGATTAAATTTAACAGCGTCATCAGTTACAGGCGCTAGTTATTCATGGATAGGGCCAAATGGGTTCTCTTCTTCTTTACAAAATCCTTTTATTGCAAATACAACGACCGCAGCTTCGGGAACCTATTCGGTAACAACAACAGTGAATGGTTGCACAAGCGCTGCAGTCAACACAGCAGTAACAATTAATGCTATTCCTGCCTCTCCAATAATCGGAAGCAACGGTCCTTTATGTGAAAATTCAACTCTTTCATTAACGGCATCAAATATTTCCGGGGCTTCTTATTCGTGGAACGGCCCCAATGGCTTTTCATCATCTTTGCAAAATCCTGCCATTACAAATATTACTGCGGCAAATTCAGGGAACTATTCAGTAACAGCAACTGCTAACGGATGTAGCAGTTTAAGTGCAAGCCAAAATGTTGTTGTGAATATAGTTCCTTCATCACCAACGGCATCATCCAATTCACCTGTTTGCTCTGGCAAGTCCATTTCACTAAATGCCTCAACTATTTCCGGTGCTGCTTACAATTGGTCAGGTCCAAATGGTTTTACTTCTAATCAGCAAAACCCTGTTATCGCTAATGCTTCTTTTAGTAATGCAGGTGTATATAAGGTTTCAGTAATGGTGAATGGATGCTCGAGTATTTCTTCGGCAATCATTCCTGTTTCTGTAAACCAGGCTCCGACTACTCCGATAGTGAATAACAATGGACCTGTGTGTGAGGGAAGTACTTTGAGTTTAACTGCATCAAATATTGTTGGTGCAACTTATACATGGAGCGGTCCAAACGGTTTTACATCAACATCTCAAAATAATTCGCTTGCCAATATCACTGCAGCAAATAAGGGTACTTACTATGTTACTGCTACTGCAAATGGATGCGCCAGTAATGTTGCAAGCATGTCAGTAATTATTGATCAGCCGGCAATGGCAAATGCAGGAAACGATCAATTGATTTGTGCTTCCAACTCCTTCGCCAGAATCACGGGAACAATATCTGGCGGAAAAGGAAGCGGAATTTGGAGCAGCAATGGAAGCGGAACATTTTCACCTAATAATACAAATCTGATCACTAGCTATTATCCGTCCACTGCAGATAAGACAGGGGGAAGCGTTACATTAACTCTAGCATCTACCAATAATGGGGCTTGTCCTGCTTCTTCATCATCAGTTAAAATTGCATTCGCTGCGGCGCCTAGTGCAAACGCAGGAGTTGATCAAACAGTATGCGCAAACAATGCAAGTGCTGCTTTGAACGGGCAATTCAATAATGCTGCCGGTGGTGTATGGAGCACTTCAGGTACGGGAAGCTTTTCTCCTTCCAATACAAATTTGAATGCAATCTATATTCCGGGGGCAAGCGACAAAACAAATGGCAGTGTAAAACTTACTTTCACTACAACAGGAAATGGCCCATGTGCTGCAACTAGTGATGCAATGATATTAACAATTAAAACTCCTCCGGTGATAAACGGCGATGGAGTAAAATATGTGATGGAAGAAAGCAGCAGTGTTTTGAATACAGTTGTTATCGGATCTAATTTAAAATATTCATGGACGCCTGGCATCTATTTGAATAACGACACAATTGCAAATCCTATTTGTACACCGAGCAAAGATGTTTTGTACAAGCTAATTGTCAAAGATGCTCTTGGTTGTACCTCAACCGGAGATATAATGGTCAAAATATTGAAGCATCCTGAAATACCAAATGTTTTCACACCAAATGGTGACGGTACTAATGACAGATGGCAGATCAAATATTTGGCAGATTATCCCGACTGTACTGTTGACATTTATAACCGCTACGGACAATTGATTTATCGATCGGTTGGATATACCAATGCATGGGATGGAACTTCGAAAGGAAAACAACTCCCAGCGGGAACCTATTACTATATCATCGATCCTAAAAACAACCTCAAGCCACTTTCGGGGTTTGTGGATATCGTAAAATAAATTTCCGGCTAACCTAAAAAATAAATATTCAAATGAAAAGAAGCTTACTCATTACCGCATTGTTAATCGTTGTGTCAACTAGCTTTGCACAGCAACGCCCTCATTACACTCAATACATTTTGAATAATTACATTCTGAATCCGGCATTGAGCGGAATAGAGAATTACACTGACTTAAAAATGAGTGCAAGAGATCAATGGGTTGGATTAAATGGCTCTCCTAAAACTTTTTACCTATCCGTGCATGGACCGATCGGTAAAAAAGATTATAAAACCACGGCTACTTCGTTTAACATGCCGGGCGAAAATCCTAGAGGAAATGCTTATTGGGAAAATTATACAGCATCTGAGCCGCATCACGGAATTGGATTTTCTATGATCAGTGATAAAACAGGATTGTATAATCGTTTTACTGCCGATGTTTCTTATGCTTATCATCTAGGAATTTCATCGAGAACAAATATTGCAGCAGGTTTTTCAGGGGGTATAAGCAAGATCAGTTATGATCGTACTAAAGCCACACCTGTTGACCCAAACGATCCTGCGCTTGTAAGCGGAAGCGGGCCTGCAAATATTTATAAAATCGTTCCCGATTTGAATGCAGGTATCTGGATCTACTCTTCTGATTATTTTATTGGCTTGGCAGCACAACAAATTATGCCGCAGAAAGTATCATTTACCGACGTGAGTGAAGGATTTAAATTGTTGCCTCATTTTTTCGCTACTACAGGTTATCGTTTTTTACTGAATGATGATATCAATGCAATTCCTTCTGTAATGGTTAAGTATGTGGCAGGCTCTCCTGTTACTCCCCAATTTGACATTAATGTAAAGCTTCAATATATGGACTTACTTTGGGTAGGAGGGAGCTATCGTCTGCAGGATGGATATGCTGCCATGATTGGCTTGAATGTAGGAAATACTTTTAATGTCGGTTACTCTTATGATATAACAACTACTAAACTAAATACGGTTAGTCGCGGTACACATGAACTTGTTCTTGGATTCCTGATAGGAAACCGCTATAAGGATACTTGCCCAAGAAACGTGTGGTAAAGGGGAGTAAGGATCCAAATAACTGTCAGGACATTTTACTTATTGCAACAATCTTTTTATACGGATGTTTTTAGTAAAAAGGACGCTCAATTGAGCGTCCTTTGTTTCTGCGATATTTCTTATTTCGATTATTCTGCAAACAACATCTCCGCGGAAATAAATTATGGTCTTTGATGCCCCAATGCACGAATTATAATCTTATCTGAAGTGTTGCCAATTGAGTAAGAATAGTACAGTTTTACAAAATCAGAAACGAGATAAGCGCAAGTTGAATTAGTTTATCCTTATTACAATTATGACTTACATTTGCAGTCCCTATTTCAAGCCGGTTTGTTCGGGTGGTGGCGCAGCCCGGTAGCGCATTTGCATGGGGTGCAAGAGGTCGCTGGTTCGAATCCAGTCCACCCGACTTGACCGGACAAATCAACATTTTTGTTGCTTTGTCCGGTTTCATTTTGCCCCGAAACCTTGTTCAGATAAGCAAAATGCGTGAAAATATAATTACTTCGTCGGTTCGAACCTCATCATTTTTGCGATCATATGACTTGCCTTTGGAAAGATCAAGTACTGTAAACATTGCCTTTCCATATAATCTAATATCTTCAACGTACTCACTAAATTGGCAGCATCTTGCAATGTTGTTTGCAAGTCTTTATCAAGATTCGAATGTATTGACTTATTTTTTCCAATTCTTTCTCAATACCTTTTACTTGTTCTTTGTATTGCAGAGCAAACTCTTCATACATTTCCTCTGATATTTTTAGTAACAACTGCACCAATACGTAGCTGTTAGAAGTTTTCGGTTTGTCGAAAAATATTGGGTACTCCGCTTCCAAATGCTCCTGAGTAAAGGCATTCACCGTTTTATTGATCAGCGGAATAAGTTCTTCCAACTGAGCTAGGAGATATTTTCTTTCTACTCCTTTTGTAATAAATTTCCTGGTTTGCGTAACTAATTATTATTATCTAAAAGTTAACTGCAAAAACTTTATACAAACTTTTTTCCTCACCGAGTCTCCCAGCCGAGCTTTGCGTGGAGCGGACTCGGTGAATAGTTATTTGTATTTTTACTCATGCCCGTTCCCCTGTTCTCGTTAGTTTGTTCTTGCCTTCAATAAGAAAAATAAAAATTATAGAATG
>DASYQS010000019.1:0-198143 GCA_036005185.1 Chitinophagaceae bacterium | reverse complement strand
AGCATTTCAAGGCAGGATAAGGAGCAGCCTACATGGCCAGCATTGGCCGTCTTATACATTTTAATCAGCCTGTTTTTTATCGAATCTCTTTTTTCTGCAAGCATGGTTTAAAATTAAACAATTGCTTTGAGGAAATATAATCATACCCCTAGTAGTATAGTCAATATTTTATTCTGAAAGAAAGTATTTTTAGGTTAAGTTTCTTTCAATCCTATCTCTTAAACTATTTTGATGGAAAAGGGTGGGAGTCTCTGAAATTCTGAATTAGGAAGATTTATAGCCGTTTGCTAAATAATGGTTCTACTGATTATCTGCTGTATAGAGTTCAATTGCTTTCTCAGTATCTCCAAAAAACTCTATTTGCCCGTTTTTCATAAAAGCAGAACGATTACAATATTTTCTGATCACTTCCATGCCGTGGCTTACGAGTACAACGGTTTTTCCTTGGATCCACGAGCTTTCAAAAACCTTGATCGCTTTTTCTTGAAATTTCATGTCGCCCACGGAAAAAATTTCATCAAGAAACATTATATCAGCTCCTGCAGTTACTGCAATGGAAAATGCAAGTCTTGCCATCATCCCCGATGAAAAAAATTTGACCTTTGTATCAACAAAGCCTTCTATTTCTGCAAACTCGACAATCTGGTCAAATAATTTATCTATTTCTTTAATTTTTAAGCCGAGTACTGAACCTGATACATAAATATTTTCCCTGGCTGTAAGCTCATGGCTCATACCTACACCGAGATTCATCAGCATGGTAGAGCCACTAATTTTTATCTGCCCGGTATCTGTCGGATAAACACCAGCCAGCACTTTTGTTAAAGTAGTTTTTCCACATCCATTTCGGCCAATTAAGCCAATGCACTCACCTTTATTAATTTCAAGAGACATCATTTTTAGTGCCGGAATATCCTTGCGTTTAGGTGGATTGAATAAGTTAAACAAACGATGCTTAACCGTATTGTGACTATCCTCAGAAATGTGAAACGTTTTGCTGATGTCTTTTGCCAGAATGGCTACTTCATTTTTCATGGGTTATAGTTTTTCAGCAGCTCTTGATCCAAGCTTGTTTAAGAAAATAGTACCGATCAATAATAAAACTGCAGCATATCCAAAATCAAACATCATTAGCCGGAAATCGGGTTGGGATCGCTCCATCATGACTCTTCTGGCATTGATAATAATACCAGCTATCGGATTTCCATAGTCAAAACTGGGTAAAGCTTCTTTAAATGTAGAAAGCTTATAAAATATAGGGGAAAGAAAAAATAAAAATGAAGTAAATACCATCCAGATCTGGGTAATATCTTTTGCTACAATATAAATTGTAGAAAGAATAAGCGACATTCCAAGTGATAATACAAATAGGTTCAGGAAAATAACGATGATCCAAATATTTAAAATTGAAATGCCGGTTGATCCCTTTTCAAGAAAATTATAGAATAACAGAAACATAATAAAATTGAAAAAGAAGCCTATTGAGTTACTAAAAAGTGTAGAAATATAAATTTCCAGCTTATTCATGTTGCTGTACTCGTACAAATATTTTTTTGTATTTAATATTTGTATTGTTCCTGAAGTAGATTCAAGAAAGAAATTCCAAAGTATTAAGCCAATAAAGAGATAGGAGGCAAAGGCAGGAATATTTTGTTTTAAAACAATTTGAAAAACCACGTAATAAATAACAATATCCAATAGTGGTTTAATGAGTGCCCATAAAAGACCGAGTTTATTTTCATAATAGCGCAGCTTGAATTCTATTTTTGCTAACAGCCAAAGCCTTTCAATTTTATTCGATCCTTTGAACCAATCATTCACAATTTTCAAAATCATAGTCTATCTGTTAAGTAGCTGGTATAGTTTATATGCCATTCTTCTAGTAAGCCTGTTCCTTTTTACCATATGGACTAGTTTACGTGACAAGCTTCCAGCGAAAGGGATTTTTTCGGACAGATGATAATCAAGTGATGGATTATCTATCGATATCCCGGGCCCGTTTGCATTCAGTAATCCAAAAACTTCGGCGGCAAAAGTACCATAAAACTGGGTATGCTTATCAGCAATTTGCTGATGCAACAAAATTTTCTTAGTTCTTGAAATATTACGGATCATAGAGTCATTTCTCACGCGATAATGAAAAAGTATTTCAGGAAGCACAACACCATTCTGGCCATTTGCTAATAGAGCAATTACACTTTCATAATCCTCTAATCCCTGAAAGACCATATTGACATCATTCTGAGCATGCTCAATAAATGCATTTCGTTTGTATACCAACGAACTAGAATTGATTGTATTATGATAAAGTATAAGGGGAGGCTCAGGAGAAAATGTTGGCCATACTTTTTCCGAACGATCAAAATATTTTGTCCAGCAACCGGAAAATTGCACGTTGATATATTGATTCAATACTTTAATTGCTTTTGAATAGTATGTTGGATCTATTTTGTCATCTGCATCTATAAATGCCAAAAATTCTCCTTTTGCCTCTTTAGTCCCACAATTCCTGGCATAAGCCAGCCCCTTATTTTTAATGTCGATTACTTTAATATTATCTTTTTCCCTGTATTGATTCAATTTTTCTATACTGTAGCCATCTGTACTTCCGTCATTAACAATAATTATTTCCTTATGCTTGAAGTCCGATTGTAACAAGGATCGAATTGTTTGATCAATGTACAACCCCATATTATGGTAAGGGACAACGATAGAAAGAAAATGTTTGGTGATATTCAAATCGTTCGTGCCACTAAATTTTTTTTCCGTGGCCCGGATGAAAGGGAAAATTTTATTAGAAGGTTTAAAAGAGGAAATTATTCTTTCAATTTCTCTATGTTTTTTTTCATAAATAGTGTCCGGGCTGTAAACAGATGTCACCTTCCTGATTGCTTTTTCAGAAATGGATTCTCGTTCTTCATTAGATAATGCGAGGATTTTCTTAAGTTGAATAGAGAAACTTTCGGGTTTTTCATGATCAAATACAAAGCCCTCTTCATTATCTTCAATTACCTCAAATTGCCCTCCTTGCTTGGAAATAAGGAGTATTTTTCCAAGAGCCATCATTTCAAGTACCGTGTAAGGGAGATTATCATTGGCGCTGGGAATAATTACTACCTCAGCTCTCGATAAGCGTCGGGGAATTTCAGCAGGTTTTATTCTTCCTTCCAGTTTTAGGAGTCCAAGGCTGATGTATTTTTTGTATTTTTTTTTGATCCAATCTCCCATGGTTTTTTCTTCAGGATGATAAACAATATCCTGTCCACCTAATAAATGAAGAGATCGTGAAAAACCTTCATCCCACAATTCCTTAAAATATTTTAGGAGATGAAAGGCTCCTTTTTGAACTGTTAGCTTTCCATAAAAAACAATCTCTCCCACATGGTTTTGAGAGGCTGCATTTTTTAACTGGAAATCCTTTGCCGAAAAAGGATTTGGAATAATTTTCACATTCCGATTATTTAACTGAAATCTTTTTTTAAGTTCTTCAAGCATGAAATTACTCGGTGAAATTAAAAGATCAGCTGCTTGAAGACAGAATCGTTCCATTTCACAGATCCAATAATTAGGATATTTATATTCGGAGACATGATTATATTCCATGTAAAGAAAAGAAGGCGAGTGCATCGTAATGATTACGGGAATATCCGCGCACCAATCATAAAGTAAATATTTATACTGCAGCAAATAATAAGCAATGCCTAAGTATTCTTGGGATTCTATGATATCTGGCTTCCCCTCTTTATCTATGAAATGCTTTACAATGTAGGCAAATTCATAGCTAATATTGGTGATATGACCCAGAAAATTGGAAGACTGTGTTTTTGATGGATTGAAACGGATGACTCTGATTGAATCCAAATTCGCTTCTACTTGAATGCCATTGGCGGAAGCATCATTTATAAAAACAGATACCTCGTGTCCGTGATCTGCCATCATCGTTGCTGTCGTAGCACTGTAAGTTCCTATACCTCCGCCAAAAAAAGGAGGATACTCTGTGGTCAATAACCAATACTTCAATGCTTGTAATTTTTAAAGTTTACATAAATTATCCATCTTAATGCCCAAAATAATTTTCTAAGATTTGTTACCAATTTTTTTTGAAATCACCTTTGGAAAAAAATTTTTCGATCAGACAGTACAAGTAAATAAAAAAATACCGGCTTCCCATTTCCCTGATCTTTAATTTTGATTCGCCGGACTTTCGGTTTCTCCAGGAATTAGGGACATAGGTATAAGTGTAATTTCTTACAATTGCTTTCAGAGGTAATTCCAAGGTTAAATTAAAATGGGGTGATAAAAAAGGTTTTAAACCCTGGATTGTTTCCCGTTTGTAAAGTTTAAACGCGTTAGTTAGGTCATTGTATTTCAATCCTAGGCTCCAGCTTATCAGGTTATTTGCAAATCTGTTTAAGAATCGTTTTGGCTGAGGGTAATCATATACTTTTCCGCCTTTCATCCATCGGTTTCCAAAAACGCAATCACAATTTTGAGCACGCATTGTAAAATAGAATTTTACCAGATCTGCCGGGTCATCGCTCAAATCAGCCATCATAATGGCTACGCAATCTCCTGAGAAATGCTCCAAACCATACCTGACAGCATAACCGAAACCATTTGGTCCAGAATTGGTATAAAAGAGAAGTGACGGGATTGAAACTTTTAATTGTTCTAATATTTGCAGCGTGTTGTCCTTTGAATTGTCATTGACAACAACAATTTCATGGTCAATTTTTTCTTTTTGCAAGATTTGATATAAGGTAGTAACGGTTTCAACAATATTTCCTTCTTCATTATATGCGGGGATAACTACAGATAATTTCATTATTGGGTTAGCTTGGATTTTTATTTTTTATTGTCGTGATAGCAGTGTTAATTTTCGAATGAAATTTTATACTCTCTCTTTCATCCCATTGAACATTTGTGATAAGATGTCCTCCAAGTTGTACTTCCACGACCAACCTGGATAATCCTTTTTGAATTTTGACATGTCGCTAATATACCAAATGTGGTCTCCAATCCTATTCGTGTCCGTATATGTATAATTCATTTTATTGCTTGTAATCATTTCACAAAGTTTTATGCCCTCGAGCATGGAACAATTGCTAAATCTGCCTCCGCCTACATTATATGCTTCTCCTTGTTTGGGATTTTGATAATAATGCCAAAAAAGATTTGCCAAGTCCCAGCTATGGATATTGTCTCTCACCTGCTTTCCTTTATATCCAAATATTGTATAAGGCTTTTTCGACAAGGCGCATTTCATGAGATAAGCAAGAAAACCATGCAGCTGTGCACCACTATGTTTTGGCCCCGTAAGACAGCCGCCTCTAAACACTCCTACATTCATTTGAAAATATTTTCCATATTCCTGTGCCATGATGTCTGCTGCTACTTTTGATGCACCAAATACCGAATGTTTCGTATTATCCAACGACATCTTCTCATCAATGCCTTCTGCATAATATTCATGCTGTTCATCCAATTCCCATCTGGTTTCTTTTTCAACCAGAGGTAATAGGTTTGGATTATCGCCGTACACCTTATTGGTTGAAGTAAATATGAAAACCGCTTTTGGGCAATACTGCCGGGTAACCTCCAACAAGTTAAGTGTTCCCGTAGCATTCACATGGAAATCAATTAACGGTTCTTTAGCTGCCCAATCATGACTCGGCTGGGCTGCTGTGTGAATAATAAGACGGATGTCCGTATTGTAGTTATTAAAAATTTGCTCTATTTCGCCATAACTTCGGATATCAGTTTTGTAATGTTTGTAATTGGAAACGGTTTTTTCCAGCCTGTTTTTATTCCATTCTGTTGAACCATCATCTCCAAAAAAATACTCACGCATGTTATTATCAATTCCTATAATGGTATCAAACTTAGAAGAAAAGAATTCTACTGATTCACTTCCGATTAATCCGGCAGATCCTGTAATGATAGCAACGCTCATAGATTTGTTGATTGTTATTTAACTAAGAATTGGTTTTAATTGGTCTTCATTATTTTTAATCCACAAATAAATGTCCTCCAAGATTTCACTTATTGTTAGCTGCGGTTTCCATCCTGAAAGAACATTTACTTTGGTATTGTCTGTGATGTAGATCCTGATATCTGCTTTCCTTGTTTCAGGAATAGACTGAATTGGTATTTTGTTTCCTGAAATTAATTGGCAGGAATTTGTTAGTTCTTGTAGTGAGGCGCTAACTCTTCTTCCTCCTCCAATATTGAAGATTTGACCGTTAAAGATTTCAATTCCATGAATCTGCTTGTCAATAATGCAGAACAGGTCTTTAATATGAAGAATATCCCTAACTTGTTTGCCGGTACCTCCATAACCAACATACGATAAATTTTTTTTCCAAAAATGTTTTGCCATCCAAAGCACAACGACTCCTTGATCTATTTTTCCCATCTGGTATGGTCCGGTTATTACACCACAACGATTGATTACTGTTTTCAACCCAAACATTTCATTGTATTCTTCAACCATCATTTCCGACGCGAGCTTGGTAGCGCCGTACAGAGAGCGAGAGCCAGTTAATGGAAAAATCTCCGATATTCCATTTTGATTTATGCCCGCTATTGTTTGAGTGGGTGCGATCTCAAAACGTGTATCTGTTTCTATTACTTTAATTTCTTCTATCGACCTGATAGGATATACCCGGCTTGTAGAGAGAAAAACAAAATTTGCTGTATGCCTTAAAGAAAAGTTCAGAGCATTGATCGTTCCATTTAAATTAGTTCCAATTAAATAATCCGTATTGCCATCCAACCCTGCCAATACAGAAGGTTCAGCGGCAGCATCAATTACTGTATGAACCTGTTTACTTACTTGTTCAAAGTCGCTTTTATCTCTAACGTCTCCATGAATGAAATCTATTTCGCGGTCCTTTAGTTTAACGAGATTCAATTCAGCACCTCTTCGTTTTAAGTTGTCAAGGCATATAACAGAATAATTTGGATACTTTTCCTTAAGTAAGATCGCAAGGTTACTTCCTACAAAGCCTGCGCCTCCTGTAATAAGAATGGTTTTCACTATTTGTTATGATTTCTTATACCTATTTTTTCCGCAATAATAGGTTTTTGATTAAAAATCTGTTCAATAATTATCTTCCAAATAATGATTTAAAGGATCTCTTTCCTTTAAACACTTTTAGAATGTGACCAAATCGCTTATACCAAAGCGGCAACACTTCGTATTCCATTTTATACCAATCTAGCACATCATAATATTGGCTTTCTGCGACTTTTTTACTAATTGGTATAAATGAAAAATAAAGACTTGCCCTCTTCTTCCACAAATCCGACTTATAATTGAGCCATAATGCATTGTGTCGTTCTTTCGTGAGCTCCAGAATTATTTTTAAATATATGCTGGAGTCTGTTAATAATTTAAGCGATTTAATATTATCATTTATGCTTTTATACTGGTCAAATAAAAAGATAATATACTGTGGTTTTTTTGTGTATCCTTTTTCAAAAAATTCCTCGGGCGATTGTTTCAAGGTCGAAAAATGAGAAATTAAGATCTCGGGATTAGGCTCAACGACAGTTTCCTTACCATGAATCGTGAATTCAACATTCCTTTCTCCTTGCAGACTAAAATATTTTTTTAATTCATCGGCGGAAGATGACCCGTCTTCGGAATCATAAATTATGTGAATGTAATTTTTGTCTTTCCTGTAGCTACTCAAAGTAAATATGGAATAAAGCAATGGAAATAGTCCGTTAACATTACTGTTGGCAAGAACTCTTCCTGAAATGCTCAGTATAAAATAATGACGAAATTGTTTTATAAAGCGGACGATTGTATCTGCTTTTATTGCAAGAGAATCTATCAAAATGTTTACACCATAGTTGTTTGCTTCCGAAAATTCAGTCCCACTTTCAATTGCTGAATATGGAATGGTAATGAATATAGCTGGTGGAGACATCATTATTTAACTGTTTTAATGGTCAATCCCTTTGAAGTAATTATCCATGTCAATATTCTCTCCCAGGAATGAGTATGAGAACCTGAGAAATTATCCAACACGTTTCCAAACTCCAAGGTCTGCCTGATTTTAAAAGGATCATGTCTTTTAAAAAAATCCAACAAAATATTTGCTTTTGCCCAAAACATTGTGCCTGCTATAAATTCAAAATTTCTACATTTCAGCTCATATTGCTTCATTAGCTCCTCTAAAATTTTTCCATTTGTTCCAACAAAATGGTTTTCTTTTTTTAATTCTTTCGAAATATAGTTTTCTGCTGCTATCACTCCGCAATTTGCTGAATTTGAAATTATTTTATTTATTTTTTCCATTTGATCACAATCTATAATTGACAATAAATCCTGTTTCCAGGTTTTCGTATTTAGCGCCTGAAGACTCTTTTTATCGTGAAGAAGAATAATCCAATCAGGCTCGATAGCGAGTTGCAAACATAGGCCGATCAACAGCAATTTGCCTCCGATATCCTTGCCTTGATTGCTGCTTATCGTAATGATAGAATCTGGAAAATTCAATTGCAAGTAATTTTTTACTTCGAGGTAATTAGGCAGATCTTCACTGATATTAAAAAGAAAAGATGGAGTAAATCTATTTAGGCATTTAAGTTGTTCCGCGATGTATTCTATAATATCCTCATAGAAAATATGATATAGAACGGCTATTTTTTTTGGTTCCATGTTTTAGTTCCTGCCTAAATTTCACATTTTTGTATGATGGTTCCCTGTTTCATATGTTATTCCTTTAAAGCCATTGGCCATTAGTAAAAAGACGAATATTAGTACCGCGCCTATAATAAATATATAATAGTGCATCAGTAACCAATTGACAACCCCATCCATTCTTCCTACCAACACCGGATTGCCAATGGCCAACCAGGTAGTTTTACTCGAATCCATTGCTTTAATGGCAAATTGGCCACTGAGCACTTTTGATTTGGCCATGCTCCAGGACTCCTTCGGATTACTCTTGACGTCAACACTTTCCCACTTGCCTTTTTGTTCAATACCCAAGCTTATTCCTGCATTTAATGGATAACCAGCAACTGGTATGAGAATCTTGCCAGCGGGTACGTCTGCATCATACTTCATAGTTATGTTACCGGTTGCAGTATCACCCCGCATGGTAAAACTGCCCAGGGAATTATTCGCATAACCGGCTGTTGTAGGGAAATATCCATTTTTTGTAAAGGATTCATTGGGATCGATTTCGATGGCTTTTGGTTGCAAGCCTGGACTGATATCAGGGGGAAGAATTTTCCTTATTTCCGGCCACGATAATATTAAAGCAAGCCTATCAGGGTCCGGATACGGTATCTGGAGGTATTGTTTGTTCTTAAGATGACTACTGTCTCCTGTTGCCAGATAATTTCTCGTATTAGACTCTTCCTCGACGCTAATAGCATGCTTAGCTTCCAGATCGTTTCCTAGATGATGTATATTATCAAGAGCTAAAGTAGATATTACTATCATTGTCCAGATTCCAATGATTGAGACATAATATCTTTTCTTCGGAGTCATTTGTGCTATTGATATCAAACAAGCAAAATTTAGAAGAATCATTAGTGCAAATAAATCCATGTAGCGTGGGGCAATAGTAGGCGCTGCGCCTCTGCCATAAGCGAGGCTAAAAACCTGTCCCACTGACCAAAAAATTAAAGCGACAAGAAACCATTTATTATCCTTCGGCCCAGGAGGTTTCCTAATAATCAAGACAAAGAATATGACCGAAGGCAGATTTCTAAAAATCGCTGAGAAGAAATTTCCTGGAAGAGGCCATCCTAAAATATTAACTAATGCTTTATAAAACTCATTCAATGAACTTACTTTTAGAACTGTATGACCCGGAATTGTTGGAGTTAGCTTTATGCAAATGATAAATAATATTGAGAGTAATGCTACAGCACTCAATTGTTTAGATGATCGACGACGGTTGGAAAGGAAAACAATGAGGCTCATAAGTGCAGAAGCACCCAAAGTAAAGACGCCTGATGCCAACGAAAAAAATGAAATTATGCCGCATATTAATCCACCCCACCATGCGGGCGTTAGTGGTTCTTTGTTCGCGAGAAGCCACAAAGAGAGGAGACTAAAGAGAAGAACAAAATAAAACTGAGACTGAAAAGCAGATAATGTGTTTTCCCATGAATAAGGAATTCCAAAAAGTATTAAAGAAAATGCCATTAAACCAGGCAAATGGTTTTGGCCTATAACTTTTGCCATATATGAAATTGCAATTAAAATGGCAATAATGTGAATACAAGCGTTTATGACCATCTGCAAGACGGGGTTCCAAAGAATATTTATTTTCAGAATAATGAGCGCCAATATCCGCGTCGTAAATATTCGATGTTCATTGTGAGGCGAAATAAGATCTTTAAATCTAAGTTCACCCGACAAATACGGCTTATACAGGTTTGCGGCTTCTGCGTCCCATTCATCCCAATATGGAGTTGCGTTCCCATATTTTCCAATAACCCATAGTTTTATACCAAAAAGGAATGCTACAAGTAGAATAAACTGTAAGAATTTATTCCAATTAACTGAATCAAAGGAGTATTCAGAAAGCGATAATTTCATAGTTGTCTTTTCATTTTGAATTTCCCGATTACACTAATTTTTCAAGAGGCTACCCTTAATTCATAGCCTAAAAATAATTTATCAGTAGGAATCTTATTGTAGTTCGCCGAATCTTCCAACTAATCAATGTCGCAGAAATTAGTTTGTTCCACTTTTTTTCAAAATGACATAGAATTCAAAACTATATTTAAGCGTATGATAAATTTTGTGAACTTTTAATTTAATTAATTTCAATTCGGTCAGAATACTAATTATTTCCATAAAGCTTCGCGGTGTAAAAAGACTCACATGTGAATCTATATATATGCCAGTATCAAATTGACTCAGGATGGAACTGTAATTCTGTACTAAATTGGCTCGGTTATTAATTGTTCCATGATTATCATTCCAGTGATTTACAGGATCGTTATGAGTGACCTGGCACACTTTCTTTAATACATCTGAGAATTTCGGACGTCTATTCTTTTCATAATAAGCCTGTAATATATCATAGATATCAGTCTCTCGCTTAAAATAATCGAAGCAATATCTCTTGTCCGGCACAATTAAATAGATGCGCCCATCATCGTCAAGTATCTCATACAGATTATTCAAAAACGTCACCAGACATGGCATATGCTCGATGTTATGACTGGAAAAAATGCATGCAAATTTTTGTTTGATTTGAGAATAATCGTTATTTGAAATTATATAAGTAGGCTCAATAATATTGTCTTTATTTATGTCGGGGTGATCAAAATAATTTTTTATTAATTCTTCTCTTGTAAAGACATCAAGTGAATAATAATCGGGCGACTTGTAGTCTAGTTGAGGGTTATCCAATGGTCCAATTTCAAGCATTGGCCCCTTGCTATTGATTAAGTTAACAAAATCCTTTCTGCATCTAATTTTATTATAGAATCTTCCTTCATTTATACCTGCTGAAAGAAAATGATCTTCCAATTCCTTGTTACTCATCAAGCACAGATCCTCATATTCTCTATATACATTATGGTTAAAATCGCATAACTCTAAATAAGATTTTGGCATACCATTCAATTATATTATTCCAATATATTTTATATAAATTAAGTTCTAAGGCATGGATCACTTCAATTCACATTCTAAGAACAAGAATAGAAATCATTATCACCGTTATTCATTTACAGCCACTTTTCCATTTTTAATATCCACTAATAGACAGTTTTCTATTTTATTCCATGGGCCCGAATTGTTGCTGTTTTATTTGACAGATTCAAATCATTGCGTAACTCTTTTATAAAATTGAATTTCCTTTCCGGACCTATAAAATCAAAGCCAGTAAATGAATTGTTACGAAAACAGTTGTTATCTTTTTCAAATTTTGAACACAACTGGGTCAATAACAAAGCAAAATTCTCCGGTGTCAGATTTTCTAAACTGTAAATGCTACTATGATAATCGGATAAATTTTTGTTACTAAATGTATTTGTGATGACTCCCATATCAAAGGCTGCCATCTCTAATGGCGGATAACTTGGATGAGGTGAAATCATTAAGGAGGCGCCAATAGCGGAGGTCAACATAAGACCCGCATATTCATGTAAGCTAAGTTTACCTTTTACTTGAATTTCAGCCCCATTATCCAACCCTATTACATTATAAGACTCGCCCAAAGAAAACACTTCCCATTGCCTAGATCTTGAATACTGATGACTCCAAATCTGTAATCCGCTTACGAGTATTTCAAATGCATTCCGCTCCACACTAGGTCTGCCATAGAACAGAATTCTTTTTTTTTTCTGAATTTTATCCTTCGAGGGCAGAAACAGTGATAACGTTTTATTCAGTGACGGCTCAAAAATGTAGGAATGATTAAAGTTTATATCATTCTTCTTAAAAAAATCCGACAATAATTTTGTATTTATGATTGCAATTAAATTATCGTAATAATAAGTGCTTAACGACATTGAATAGCGGGATGACCATCGGTAAAAGCCTGGCTCAAAATCCTGAACCAAATAAACTAAAGGTGCTGGAATGCTTCGCCATTGTTGTTGCTGCCATTTTAAAATCGCTTCTCCGACATAGGCTGTCCACCATGCGGTAGCGACGAAAATATCACCTTTTCTTACCGGGATAGTTTTATTGTTGCGATTACCAAAGCAAACTATCAATTTGCCTTGCCTGTCAGGCTGATTGGTTTGCACTATCAACCAATTCTTACTGTCTGGGAGTGCCAATAAGTCGCTAGTTGCTTCCTCAGTAATTATGATTCTAACATCTTCATCATTGCTGATCAATTGTAAGAAAAAATCGATCGCGGTATTTATACCGCCAAATGCATACCTGATGGATAAGGCGGGGATCAACAGATTTAATCTCTTCTCTGCATGTTCGCTGGGTCTGCAATTAATTGGCGACGTTTCCATAATCTGATAAACCGGAGTAGAGAGTGTATCCTCATCTTCAAACGAGGGTCTAATGTTGAATATTTTACGAATTAACTTTTTGAAGTAGTTAAACGCTCGTCGCATGGTTTATTAGGATTTACAGATAGGAAAGGTATAATTTAAAGATAAATTCGGGTTGTAAAAGGGGTCGCATTGCAATGTGCGATAGGGCTCATATTTTAGAGCTGACTGTACAAAGTCGTTATCAGGTATTGCTGTTCCCCTAGATTTTGATTCATAATGAAACAACTGCACATAAGCATTTAGTACACTAAAAAGACCAAACTTATACGCTCGTATACCCAATTCTACATCACTGCCGCATATTATGAATGTCTCGTCAAAACCGCCTAATTGTTCAAATTTCTTCTTCTCAATAGCGACACATGCCCCGGTGTTAGCCAATACATTCCTTGGAATATTGTTAGAAACGAAGGGAGATGAGTAATACTGGGGGATCACATTTTTATAGATATGATCTGCCCAACCGTTCATGCCAATTACTACACCTGCATGTTGAATCGTTTTATCTCGATATAACAACGTTGTGCCAACTGTACCTACTTCAGGCAAACCAGCCCATTCACACAACTCTTCTATCCAGCTTGGCGTTATGACGGAAATGTCGTTGTTTAAAAAGATTAGATAGTTTCCCGAAGCGTGCTTAGCTCCGAAATTATTAAGCTTGGACCAATTGAAACTAAAGGGCGCGTCTATCACTTTTATTCGCTCATCTTCTCTTTGTATTTTTTCAAAAAACCTGAGTGTTTTTCTTTCACAAGAATTATTATTCAAAATAATAATTTCATAATTACGCCATGTTGACCTTTTGGTAATGCTCTTAATGCACGGCTCCAAATATTCTACCTTGTCCTTTGTAGGAATAATGATTGAAACCTTGTTAGTCTTCTCAAAAATGAATCTAGGTTTATAGATAAAATTTTGTCCTAGCTCTTCAATATGGCTAAACTGCTGAGGATATTTTTCTGTCAGATATAGTTCTAAGGATTTCTTGCCTGCCGTATGAGCATATATTTTTGCATTGCTGTGAAGGGAAGTAGATTGTCCGTGTTGCCGCCAATGATAAAGCACAAAAGGTAAATGTTTGATCTTAGGGTGTTTAACGCAAACCTTTAGAAACAAATCATAATCCTGACTACCATCCACTCCTTTTGAAAATCCATTTACGTCTTCTATAAAAGTTTTGCGAATACAGCTTAAATGTGCAATATAATTCTGAACGGAAAATAATGCAGGAGACCAATCCGGCTTAAAAAATGGTGAAGTCCTTTGTCCCCTGGCGTCTATCTTATCTTCATCACTATACAGAAAATCAATAGTCTTATCTTCATTTAAAGCCTCAGCAATTCTGTATAAAGCCAAAGGATGTAACATATCATCGTGATCCAAAAATGTTATAAATTCTCCTGTCGAAAGAGATAAGGCAACATTGCTTGCCGCAGCTATATGAGCATTTTTCTGCAAAAAAGTGTATTTTACCTTATGATTCTTTTGAGCAGATTCTTTGATAATATTTCTGACCTGAGAATTTGTTGATCCGTCATCTGCTATGCATAGCTCCCAATTATCATAGACCTGGTTAAGAATCGACTCAATACAACTTTTTAACCAATGGCTACATGTATTGTATGTTGGGAGTAGGATTGAAATCAATGGGCGGTACTCAAATTTTAGCTGATCATGTTCAAACTCAGATAGCTTGGATAATGTGTATGAATCATATTTGCCAATCCAATTCTGATAGTTGAAGGGATCATTGGCCTTAATTGAGAGCAGCTTTTCAATTTTTCTCACATCTTTTTTGAGAACGATTCCTATTGAAGAAAGATATCTTTGAATTTTACTTTTTGACAGATTCTCTGCATTGCTGCTGCTCAATTTCTTCAGAATTTTGAGAATGGGGAGCCTTTCAATAAAAAAATTATAAATGCTGAAGTTTGCATATTTATCCTCGGTTGGGTCAAACCGTAGCCGGTAAATTTTTTTTGAAAAATAAACTGTCTTTAATACAGATTTGCCATTGATTACAGGCAATAAGATAACATCCCTTTCATTATACCCTCTGCCAATGTCAAAATATAATTTCGGGTTTATTAATCTCCCCTTGGCTATTGTTATTAAGTACTCAAAATTGTACCATCCTGGTTTAAGAGCGCGATCAAACGCTAATTGACATTGAGGGTCTGAACCGGTACAAGATAACTCGATGTGGTCGGAGTATCTTTCAACTTCTGCATCAATAAATTTATCAAACCGTTTAATCATATTGTTTTTTAAATGTAGTGGTTGGTTCTGGGTCGTGGTCATTTTAAAATAGATTTCCCTTTACTTAGAAATTTTATATTCTGTCATTTAAGAAATGTTTTAAGCTTTTCCTTTATAACGCCTGGTAATGACCTATCAACGAACGTAGCCTTATACCAATCAAGATTTTTTTTAAACAGCTCATTTGCGTCTTTTAATGAATTGTTCTCAATCAAAAATTTTGAGAATAATTCATTTAATTCAGTAAACTTCTGTTCATGTGATAGAAGGTTCTTTTTAATCAATTCATTTTCGTCATTCAATTTGTTGTTCTCTGATGAAAACATTGAGGATAGGTCGGTTAATTCACTAAGCATTTCGTCCTTTGACGCAAGATTTTTTTTAAGCATCTCATTTTCATTTTTGAGCTCGCCGTTTTCCAATTGAAGTTTTGTGAATTGCTCATTAAGTTCAGCAAATTGCTGCTCCTTTGATGCAAGATTGACTTTTAAAAGGTTGCAATCGTTTCTGAGTTCCTCATTATTTGCTAAGAAGATTGAACATGTTTCATTTGATTTGTTGAGACTTGCTTCTAATAATGCGTGGCTTTGCTTCAGATTGTTATATTGTTCTTCAGCTTGTGAAAGGGAATGTTTTAAATTCACATGGACCATTTTTTCATTGTTGAAAGATGTTAGACTATCAAATTGTGACTTTAGAAAATGTCCTTTTTCTGAAAAAAAGTTTCGTAGAAATGTAAAATATCCGGTGCTTTCTTTTTTGTTAAACAATAATTTCAAATCTATTGGAATGTCTTTTCCCAGAGTAATAACACCAAGACCATGTCCGAAATCAAATTGAAAGTTATTGTAACGGGTTTTCAACTCTTCCCAAAATTTGAATACTCCAAAGTTTCTTTCTCGAACATTTATGTCGTGAAATAATACAACCGCATTGGAGCTGAGCTTTGGTAACCAGGTCTCAAAGTCATGTTTTACCGCGTCATATGTATGCAACCCATCAATGTGAAGTAATTCTATAGTTCCGTCAATAAAATAGTTTACCGCTTCATCAAATGATGACCGTATCAAAGTAGAAAGCCTTGAAAAGTGAGAACTATTATGATTAATAACATTTTCGTACACTTCTGGTCCATAAAATCCCGCATGTTCGTCGCCTTGCCAATTGTCAACTCCATAACAAGTAGAGTCTATGTCTAAGATTTTAATAGCTTGACAAAAAGAAAAATAAGAGGCGCCGTTATGTACTCCTAATTCAACAACTACTTTTGGTTTAATAACTTCAACAATCCAAAAGGCAAAAGGAATATGCTCAATCCATGCAGAAATATTCAAGTACTCGGGCAACCAGAAAAAAGACTTCTTATTGATCAAACTACTATTTGCTATTTCATTTTTCATGAACGTCATTTAAATTTATAAGTTAAGTTTATACCACCCCAGATATCAACAACCTACTTATTGACCGCAATTTGGGTTTGCCCTGCACCGGCCATATTGGGTTCATTTAAACATCCCTTTATCATAATTTCTATAATGTGTTATGTGTTTGAAAGGATTTCTCTAAAAATTCTACCAATGCATTTTTCCAATCCAGCATTTTATTGATTCCCATCTTATTTAAATTTCGATTCTCTAAAACGGAATAAATTGGCCTTTTGACGATTGACGGCAGATCATTTACACTTGCCGGGTACAAAGGCGTTTTCAAAGCCAAAACCTTCCAAATCACTTTTGCAAATTCGTACCAAGAAACCTCTCCTTCACAACTCATATGGTATAAACCAAACGCATCTGTTTTAATCAATGTTGCTGTATTTTTTGCAATGTGGTAAGTTGGCGTCGGGGTTAATATTTCATCGTTCACTACCCTCACCTCTGGTTTTTCTTTTGCCAATTTTATCATAGTGGTAATAAAATTCCCTCCCTTGGCCCGACAAGGTACTCTACCATAAATACCAGAGACTCTAACTACATAGGATTTATCAGAATAATTCAGTGCAAAATATTCTCCCGAAAGTTTTGTATTGGCATATACATTCAACGGATTAGGACAATCATCTTCTGTATAAGGTTTTTGTTTTTTACCATCAAATACATAATCAGTGCTATAATGAACCAATCGTGTGCCGAGATCTTGGCAAACCTTTGCAAGATTTAATGTGCCTGTACCATTGATATGAAACGCTTTGTCAGGGAATTTTTCTGCTTCGGGAACAATGTGATAAGCTGCTGTATTCAATACTATGTCAGGTTTTGCAGATGATAAAGCATTTTTTACACTATCTATATCAGTTATCTCAATATCCGCATGATTTAATCCAATAACATCGTACCCTGTTGAAAGTACCTCCATCAAATCAGTTCCTAATTGGCCATTGGCACCTATAATGGCTATTTTCATTAAGTGAAGTTTAGGAGATAGAAGGGTTAAGTGGGTTTTAATGCATTTTTGCGCTGCAAAAATATGTTTTCCAGTTAAGTAAGCCTATTTCATAGGATAAAAATCTAAGAAATTTCTTACTTATTTTTTTTACGGGATAAGTAATTAAAACAAGCGTATACTTATACTAATATACTAATGTAGAATTATGATGAAATAATTATTAATTCTATGAAGGAAAGAAAGTAAAAGCAACTTACTCAAGAAGATTTGTAGAAATTTGTTGCTTCAAACGCATTAACTGAAAAGATATTTCAGTTTATCTTTTATTACGCCTAATAAACTTCTGCTCTCATAAGTCCGTTTATACCAATCAATATTTTGCTGTAACCGGTCAATATCCGTTATTAGTTTATTGATCAACTGGCGGTTTCCTTCCACATGCGAACGGCATTCGGTCAACCTAGTATTTAGTTCAGTAATATCGTTGTTTTTTTCCATGACTTCGGCTTGAAGTCTTTTTAGTTCCTCTTGTTGCCACTTAATAGTATCTTGTTTTGCGGCAATTTCTTCTTCAATTTTATGTTCTATTAACTTTAAAGTTTTTAAAACAATGCCATCCTGGTCGGCACCATTTATTTTCTCAAAAAGGATATCATTTTTCATCGGCTTGTAGTTTATGGGTTAGGCAAAGGCCCATTTTTTTCCTGGCGTTAAGTTGATTGTATTTGTATATAATTCTCTATAGCTGCTAAAATTATTCTTTACATTAAATTCCGCTTCACAGATTGATTTTGAAAAACTTCCCATCACCTTGAGCATGTCACGGTTATTATAATACTGCAATATCTTTACAATAGCTTCTGTCTGGGTTTTGAATAAATCGCCATTAATGCCATTTTTCACCACATCAGTATTACCAACACAATGACTCAAAAGAACGGGCTTATGCAATGTCAATGCCTCAAGTACGCCGAATGAAAGCCCTTCATATAACGCTGTTGAAAGATACATATCAGCTTCAGAAAGCAATTTCTTTATTTCTTTCTGATTCACCCAGCCTGTTACTATAATATTTTTTGCCGTTAGCAGATGCCTGTCATTTCCGTCCCCAGCCCATATAAATTCAAATTGGTCTAATTCATTAAAATAATTGGCTATGCTGTTAAATAAAGTCGGATTTTTTTGATCGATGATTCTGCCTGATGTAATAATCCTAAATTTCTCTTTTTTTGTTTCAATAGCTGTTTGTGTTTTATCTTCTACTGCAATACCGTTACTAATATAGGTGGCCTCAATACCAAGCCGTAAATAGGCGTTCAATTCGGAAGGAGAACAGCATACTACCTTGCCTCCCAGGTTATTACCAAATCTTTCTATTTGGCGATAGAGATATTTTGATAAAACTGTTTTGCCTGACAAAAAAGGAGCTCCATTAGGAGTATAAAAAACATTTTTTAAACCCAGCATTTTGCATGCAATGCGGCCAAGTAAGCCGCTTTTAGAAGAATGCAGGTGAATACTGTCAACGAGGTCTTTGTTTTTTAAACGCTTTAAGATTTTATATAATTCAGCTAAAGCAAGAAAATCTTTGAAAGGATTAATCGAGCGTTGAGCGGAGCGCCATTTAACAAATCTTACATTGGGAGAGGAAAAGGTTTTCTTTACATCTACTGCGCACATTACTTGTTTTCGCTCGCCATGGACAATAATATGCAAGTCACCAGGCATAGTTTCAGTAAGATATTTTACAAAAACAGCTATACCCGCTGCAAACGGTTCAACAACATGAACGATGATCATAGGCTGTCTAAGGGTTTTGGTTTCCGAATTTTCGTTAACAGAAATAAAGTACATTAGGATACAAGCAATCGACGTATGGCATAACAGACCTAAACTCCTTTATTTTGTTTAATTAAAAGGTGATAAATATCATGTCAAAGAGAAAATATTTATCAGATTACTTAAAATCAATGCGATAAATGACAAATACAATCGTAAAAACGTTGCTCCAAATCCTGTTATTGTCTGTATATCGAGCCCTTTAGAAGCAAAGCTAATCGTTTGGGAATTATACTCAAAGCTTTTATTCTTAACATTCCTACAATTTTTAAAATAGGATCCGTTCCATTTTTAGCAACACATTTTGCTCTGGCTAACAACTGTTTTTTTCTGTTTTTGGAAGAAATGCCCTCGTTATTTGTTTCGCACGTAACTAAAAAATCATCGAGAATGTGGGACGGGCTAATTTTTATCAATTTCCAAAAAAATGCATAGTCTTCTGCATAATTAAAATCTGAGGGATAATATCCTGTTTTCTTTAATATTTCTGTTTTAAAAATAACAGTTGGATGTATAAATACATTTCTAAAATGCATTGCTTTCATAATTTGCTCATGATCTGTGGGTGTTTTATACTGATATCGATGCAGAGACTGCTTATCTTCAAATAGGCACCAACTGCCCAGAAGTCCGGTATCCGGATGCTTTGTCATATAATCAATCTGTCTATAAAAACGATTAGGATCACAAATATCACCACAGTCGAGCCTTGCAACATAGGTGGCTCGAACGTTTTGCTCGATCCACCGTAAACCCTTATTTAGCGAATCTGTGATTCCTCTATTCTTATCGTTACGAAGGATAGTAATAAGATAATCAGGTTTAATTCTCTTTGAAATCGCTTCATTGGTAATCGGGATCGTGCTTCCGTCATCCACGATTACAGCTACAAAACGATCAGCATCATAAAAAACGGATTTAAGGGAAAGAATTAAACCTTCAAGATTATTGTAACAAGGAATAAGAAGACAAAAGTCTAGTTGTTTTTCCGTCATGCTCATACATCATGAACGATGTAATTTAAATTAAAGGATTGTGATCAACTTTATTTTTTTCCTTCCATTCGATTTACGTAATCTAATGAACCAAGTCTTATCCTGAGTGGCACAGAAGTAGTTTTTTCAAATTGCAATTCTTTTTTACAAAAAAATGAAAGATTCGAAGGGTAAAAATTTGGTTGAACAATTTCTATAAAAAGGGGATTTGAATGCAACCCAATTGATGGAATAAGTTTATCGAACTCTCCTTGCTGCATAAAAGGATAAAATTTCCAGGGAACATTGAACTTGTTTAACAGTTGTATTTTAAGGCAAAATGAGTCTGAAACTCCTAATGTGTGAGGAGAATTTTGTCCAATTCGAGGTATTTGTTGCTGAGAAAAAATTTTAGTCGGAAAAATTAACAGCAACACAACAAGAAACTGATATGCACGTTGCCACTTCATTATATCAATTGTATGTAAATTTACGGCCTGATTTTTGATGATTGGTACGATTTTTTTAAAATTTATACCCTAACAAGTAAAAGTAAGCCTAACGAAACCATGGCTCTGAGTCAAAGTTTACAACAAAAATTACTACAAAAACTGTCACCGCAGCAAATTCAGCTAATGAAGTTGTTGCAGGTACCTACCGCTAATCTTGAAGAACGCATTAAAGAGGAACTTGAAGAAAATCCTGCACTTGAAGTAGATGAAGAAAAACCTGATGAATATGAAGAGACTAAGGAAGAGTTTAATGAAACATCGGAAGAGGAACAATATGACGAACCTGATGGCAGTGGTGATGAATATGAAAATATCGACATTAGCGAATATGTGCACGAGGGAGACGATGATATTGCAGACTATAAACTGAGGGATGAGAACTATCCTGACGCAGAAGAAGATCGCGTAATACCCCATAAAGTTGAAACAAGCTTTTATGAAGTATTATTGGACCAGCTCGGGTTGCTAAATTTTGATGATAGACAAAAGAGAATTGCCGAGCAAATAGTGGGAAGCATTGATGAAGATGGTTATTTGAGAAGAGATACTTCAGCTATTGTCGATGATCTTGCTTTTCGACAAAATATTGAATCAAATGAAGAAGAGGTTGATTTCATTATAAAACGGATTCAGCAATTTGATCCTCCAGGTGTGGCTGCTAGAAATCTGCAAGAATGTTTGCTGCTGCAACTCTATCGGCAAAAAGAAGAAGGCAAACCAGTTGATACGGCCATTATCGCTCTTACAAAATATTTTGACGAGTTTACCAAAAAGCATTATGAAAAAATTCAAAGAGGACTCGGCTTAACTGATGATCAGTTAAAAGAAGTAATGCAACAAATTATTCGCTTAAATCCCAAACCTGGTGGCAATGTAGGAGAGGTAAATAAAGCAGAGAGCTATGTAGTTCCAGACTTCTTTATTATAAACAGTAATGGTAAGCTGGAACTTACTTTAAACTCAAAAAATGCACCCGAACTGCGAATTAGTGAAGGATATAGGGAGATGCTCAAAGAATATGACCGGGGTGCAAAAAAAGACAAACGGCAAAAGGAAGCTGTTCTTTTTATCAAGCAAAAGATTGATGCGGCAAAATGGTTTATTGACGCCATCAAACAACGGCAGCACACTTTATTGAGCACTATGACGGCGATTATGAATCACCAACATGAATTTTTCCTAACTGGAGATGAAACCAATCTGAAGCCAATGATCCTAAAAGATATTGCTGAGAAAACCGGATTGGACATTTCAACCGTAAGTCGCGTAGCCAATAGCAAGTTCGTGCAAACAGAATTTGGCACATACCGGCTAAAATTTTTCTTTAGTGAATCATTAAGCACTGAAAGTGGTGAAGAAGTTTCAACACGAGAAGTAAAAAAGATATTGAGCGACTTAATTGAAGGAGAAAATAAAAAGAAGCCGTTGAGCGATGAACGGCTGACAGAGCTATTACAGGAAAAAGGATATAATATTGCAAGGCGAACCGTTGCTAAATACAGGGAACAGTTGAACATTCCCGTGGCCCGGTTGCGTAAGGAATTATAAGATGGACACACAACTGGCAATTGATTCGACAAACAATTTGGTTGAAATACGACCAGCAAAGGAAAAGCAACCAAAAGCTATTCGTATCGTAGCTAGGATCATCTCTTATCTTTTTCACCCTTTATTTATACCGGTTTATTTATCATGGTTAGTTGTAGAAACGCAATCTTATTTGTTTGCAGCAAACACTGAATGGGAAAAAACAATATTTATTGTCCGGTTTGGGGTTATCTATATCGTGTTTCCCTTAGTATCTGTTTTATTAATGAGGGCTTTGGGCTTTGTTAGTTCCATACATTTAAAAACACAAAGAGATAGAATTATACCTTATATCGTTTGCATGATTTATTATTGGTGGATGTGGTATGTATTGCACAATCAACCTGAATTCCCCAAAGAATGTGTAGTACTAAGCTTTGCTATTTTTCTCGCTTCCATCGGAGGTTTAATGGCAAATATCAATATAAAAGTAAGCATGCATGCCATAGCCGCTGGTGTGATGGCATCATTTGTTTTGATGCTTGGATTTTTGCAAGACATCCATTTTGGCGTTTATATTTCTGTTGCAATTTTATTAACGGGCGTTATTTGCACGTCTCGCTTTATTGATAGCGATCATAACCCTAAAGAAATTTATGTGGGCCTTTTTATCGGAGTATTATCATTGCTTGTTGCTACAAAATTTGCCTAGCGGCTACTAACATTTAATACTCAAAACAAAAGCCCAATCATAGGGTACGATTGAGCTATTTGTTTTTTCATCCATCCTTGTTATGCGTCGTCCAATCAGTCGTTTAATATTTTTGATCTCTGCAAATATTTTTTTGTGGGATAGTAAATAAATAGACAAGTTCCATTCTTTATTAAATCAATTACTTCATTGCATTCATTTATTGGAACTGCAGGACACCCGTAACTGCGGCCCATAAATTTGTTTGTTTGCAAATATTCATCACCAATATATGCAGCTCCATGTAGAACAATATTGCGTTTGCCAGCACGATCATTAAATCCTGCCTCGAGGCCTTTTAATTTTAATGAAAATCCATTTTGTCCATTATAGGTTGTGCTTGTAATGTAGAATCCCAAGCTGCTTTGATGAGAACGGATATTGTTTGAAAAGCGTGAAGCATATTCACCTCCCGAACTACGACCATGCGCTACATAAGTAGTCATTAATACTTTATTTTCATTTAGATTTAAAATGTAAAATCTTTTTTTATTTGAAGACTGGCTTAAATCACATATTGTAAGTATTGCGGAATTGACCAACCTTTTTTTCTTGATCAAATGCTGATATCCTTTGTATGCATATTGAAAAGCTTGTTTAGAAAGGCCAAGAGCCGATAGCTGCAATTCATTGTAAATCTCAGTTTCATTATGCTTGCTGGGTGAATAAACTACATGAGCTTTTTCTTCCTTTTTTGTAAGATCGAGTTCATTTTTTTCAACATTAAGAAGAGGAAAAAATAGAAATGGAAGTGATATTGAAAATAGGCGGCTTCTCAATTGGATTTTGGCTTTTCAAATGTTAAAACGATGTTGATTACAAAAATATTATGCAAAAGTGGAAAACAAAAAGGAATCAGGATGTTTACCTTTTTTTTTCGAAGAATTACGACATTTCACCTATCGAAAAATGGGTAATACTCCGCCAGAATTCTAACTCGATTATTAGGAAGTTTTTGCTCTTTTGCTTTCACGTTTTTTGCTAAAGAATTCATTGGAATATACCTTCAGCAAAACAATAAACAGGGAAAGCAGCATAGGTCCAAATATGAGTCCAATAAAACCAAACATGCTGATGCCTGCAATAACTCCAAACACAGTAATAAGAGGATGTATGTTTCCTAATCTTTTATTAAGGATAAAACGAAAAAGATTGTCAACAAGTCCAATTACTCCGAATCCAAAAATGAGCATGATAAACCCTTGCAAGTTTTTCCCTTGTGCAAAAAATATTATGCTTAATGGCACATAAGCTAATGCGGCGCCTACTACCGGCAGCATGGCGGTAATGCAGGTAATAGCAAACCAAAGGAAGGGATCGTCAACGCCAATTAATAAATATCCGATCAGCCCCACTACACCTTGTATCAATGCAATCAGAGGTATACCGATGGCGCTTGCCTTTACTGTAGTATCGATATCTTTTGCGATGAGGTCAACATTGGAATCTTGCAACGGAATGTACTCATACAATTTATCCTCCATGGTGCGGCTGTGTACCAGCATAAAATATAAAACAAAATACAGCACGCCAATAATGCTGAGTGTATTGACCGTTATACTCAGTATCTGAGGGATTATTTTTCTTATAAATGGACCTATCTCGTTTATAGTAGCATTGTCTGCAATCGTAAATCCAAATCTTAGTTTCATTTGATCAGAAAACTTTTTCAGCGAATCCAGAATTTGATTAGAATGCTCTACAGCATACACAATTTTGCTGGTAAGTAAATTAGCCAATATTCCAAATGGCAAAAGAATTACAAGAAATGAAAGAATTAAAAGTAGCCAGGCCGCTTTTGGACGGTTCCATTTTTTTACCTCGGTTAGGTAGTGCATCCGCTTTCTCATTAAAATATACAAAGTGAGAGAGCCCAGCACTGCCGGAATAAAAAAGCTTAGTTCGTAAATGAGCAATAAGCCAAGACCGGCGATAATCAGTATAAATAAGATCTGCCGAAGAATATTCTGATCGAGCGTATTTTGATTGTTGCTCATAATAATAATCCACTAATTTAAAAAAATAAAGCCCCGAAACATCGGGACTCAATAATCATACTACAACTTTTTTCCATTTGCCTTTTTTAAACAAGATCCAAGCAGCAATGGCTATGGCAGTTTCGGCAACCGGTACAGCAATAAAAGCACCGGTAGGTCCCCAATCCAATCCTTTGGCCATAAAATATGCCAATGGTATTTGAAAGAGCCAAAAGCCTATAAAATTGATCCATGTAGGCGTTCGTGTATCACCCGCGCCATTTAAGGCTTGAATCATAACCATTGCAATACCATAAAAAATATATCCCGAACCAATAATTTGCAATGCCTTTGCACCATACTCCTGAACTACCGATTCTTTTGTAAATACACCGATGATGGGAAAGGAGCATAAAAGAAATAGCAGGGTAACTCCCGCCATGAATATTGCATTATACCTGGCTGTAAGCAATACGCTTTTCTCTGCTCGATCCGGTTGTTTTGCTCCCAAATTCTGGCCGACCAATGTGGCGGCGGCATTACTAAGTCCCCAAGCAGGCAGAATGAAGAATACGATATTTCTGATTGCTACTTGATAACCTGCAGAGGCATCAGTTCCACCGGTTTTTGCTACAAGCATTGTCAGAACAATCCAGCTTCCAGATTGGATGATGAATTGAAAAGTAGCCGGCCAGGCAACACCAATCAGAGTTTTAATTACGGGGGCATCCCATTTAAAATGTACGGCTTTCACTTTAAGAATTCCTTTTCCTCCAAATAAATTATAGCATTGATAAAGCACTCCCATGCCACGGCCAATGGTTGTTGCAATGGCGGCGCCTTTTAACCCTAATCCATTCCATCCACCGATGCCATAAATAAGTAGGGGGCACAAAATAATATTCATGGAGCTTGCAAGCCATAAACTTCGCATAGCCATTGCCGCATCACCGGCCCCACGGAAAATGCCGTTGATGAGAAACAAGAACATGATAACTATACTGCCACCGATCAGAATGCGGGTGAATACTGCACCTTCTTTTATTACTTCGTCGCTAGCTCCCATAATTCGTAAAATATCAGGAGCGAATATGATTCCACACGTGCTAATTATAATAGTCAATATTAGTGCAATTAACAAAGATTGCATGCCGGCATGCGCCGCACCATCAGGATTTTTTTCACCAGTTCTTCTTGCAACTACTGCAGTAGCCGCAATACTTAAGCCAATGGCTATCGAATAAACGATCGTAATTGCTGATTCGGTTAAACCTACAGTCGCCATTGCATTAGGACCAAGTTTCCCCACAAAAAACATATCCACCACAGCAAAAACAGATTCAAGACTTAATTCCAGAATCATGGGAATGGCCAAAAGAATAATTGCCTGACGAATACTGCCTTGGGTATAATCATATTGTTCACCTTTGATAGATCGTTTTATCAGTGAAAAGAAAAGAGATAGTTTGCTTGTATGCTGGGTTGGTTGTGACATAAATTCAATTTAAATAAGAGATAAATACAGATAAGAATAATAAATGCCTAGTCAGGCATTTATTAATTGAGCGGTAAAAATGCGTTCTAAAAAATGGGGGCGAACGTCAGCAGATTTTCATATTCAAAAATTGAACGAGGGCAAAGCTAAGAAATCCTATTTAAGAAACAAGTCGCAAAGCCGACAAATATTCGTCAATATATTTTTGTTTTTGTTTACGCCGATATTGCATGATGAACCGTGGATGTGGTAAAGAAAGTATCTGTTCAAAAAAATTATACTCATTATTTAAAGAGGAAAAGAATTTGAGGTTTTTATCGCCTCCGATGCAGACGCAGTAATTTGTTTTGAAGCCAAGGGAAATTTGTTTTTGTATGCTGTTAATTATAAAAGGTTTTATTGTTTGTTGTAATTTTTTATCATCATAGTAATTCATGTTTACTCCATTTTTTATAAAACCTAAAGGGCTAACAGAAGTAATGAAATAATTTCTATAAAATTTTGTGACGCCACCATACGCGTTGATAAAATCATAAATAAACTCTGCCGACAATTCCGATTGAGGTTTAAAGGAGTGCTCGATGCCGCAAAATTGCTTAAGCTGTTTTGGCGCCGTAAAATTAATGCCAGTTGTACCCGCACCAAAACGACCAGGGTTAATTCCAAAAATTAAATGCCTTGGATGATCATCATCATAAAATTTATAAAAGAAGGTCTCAACAATTTTTATCACTTCTTTATTTTGTTGTGGAAATAAAATTTCAACTTCTTTTGGCAAAGGCGGCGGTTGAAGTGATTTATAAAAATCAATAATATTTTGAGCAAAACTGTACATGGACGACAAAAATAATTAAGTAATGGACTTGAAGAGGATAAAACATTGTAGTACCCTTAAAAGAAAGTGGCAGCACGATGGTGCTGCCACTTGAATTTTTTTTTGAACTCGAATACTTTATTGCTTTTTGAGTACAATTTTATAAGCCCCAAACGTCCCTACCGAAACAGTATGTTCAAGATTTAAGCTTAGAACACCTTGGCAGGGTGCCACAAAATTATCATTGCCCGGAACAGATTGAACGGAGACATCTCCATAAGGCCATGCTGGGGGAGTTCCGTAATTGCCATATACTTGCTTTGGAACTGTAGCTATGTTTGTAACGAGATCAATAGTAACAACAATTGGCCGCGCATCAAATACCGGATATTCAAATGATATGTGTGTTGCATCAACTTTTGTCACTTCAACAATGTCACCGGGGTTATAATTTCCCACCTCATCTGTAATAACTTTGAAATTTCCGTTGTATTGGTTTGCATCAAACTGGCATACGGCTGTATAGCGAACAAAAGTGCTTGCTCCGGGCTCAATACTAACATTAGGTCCGTAGCCTATACCAACTGGAGGAAACGCCAAATATTTCTTTCCATTCAGTGTAGTTATATCAACACTGATGTCGAAATTATCATCTACTTGGATTGGCCCGAAAAGGCTAGCCAATTTATCGCCTGTGATAGTAATCGTAGAAGGATAAGCTGTAACATTTTCCTGAATCACTTTAACGCTGGAAGGATCACCATTTTTTATAGCAACCACATCAAATTTTTGTGGCAAAATGCCTTCATGGAAATACAAATCAACTGTAAACTTGGCATTAAAAGAGGAAGGATTGGTCGCTGAAATAACCTGATCGGTATTTGCTACTTTCACAACCAGCGGCAATGGAACTTTTTCCAGCTCAGGTATTTTTTGATTCTCATCCTTGCGGCATCCAATAAAGGCCATCAAGATTATTAAACTATATGCTATCGTTTTTTTCATATCTACTATTTTAATTTTTAAAAGGATTAAGGCATCCAGAAAACTTTATACGTGGATTGATTTTTTTGTGGCGGTGCATTTGGGTTAGTATTCAATTCTGGAGTTAACCAGGGCAAAGAAAGGGGGTAAGGTCTGCTCAACTGAACAGGCACCGATGCTTGCGCACCTGGATTAGAAGGATCTCCGTTTATGGGAGGTTGTACCCTACCGCCCGGTGCCATCGTTGGGTCATTCGGATTGAAAAAGATCGGATACCCTGTTCTTCTGTAATCAGTATATTCATCAATGTGGCTACCAAAAGCGGATATCCATTTTTGAGTCATGATAATTTCCAACTTGCGATTATTATCTCCAGCATCGTATTGGGCAAGCATAGCATTTACATAGTTCGTTACTGCTGTTGTACCAGCTAAAACAGGAACTCCTGATGTGCCGGTTTTTGTAACTACATAGTCAACTTGTTTAAATGATTCTTCAATAGCAGCTTTTAGTTTTGCTCTTGCATCACCCGTAATAACACCCGTATTAATTAATTCGGCCTCTAAATACAACCTGTCAGCATAGGTAATGAGGCGGTAAGGTGCAGCTCCAGTGCCGCTTGTTCCTGTTGCAATCGTAGCACTGCCATCATCATACTTTCCACCAGCAGGATAAATTCCCATAAGGCTGATCGAATTTTGCTGGTTATGATCTCTGTTAGGTCCTGCTGAACCAAAAATGATCGAGACAAATGGACCGTCTCGGTATTCAGTAGGATTACCTTCCCTTGTTGCCTGCGTAGCATTTAATTGGTTATATATGTAATAAGGAATACGCGGATCAACAACTCCCGTATTAATGCGAGGATTATATCCTTTTAAAATCTCATAGAACCATGGGCTAATAAAATTCAAGCGCTGCGCTGCAAAATAATCTCCAAAGGCCGGGTTTCTATCATCAGTTGCACCGCTTGGGCCATATGGAATAAGGAAACTTTCTGCTGTTGCACTGATCAATGTAGCTGGACTATTCAGTAAAGCGGTTACTTCTGTGGTTACGGTTTTTACTTTGCGAATTTGTGTATATAGCTTCAGCTTAATAGTATTAGCTGCTTTTATCCAACTTGTAACATTGCCACCATATATAACATCATCAGAGCCTGGTCTGAGCACATTTGCTGCAGAAGTGTTACTTAAGTCGGCTATTCCTTCATCAATCATTGTAAACAATTGAGGGTATATCGTAGCATCGTCATCAAACTTTGGATATTTAACTCCTTCTTTTAGTTTAAGTGCTTCAGAGAAGGGTATGTCGCCAAAAATATCCACCAGTTGTGAGTAGGTGAAAGCCTTTAGAATTTTAGCAATCCCAACATATCTTAAATTGCCTGCTGTTGTTCCATCTTTAATAATTTGTTCCAGGTTTGCAAGCGTGCCCTGGTAAAAAAATGGCCAAGCTGTTCCTATAAAAAAATTATTGCCGGTTGCACCATATTGATCAACATCGGCACGTTGCGTTATTTGATGGGTGTATTCATTTAATATTTCTGATATCCCGGCATTGCCTCCATTTCCTATTGCCAATGAGCTTCCCAGACTTTTTACTGTTGTAGGCAACAATTTTGAAATGGGAACGGAAGTGGGGTTATTGGGATCATGATTGATATCCAAGAAATCGTTTTTCTTGCAGGATATCATTAAGAGAACTACCGGTACTATATATTTTATTTTTCCAAGCATAGCGAATATTTTAAGTTGGGTGATTAAAAAGTGACTTTTAGATTTACACCATATCTTTTTGTTGTAGGTGCCGCAGAAAGCTCAATACCCTGAGTAGTAGTAGCACCAAATGAATTTACTTCCGGGTCAAAGTGTGTGTATTTTGGAAAGTTTGGAGCCAGATACCATAAGTTTCTTCCTGTGAATGTCAGGGTAGCCGATCCTATAGGAATTTTATTGAAGAAAGACTTTGGAAATTCATAACCTAGAGTTAGCTCTCTTAATCTATAAACTGTGGCATCATATACACTCCACTCCGAAGCTGTGTTAATGGCGAAAGTTGCCCCATTGCCTGTGTTTGGAGAAAAATATAAATCATTTGTGGTGATACGTGTTTGATTTGGGATCGGTTTTCCATTAACTAAAATGGTTTGACCGGTTTGCGGATCACCATATACACCAGGAATTACCCAAGTCGCTTCTCTATCCCTAGTATCCTTTGTAACCCCTCTTCCTAACAGAGATTGGACTGTTGTAGAATAAAGATCACCTCCCTTTGTCACATCCCACAAGGCACTCAGGAAAAAACCTTTATAGGTTAATGTGTTTGTAACTCCCAATTTAAAATCAGGGTTTGGATCACCGATCATTTCCTGGTCTGTAAGATTTACGATCATCCCACCCGTTGCCGGATTAATTAAAATAGCACCAGTAGCACTATCTCTATACACTTTATCACCGCGCAAGTAACCAAAAGGTTTGCCCGGCTCTAAATAGGGGGAAATATTTGTAGCTCCGGCTAATACTGGATAGAGCAGCAAACGGTCAACACCCGGTGTAAGTTCCTTTACAATACTTTCATTTTTTGTAAACGCCCCTCTCACGCTCCAACTGAAGCTTTTGGTTCTAACAGGAACTACTGTGAGATCTATCTCAATTCCCTTGTTGCTTATTTTACCATAATTGGTATATAGCTGAGAATAGCCAGATGCAGATGGTACAGAGATGGGAGCAATTAAATTTGTTGAGGTTCTGTTATAAAGAGCAAGATCTAGATCAATTCTTTTTTTCAAAAAGCTTAGTTGAGTGCCTACTTCAATTTCCTCTGTAAATTCAGGCTTTAAGTTTGGATCATAAGTTATTGTGCTGAGTGATGCAGTTGATTGCCCCAAAAAATTTGTTCCCAGTACATATACATCTTCCAGGGAATATGGAGCCGCATCTCTTCCAACCTTTGCCCAGCCAGCTCTGATCTTTCCAAAGTCTAAAACATTGCTTTGTAATTTAAAAGCATCAGAGAAAATAAAAGACCCCGCTACAGATGGATAAAAATAACTTCTATGGTCTATTGGTAACGTGGAGGACCAGTCATTGCGACCGGTAATTTCCAAATAAGCAAAGTTTTTATATCCAATCGTGGCGTCAGCAAAAACTCCTGTCAGCCTTTTTCTTGCAAAAACATCCGCATTGATAAAATTTCCATTTTGGAAAAAATCAATGCCAAAAGTTTGCTGAGAAGTATTACTTAATGTATAAAGCCCTCTGGTGATGAAATTTTTCCCTGTAGCAACCTGTCTGTTTGATGTTTGCTGATTGATATTGTTTCCAAGCACCACCTTTATACTAAAATCTTTATGAACCTGAGGCGACAGAGTTAATAACAGATTAGATTCAATTTCCTGGTTTCTGTAATTATCCAGCACAATTCTGCCTACACCTTCTGCAGAAGCAGTTGTTGAACCTACTTCAACAATTTCTCTCCTGTTTAATAAATTCACATTACTTCCAAGATTGTAACTGAGATTGATCCACTTAATGATATTAAAGTCTGCATGTACGCCAGCTACAAACCGCTCTTCATCAGTTAAGGCCTTATTATATTTCGCTGACCAGCGTGGATTATCATAGCCTGCATTCGGAATTAAATTCCCTCCTGTTTTTGTTTCAAAAGGCAAATTGGTAAAATCCCAGTTGCGCGCAAGGAATAGCGAGCGTGCAAATTGAGAACCGAAATCAACTTGGTTCTCACCAAAAAAACCACCCTTCTGATGAGAGCGTGAATAATTGAAATTTCCTCTAACGTTGAGTCCGAAATTTAATTTAGTAGAGCCACCCAGCCCAATGCTTGATCTTGTATAAGAGGAATGTTCAACATAGCCATTATGCGTTAATTGAGAAGCGGTCAGAGAAACAGCATTTTTTTCATCACCGCCATTGAAGCCGATAGAATTTTCGAGGACTGTTCCTGTTCTAAATAAATCCTTGACATTATTAGGAACTGCACGGAAAGCCATATTTGCGGAAGGAAACAATTCCGGATAAGCTGCCCGGTAGGATGCCCATGTTGGAATAGAATCAAGGCTTCTGAATGCCGGGCCCCATGAGCCATTGGCATTTGAATAGCCAAATTGAGTGCCTGGGCCATAATCATTTTGATACTCCGGTAAATTGGCGATTTTTTCAATTGAATAGGAAGATGAGAACGTTACTTCTGTTCCTTTCTTACTTCTGCCAGCGCTGCCTGACTTGGTCGTAATAATGATAACTCCGTTCGAAGCTCTGGAACCATACAGAGCCGCAGCGGATGAACCTTTCAAAACATTTATGCTGGCGATATCATTCGGATCAAGATTTGAAAAGCCGGTGGAATAGGCGCTTCCTCCAATAACTTGGCTACTTGTTGTAATCTGGTCATTGCTGTAAGGAATTCCATCAACAATAATCAGAGGTTGATTATCTCCAAAAAAAGATGAATTGCCTCTGATCTGGATTCGTGTGGCTGCACCAGGAGTACCTTGTGAAGACCGAATGTCAACACCGGCTACTTTCCCCTGCAAGCTTTTTAAAACATCGGGTTCTGATCTTTGAATTAAAGTGTTGGGATCAACTTTGGCAACCGAGTACCCGAGTGCCTTGTCTGACCTTCTAATACCTAAAGCCGTCACTACAACTTCAGTAAGGGTTCCTTGAGTATTCAATACAACAGTTATCGTTGTTTGATTTCCAATATTAAGTTCAAGTGATTGGAAACCTGCGGCACTAAAAACAAGAGTGGAATTTGGTGCAGCTTGTATAGTGAAATTTCCATTTGCATCTGCCGATTTCCCTGCGGCGGGATTGCCTTTAACGGAGATTGAAGCAAACTCAATTCCCTTTCCCTGTTGATCTGTAATATGACCTGTAATCGTATTTGTTTGAGCAAACAATTGTGCATAGAATAAAAATGCAGCGATGCAAGTCAATAATCTTCTCATAATAGTTTATTTATTTATCAAAAGAATGGTTTAATAAATGTCTCTGCCAGATAAATTGAATTTTATTAGCTGATAAAAAATTAAAGTAGTAATGTGGGTCTGAATAGAGAGACAGCAAATTCCAAAATGTGCTTCACACAATGAGGCAAAACTTGCTGAAGCATGTTTTTTGATGCCTGTAATACTTGAAACGCTATCCTAAGTTATTGTAAGATGAAAATTCAATGATGTGTTGAACAATTTCAGCCTACGATATTAAATGAATGGGTAATAAAAACTCAAGAAAGAGAATTGGGTTCAATTATAAATCTGTCAGCATCTTTCCAGAAAGGAAATTTTCCCCTAATTGTTTCAAGATGTGATTTGTCGAGAGTGATGGTGAAAATATCCTCCTCATCTTTTTTATGATATAAAATATTGCCTAATGGATCAATGACCATGCTATCTCCGCTATGATAAATGTTATTGCCATCTTCGCCAACGCGATTTACACCAACCACATAGCATTGATTTTCGATAGCCCTTGCCTGCAGTAAAGTTTTCCAAGCCGTATTTCTTCGCTCGGGCCAATTAGCAACATAGATCAATACATCATATTCTGGCGCTAACGCTTCCTTTTCTTCTTTCGGAGAAGTGCTGGCAGTGAAATTCTGCCTTGCCCATACTGGGAATCTAAGGTCATAACAAACCAGTAAATTTATTTTCCATCCTTTCACTGAAGCAATCAATCGTTTTGATCCGGCCGTGTAATGCTGATCTTCATCAGCGTAGGCGAATAAATGCCGTTTGTCGTAATAACCAAGCTGTCCATTCGGTAACGTCCATATTAGCCTGTTAAAATAATGACCTGCTTCCAGAATGATTATACTTCCTGTTAAAATAACTCTTTTCTGTGCTGCAATTCTTTTCATCCATTTTACGGTTTCTCCTTCCATGGTTTCAGCAAGCTTTTCGGGTTGCATGCTAAATCCTGTACTAAACATTTCGGGCAATACAACGATTTCTGTTGGTTGAGAAATAGAAAAAATCTTTTCTTCAAACATTTGAAGGTTGGCCTTTTTGTCCTCCCAATGAAGTTTTGTTTGAATACCGGTTATAGTGAGAATTGACATTGCCGCAATTTCATGAGCGGTAAAATTAGAGTATTTAAAAAAATCTATGATGCAGAATTGCGAGTGTATTTAAGAAGAACAACAATGGTAAACAGGCCTATGCATTGAAAATTTTATGAATAGAGGGTTGTAAAATGAATGTTAAGAGAATTTAGCCAGTCACCAATCGGACAAACTACGTAATTATAACCATCGTAAATTTGTTTATTCAAACTATGATCAGGTATTTAATAATATGTGTGCTAGCAACTATACTGCAGCAGTGCAGTTATTCTCAATCATCAGTAAAAAATAAAAATATGAGCGATACAGAAAAGAAGAACCCTGTGTATTCACATACTGATTCATCCAAAGTGGTAATGAGTGATGAAGAATGGCAAAAAATTCTGTCCAAAGATGTTTATCATATTGCCCGGCAAAAAGGAACAGAGCGGCCTTGGAGCAGCAAGTTTGAAGATTTTCATGAAATAGGAACTTATTATTGCGCTGTTTGCGGCAACCCCTTATTTAAAAGCGATACCAAATTTGAAAGCGGTTGCGGCTGGCCTAGTTTTTATGAACCCATCAGCAAAGGCAGTATTATTTATGCTCCGGATGGCACGCATGGCATGCAGCGTACTGAAGTAATGTGTGGCCGCTGCAAATCGCATTTAGGACATGTATTCGATGATGGCCCTCCGCCAACTGGTCTTCGTTATTGCATCAATGGAGTAGTGCTGGACTTTGACAAAGCTAAAGAAGCAGAAGCAAAATATAACGAAGGCGCAAAGAACAAGGCACAAGATAATGAGGAATAATGAGTGATGAATAATTGCAATGCAGGCAGGCTCGAGTTCATAAAACAAATCCTTTATACTGTTTCTAATTTCTTGTTTCTTGAACCTTGTGCCTTGGATCCTGTATTTTGAACCTTGCATCCTGCATTTATACTTTTAGTCCTCCCTTCGTGTAAAAGGGAGTTTTTTATTTTATGATGTCACTGGGTATGGATACATTTACCGCCCCAAAAAACTTTGACATGAAAATCTTTATAAAACCCTTGTTCAGTCTCATTCTTCTGCTTGGCTTTTTTTCGGTAAACTTATTTGCACAGATTAACTTAAACCAGCCTATTCCCATTGATCCGAATGTGAAGGTGGGTAAATTACCAAACGGACTTACATACTATATTCAAAAAAACTCCAAGCCGGAAAAAAAGATGGAACTGCGCTTGGTGGTAAACACCGGCTCTATTCTTGAAGATCCTGATCAACGCGGTTTAGCTCATTTTATGGAACATATGAACTTTAATGGTTCAAAACATTTTCCCAAAAATGAATTGGTTGATTATTTGCAAAAAGTAGGTGTAAAGTTTGGCGCCGACCTGAATGCATATACCAGCTTTGATGAAACGGTTTACATGCTTCCTATTTCAAGCGACGATCCGGAAATAGTGGAAAAAGGGTTTACTGTTTTAGAAGATTGGGCCTTCAATAATTTGCTCGACAAAACAGAAATTGACAAAGAAAGAGGTGTAGTTCTTGAAGAATCGCGTCTTAGCAAAGGAGCGCAGGAAAGAATGCTACGCCAGTATTTTCCGAAACTTTTTAATGGTTCCAAATATGCTGAACGCTTGCCGATTGGTAAGGATTCTATTTTGAAAACATTCAACTATGCAACATTAGAACGTTTTTATAAGCAATGGTATCGCCCGGATCTGATGGCGGTTGTAGTTGTGGGCGATATTGACCCTACGGAAGCTGAAAAAAAGATCAAGGCACATTTCGGCGGATTTAAAAATCCGGCAAACGCAAAACCAAGACCCGCTATAACACCAATTGCGGTAAGAACAAAGGCCGATGCTATGGTAGTAACCGATGATGAAGCGACAAATACGATTCTCGAAGTCTTCAATTTTATTACGCCAGCTAAAAAAACAAAAACATGGGCTGATTATCGTGGGTCAGTTAAAAAAGAGCTTATCAATGCCTTGATCAATGAACGACTGCAAGAGTTGACTCAAAAAGAAAACCCTCCGTTTGTATATGGATATACAGGAATGGATCAGTTCATTCGGGGGTATGACGCATTTATTTCTTTTGCTGTATTGGGTGATAACACTACGCAGGAAGCAATCAATGCATTGCTGGCTGAAACAGAAAAAGCGAGAAAGTTTGGATTTTTGGCTGCCGAGTTAGAACGATCGAAAGCAAACATGTTGAATGCAGCAGAGAGGGCTTACCGTGAAAAGGACAAATCAGAATCACGGACTCTTGTTTCAAGCTACGTCAACAATTATTTGGAGGGCGCACCGATCCCCGGTCCTGAAAATCGATATAAATTCCTAAATCAAATATTACCAGGCATTTCATTGAAAGAGATCAATGATGAGGCAAAAAAAATGCCCGCGCCTGCTCATGCCTTTGCTCTTGTTATGGCACCCACCAAAACAAAAGATAAATTACCCTCCAATAGCGATCTTGAAAAACAAATTATAGCTGCTGCTAAGCAACAGGTAAAACCTTATGAAGAAAAAGCGATTGCAACTAATTTAATGGAGGGATCAGACGCTGCGGGGAAAATTGTTTCAGAAACAAAGAATGAAAAGCTTGGAACGATTGGCCTTAGTTTAAGCAATGGTGTAACGATAACGATGAAGCCCACTAATTTTAAAAACGATGAAATCATGATGGATGCCTGGCGCTGGGGTGGGTGGCAGCGGTTTCCGCTAGAGGATAAGGACAATGCCAAACATGCTGCTGAATTGGTGAATGTAATGGGCGTGAAAGATATGTCACCAACAGACTTGCAAAAATTTCTTTCAGGTAAAACGGTGGAAGCGTTCCCTTATCTCAACGAATGTGAAGAAGGGATTGAAGGAAGCAGCAGTGTAAAAGATTTTGAAACCTTTCTTCAGCTCATAAATTTATATTTTACACAGCCAAGAAAGGATGAGAGCTTGTTTAATTCCTATGTAACGAAGCAAAAAAGTACACTTCAGTTTTTAAAAGCCAATCCTCGTTATTTTTTCCAAGATACACTGGCTAAGATCGTTTACAACAATAGTCCCTGGGTAACGGTAATACCAACGGCGCAGGAATTTGAAAACTTAAAATTGAGTAAAATAATGTCTATTTATAATCAGGTGTATGGTAATGCTGATGGCATGCATTTCACTTTTGTAGGGAATGTTGATCCTGTTACTGCAAAGCCTTTGTTTGAAAAATATCTTGGTTCTTTGCCCGGCAAACTTGAAGAACACAAATACAAAGACAATGGTGTAAGACCGGTTCAGGGAGCAATATTGGCAAATATTAAAAAGGGAAAAGAGTCCCAAAGCTTTATCAATATATTGTGGTCGGGCGAAACACAATACAACCGTGAGGAAAACATTGCTTTTAGAGCTTTGATTGATGCACTGAATATTAAAATCATTGAAAAGCTAAGGGAGGAATTGGGCGGCATGTACAGTGGGGGCTTAAACGGTTCCATTCAAAAACGCCCTTATGTGCACTATACAGTTTCCGCGAATATTCCTTGCGGCCCCGAGAACGTTGATAAGCTTACTACTGCATTATTTGATCTGATTAAAACTGCGCAAGAAAAAGGTGTTGATCAAAAAGACCTCGACAAAGTAAAAGAAACATGGAAAAAACAATACAAGGTCAACTTGCAAAATAATGAGTCATGGCTTTCTAATCTTTCTAATTCATTTATTGATCAAAACAATCCTGAAAATATTTTGGATTATGAACAAAAGATAGATGCATTGACCGTGCAAGACCTGCAAAAAGCGGCACAGAAGTTTTTAAGTACCACCAACTATATAAAGGCGGTTTTGTATCCTGAAAATGCAAATGTGGAAGAAGGTGTGAAACGAGCGTTTTAAAAGTCATGATATAAAATTGAACAGGGCTTTGAATGAGGCCCTGTTTTTGTTTTATAGCACATCCTGAGAATGTGTATTTTCATAAGAACAATTAAAGAATGGAATTTAGATCATTATCACGTTTGCTTTACCTAGCAGCTGGATTATTTGTTGCTTTATGGTTTATTCTTCAAACACTGCAAGTTCTTCTTATTATATTTTTTGCGATTGTATTTACTATTGTATTGAATGCGCCTGTAACCTGGCTTGAAACAAAAAGGGTTCATCGAACATTTGCCTCGCTAATTGTTTTTTTTAGTGTTCTTCTTTGTCTTGCCTTACTGGGATGGATGGTGATACCAAAAATGGTTACTCAGATAAAATTGCTGGTAGCCAACTTGCCAAACTATTTTGATAGCTTAAATAAACGAGTTGCCGATTGGTTAGGTGACCATGGCAATGATCGTCAGCAAGCGCAAACAATGTCAAATGCTATTACTGCGCTGCCACCAGTCTCATCAATTATCAACAGCGTAGGTCAATATTCTATTCAACTGTTCCGGAATATTTTGCTGATTATATTTTTCTTCTGTCTGGTTATCTATATGCTTATCAGGCCACGCCCGCTGCTTGAGCTGTATCTTTCTCTTTTTCCCGATCAAAAAAAAGAAAAGGCGGCGAAAGCTTTTTCGTATGCATCTGTAATGACTATTGGCTGGATGTGGTCAAACATATTTGCCGGGGCGATCCGCGCCATTATTGTGTGGTTTTTTCTATACTTTATGGGCATACCCGGCATGTGGGTTTGGGCGGGCGTTACCTTTTTTGCCGAACTAATCCCTAAAATTGGTTTTTATATCATGGCGGTTCCCCCTATACTTATCGCATTTTCTATTTCTCCTGTTACTGCATTATGGGTAGCTATATTTTATATTGTATTGGACGAAATAATCGGGGATTTTGTTATTCCCCGCATTCGGTCAACTACAATGAAAATTCATCCCGCTTTTATTTTAATTATGATTATAATCATGTCTGCCGCCTTTGGTATTATAGGTGCCTTTATCGCTACACCGCTTGCTGCCTTTGTCAAGGCTTATTATGAAACTTTTTATAGAAAAGAACTACAGCAGGAAAAGCATGACAAAAACATTGACCAAATGCTTTATAGGAAATGACAATGGACCACTCTAATCGGGCTACTGTCTCATTTTTTTAATTAGTGATGCAAGAATAAATCGCAAACGTCGTCGAATTAAACTGAGGCTTATAGTATAGTCGGCTTAAAAGTACAGGGTAGAGATCGTTTACAAATACTAATCCTTTGAATTTAAACTTTATAGTTTCTTTTTGGTCAGAAATCAAAATCCTTAGTTAATGCCATCGAGTAACCAATTAAAAAATCAGCATTTGCTATGGCGTGCTGGTTTTGGTCCCGCTGTTGAGCAATTGAACGCTCTCGAGAAAACTTCTCCTCAAAACTTATACAAGGCCATTCAAAAAGCTTCTGCGAAAAAACCTGAGTATATACAAGCAGCGGACAATTATCTGCAAGGCTTGATGATGGGGATACAAGATGCGGGCCGGCAACAACGGCAAGAAATGTCAGCCGAACAGCGCAAGGAACTACAACGAAAAAGCCGCGAGGGAATTAAAAACCTGAATCTTTACTGGATCAAGGAAATGATAAATACGGATGCACAGCTTCGTGAAAAAATGGCTTTTTTTTGGCATGGCCATTTTGCTTGTCGCAACTTAAATATATTTTTTCAACAGGGGTTACTGGATGTTATTCGTCAAAATGCTCTTGGTAACTTTCGAGATCTGCTTCATGAGGTTTCCAAGACAGCGGCCATGTTGAATTTTTTAAACAATAATCAAAATAAGAAAGATCATCCCAACGAAAATTTTGCTCGTGAGGTAATGGAATTGTTTACTATGGGTCGTGGAAATTATACCGAGCATGATGTAAAAGAAGCTGCCAGGGCATTTACCGGTTGGAGTGCAAATGGCAAAGGTGAATTTGCTTTTCGAAAATTTCAGCATGACGATAGAAGTAAAACAGTTTTAGGTAAAACGGGAAATTTTGATGGCGATGAAGTATTGGATATTCTACTCGAACAAAAACAAACAGCTAAATATATTTCACAAAAGGTCTACAGGTTTTTTGTGAATGATAGCATTGACCAACATAAAACGGAATGGCTGGCCGATCGGTTTTATAAGAATGATTATAACATAGGCAAGCTGATGGAAGATATTTTTAGCAGCGATTGGTTTTATGATGAAAAAAATATCGGCTCCAGAATAAAATCTCCTATAGAGTTGCTCGTAGGCATGCAACGAATGTTGCCAATGAAGTTAAAAAATGAGGAAGCATTATTGTTGTTGCAAAGAATACTGGGACAGATGTTATTCTATCCGCCAAATGTAGCAGGCTGGCCCGGAGGAAAGACTTGGATAGATAGCTCAACTCTTATGATGCGCATGCGTATTCCTCAATTGATCAATGATAAAGATGAATTTAATATAAAGCCCAAGACGGATGACGATCAAATGATGGGACGCAATGATGATGAAATAAAACCAAATTCTGATAATCGGATGGGCAGAGCCGGACGCCCCATTAATGCTGAAATTGATTGGGGCAAATATCTTAGTTATTATGATAAATCACCTCGTGCAGAATTGGTGAATGATATCGCGGGAGTTTTACTTCAAACAAAAAAAGCCGTTAATGCTGATGTTATTAGCCAATATGCGGATGCAGGCAGCAAGGAAAGTTTTATTAAAACGACCACAATTCAAATAATGAGTACACCCGAATACCAATTATGTTAATAACCCCTAAATCCCCTAAAGGGGACTTAGGCTTAATACAAAGCTGAACATTTGTTCTTTATTTCAATAAAATTACAAAAGTCAAACACCTCCCTTTAGGGAGGCTGGGAGGGTCTTTATGCTTATTAAACGCAAAGAATTTTTACAATTCGGATCGCTTGCTACAGCATCTTTTATGGTGCCAAAGTTTTTAAAGGCATTTGAAAGAGTTGACAGAGTACCGCCCGGAAATAAAGTAATGGTGATATTGCAGTTGAGTGGCGGTAATGATGGGTTGAACACTGTAATTCCGATCCGCAATGACATTTATTACCGTGAGCGGCCAAGATTAGGTATTGAAAGAACAAAAGCTTTGTCGCTAACAGATGAGGTGGGTCTGCATCCTGCATTATTATCATTGAAAGAATTGTATGATGATGGCAGCCTAGGTATTTTAAATAATGTTGGTTATCCGAATCCTGACCGTTCACATTTTCGCAGCATGGACATTTGGCAAACCGGAAGCGCCAGTAATGAGTACATAACAACAGGTTGGCTAGGCCGTTATCTCGATGCTCAATGTCATGGTTGTGATAAACCAACCTATGCACTGGAAATTGACGATGTTCTGAGTCTGGCTCTGAAAGGTGAGAATGCAAAGGCTATTGCCATGAAAGATCCAAAACGTTTATTTGGTACAAGCAATGAAAAGTTTTTTAAAGATGTTTTAAAAAATCACAAGGATGATGGGGAAGAAACGGTGGACTATCTCTATAAGACTATGTCTGAAACTTTATCCTCGGCCAATTATATATTCCAACAAAGCAAGCTGCATCCTTCATCCGCAGAATATCCTAAAACAGAGTTAGGACAAGGATTAAAAACAATTGCTTCATTAATCTTTTCCGATATCAACACCAAGGTCTATTACATTTCACTCGGTAGCTTCGATACCCATGTGAATCAGGAAAACCAGCAACAACGATTGTTCACTGAATTGAGCGGTGCAGTAAAAGCATTTGCAGCAGATCTAAAAACCAATAATCGATTTAATGATGTGCTGATGTTCACTTTTTCAGAATTTGGAAGAAGGGTTTCACAAAATGCAAGTGGAGGTACGGATCACGGCACTGCTAACAATATGTTTTTAATCGGTGGTGCTTTAAAGCAAAAAGGAATCATTACGCCTGTTCCTGATCTTAGCGATCTCGAAGAAGGTGATCTGAAATACAAAATTGATTTTAAGACTGTATATGCAACTGTTTTAAAGAATTGGCTTGAGGCGGACGACACTGCCATTCTTGGAAAAAAATATGAACATTTAAGTTTTTGCTGATTCGTACTATCTATATAAATCGAAAGCATCCCGCTTTGGCGGGATGCTTTTTTTTACTTGCATTTAATCTTCTTATTAAATAATTTTTCTTTTGCTTATTGCAACACGATAAAGAATGAAGCCCATCAAGGCAAAAAAAGCAACCCCCAACCATTTATAACCTTCTTCTCCCAACAATTTAGTAAGCCCTAATTCAGCACTTATTTTTGCTAGGCCCGCTCTTACATTGTCATTTACAGATAAGATCGCTACAATTACGCCGGCAAGAGCGCCACCTGCAACCAGGCCAGTGGCAAACAGATTTCCTTTTGCAAGGTCTTCTTCCTCCGGCACATTATTTTTCTTTTTATTTATCATTTCTGCAACGCCTCGTATAGCACCACCTATAAAAATAGGAAGTGTGGTAGAAAGAGGAAGATAAATTCCAATTGCAAATGACAACGACCTTATTCCGCAAAGTTCCATTACAATAGCAATGAACACACCCACCAATACGAATTGCCAATCGAGATTGAAAGAAAGAATTCCTTTGATGAGTGTGGCCATCAAAGTTCCCTGTGGCGCAGGATACCTGTCTGTACCAATTGCATGATGGATATTTTGCTGGATCATTTCTTGAGTTGGAGTGTCAAGAATCTTTACTGTTGCACCGATCGCTATTGAAGAAACAATAGCACCAATAAACAAAGCAATTTGTTGATTGCGAGGAGTGGCCCCCACAATATAGCCCGTTTTTAAATCTTGTGAAGTAGCACCTGCATTCGCTGCCGCAATGCAGATCATTCCTCCAACAATTAATGCCATCGGCTCATAAAAACTCCCCGTCCATTTTACTGCGATAAAAATCAAACAAGTTCCCATTAATGTTGCAATCGTCATTCCACTAATAGGATTGTTTGATGAGCCAATTAAACCAACAATGCGAGATGAAACGGTGACAAAGAATGCTCCGAAAATAATTACAAGTAACCCAAGTAATAATTTACTGCCGATAGAGCTGCCAGGAATAAAATTGCTCGGTAATAAAGCAATTATTAAAATCAATAGAACACTTCCTATTGCCACTATCTTAATTGAAAGATCTCTCTCAGTTCTTGATATGTCAGCTACTATAGCTTTTCCACCTTTCATTGAACCGATGCTTCCTTTAAATGATGAAATGATCGTAGGGATTGTTTTAACAAGCGTAATGAAGCCTCCGGCGGCAACAGCACCCGCACCAATTTGTCTCACATAAGCACGATAGATGGCTGTTGCCCAATCAGCAAAATTATGTATAGCAGGATCCCATCTCCCCGGTCCTCCAGGTTTTGTAATGTCTGCTAAATAGCCAAGCTTCGCTAATTGTGCCGCAATCAGATCGGGATTTATTAATGAGGCTAAGAGAGGAATGAATACAAACCAACTAAGAACGCTGCCAGCAACCAAAATACCCGCAATTTTTGGTCCGATGATATAACCCACACCCATATATTCAGGAGTAATTTCACCTGCAACTCTTGCTGAAGGAAAAACTTTTTGAGTTTGTTTTGTCATGAAATATGGTACTTCGGCAATTACATGAAATATTTTTTGCAGTATCGCGTAGCTCCCTGCCACTATAACTCCCCAAATTGCCGTCATCGCTAATTCACCGCCTTTTTCACCGGCCTTCAATACGGAGGCGCAAGCAGTTCCTTCGGGATAAGGAAGCACTCCATGTTCTTTTACAATTAAAGAGCGGCGTAGCGGAATCATCATCAAGGTCCCTAATATTCCTCCAATAATGGCAAGAACAAGAATAGTTACATAGTTAAAATAATCTGCACTGCCTGCTGCACTTAAAAAAAGAAAGCCTGGAAGAGTGAATACAACACCAGCAGCGATGCTTTCACCTGCGCTGCCCGTTGTTTGAATGATATTATTTTCGAGAATAGTAGTTTTTAAAAAAAGTTTGCCAAGTAAAATAGAAATTACAGCAATGGGAATAGAAGCAGAAACTGTAAGGCCTGCTTTTAACGCCAAATAAACAGTAGCTGCACCGAATATGATTCCGAAAATAGAACCCATCAATACAGACTTGACCGTAAACTCGGCCATTTTTATTTCAGGAGCTACAAACGGTTTAAAGTGAGTTTGTTCTGCCATATCAGTTGGTTTTGTTGTAAAATAATTTTGAAGATTTATCAATGTCATTTTAATCCATGCATCATTTTCCGAAGCTTGCTTGTAAGGAAAAACAATATTATCGAAGCAGCACCTGCGGTAAACACAAACAGCATAAAGAAGTCGTACATGTTATCCATTTGATAACCCAGGAATGAAGTCACTTTACCATTTACAGGATAAAGGGCGCTAAGTACGCCTGCGAGTTTGTTGGCAGCGGCATTCGCCAAAAACCAAACTGCCATCAGCAGTGAAGCAAATTTTAAAGGAGCCAGTTTATTTACTAAGGATAAGCCGATTGGAGATAAACACAACTCACCACAGGTATGTAAAAAATAAAGACCCGTAAGCCATATCATGCTAACTTTTACGCTCGGCAGCACATCTTTTACACCAAAAGCAATCCATAAATACCCAAGTGCTAAAAGAAATAACCCCAGCGCCATTTTAAAAGGTGATGCAGGTTCTCTTTTACCAAGCTTTATCCAAAGCCATGCGAATACGGGAGCTAAGGAAATTACAAAAATCGAGTTTAGTGACTGAAACCAACTTGCGGGAACTTCATTTTGTTCAACTATCTGCTTCCCCATTGTAAGAAGATAAACATTCCCTGCAACGACTGCTGCTGCTAAAACAAACAGCAGACCATAAACAGTAACTCTTAATTCTTTATCATTAGCAGATCCGAGATTTTTTGCCGCTTTTTTAAAAAGTGTAAAAATATAGTACACGAAAAGAAGCGATAAGATTACAATGATCCATATCGGGATTTTTAAACCAAGATGCCTGTTTGTCTGCTCTTCTGCGAAGAATGTAAGTGATGCACCTGCCTGTTCAAAGGCGCTCCAGAAAAAAATCACAAAGAATGATACAATAAATATTACCCATATTCTTTGCTTTTCTATTCCGGATAAATTTTTATCTGAGAAGATAAGTATTGCGATAAAGGCAGTTGCAGCCAAAAGTGCATAAGCAAGATAACTCACCACTTTTGCATCTACATATAGCAAGCCGATCATTAAAAGCGAAAGAACTACAAGGCCCACAACTCTGAATGCAGGAATATTCCAAAATTTAGGCGCTCCTTCAGGTATTGATCCCAATACTTTATTATCGGGATCGACTACATATTTGTTTTGAAATATTTTTTGTATGACTACGCTGATAGTCATGCCAATACCTGCTGCAAGAAAAGCCCATTTGAAATCGGCAGGATCGCCTGTGTCACCTACAAGTCCGCAGATAAATGGACCCACTGCGGCTCCCACATTAATACCCATGTAAAAAATGGTATAAGCAGCATCAATTTTTTTGTCGCCCTTTGGATATAATTGGCCCACTAGCGAAGAAATATTCGGCTTGAAAAATCCATAACCACCGATAACAAAACCCAAACCTGAATAGAAGAGTAAGTTTGAAAGTTGCGGAGAACTTTCATATACTGAGCCACAAAAAAATAGAATAAACTCGCCTATTGCCATCACAATACCGCCTGAAATAATTGATCTGCTATTTCCCCAGTAACGGTCTGCCACATAACCTCCCAATAAGCACATGAAATAAGCAAGGCTTGTATAACTTCCATATAAATTAGATGCAAATGCGTGATCGAACAATAGTGCTTTTGTCATAAACAAAACTAGTATAGCACGCATGCCGTAGTAATTAAATCTCTCCCACATTTCCGTTGCAAACAATACATAAAGACCTTTTGGATGTCCTTTTTTTTCGGGAGCATGATTCATACAGCGAAGATTTTCATTATAATGCTGGAGGGGGAGTTTAATGATTAATACCTCAAAATACAGAAAAATGATTTGTTACAAAGAAAAGACAGCTTTCTTTAACAAATGTCCCGATATTCGCATTGAATTTTTAAACCCTGTACATGCGTATCCTGTTGTTGGGATCAGGTGGAAGAGAACATGCTCTTGCCTGGAAAATAAACCAAAGCGTTTGGGCAAACCCACTTTTCATTGCCCCCGGAAATGCCGGAACTGCTCAATGTGGAAAGAATATCTCCATCGACATTACTGACTTTAATGCTATAGGAAAATTTTGCATTTCCGAAAAAATTGAAATGATCATTGTTGGCCCTGAAGAGCCATTGGTAAAAGGGTTATATGATTTTTTCAAGTCTAATGATGAGCTACAAAAAATTTATTTTATTGGTCCTTCAAAAAATGGTGCACAGTTAGAAGGGAGCAAAGCATTTGCAAAAGCATTTATGCAGCGCCATAATATTCCTACTGCCAAATACAAAGAGTTTGATGCTTCGAATTTCGAAGAGGGCGTTCATTATGTAAAAGAGCACCCATTGCCGGTTGTATTAAAGGCCGATGGATTGGCGGCAGGGAAGGGCGTAATTATTTGCCAAACAACCGTGGAAGCTGTATCAGAGTTTGAATTGATGATACAAAAAGCAAAGTTTGGCGATGCGAGTAAGAAAGTAGTGGTTGAAGAATTCTTAAATGGGATTGAGTTAAGTGTCTTTGTAATTACAGACGGGAAAAATTATTTGCTGCTTCCCGAAGCAAAGGATTATAAACGTATCGGAGAAGGAGATATAGGATTAAATACCGGAGGCATGGGTGCTGTGAGCCCTGTTCCTTTCGCTACTCCTGGTTTTATGCGTAAGGTAGAAGAGAAAATTATTAAACCTAGTATTGAGGGTTTGCATAAAGAGGAAATTAATTACATAGGGTTTTTATTTTTTGGTTTAATCAATGTAAATGGTGAGCCTTATTTAATTGAATACAATTGCCGGTTAGGTGATCCCGAAAGCGAAGTTGTAATTCCAAGACTAGAAACGGATTTAGTAGGATTGTTTGTTGCAGCTACTCAGCAGGAATTGGATACTGTAAAATTAAAAGTAGATAATCGAAGTGCCGTTACAGTGGTGGCCGTAAGCCATGGCTATCCGGGTACTTATGAAAAAGGATTTGAAATATCTGGCCTAAAAAAAGAAACTGACAAAGATTCTTTTGTTTTTCATGCAGGTACAAAACAAGACAATGGAAAAATTATAACCAACGGAGGCAGGGTTTTATGCGTTACTTCTTATGGTAAAAATATCAGCGAAGCTATTGGTCATTCATTGGATGTATTAGAAAGAATCGATTTTGAAGGTATATATTATCGTACCGACATCGGGTATGAATTTAAATAGCACGAATTACACGAATTAAAACAAAATTCACTGCAAGTTCTACTCTTATTCTTTTAAATTAAAAGTAATTCGTGTATTTCGCAGAAATTCGTGTTATCATTATGGAATTACATTATCACGATTATCTGCAATTAGATAAAATATTAAATGCGCAATCTCCAGAAAGCGATAAGCAAAATTTGACAGCTCACGATGAAATGCTGTTCATCATTATTCATCAGTCTTACGAGCTATGGTTTAAGCAACTGCATCATGAGGTAGATTCGATCGCGGCTATCATGAAAAAACCTGCGCTAAATGATAACTCTCCGGAGTTGCAAACTGTTGTTCATCGGCTCAATCGCATTGGAACAATTCTGAGAGTGTTAGTTCATCAGGTCGACATCATGGAGACTATGACCCCAATGGATTTTCTTGATTTTCGTGATATGCTTCGCCCCGCTTCAGGCTTTCAGAGCTGGCAGTTCAAAGAGCTAGAGGCAAAGCTTGGTCTAAAATTTCAACATCGTTATGGGCAGGAATATTACATTTCTCAACTACGTCAGAAGCATATTGATGTAATAAAGAAAGCTGAATCAGGGAAATCGTTGTTGGAATTAGTGAATGCATGGCTGGAAAGAATGCCATTAGCTCCCTCCTTTACCAAGGAAAAAGATTCTTTCTGGATAATCTACAGAGAACGTTACGAACAGAGTTTGCATGAAGCTGAAAAAAATAATTTACAGGCATTTGATGAAATATTTTTTGAATCACGAAATGTAGAGTTTTCTCTTTCTTCTCAAGCTTGCCGGGCTGCTTTATTTATAATGCTCTATCGCGGCTATCCTTTGTTGCAGTTGCCTTTTCAATTATTGAATGCCTTGCTTGAAATTGATGAGCAATTAAGTTCATGGCGCTACCGGCATATGAATATGGTGCATAGGATGATCGGTACTAGAATTGGAACAGGTGGCAGCAGCGGAAAGGATTATTTAAAAGCTGCGGCCGATAAACATTATATTTTTAAAGAAATAGCTCAGCTCAATAGTTTTTTAATTGAACGAAGAAAACTACCTATACTTTCGCGGGAATTGGAAATAAGATTGGGATTTGTGGGTTAAGAGAAAAACAAAAGAACAGGAGAGAATATTCCACAGATTTGGTTTGAAAATCTATTTGTTTTCTTTCATCTACATTATTATTCTGCATGGAATAAAGGAATTTTATGAAGCATCTTTATTAATTAAAAAGAAAAAAGCGACCCGTTTTATCGGACCGCCTTCTTTGCTGATAGATAGAATATATATGTTGATTTATAATGAAGGTGTACGGATTCAAGTTTTCATAGTTGTCGTTTCATACTTACCGTTTTCATAGTTACGTTTAATAGCTTTCCATTACCGTGCCAAAAATTACGTGCTAAACTTTTTTGTGGTCCATTGAAAATAAACGATAATGATAATTGTAGCGACGGATGTAACTGCAAATGTGGCCGTGCTGCCTGACCATTTCCAAATGTAACCTGCAAGAACACTGGCCAATAACGTGCAGATACTTTGGCAGGATGTATAAAAACCTACGGCCGTTGCCGTATTTGCATCATGTGCAATATTTGTAATCCATGCTTTGACAATACCTTCTGTTGAGGCTGCATAGATTCCGTAAATGAAAAATAAAATAAAAATTACTTCAATGGAAGAGGCTATGGCAAAACCTGCATATACAACTGCAAATAACAATAGTCCAAACAAGAAAACTTTTCTGAAATCATATTTATCAGCCAATGCTCCTAACGGGTACGACCCTATAGCAAAAATGAGATTGTAAAAAGCATAAGCCGCAATAGCAACAGTTTCACTTCGAAATTCAACGTGAAAAATATTCAGGCTTCGAGTGCCTAATACTTCTTGTGTTTTTAAGATTAGAAAAATATCTGAGCTGTTAAAAAGAGCAAACAGTAATAATCCAATTGTCAATTTTTTATATTCGTGAGTCGCGATCTTCCAATAGTTCAAAAAGGAAAAAAAATTCCCTTTTGATAAGGTTGATGAAACCTGTTTTTTTTCTCTGAGTAAAAAAATCAACAATACAGAGATCCATCCCGGAATAAATGCCAGGTAAAAAAAAGTTTTGTATTTGCCGGCAAAAAAATGGAAAAACAACAATGCGATGATTGGACCTAAGGTTGCACCAACTGTATCCATTCCGCGGTGAAGACCAAACACCCTTGCCTTGGTTTCTTTGGTTGCTTCTTGGGAAAGCAAGGCATCCCGTGCCGATGTTCGCACACCCTTTCCAAGTCGATCAATAGTTCTTGCTAAAAAGATCCAAATTGGAAAAGTAAAAATGGCCATCATGGGTTTTGAAATGCTGCTTAAAAAGTAGCCCAGTTTCACAAACGGAAGACGAATACCTTTTTCATCGCTCAGCTTTCCAAAATAACCTTTGCTGATGCCTGCAGTGAAATTCGCTAGGCCTTCCAAAATGCCTATCCATAAAACCGTAAAACCAATTTGCTTTAAATAAACAGGTATTACCGGATATAGCATTTCACTGGCGATATCAGCAAACAGACTTATAACAGATAATATCCAAACCGTTCTTGTAATGATGCGCATACCTTATTTGCAAGGTGAAACTATATAAAGGTTATAGCAATTTTCTTTAAAGAACTCAGGGAACATAAATTATTTTTTCGGAATAACAATTGCGACATTGAAAACTTCGTTATAGTGACCGTAAATCGATTAACCGACTGATCTTAATTGCTGAGCAGTGGAATAGGCGTACAAGTGTGCGACGCAACAAATGCTTAATAGAGATTCAGCAGATGACAGCCAAAAATTCTTTAACTATAAGTTGACAACTTGCTATTTTGGCGAAGAGAAACGGTGAAGGTTTCACTTTGTTAATTCAAATTATTTACTCGTACTTTGCACACATTAAATCCAATAGTTACAAATGGGACTTTTTAATTGGTTTACACAGGAAATAGCTATAGATCTAGGAACTGCAAATACCCTAATTATACATAATGATGAGGTAGTGGTAAATGAGCCGAGCATTGTTGCTTTGGATCGTAATAATCCCAAAAATGTGCTAGCAGTTGGTAAGAGAGCATTAATGATGCATGAGAAAACCCATGAAAGCATTCGCACGGTGAGGCCGCTGAAGGATGGTGTAATTGCTGATTTTAATGCTGCCGAGTTAATGATCAGGGAAATGATCAAGATGATCTACCCTAAAAAACCCCTCTTTCCGCCTAGTTGGAGAATGATGATCTGCATTCCCTCCTCCATTACGGAGGTTGAAAAAAGAGCTGTGCGTGACAGTGCGGAACAGGCCGGGGCTAAGGAAGTATATCTGATTCATGAACCCATGGCTGCCGCATTGGGTATTGGTATTGATGTAGAAGAGCCGGTTGGAAATATGATCATTGATATTGGCGGTGGTACCACTGGCATTACAGTGATCGCTTTGGCCGGTATCGTTTGCGATCAATCAATACGGATTGCAGGCGATGAATTTACTGCTGATATTATGGAAGCTCTACGCCGCTATCATAGCTTGCTAATCGGTGAACGTACGGCTGAACAAATAAAAATACAGATTGGTGCAGCTATGAAAGACCTGGATAATCCCCCGGATGATATTCCTGTAAATGGTAGAGACTTGGTGACCGGTATTCCAAAGCAAATTATGGTAAGCTTTCAGGAAATTGCCGAGGCGCTTGATAAAAGTATTTTTAAAATTGAAGAAGCTATTTTAAAAGCTTTGGAACAAACTCCCCCTGAATTGGCTGCTGATATTTACAGACGAGGTCTATATCTTACGGGTGGCGGTGCATTGCTGCGCGGCCTTGATAAAAGACTCAGTCAAAAAATTAAATTACCTGTTCATGTTGCCGATGACCCGCTAAAAAGCGTAGTAAGAGGAACTGGTATCGCTTTAAAGAATTATGACAGGTATCCATTTGTTATGAGATAGCCAAATTCCAGAATACAGGTTCCAAATCACAATATTTGTATGGAATTTGGAATTTGTGATTTGAAACTTCCCTTTAGTGAAAAATATATTTCTTTTCATCGGGCGATATTTTACATTTTTTATCTTCCTGGCATTCCAGGTTTTGGCTTTATCTTTTCTATTCCGTTATAATAAATACCATCGTGCTGTTGGCCTGGGAATGGCCAACGAATTGACGGGCTGGGTGAATTCCAAATATGCCAACATTGATAATTATTTTCATCTTAAACAGGAAAGTGACCGTATTCATCAGGTAAATGATTCTTTGTTGAATTTGTTAAAGAGTAATTTTTTAAATCCTGATACTGTAACAAGATTCGTTCAGGATTCAATACCGTATGATACCTTGGGTCACCGTCGTCGTTATATTTGGCGTGATGCAGAGGTAGTGAGTAACTCAATATATCAGGAAAGAAATTATATTCAAATAAATCGAGGCTCCAAACAAGGTATTAAGGACAATATGGGAGTACTGAGCTCTGATCTCAGCCTAGTAGGAATTGTTGTTAATACCAGCGAAAACTTTAGTCAGGTAATGAGCCTGCTTCATGTAAAAAATAATGTGAATGCCATTATGAAAAAAAGTGGTAGTGCCGGCAGGATAAGCTGGGATGGTAAAAATCCATTATTTCTTACCATGACTGACGTTCCCAAAAGTGATACAATTGCTAAAGGAGATACCGTACTTACGGGAACCTACTCGTTAAGTTTCCCTCCCCTAAAAATAATCGGCACCGTAGCATCTATTGTGAAAGATAATTCAAGCACCTTTTATGTGCTGCGAATAAAGCCAGCGGCTAATTTTCAAAACCTGCAACATGTTTTTGTGGTTGAAAACCTGCAGGGCGATGAGCAGGATAAGCTAGATAAAGAAACACGAAAAAAAATTGATGAAATAAAAAAGACAGGCAAGTGAGTGATCTTTTGAAAAATATTATTCGGTTTGTGATTTTTATCTTTGTGCAGTGGTTTATACTATTCAAGATTCCACCGCTGCATAGATTCATTATTCCTTATATCTATTATCTTTTTATTCTTTGGCTTCCTTTTTCTATTCCCCGATTTTGGTTATTAGTCATTGGATTTTTAACCGGGCTTTCATTGGACTATTTTACACAAACTCCCGGGTTACATGCCGCTGCTTGTGTACTGATTGCTTATATCAGGCCTTTTATAATTAATCTGTTGTTGCCTAAAGACACATCAGAATTTAATTACAGAGAACCATCACCCCGCACAATGGGATGGACGCCCTATGGAGTGTATGTTCTGGTTCTTACCCTTTTTCATCATGGCTATATGCTTTTCCTTGAGTGGCTATCTTTTGGAAGCCTTTTGACTTTTCTTATTAAAATGGTAGCTACAACAGGAATCAGCTTATTACTAATTTTAACGACAGAACTTCTATTTCCACGTAAGCATAAGTATAGAACAAATACTGTCTAAAAAAATCTTCATAAATTTTTTCATAAATAGTGTAAAAGAATTTTTGCATTGTAGCTTTGTTTCCTAAACTGTGGGTACATAGTCTATGCCTGTGTTTAACCAATCCAGAAGTCGAATAATCCGCATCATTTTTTTAGCCACATTTCTTGTGCTTACAGCACAAATATTTCATCTGCAGGTCATTTCCCGTGAATATAAAAAGCAGGCCGATATAAACGCCATTTTTGCAAAACGAATTTATCCATCAAGAGGAATTATTTTCGACCGGAAGAACAAGGCAATTCTTAACAATATACTGATGTATGATCTGATGGTAACTCCGTCTGAAGTGAAAGGAATAGACACAAATTATTTCTGCCAGCTAATGGAAATTGATACAGCTGAGTTCAATAAAAGAATCAAGATTGCTATTATAAAGAATAAAGCTTTTCGCCCCTCCGCATTCGAAGAATTGCTGACTCCTCAAAAATATGCGAGGATGGAAGAAAATATGTGGCGGTTTAGTAACGGATTTTTTTTACAACCTAGACCTGTGAGATCCTATCCCTATAATTCAGCGGAGCATATACTTGGCTATATCAATGAGGTTGACACATCTATTATTAATAAGTCAAATGGATTTTACCTGCCCGGCGACTATTCCGGAAGAACAGGGCTTGAGCAGTACTATGAAAAAGTATTGATGGGTCATAGGGGCACGGAATTATGGATCAAGGATAATTTTAACAGGCTTGTAGGCCATTATCAGAGCGGAGCTTTTGATACAGTTGCTGTTGCGGGAAGAAATCTCAGAACTTATATTGATGTAGAGGTTCAACAATTGGCGGAGAAATTATTGACGACCAAGGTAGGTGCTATTGTTGCTATAGAACCAAAAACCGGAGGCATTATAGCTATGGCATCAGGACCCGGATATAATCCAAACGATCTCACAGGCCCTTTCAAGCAAAAGAATTATACTAAGATGGTACTTGATGTTAGTACTCCTCTTTATAACCGTGCTATTAAAGGGCAATATCCCGGGGGTTCAACTTACAAACCACTCGGAGCTTTAATTGGCTTGGATGAGGGAGTAATAACACCTGAAAGTGGTTATCCTTGCAGGGGAGCGTACTATGAATGCACACGGCCAATAAAATGTCTTGAAAAATGGCCCGGACATGCAGCCAATTTAAGATTGGCCATCGCACACTCATGTAACGCATTTTTCAGCAGCACAATTCGTAAAACAATCGATAATCCAAAATATCATAATCCAAGAATCGGATTAACAAAATGGAAAGAATATTGTACTGCATTTGGTTATGGCCATAGGTTGGGAGTGGATATACCCAATGAAAATGGGGGAAACATTCCAGACACAACAGCTTATGACAAAGAATATCGCGGTCAATGGAATTCTTGCACAATGACAGGCGGAGGCCTTGGTATTGGCCAAGATAAAATGTTGGTAACACCATTACAAATGGCAAATGCCATCTGTATCGTTGCTAACAAAGGATATTATTACCTGCCCCATTTCGTAAAATCAATTGATGATGAGAACGTGGAAGACACTGCGTTGATAAATAAATTTAGAAAAAAACATGCAGTGCTTACACATATTTCCGATGATGCTTATGAAGTAGTTATAAGTGGCATGGAGGATGTTACTGAAGTGGGTACAGCAGCATATATTCCGAAAATTCCAGGCATAAATATTTGTGCAAAAACCGGAACCGCTCAGAATAAAAGAGTAATTGATAAAAAAGTAGTCGAATTGAAAGACCATTCTTTGTTTGTATGCTTTGCCCCTAGAGAGGATCCAAAAATTGCAGTTTCTGTCATTATCGAAAATGGCGGATTTGGTTCTACCTGGGCAGGCCCTATGGCTTATTTATTAATTGAAAAATACCTCACGGATTCATTACGAGCAGACCGTTTGAAAGAAGTGGATCGAATTGCTGCGACAAACCTGATGCCTTCTTACCTTACCAGGGAACAATTTAAAGCTGACTCTATTCGTGCTTTTGAGTGGTTCAGGATGACAAATGATAGCAGCTATATTGATAAATACACTTACGAGAAAATAGATGATTCTTTGTTGCCTAAAAGACAAACACCGTTACCTGCCGAAAAAAAGAAAAATACGATTGCGGCAGTTGCTATTATTGATGATAAAAACTTCCGCAAGAAAAGTTCTTTTGCAACGAGCTCATGAACGAACGCAACCCTACTATATCTAAAGGAATTGATTGGACCCTTGCCTGGATTTATTTATTGCTAGTGGGGATTGGCATCACCGCTATTTTTGCCGTTACCTATAAAGAAGGCAATCCGGTTCTTCAAAGTTTTCTTGGATTTAAAACAGATTATAGTAAGCAATTTTATTTTTTTCTAGCCTCAGGAGTGATAGGCGTTTTCATTTTGCTAACAGATAGTAAATTTTTTACTGCTACTGCTAATCTTTGGTATGCCTTTGGGATTTTTCTTTTGCTTCTTGTTTTTCCTTTTCACTCCAGCGTAAAAGGAACTGAATCCATTATTCGTTTTGGGGGATTTCAATTTCAACCCGCTGAATTTTGCAAGATTTGTGTTTGCCTGGCCCTGGCAAAATATTTATCTAGACCCGATACTGATTTTACAAAAGTAAGATCGCAATTAATAGCTGCCGGTATTGTTTTATTTCCTGCTGCATTAACACTTATGCAAAGCGAAACTGGATTAGCACTGGTATATTTTTCATTCTTTATTGTCATGTATCGGGAAGGTTTGCCTTCAACCATTCTTGTAATTGGTTTTTCTTTAGCAGGGCTGGTAGTGGCCACGTTACTTGTTGAAAAAAATCTTCTGGCCCTTATTCTTACCGGGATTGCTTTTTTGTTTATTTATTTTATGGGTCGTCAAACCAGACGAAGAAGATTTATTTTATTCAATGTCATTTTACTTTGGTTGATATGCGTAGGTGTGCAAAGATTCGGAGTCCCTTTTGCTTTCAAACATGTACTGAAATTATACCAGGTTGAACGTATTTATAGCACAGTTGGTAAAGAAGTACCAAAAGAATATGTAGAGGCTCATCAACGAGAACTAGAAGTTCAAACAGGCAAAAAAAAGGACCCCGATTATAATGTAAAACAATCAAAGATTGCCATTGGCAGCGGTGGTTTTGCTGGCAAAGGATTACTAAGGAGCACTCAAACCCGTTATGGATTTGTTCCCGAACAAAGAACAGATTTTATTTTTGACACGATTGGCGAAGGTTTTGGTTTTATTGGCAGCATTGTGATGCTGGGAATTTACTTGATACTTCTTTTTAGAATTGTTACAATGGCTGAAAGACAAAGAAGCGTTTTTAGCCGTTGCTATGCGTATGGAGTAGCAGCAGTATTTTTCTTTCATCTAACGATTAATATAGGGATGACAATAGGGCTGGCTCCAGTTATTGGTATTCCGCTGCCATTTATAAGTTATGGAGGAACCTCCTTGCTTACCTTTACTATTTTACTTTTTATCCTGATTCGTTTAGATGCTGATCGACAAATGGTGTTAAGATAACTCACGAGAAACAAATCTCAAAATGATTGAGATTTGCATTTTTGAAATTATGCAGATCATTCCGCTTAGTGAAGGCACATTTACCGTTGATAAATCAAAACTTTTTGTTCCTTTCAATGAAGAAGAACATCAGTTACAGAATAGACCTAAAGGAAGTTTGCTTGTAGAAATACAGCCTTTTGTAATAATCACCTCACAAGATATTTTGTTACTCGATACTGGATTAGGATTTAAAAAAAATGGAGTGTTACAATTACATCAAAATCTAATTGATCACAATATTAATCCTTCTAGTATTACCAAAATTTTATTGACTCATTTACATAAAGACCATGCGGGTGGAATAAGCAATGAAGACTCCGCTTCTCATACTCGTCGGTTAAGTTTTCCTAATGCAAATTATTTTATTCAGGAAAGAGAATTGAATTTTGCTTTTGAGAAAGGATTTCCATCTTTTATTACTGACGAATTGCAAGCTTTAAGAGAATCGACACAAGTGATTTTAATGAAAGAAAACAAGGGAAATATTGATGATTATATTTTTTACGAAGTGACTGGGGCTCATTCTCCCCATCACCAAGTATTTACGATAAAAAACGAGGAACAAACAATTTTTTTTGGAGGCGACGATGCTCCACAACTACAGCAAATGAAACATCGGTTTATTGCTAAGTATGATTATAATGGTAAAAAAGCAATGGAATTAAGAAAAAACTGGTGGGAGCAAGGGCAAAAAGAAAAGTGGACCTTTTTGTTCTATCATGATGTGAGAAATGCGATTTACACGGATTAAGAAACTAAATAAGGCTAAGTAAAAAGGCCCGCTCTGGAAAGAGCCGGCCGTTGCTAACCTATGAAAAACACCAGGTTCAAAGATATAAGAAAATATCTTTATTGCAACAGCGACCGGTTTCTTTGGATTCCTTTCTCCCCCAAACGATCCTTGCGGGTTTCTAAGATCTGAATGGCTTTTCTGCGAAATTCATCTTCATAAACGAAAACTTTGTTGGCTCTTGGCTCATCCATAATTTGCCTGAATTCGGTACGGTAACGAATACGCAGATCAATGATTTTTTGTTTAAGAATAAGATTATCGCCCTTGTATTCCCGGTGAACTTGCCGGAATTCGTGGAAGTATCTTAAAAAGACTGGAGTAAATTTTTCTGCTTCGCTTTTTGAAAGGCTAAGCCTATTTTGAATATATTCCCTCATGCGATCCCTGATCTTAGCTCCCCTATCGTCATCCCCTTCATCTTGCGCATAGGTAGCAAGACCGCTAAAAAATAATATCAAAATTATCAAATACTTTTTCATCTTAATCTAATTTGTCATCATCACATCTTCTATATCTTTGGACTGTTCGCTAAATTCTTTTAATTCATCAATAGATACATCTTGCAATAATTGTTGAACATCATCAGTCTTAATGGTTTTATGATTGCTTGCTAAAGCCTTTTCATTTAAACCAGCATCCATTAAATCTATTAAGCTTTCTGTTTTTTTCACATCATCGATTTTCTTCACTTCTTTTTCAAACTTAGCTAATGCATCCTTACGGTTATTGTTATTACTATTATATACTATTAATCCCCCCAAGGCAATTACCCCAACGATAATTGCCGCTGCCGCATATCGATACAATTTCCGGCTAATTGAAACAACTTTTGTCTTGACTTCTTTTTCCTCATCTTCAATCTTAAAATTTTCAAAATATCCCTCGGGTACGGAGTAAACGGGCCTTTTATTTAAGCTGTTAAGCAGGGGCGAAAGGGATTCCATTTCCTCCTTGCTAGTTTGATAATCGGGATGGTTACGGATAGCTTGTATGATTCTTTCTTCTAATCCATTAAAATATTCATCCGGAACTTGATACGGGGTGTTTTTAGGTAAGGAAGATAACCATATCAGGGATTCATTGGCCTTTATCAGGTTTAGAACCTGAATCGCAAAGCCCTCAAAATACCCATGGGGAGTTGAGTAAATATTTTGAGGCTCGGCACCAGCCAAACTGCTTCCTAAGTTATTGAGTTCTTGTATGATATCCTTGTTTGCCATTTTATCCTATGTGAGACAACCCCTAAACTGTAAAGTTTAATGATTTTTAATGTAATCCTCAATTTTTTTGACCGCATGATGGTAACTAGCCTTTAGAGCCCCCTCACTGGTATCTAGTACCCTGCTCATCTCTTCATAGGGCATCTCATCATAGTATCTCAAGTTAAAGACTATCCTTTGTTTTTCCGGCAGTTGCTGAATAGCCAATTGCAGTTTCCATTCAAGCCTGTTAGCATCAAAATGACTATCGGCCTTTATTTTATTACTCAATCCACTTTCGGACTCATCCAATGAAACTGATGTCCTTTTTTTCTGTTGCTCTATGTAGGTTAAGCACTCATTAGTAGCTATACGATAAAGCCATGTATAAAGCTGGCTATCTTCTCTAAAATTTTCAAGACCGTTCCAAACTCTTAGAAAAACATTCTGTAACACATCGTTAGCATCTTCATGTTCAATAACCATACGGCGAACATGCCAGTATAATTTCTCTTGATATTTTTTGATGATGGTTGTAAATGCCCTTTCCTTGGTCACAGGATTACGGAACTGAATCAACAATTCGGTATCAGTTGTGGTGGTCAAAGACATTCTTTTGCTTTAGTGAGTTAGAGTATTGATTCTTTCGATCCGTTTGTTTTTAAACTCTTAAATTTTTTGATACGGCATTTGTATTCTTATGAATTTTTTTGCAACCTGTCCGCAAATCGAAGTTACTCTCTAAACCGGGGTTAAAAATAAAAAAGCAGGTTCAATTTTTGAACGAACCTACTAAATTCTTTATAACATCTATTACCCATTTTTTTCGCATTATTTTTTATACAAAAATCTATATACGAAAATGCCGTTGTTTCCTATAAGTGTATATTTGAAAAAAATTGTCACCTTAAAAAAATCTTTTATCAATATTATAAATGTGATACATGGAACAGTTTAACGAATTACAACAAAAAGCCAAACTGATTCGCAAGTGGGCCCTTATTTCAACCACTGAAGCCGGATCCGGTCATCCCACATCATGCTTATCAGCAGCAGATCTTGCCAGCGTTCTTTTCGAAAAATATTTCACCTATGACCTTGCCAATCCACTTAATCTTTATAATGATCGTTTTGTTCTTTCAAAAGGACATGCTTCGCCACTCCTCTATACTTTGTTTGGTATGGCAGGAGCTTATCCCCTCGAAGAACTTAAAACACTGAGGAAATTTGGTAGCCGATTCGAAGGCCACCCCGTTCCTAATTTTGTTTACTCAGAAGCAGCAACGGGTTCGCTGGGACAAGGACTTTCGGTAGGAGCCGGACTTGCGTGGCTTGCTAAACGCGAAAATCTTCCTTATAAAACTTTTGTGTTAACGGGTGATGGAGAATTAGCAGAAGGACAGGTTTGGGAAGCGGCAAATTTTGCTTCACATGAAAAACTGGATAATCTCATTGCCATTCTTGACATCAATCGTTTGGCGCAAAGCCAGGAAACTATGTTTGGTCATGACATTGAAAAATATGTCAGTCGCTTTCAGTCATTCGGTTTTGAAGTAATAGCTATTGATGGGCACGATTTGAATGAAATTGACAAAGCTTTTGATGCGGCTACTAAAAGTGCTAATGGAAAGCCGCATGCCATTATTGCAAAAACATTTAAGGGTAAAGGCATTTCTTTTTTGGAGAATAAAGATGGTTGGCATGGTAAGCCACTTAAAAAAGAGGAGTTGCAGAAAGCATTGGAAGAATTAGGAAGCGTAGATGATAACTTAAGTTTTAAACTTAAAAAACCAGCTCAAACAAAATTGCCTGGAAATCCATTTGGCAAAATTTCAGTTGAAATGTCGTTTGAAAAAAACAAAGAGTACGCTACCCGTGAAGTTTTTGGAGAGGTGCTTGTGAAGCTCGGGGAAAAGAATAAAGGAATTTATGTGCTTGATGCCGATGTAAAAAATTCGACTTTCACGGAAACATTTCAGAAAGCTTTTGCTGAGCGTTTTGGTGAATGTTATATCGCCGAGCAAAATATGGTTTCTGTTGCAGCAGGATTATCGAGGCTTGGAAAAATTCCATTTGTTGCCACCTTTGCTGCATTTTTTACAAGAGCAGCGGATCAAATTCGTATGGCAAGAGTTTCGGAGGCCAATATTAAATTTGTGGGTTCTCATGTTGGCGTTTCCATTGGAGAAGATGGTCCTTCGCAAATGGGCCTAGAAGATATTGCTTTGTTTGGTGCTATGCCGGATGCCGTTGTTTTGCAGCCGGCAGATGCGGCTTCCACTGCCAAATTAGTTCCGCACATGATAACTCACAAGGGATTTTCTTATATGCGAACACTTCGTTCAAAAACTGCAGTACTTTATGATAATGCTGAAGAATTTCAAATTGGAGGTTCAAAAATTTTACGGCAATCAGGAAATGATCAGTTAACTGTTGCTGCAACAGGCATCACAGTATTTGAAGCAATCAAAGCAGCGGATGAACTAAAAAAAGAAGGGATAAACATTCGGGTAATAGATTGCTATTCTATTAGTCCTATTGATAAAGACACACTCGCGAAATGTTTGCATGAAACAAAAAGAAAAATTCTTATCACTGTTGAAGATCATTTTAAACATGGTGGCATGGGTGATTTTGCAGCAGCAGCTATTGCCAGTGAGAACGGGCATGTTATTAAAATGGCAGTGACAAAAATTTCCCAATCAGGAACGAAAGATGAATTGCTTGATGACGCAGGCATTAGTGCTGCACATATTGTTGCTATGGTGAAAGAGATGATGGGGGAATTAGTAGTAAATATGAGTTGAAATGATAAGTTCTTGGGGGATACTCGTCGATGAAAGAGTTGAAAATTAACGTACAAAAATGCTCTAAAAGTTTAGGGCTTGCAGTAATGCAGAATTTTTAGAAGATAAAATATCAAAACAAATATCTAATAAACAATAGACCTAGTTCAATTCCTTGGGTTGGCTTGTAAAGATTTTATTGTCCACTTTCAATCTTTGCTCCCACTTCCATGCCGTTGACATCATGTCATCCAAAGAATATTCCGGGTGCCACCCTAATACATTGCTTGCCAGATCATTATTGGCATAAATAGCAATTATATCACCAGGCCGCCTTGGACCGATATCGTAATTTAATTTTACACCACTTACTTTTTCAAAAGAACGAATAGCTTCTAAAACAGTTACACCATTTCCTGTTCCTAAATTGAATACTTCGCAAAGCAGATCAGTTTTTTCGTTTTGTAAATATTTTATAGCCAACGTGTGCGCATGAGCTATATCACATACGTGAATAAAATCACGCAAACAACTTCCATCGCGAGTAGGATAATCATTCCCATAAACGAACATTTTTTTTATTTTTCCAATAGCTGTTTGTGTAATTGCAGGCACCAAATTTTCAGGCTTGCCAATAGGCAGTTCGCCAATTTGTGTAGAAGGATGGGCGCCAACTGGATTGAAATAGCGAAGCAAAATGCACAGCGTGCCGGTAGCCTTGGAAAATTCATTTACAATTTGCTCACCCATTTGCTTGGTATAGCCATATGGAGAAGCAGCCGGTTTTGGCATCGTCATTTCAGTAACTGGAATTTCATCTGGGTTGCCATATACCGTACATGATGAAGAAAAAACGAACCAGGGAATTTCAAATTCCTGTACACATTTTAATATATTGATAAGGGATAAAAGATTATTTTCAAAATACATCAATGGCTTTTCAACCGACTCACCTACCGATTTATAGGCTGCAAAATGTATAATTCCTTCAATGTCTTCATTTTCCTGGAAAATGGCAAACGTGTCGTCAAAATTGCAGAGATCAACTTTATAATTTTTGATTTTTTTACCTGTTATTTTTTCTACGCCTTCTAAAATAATAGGATTTGATCGTTTGTTGTTATCAACAGAAATAACATCATAGCCGTTTTCAACCAGATCAACAAGAGTATGAGAGCCGATATAACCACATCCGCCCGTAACTAATATCTTAGCCATGCTTTTAATTTTACTTACCGCAAATGTGAGAAAATATTTTTAAAGGAATAAACGAACAATAGAATATACACCGGCTGCCAATAAACCGCTTACGGGAATAGTTAATATCCATGCCCATAAAAGGTTTACAGTTACGCCCCAACGCACAGCAGATAAGCGTTTAGTAGCTCCTACACCTATAATGGAGCCTGTAATAGTATGGGTAGTGCTTACAGGAATTTTTAGATTTTCTGTTCCAAAAAGTGTAATGGCACCAGCAGTTTCAGCCGCTACCCCTTCAAACGGAGTTACTTTTGTAATTCGGGTACCCATCGTTTTGATAATTCTCCAGCCACCACTCATGGTTCCTATAGCGATAGCAGTATAACAAGCAAGAGGCACCCAAATAGGCATTTCTTCGAATTTCGTAATAGTGCCCTTTGCAATTAACGCCGCGGTAATGATACCCATTACCTTTTGTGCATCATTGCCACCATGTCCGATACTGAATGTAGCCGACGAAACCAATTGTAATCTTTTAAACCATTTATTGGCTCTGTTTGCGTTCAGATTACTGAGGTAAAGAGTAAAGATTGATATTATAATTAGGATTAACGCAAGTAATATCCATTTGAAATTTTTTGAAAAGAAAATAACTTTTAAGATATATGATTCATAGTGTGATTTTAATTTGGCAGGATCATATTCAAGACTGAAATACAGAAAGGCAATTACAAATAAGATTACAGCAAGAGAAAGGAGTTTTGGGCCTATTCCTTTTCTAAAAGCATGAATGAACCATAACGAAATGATAAAGGCCATGATCATCCCTACCAATGGTGCCAAGAAAATAAAGCTTGCAGTTTTTATTACTGGGTCTGCTTCAATGGCGCCAAAACTTCCTGCATGAGCAATGCCTGCGCCGGCAAATCCACCAATTAGTGTATGCGATGAAGAGGATGGAATGCCAAACCACCACGTAAGTAAGTTCCATGATATGGCAGCTATTAGTCCCGCAAATACAACCGGCAATGTAATGAATTCACTTTTTACCGTTTTTGAAATTGTATTGGCAACGCCATGATCTTTAAAAATAAAAAAGGCTACAAAATTAAATACAGCTGCCCAAAGTACAGCTTGGAAAGGAGTAAGAACTTTTGTTGAAACAACAGTGGCAATTGAATTGGCGGCGTCGTGAAATCCATTTATGTAATCGAAGATCAAAGCCAGTGCGATAATAACAATCAGAAAGCTCATACTTTTTTAATTTGCTAATTTGCCAATGTGCTGATTTGCTAATAAAAGCTTCTGGTGTAAACGAATCATTAGCACATTAGCTAATCGTTGCATCAGTCGTTTTTAAGCGTATTTAATGATGATGGATTCAATCACATTGCTAGCATCTTCACATTTATCGGTAACAATTTCCATTACCTGATAAATTTCTCTTTTTTTAATCACTTCTTTGGCATCAGGTTCAGTGGCGAATAAACGCTCGATACTCATATCAAAAACATCGTCTGCCTGATTTTCAATGCTGTTGATCTTTACCAGGGCCTCTGTCATTTGTCGCATTTTTTTCATATCCCTTAATTCACCCACAGCAATTTTTACCTGAGCGGCACTCTGCTCAATCATGTCGGCCAGTTTTTGCAGACCACTATCGTTTGGATTGATACGGTAGAAATTTATTTTTTTCGCTGAGGCATAAATGTAATCGGCTATATCATCTAGGGCTGAGGCTAGGTAATGAATGTCTTCGCGGTCAAAAGGAGTAATAAAATTGCGTCCCAATTCTGTAAAAATCCGGTGCGTCAGTTCGTCATTATCATGTTCAATATCTTCTAGCTGACTGATAAGCGAAGCCCGTTTATCAAAATCTGACTCCTCAATTACATGCTTCAGCTTAGCACCCATTATGGCTACATTGTCGGCTACTTTTTCAAACAGGTCATAAAAAACCCTGTTTTTTGGTAAAAAAATCTTCATAAATGAGTTAATAGCCATAACTGTGAATTTTAAGGTTGTGCGAAGTTACCGGCTTACAAGTAGCCGTCGAACGGCTAATCAGAATTAATAATTAATTAATATAGAAATAATGATTAACTAATAAGAAGGTAACAAATTTTTCATATAGCAAACTGTGTTACTTTGCAAAGTTTCTTCCAAAACCCCAAATAAATGAAAGAATTATTGTTGAAATGGCTAGGAGCGTTTTTTCTTATTGCTTTTTTCTCATTTTCTGCCTATTCCCAACGATACCTCTCTGATCTCGATTCTACATTATTATACTTAAAGGATACTGTTCGCCCCCTTTTAAAACGTTTTGAAAATCTTCAATTCAGCGGATATATCCAGCCCCAATTTCAGCTTGCAGAAACGAAAGGTGCCAGATCATACAATGGTGGAGATTTTTCACAATTTTCAAAGAGCCGCTTTATGCTGCGGAGAGCAAGAGTAAAACTTGATTATCTGCTCGCAACTGATGAGAGGTACCCTAAAGCTTTATTTACATTTCAGGTGGATGCAACAGAAAGAGGCGTAAATGTAAGAGATATGTTTATGCGGTTGTACGAAACAAAAGGGCACAATTTTTCATTTACTGCGGGTTTGTTTGCAAGGCCATTCGGATATGAGGTAAATCTTTCTTCTGCATACAGGGAAACTCCTGAACGAGGAAGAATGTCGCAAATATTGATGCCTACGGAAAGAGACCTTGGTGCCATGATAACTTATGAACCCATAAGAAAACAAGCAAGGAATAAGTTCATAAAAATAGATGCCGGATTATTTAATGGGCAAGGATTATCAGGCCCAACGGATTTTGATAGTCATAAAGATATTATCAGCAGGTTAACCGTTAAACCAATTTCTATTAATAGGTTTTTGATTAGTGGAGGTTTGTCCTTGCTATACGGTGGTTGGCGACAGGGAACTAACTATATATATGAAATGGGAATAGAGAACGGAGATAAAACATTTATCGTTGATTCATCACTGAACAATATTGGAAAAATTGCACCCAGACATTATTACGGAACAGATGTACAAATTATATTAAGGCATGCATGGGGACAAACGGAATGGAGAGCAGAGTATTGGAAAGGCCAACAACCGGGCACTGAAATTAGTGCAACCAATCCGGGATTTCAACCGGCTTTGCCAACTTATCGCCGCTATTTTGATGGAGCATTTTTTTATTTTCTTCAAAACATCATCAATCGCCAAAATCAATTGCTGGTAAAATATGATTGGTATGATCCGAATACAAAAGTTTCAAAAACAGAAATAGGAAAAGTTGGGACGAATCTTACAATAGCCGATATAAAATATTCCACATTAGGAATTGGATATGCTCATTATTTTAATGATTACATCAAAGCGGTTCTTTATTATGAGTTTGTAAAAAATGAAACAACCCATTTACCAACCTACTTGTCTGACCAAAAGGACAATGTATTCACCTTGCGTTTTCAGTTTAGATTCTGATTTTGTTAATATTCCCGTAACATTCAAGTCATAATTCCTTAACCTGTCAGTAACATAGGGATAATGCGAGCAACATTCCTTTGCTGGAAATTCCTTGCTATGACTGTACGACTGAGACTGTTTATTTCAGTTCTTTGTTTTGGATTCATTTCTTCCTTTGCACAGGCACAATCTTTAAAGCTTACCGGTAAAATTGTCAACGAAAAAAATGAGCCTCTTCCTGGTATATCTGTAAAAATATCCGGGGCTACGGGCGGAGCAAGCACAGATATAGAAGGCCGTTTCAGCTTAAACTTATCAGCAGGGAAAAAATATGAATTGGAACTTACTGCCGTTGGCTATGAAACAAAAACGATTACTGATGTGGAAGTGATTAATGGTCAGGTAAATGAACTGAATATCGTTTTGGCAATAAAAGCTAAGGCCGGAGAAAATGTGATAGTAAAGGCTAACCGCGCCAGTGCCAGGTATGAAACAATAAACGCAGCCGTAGCATTTCAAAAAAATACAAACACAGTTGCCCAAATTGTAAGTGCTGAAACTATTCGACGTTCGCCTGATAAAAATACGGGTGAGGTGTTGAAAAGAATTCCGGGTACCTCCATTCAAGAGGGAAAGTACATAGTGGTTCGGGGCTTGGCTGATCGTTATAACCAGGCCATGCTAAACGGTATCCTACTTTCAAGCACAGAGCCTGATCGCAAAACTTTTTCTTTTGATATTTTTCCGGCACCTATGATCGACAATATCATTATTAATAAAGCTTTTGTTCCCGAATTTCCGGGCGAATGGGCAGGAGGCTTGATACAGGTAAATACAAAGGATGTTCCTGCTTCAACGTTTTTAAATGTGCAGGTAGGAACCAATTTAAACACAAAAACAATTGGTCAGGATTTTTATACCTATAAAGGTGGTAATACAGATTGGCTGGGCTTTGACGATGGAACAAGAGGATTGCCTGGCGATTTTCCACGTAAATCAGATTTCAATAGTTTAACAGCTCAACAGAAAACAGACATTGGAAAAAATCTTCAAAATATATGGAGTCCCAATAAAAAAAGTTCAAGCCTTTTCCCATTATTAGGTCAAACATTTCAAATCAACGGTGGCTTTAATCAAGCAATAGGCAAACAAAACAAACTGGGAGGTATATTGGCTGTTACTTATAATAGGAGTTTAAAAAGACTTAATTATAATAACGCATTTTTCAGTGTTGAAAATAATATTGCCAGCTTAAATTTTGATTATAATAATAATAAGTATAGTCAAGATATTCTTGAAGGCGCTTTAGGTAATCTTACACTTCAATTAGGATCTAACAATAGGATTTCGTGGAAAAATATATTGAACGTAAATACGACAAATTATGTCATCAACAGAACAGGTAAGGATTATGAGGCTGATCCTATAAATGGAGAAAACATTCGCGCCACAGAATTATCTTTCAAGGCAAATACCTTTTATAATACCCAGTTAGCGGGCGAGCATAACATGCCTTCTGCAAAAATTAAACTGAGGTGGTATGGAAGCTTTAACATCTTAGATCAATATATTCCCGATCAGCGAAGAATTCAGTACAATCAATTGGGAAATGGAGCTTACTCATTACTTGTTAGCAATACACGTTCGCAGAAATCAGGTAGTCGTTATTTCGGTTATCTAAACGATTATGTTTATACAGGAGGGGGTGACGTTACCAAAACCTTCAATTTGTTTGGTTTGCCGCAATCTATAAAGGGTGGATATATGTTACAAGTAAAGGATCGGTTGTTTGATTCAAGGCCATTCAGTAATTACTTAGCCATTGATAATGCTTCTCTTCGACAATTACCAGCAGAGGAAATTTTTGATCCGGCAAATTTTGGTAATGGAACTGATAATAAGTTTGGTTTTGATGAGCTATCAGGTAATCAATACAGATATTTAGCTAACACAATCTTAAATGCAGGATACCTTCAATTCGATGATCAATTCACAGATAAACTTCGAGCAGTTTGGGGAGTACGTGTTGAAGATTATGACCAGGTTGTTGGCAGTATGAAAGCTAGCGACCCCAGGCATGTACATTCAGAAGTGAGAGACTATTTGCCAGCAGTAAATCTTACTTACAAGCTGAGCAACATCACTAATATAAGACTGGCTGGTTCTCAAACAGTAATCAGGCCGGAGTTCAGAGAGCTAAGCACATTTGCATTTTTTGATTTTGAATTGGGAGCAACCATTTTAGGTAATACCCAACTACAGCGTACAAAGGTCAGCAATCTTGATCTTAGGTATGAACTTTATCCCAGACCAGGGGAATTATTTACTGTAGGCGTATTTTATAAATATTTTAAAAACCCAATTGAACTGTATTTTAATCAAAGCGGTGTAGGAACATCCAATACATTCAACTTTATTAATGCAGATAATGCAACTAGTTATGGAGCTGAAGTTGAATTTCGTAAGCGATTAGATTTTTCATCAGTCTTGAAAAATTTCACGATTCAAGGTAATGTATCTTATATCTACAACCGCGTGAAGAAAGAAAATGCACAATTGGATCGGCCCATGCAAGGGCAGTCGCCATATTTAATAAACGCAGGTGTTCAGTACGATGTTGAAAAAATCGGTTTAAGCACAACGCTGTTATTCAATGTAATTGGCAGAAGGATACTTTATGTGGGCAATCAGGATGTTCCATCCATTTGGGAAGCACCGCGTCCACTTTCAGATTTACAAATTGCAAAAAAGATTTTACATAAAAAAGGAGAAATAAAACTAAACCTGAACGATTTTTTGAATCGCAGAGCTTATTTCTACCATGACCTGGATGATAATAAAAAATATAAGAGCAATTCTGCCGATGCTCTTGCTATTAACCGAAATTATGGAACAAATATCAGCCTGACTTTTGGTTATGCAATTAAATAAAAACAAAAAGAGAATACAATATGAAAAAGCTATTTATTTTAACTGCTTTTGCCGGATTGCTTATAACCGGTTGTCGCAAAATTGAAATTGACGGAGATAATACTTCTGGTGGAAATAACAATGGTGGTACGGAAAATACAATTTTAGAAGGTCGCATTTCAGAAAACCGAACTCTGAGCGCCAAATACACTTACAAATTGCGTGGCCTTGTGTATGTAACGAACGGCGCAATTTTGACCATTGAACCCGGAACTAAGATTGTAGGAGAACAAGGACAGCGTGGTGGTTTGATCATTACCAGAAGTTGCAAGATCATTGCGGATGGTACTGCAGACAAACCAATCATATTTACTTCTGAATCTTCGAATCCTGTGCGTGGCGATTGGGCTGGTATAGTGATCTTAGGAAATGCTCCTACTAATTCATCTTTTAACGGCGTACAAGGCATTGGCGAAATAGAAGGCGGTGTAAATAACAGTGATGGTCTTGGATTATATGGCACAGCTATTACACAACAACAAAATCCGGCAGATAACAGTGGCATATTAAGATATGTTCGTATTGAGTATGCGGGATACGCATTTCTTCCTGATAAAGAAATTAACGGTCTTACTTTTGGTGGTGTAGGAAATCTTACCGTTGTAGACAATGTACAGGTTTCCTATGCAAACGATGATTCTTTCGAATGGTTTGGAGGGACTGTAAATTGTAAACATATCATTAGCTATCGTACTCTCGACGACGATTTTGATACAGATAATGGTTTTTCAGGTAAAGTGCAATTTGGTATTTCGTTGAGAGATTCTTCTATTGCAGATATATCAAATAGTGAATCTTTTGAGAGCGATAATGATGCTAATGGAAGTGCCCTTACTCCTCAAACTTCCGCAATATTTTCCAACATGACCATACTTGGCCCCAAAGTCACTCTGACCAATGGCTTCAATACTACTTATTTTAAATGGGGGGCGCAGATCAGAAGAAACTCATCTATTTCCATTTTCAATTCTCTAATTATGGGTTACCCTAATGGATTATTTATTGATGCTACAAAGGGAGTTCCAACTGATAATAATATTCCCAATTCTTTGTTTGTACAGAACACAATTATTGCTGGTTGCCCTAATCCTGTAATCTTTGACAGAGGAACAAATACAAATACACCAACAACACCAAACACGCAAACGGACATAATCAATTGGTTCAATACTCCAGCTTATGGAAATAGCGTTTTGACAAACAATACTGATGTTGGTCTTACCGCTCCCTTTAATTATACAAGCCCTGATTTTAATCCAGCTTCAGGATCGCCCGCAGCGGCTGGTGCGAGCTTTTCAAATACTAAATTAACTTCAGGAAGCTTTTTTACCAATGTATCTTACAAAGGAGCTTGCGCTGTGGGAGACACATGGTGGAAAACGTGGACAAAATTTATGTAATAAAACTTTGTGTAATTATAAACCGTTCCGAATTTCGGGACGGTTTTTTTATGATTGAGACATGAAAAAGAATATTCTTATCAGTATTTTGATTTTATATGCCTGTAACCATGTTGAGAAAAAAAGCGCTGCAGCCGATTTACAAAAGCTAAGCTCAATATTAACTACTACTAATTGGCGTATAACCGGCGGCTCAGATACTTCATATATTTATTTCAGTCAGCAAGCTGATAATACTTACACTATTTATGAATATAAATTAGTGCATGGCGATTCATCTATTACATGGCAAGGAAGTATTTCAGCCTTGGGCGATTCAGTGGTGTGGAATTGGGATAATCATTTACTAAAACTTGAACAAATTTTTGATATAAAAGCAAATTGGAAAGAAAAAAGTACAAATGAAAATTATGTATTGCAAAAGATCAATGATTCTTCTTTGCAGTTAAGCTCATCTACGAGACAATTAATGTTAAAGAAAACATTGCCATTAAGCACTTTTTTGGTAAGAGCTAAATACGATTATGAACATGGAACGCAATTTTTAGATAGTGTAGAAGTGCTACCAAAAAGAATAATCCAAAAATTATAACTCCCAACTTTTTTATTCTAAGGTTTTTGGGTTTTCAGGATTTTTTCAAAAAATTATCCACCGGCCTATTTTATTGATTTTTTTTCGCTTCATTTGCTTTTCACAACGCTGCCATAGTTTAAAAAATCATTGAAGCCCTTCGCTGACGTTTCCAATTTGTTGCCATAAAACTTTGTACAAAAACAACTGTGTTATGATAAAAAATTTAAAGAGTATTTTATTTGCAGTAACTGCTATGTTATTTACTGCAGGTTTATTTGCCCAAGAAACAACATCCGATATACAGGGCATTGTTACAGATGAAAAAGGCTCACCATTAGCCGGCGCTACTATTTCTGCCCTTCACATTCCCACAGGCACAAGATATACAACCACTGCCCGCAAAGATGGGCGTTATAATCTTCCCAACTTACGTATTGGCGGGCCTTATTTGTTAACAGTAAGCTTTGTAGGCTTCAAAACTGAAACACAGGAAAATATTACTTTGAACCTGGGTCAAGAGTTTACTTCAGACTTTAAACTTAATCCTGAGTCGCAGCAAATGCAGGAAGTCGTAGTTACAGGTACCCGTCAGGACAAGATCTTTAATACCAGCCATACGGGCAGCCAGGAAGTAATTAATCGCTCGCAAATTGAACGGCTGCCTACCATTAACAGGAGTCTGCAGGATTTTACAAAACTCACGCCTTCATCCAATGGCTTAAGTTTTGGTGGCCGTAATAATTTATATAACAATGTCACCGTTGATGGTGCAAATTTCAACAATGCTTTCGGTCTTGCCTCTACTTTGGGAGGACAAACAAATTCACAACCTATAAGCATTGACGCGATTGAACAGATTCAGGTGAACCTTTCACCTTATGATGTAAGACAAGGTGGTTTTTCCGGTGCCGGCATCAATTCGGTTACACGTAGCGGAACAAACCAGTTTAAAGGATCTATCTATACTTATATACGCACTCCAGGTTTACTAGGGTATAATGTAAGAACGAATAAAGTTCCGAAGGGAGATTTTGATTATAAGCTTCGAGGCTTTTCTGTGGGTGGTCCGATTATAAAAAACAAGCTTTTCTTTTTTGTAAGTGGCGAGCAAGAAAGATTAAGTCAGCCGGCAACTACTTTAGTTGCCAATAAACCAGGGCAAACTGCTGTGCCAGGCGTTATTTCTCAGGCCGTAGCTGATACACTCGATGCGCTGAAGAATTTCCTTATCTCTAAATATGGTTATGACCCCGGCTTTTATCAGGGTTATAATTATAAAACGCAGAGCGATAAAATAACTGCACGCATCGATTATAATATAAGTTCTAAACACACACTGACTCTAAAATATAATTATCTAAAATCTTTCAGAGATCAACCTGCCAGTAATAGTGGCGCTGTGGGATCAAGACAACCAAGTAATACGGGTCTTCCTTTTAGTGGTAATGGTTATACGATCAATAATAATTTCAACATTTTTATTGGCGAATTGAACTCCCGTTTCAGCAGCAAGATGAGCAATAAATTCCAGATTGGATATACTGCATTACGGGATTTTAGAGCCTCTCTTGCCAATGGCGATTTTCCTTTGGTAGATATTTTAAATGGACAGGGCTCAACTTATACCAGTTTTGGATTCGAGCCATTCACGTATAACAATCTTCTTAACACCAATATTTTTCAGGTGTCTGATATTTTCACTTACTATACAGGCAAGCACGAGCTTACTTTTGGAACGCAGAATTATAAAAAGGATTTTAAAAACGGCTTTTCACCAAATTATGAAGGCCTTTTTATTTTTAATTCACTTACTGATTTTTATAACAGTGCAAATAACGGGACAGCTAATTCAAGAACCTACTTGCTTTCTTATTCACTTACCAAAGATGGATCTTTTCCTTTTGCTTTGATCGGCGCTACTGAGCTTGGATTTTTTGCACAAGATAAATGGCGTGTAAAAGATAATTTTACCCTTACTTATGGTTTAAGAGTTGACGCTCCTATTTTTGAAAATAAATTTGAATCCAACACCAATGTACCTGCGCTTAGTTTCAGAGATGGCAAACACTATGATGTAGGACAAAAGCCCGGAACAAATCCTTTAATATCTCCGAGGCTTGGGTTTAACTGGGATGTATTTGAAAATCATAAAACACAAGTGCGTGGCGGCATTGGTTCTTTCTCCGGCCCTCCTCCTTTTGTATGGATCAGCAACCAGGCTAGCAATAACGGGGTTCAATTTGGCTCTATTTCTACCAGCAACAACGCTTTTAAATCTGATATTAATGCTTATCGTCCCGCGTCTGGTGCTGCGAATACATCATACAATCTTGTGCTAACGGATAAAGATTTTAAATATCCTCAAGTTTTAAAAGCAAGCATTGCAGCAGACCAAAAACTTCCATGGAATTTGGTAGCGACAGTAGAGTATATGTATTCTAAAGATATCAATGCAGTTAATTTTGAAAATGTAAACCTCCCTTCAACCGGAACAGCATTGGTGGGTCCGGATAACAGAATACGATACTCCTCTACCAAAATCTATAGTGGCGCAGGCGGTGCTACAGTTACCAACCCTAATATTACCAATGCCATTTTGATGAAAAACTATTCTAAAGGATATGGTCATGTAATAACTGCACAACTGCAAAGAACAACCAAAAATTTATATGCCAGCGTTGCTTACACCTATAGCGATATAAAAACGTTGAACGATGGTGGTTCAATTGCTGCCAGTATGTGGAGAGACAGGCCTGTAAAAGGTGATCCGAATACAGCGGAATTAGGACGCCCTAATTTTTACCAGCCTAACCGTGTTATTGCACAAGCATCTTACAGAATAGAGTATGCAAAATATTTTGCCACTTCTATTGGTCTTGTTTTTGAAGCGGCGCCAAGCCCTACAAGCACAGTATTTCCTTTAACAGGAGTTGGTTCTTATACCTACAGTGGTGATTTGAATAATGACGGTACCGGTGGGAACAATGATTTGATCTACATACCAAGAGATCAAAGCGAAATAATTTTAGTTCCTGTGAATACAGGAGGAGGAACAATAACGGACGCAAGAACAGCTTCGCAAATATGGAACCAGCTGAACAATTTTATCAACCAAGATCCTTATTTAAGCAAGCATCGTGGAGAATATGCTGATCGTAATGCTGTAGTAATGCCTTACTTCAAGCGTTTGGATTTGAATATTACCCAAGATTTTTATTTAAAAGAAAAATGGGGTAAAAACACACTTCGTGTTTCTCTCGATATTGTTAATGTAGGAAATCTGCTGAATAAAAATTGGGGTTTAACGAAAACCTTCACTACTCCATTCAACACTAGTCAAAATGCAGCAAGCTTCCTAAAGTATGAAGGACTGGTGCCCACAGGTGCAGATGCAGGCAAGCCACGTTTTTCATTCCCTTATCAGGATGCCGCCAATCAAATTCCATTTACCAGCAGCTTTACTGAAAGTACCAGCACCTACTCCCGTTGGCAAATGCAGATTGGAATTCGATATCTTTTCAATTAATCAGATTTAGATAAAATGATTTCAAAAGCCATCCAATTATGGGTGGCTTTTTGCAAGGTATCAATTTAATATCAAGATAATTTTTGAGTAATAGTTGCTTAACAATGGCGCCACATCTTGCATCCAGTTCTTATGTTTATTTCTCAGAATTCTTGCTCCTTCGCTCAGCTTGAGCCATGGGTTATGAGTAGATTTTCTCATGCAGTTATTCCGGCCTGCTATTTATCTAGATGGCGGGCCGGTTCATTTACATTGGTCATACTACCGATCTTCTGAAAAGAATTCAATCAATGCATTTGCTGTTTCTACAGGCGCCTCTTCCGGAAAGAAATGTCCTGCATGGACCGAAAAACCTCGAACATCATCAGCCCAATTCTTCCACAATGCCAAGGCTCCACCATCATCGGAATACCATGTGCCAAGCGGGCCGTTGTGACTCCAAAGAACAAGCACTGGAGAATTTATACGACGAGAGTTTTTTCGATCTTCAGCGTCATGTTCATAGTCAAGAGTGGCAGCGGCTCTATATTCTTCGCAAATAGCATGAACACGTGCAGTATTGTATAGAGGGTCAATATATGCTGCTCTTACTTCAGGTGGAAAAATAGCACTTGAAGTTCCCCAATCAGCAAGAGCGCTGTCAACAACGGCATCGGGCGCGCTGGAAATTAGCCGCTCAGGCAAAGGTTCAAGTTGTGCTAAAAGAATCCAGGGCCAAAAAGCAATGGCAAATCGCTGATCTGCCCGATCCCAAACGTCTAATGTGGGTATGATATCTAGCACGGCCAAGCGTTTTACTCGTTTTGGGTGATCAAGGGCCAGGCGATAAGCAACACGACCACCACGATCATGACCCGCCACTGAAAATTGCGAAAAACCGAGTTGTTCCATCACAGATATCATATCGTTCGCCATGGCCCGCTTTGTGTATGGCGTGTGTTTTGTGTCCGAGGGAGGACAACCGCTGCGACCATAGCTGCGCAGGTCTGCACAAATTACGGTGAAGTGATTCGCAAGCAGTGGAGCCACATTTCGCCACATCAAATGGGTTTCAGGAAATCCATGCAGTAATAAAAGAGCAGGGCCTGTTCCAAGCCTGCGCAAAAAAATGGTTGTTTCACCGGTTGAAATTTCAAATGCTTCTGACTTATTTATTTGCACAACTTCTTTTTTGAAAAATTAGAGCAGTATATTTTTTACGCTTCAGATCAAGCTTTATGCCTGGGTGCAGTTTAAAGATTTTCTTTTTTGTGACAATCATTCCACAAAGCGAAAACTTAAATAGGGGTTGCAGTACTTTTATGTTGCTGATATTTTATATGAATAATTTAAACAAATGTCATTAGTATTAAAGAAAACAAGAATTGTAATTATTGGTTCAGGTGCTGTTGGCTCTACCACTGCTTATACTTTGTTATTGAGAGAACGAATGGACGAATTAGTACTGATAGATGCCAACAAAGCAAAAGCTATTGGCGATGCATTGGACATGAATCACGGACTTCCTTTTCTTGGTAAAGCAAAAGTTTGGGCAGGCAGCTATGAAGATTGCCGTGAAGCAAATATTATTATTATTACAGCAGGTGCAGCGCAGCGTCCAGGTGAATCAAGAATCGATCTTTTGAAACGTAACGTTGCCATTTTTGAAAGCATTACTGACGAAGTACTAAAATATAATGATCAGGGCATCTTGCTTATTGCCAGCAATCCTGTCGATATCATGAGTTATTTCACTTGGAAAAAATCAGGTTGGCCCTTTCAGCGAGTGATTGGTTCAGGTACTTTACTGGACAGTGCAAGATTTCGCTACCTCCTCGGCGATAAGCTCAATATAGATTCAAGAAGCGTGCATGCGCACATCATAGGGGAGCACGGCGATTCTGAACTGGCTTTATGGAGTCTTGCAAACATTGCAGGGACTGAGATACTATTAAGTGAAGATGAGAAAAAGGAAATATTTATCAATACGAGAGATGCCGCCTATAGAATCATAGAAGCCAAAGGCGCTACGTACTATGCAATTGCGCTTGCACTTGACCGCATAACCACAGCCATATTAAGAAATGAAGCTGCGGTATTGAATGTTTCCACACTTCTTACAAACTATCATGAAGTGAGTGATGTTTATTTGGGTGTGCCTTGTATTGTTGATAGCAGCGGAGTCAGAGAAACACTCATACTTAACATCAATAAAGAAGAAAAACAACTGCTGCATAAATCGGCTGACAAATTAAAAGAATTGATACAGTCTATTGCGATGTAACTAGGCAACTATATTTTCTTTAATTAGTCTGTATCCTTCCTCTTTCCTCTTGCGACTTCGTTTTTAAATTTATAGAGCTTAACTTATTGTTGCCAAAACTCCTAGTATAAGTTAAACGGAAGAACTGGCTATGAGGGTCATAGTTGAGATATGTATCCATGTTCTTATCGTTGGGCAGATTTAACTTGAGCCTCCAAACGTTAGTGTTGAAAATATCATCCACTGCAAACCTTACTGTTCCTTTTCCAAATTTTTTCTGAATGCCAGCGTTGAGCGATCCTACGCCCATCGATTCCACTACATCCAATAATGTTTTTGACTGATACATTCCGGAAATTTCAATTGCAAAATCTTTTGGCAGCTTCAAGGAGCTTGTCATATTCAGGCTTAGTCCATAATTGCGTCTTTTCACGTTTACCGGAAGATGTGAGGTTTGAACAACCTTGTATTGTGCTACCAGGTTAGTTTGTACTTCCCACCAAGGTGCAATATTGAATGACCAGGCATTCATCAGGCCAAGTATATTTGAATATTTTAAATTTTGATGGCGGTATATCACATTGTTTGAACTATCATTTTCCGGTTCTCCCATATCGATCTCATTCTTTGAATGACTGAATTGCAATGAAACGACCCATTGCCTTGCATGGTATCCCATTTTAATCGCATCAGACACAGCTGGTAGCAATTCAGTATTTCCTGCATCGAAGCTATTAGGCCCCCAAAAAAATACAAACGGTGCTATCTCATTATAGGTCGGTCTTGTAATTCTTCTGGAATAGGAAAATTCCGCATATTTATTTTTTGAAAAATCTTTTTCCAAAGTGAGGTTGGGAAATAAGTATCCCTGTTTCCGGTTAAGAAGGTTTTTTTGTTCTGGTGTTCCAATGCTAGTATGAGCATATTCATACCGAAGGCCACTGTTGATCTGCCATTGTTTTTCGGGTTGCCATTTTGTTGCGATATAGGCTGCCGCAACTTGCTCGCTAAGATTTGAGTACGAGGTAAAAGTGGGATCTGTTAGCCACACATTATTTTGCAACCGCTGAACCAACACATCATTATCCAAACTTGAGATGGCTGACTTAAGGCCTGCTTCTAATGAAAGAAACGGCGAATAAACATGTTTGTAATCTGTGGTTGCAATAAGAAACCGGATCGGAGTTGTTTTTTTTACATCAATCTTTGAAACATCATCCGCATTGTTGTCGTGAGACAACGGTTTATTATCGTATTGAGATGGATTATTATTATGATAATAAAGATAATCCAGGTTGAAACTAATCTCGGTTTTTGAATTCATTTTTGATTGTAAGCCTATTCCGGCGGTTACACTTTGCCAGATATTTGATTCGTGAATACTCATGCTGGTAACTACGGTGGAATCTTTTGCAACATGATACGAATCATTGGTGGCGGCGTTCATATCCCACTTCCTTCTGTAATCTGTAAGAGAAAAGTTTAGCAAACTGTTCTTGCTTAGTTTCCATTCAATACCAGCATTTGCATTTTGCTGCGTGGTGTTATTTTCACGGCGGCTATGATCATTTATAGTTTGTACAAACCCGTTGTTAACAAACTGCCTGATCAAGTTAAGTGAGTGCAGGTTGTGCTCACTTAAAATGGAGTAGTCAACAACGAATGCAAAATTTTTATTGCGGTGGTTAAGATTGAAACTTCCTCCCAACACTTCAGCCCATTTGCAACCTAGGGTAAAGCCAACAGAACCATTTGTGCCCAGATCTGCATTCCCTTTCATGACAATATGAATAATTCCTCCAGCCCCTTCGGCATCATATTTTGCCGGCGGATTTGTAATTAGTTCTATTTTTTCAACATTGGATGAACTCATGCCATCCAGCATCTGGATCACCATTTCCAAAGGCAGCGGTGTTGATTTTCCATTGATCATTATTCGAACACCAGTTTTTCCATTCATCGTGATCGTATTATTCTGCCTGTTTAGCACGATACCAGGAGATTTTTCAAGAACTTCCAGCACACTACTTCCGGATGACGTAACGCTGCTTTGAACATTGACTACAAGCCGGTCTATCTTTTGCTCAAACAAGGGCTTTTTAGTTTTTACTGTTACTTCAGTTAACTCAGTAGATACTGGCTCAAGAATTATATCCGGCAGTTCAATATTGTTTTTTTCTACCGAAATAAGCTGTGAAAAGAATTTGGAATGTCCGACTGCGGATGAAGAGATGAAGTAATTACCAGGAGCAATATCTTCGAAAATAAATTTGCCTGCATCATCTGTTACAGTATTTTTTATCAATGCAGAGTCTGAATTCAGAAGACGTACGGTTACAAATGGCAGGTTTTGTTGAAGGTCTTTTATTCTTCCGCGGATAGAGGTCTGTCCGAAGGAATAAATCACCGTGCATAATAAAAACAAAATGAGTAGCCGAATTTTCATGCTTAAGGTTTATGTAGCCATTTATGTAAATGGCAGGGCCAAAATAGACAGAATACCGCCTTGCTAGCTATGTCCTTTTTCCAACGGCAGCGATTTTTTTCCCATTGTTCATTAGCAGTTTGCAACGGGCTTGAACGAGAGATAAGATTAAAAGAAATTGAAGAAATATGATATCAAACGATCAAAAAAATAAAAGCTGCTTGCCTTTTATTCAATCACAAGTTCTGCTTGCTGTTCCTTCATTTTCTCGTGCAGTGCAAAAAGATATTCTAATGTTTCTGGAATCGTATTACAGTAATCAATGCAGACAGCATTTTTCTCTTGGATCCAGTTATAAAATATTGAGGAAAAATTTTCGTCAATGCTTTTTAAGCAAGTGATTCCTAATTTTTCTAACGCGGCAGCATTACAAACCTGCTCATATTGTCCGCGGATGGGAACAGAGATAATTTTCTTTCCAAGATGTATGGCCTCTGCCGGCGTTTCAAAACCACCGCCTGTAATGATGCCTGAGCAATTGATCAGGCTTTGATTAAAGAGAGACTTGTTTACGGGGAGAAATTGAATGTTATTACTCATTCTCGCCTGGCGGCACTCCTTAGAAAATATTTGAAAATTAAATTCTTTAAAGGCACGGAAGATTTGTTCTAACTGCGGTTCGCAATAAGAAGGCAAGTAAACGGTCACATAATTTTTATCTGTCGGCCGCCCTGCCTCTAATATTTCTTTTTTAATAACAGGATGAAAAATAAAGTCATCATATTTTTCAAAATGAAGACCTATATGATGAGTAGCTTTTGCATAATTTTTCAAAAGCCATTCACCTACTGAACTTTTATTGTCAGGTCTTGGAGTTTGATTAGATTGAAAGCTTGCTTGGTGTCCAAACTGCACTGAAGGAATTTTTTTCTTTGCACAGGAGGCAGCAGTGATGTATTCAAAATCGTTTATCACCAGATCATATTTTTCTACTGGCAGTTCTTGGATCTCTTTTTTTAATTTGAAGGGCTGATAGCTTTTCATGATTTTCCAATAGTCCAATCCGCCCGTGCAGTTGTAAAAAAGGCTTAATCCATTACTCCGATATTTTATCGGGGCATCAAGATTAAGAGAGCTATTTGCCCCGCTTAAAAAAATATCGACGGTTCCGTATCGTTCAAGGTGTGGCAATAATTCCATGGCCCTGCTGATATGTCCGTTGCCAGTTGCTTGTATCGCGTAAAAAATTTTCATGCAGGTGATTAATATTGAATTGTTATTGTTTGATGGTTTGATGGTTCAATTGTTAAGCTTGTTGTTGGAAGGATATCAATCATCAAACCATCAAGCCTTCCAACAATTTATCATCATGCTCCGAGTGAATGCAGATAAATTGCAATCTGATCAGTCATCACATCGGTTGTTTGTCTTTTCATTTCTTTTACATTAATTGTTTTCATTGTTGACTCTTCATATTTATAAATATGCCAATCATTATGATAATATTCCAATGCAGTTAGATGTTCAACCCAATCACCAGAATTCAGATATACAACGCTTCCATCCTTATTACTGATCATTCTTTTTTGCGGTTGATGAATATGGCCGCAAATTACATAATCATATTTTTTTTCAATGGCCAGCTCTCCTACTAATGTTTCGAACTGATCAATTTTTATAATGGATTCATTTAGTTTTTGCATGACCTTTTTTGAAAGCGAAACTTTTTCTCTACCTGCGAGTTTCATCAATTTATTAATGAAACGATTAAACCCGAGCAGCACGGCGTAGCCATTGCTTCCCATTTTTGCCCAGAATTTAGCGCCTCCTTTTGTTGTGTTATCAAATACATCGCCATGAAATATCCAGGTCATTTTATGATCAATTTCAATCACCAATTTGTCTGCAAGCTGAAACTGGCCAAGCTGCAGATCGCTATAACGGCGCAGCATTTCGTCATGATTTCCTGTAACATAAATGACTCTTGTACCGGATGTCATTAGGTTCAGAATCTCTTTAATTACTGCTACGTGAGTTGAAGGAAAGTAATGCTTGCTGAATTGCCAGATATCAATAATATCTCCATTCAGAATTAGTATTTGCGGGCTAATACTTTTGAGATAGGTAACAATTTCTTTTGCACGGCAGCCATAAGTGCCAAGGTGAAGATCGGAGAGCACGGTAACATCTATACAGCGTTTTTGCATGGGTGGAAAGTTTTCCAAAATTTATCAACAGATTTAACTCATTTGTTACCTCAGCATTAAGATTTCATAATCACAATATGAATAAATCGTTACCAAGCGCCATCTAACATTAAAATAATGCTCAGATAACAGTGCCGTTACATTGGCATCCTTTCTTTGCAAAACCGCTCCACATGAAACACATTTTCGCCTGCATTATATTGGCAATATGTTTGCGGGCCACCGAAAAACCAATAAAACAAACAACAACTACCTCCGCCATTCCAGCCGTTCACAATCTTTTTATTATTACTATTGATGGTTTTCGTTGGCAGGAAATATTTACAGGCGCGGATTCGACATTGATTAATAATGAAAATTTTACTCCTGACACAGCAACTATGAAAATGATGTACTGGGCATCAACTGTAGAGGAAAGAAGAAAAAAATTATTGTCTTTTTTTTGGAATGTGCTGGCGAAAAAAGGGCAGGTGTATGGCAATCGTAACTTCAATAATAGGGTGAACGTTTCAAACATTTACTCTATTTCCTACCCTGGCTATAATGAAATGTTTACCGGTCAAGCAAACATCAATATTTCTTCAAATGATAAACGATTGAATCCAAACCGGAATGTGCTGGAATATTTGAATCAGCAACCGGCTTACAAAGGAGATGTAGTGGCATTCACTTCGTGGAATGTATTTCCTTATATTTTGAATAGAGAACGAAGCGGTGTTAAAATGAACAGCGGCTATGAAAATATGGAGGAGGATAATGCCGTGCAAAGCCTGGTTAATAAAGTACAAATGGATGGTGTGTATAATAAAACAGAAACAAGACAGGATGAGCTAACATTTATCACAGCCAAAGAGTATATCCGCAAATTTCAACCATCAATTGTTTATTTGAGTTTTGGTGAAACAGATGAATTGAGCCATCACGGCAGATATGACCTCTATCTTGAAAAAGCTGCACAAATAGACCGGATGCTTGCAGAGCTTTGGCATTGGGTGCAGTCAAATCCACGATATAAAGACAATACAACGTTTATTGTTACTACTGACCATGGCCGTGGAAAATCTTCTTCAAAATGGTCGAGTCATGGTTTGTTTGTGAACGGTTCATCGCAAACCTGGCTTGCACTCATCGGCCCCAATATTACACCGCTTGGCGAAATAAAAAATGAAGAGCAGATCTACCAAAAGCAAATTGCGCAAACCATAGCTCATTTAGTAGGTGAAAATTTTCAGTCTGGTAAATCAATCGCACCAGCTATTGCTTTAAAGTAATAGTTGTGTTTGCAATTTCTTCATATTGCCGTAACATTTCCTTCATTTTATTATACTCTCTTTACCGGAAATAATTGTTTATGAAAAGATCGCTCTTAATCATTCTTAATTTTATAATTCTATTGTTCGGATTTACTTCATGCAAAAAAATGGTCGATAATAAAAGCCCGGAACAAGAATCTGTTGCTAATCATCCAGGTTTCGGGAATGGAAATCTTCCATTTATAGCGGTACAACGCACTCCTGACATTTTATTTACAAACTCTCATGGTGCTAATGTCTATAATGGCGGTTACGGATCTGCGATTGCAACCATACCAGGAGCAGGATTAAATCATTTCTTTTACTACCTCACCGATCGCGGACCAAATGTGGATGGCTTTGGCGGGAAATATTTTATTCTTCCCGATTTCAATCCTCAGATTGGTGTATTCAAACTTGAGGGTGATTCAATGCGCCTTGTTCGCATCATCAATTTGAAAAATCCAAATGGGGGATTGATAACTGGCTTACCAAACCCTTCCAATCAAAATCCGACAGGCGAAGTAGCTTATGATGCTAACAGCCAGCAAATACCATACGATCCTTTTGGTATGGATTCAGAAGGATTGACTGCAATGGAAGATGGCAGCTTCTGGATCAGTGATGAATACGGCCCTCATATTGTACATTTTGATGCAAATGGAAATGAATTGGAAAGGATCAGTCCTTTTCAGAATGGCACAAATAACCGTGAAATACCAAAAGTATTTATTCGCCGCAGAGCAAACCGCGGCATGGAGGGTTTAGCTGCAACACCTGATGGTAAATGGTTGCTAGGCGGCATGCAAGGACCGCTTGACAATCCTGCCAGCCCCAGCGCTACACGCAATAAAGCAAGAGATAGCCGAGTGAATCGTCTTTTATTTTTCAATATTGAAACCGGTGTTACCAAACAATATATTTACCGCACAGAAATTGTTGGTAATTATATCAGCGACATCGTAGCTGTTACCAATACCGAATTTTTAGTATTGGAACGCGATGGAAATTTTCCATTAGCAGGAAATCCTTCTTCATCATTCAAAAGAGTGTATCGAATAAACATATCAAGTGCTTCAGACATATCCGATCCTGCAAATAGTGCAGCAGGAATTCTTATCAATGGTAAAACACTTGAAGTGGCTGCATTCGATAATGAACCTGGCTTTGCTTCTTTAAAAGCTGTGCAAAAATCCTTGGCAGTAGATCTTATTGCTGCCTTTCCTGATTTTCCGCACGATAAGACAGAGGGCATAGCATTGATAGGAAAAGATTTGATCGCTATTAGCGTTGATGATGACTTTGGAGTAATAGATGACGGCGTTGGCGGTTATATTCCCAAATATCTTCCTTTCTATAACCCTGCACGGGTGATTGATCATGGGGTGACTTATTTTGTAAAGATCGCTGGCTCCAATAATTGATTTGGTATCGACAGAGAATTGTGGTGAGGACGGCGTGAAACTTTCACGTCGTTTGTTAATTATATTAAGGCTCTATCGTCAAATAAATTGTGCCTATATTTATTTTCAATTAAGTTATTTAATAATGACAAGGTGGCTGTCTATATTGATCATGATCGTCTATAGTTGCAAATCGTCAACGACCAAAGCTACCAAAGACACAAAGATTTTTTCAGATACAACACCGAATAAATCAGTTTTATCATCAGATAGTAAACCAAATGCTGGTTCAGCACGAATCTTAAAGACACATTTGCACGATACAACCGTTTTAAGCGGCAGTTTTATTCTTTTTCTTCGGCCAGACAGTACAAGATTTGAAAGTTATGATGAAGCTTCAGGGATTTATGACAGTGATTCAGATTTTGGAGTGGCAATTGAAAACACAGAGGATAGTATTTTAAAAAATAAAAAATATAAGGACATAAAACTTGTTGTTTCTACAAACAGGTTCATAATAATTAAGGATTGCAAAACCTGCCCTCTTACCATAGATAGAGACACGGTCGATTATGGTATTATACTTTCTTCAAAAAACAAGCAAATAAAAACAACGTACAATGAAGTTCACAGCGGAGATTATTTGCAAGACGTAAACGAATATTTTGACTTAAAGAAATAAATTTCTATGTTAAGCTTATTTTTTTTGCCACACGAATGAATAGCTAACAGGCCAGTTTTCATATTTTTTCCATTTCGGTTTTTTTGCGATCCAATCTGCATCAATAATGCCTTCATCCATTTCTATTAAATTAAGATTTGACCGATAAGCTGCCTTTACATGGTCGCTAAAAAGATGCACATAGCTTTCAATGGCTAACGGGTCTCCATTTTCTTTGTGGAAATGAGTAATGATCCCATTCATTAAAAAAAATGGATGATAGCCAACGATTATAAAATAGCCTTTGTTTTTGAGTATCCGTGAAACTTCGGAATACAAAGAAGAAATATCAGCAAAATGTTCATCAGCTAATACTTGAATACACAGATCATAGATTCCTTCTTGCAACTGGGCATTTAGAATATCTGCGTTTATTAATGAAGTATAAATGTTTTTTTCGCTGGCTTTTGATAGCATTTCGGGAGTAATATCGATACCGTCAATTTGCCCAACGCTCTGTTCTTTCAGCCAAACTCCAATTCTTCCTGTACCACATGCAAGGTCAAGAGCCCGATTGATTTGAGCCCAACTTATGCTTTTAATTTTAGAGAGCAGTTTAAGATCCATCTCATCGGAAACAGTTTGCTCATAAGTTTTCGCCCATTCTTTATAACCCTCTTTTACAGGCAGCACCGGATACTTTCTGATATCAAAACTGGAGTATTCCATTTTACGTTATTAAACAGTGTTTACAATTACTAGAGCCCCTGCAAAGTTCTACGTGAGCTCCCACGCTTGAATGTGACAATTACCGGAACATGATCGCTATATTTTTTCCAAAAGCTATATTTTCCAATTTCAACTGATTGTAATTTTTCGGCAAAGTCTTCTGATGCAAAACAATAGTCAATATGATAGCCCTTGTCTTTATGCCTATACATATACAAGGTAGAATGTTTTTCTTTCCCCTGCATTTGCTTGAAATATTTATGGTATAGGCTATGAATTCCTTTTTTCTCTAAATGTTCAACAACTGTTGAATGATTGCCTTCACGTCGAGGTCTATCCCAAATCGTATTACTATTAAAATCTCCTATTAAAATTGTTTGTCGATTTTTAAGTAAACTATCATAATAATGAATTGCTTTCCAAACTTGAGTGATATAGTGTCCATCCGGATCTTTTGGATTATTAGCCCAAATGGCGAACAGATTAAAATCAAACTTTCCATCTGTAACAGCTAATGGAATAATCGTTTTCAAATTTTCATTGTGAACATTTAAAACCTTAAATCTAAAATTGCTGTAAGAAAATACGGCAAGCCCCTTATTTTGATTATGTCCAACCCATAAAATGTCTGTTGGCTTTGGAGTACCATTATTGAAAACTAATTTCTCTGGATGTTCACATTCAGGAACAATTAAAATATTGGGCTTGTATGATAGTATAGTGTCTGCCTTTTTGCGGAAAGACATGTTACAGTTCCAGGTGATTACTCGCATAAAGCTTCGTAATAAATGCAAGAATAAATTTATGCCATTCAACAGGGCTCAATAAAAATAATCAACCCCGCAGATGATAGCCCTTCGGCTTTACAAATGCCCGCAAACCTGCATGCGATAATGTTGAGCCAATACCGGAATGTTTTCTTCCGCTCCAGGGCAAGGCTGCACTTACCCGGTCGCAACAATTCCAATAACCTGTTCCGGCATTTATCTGTTTCAAAATATTTTCCGCCTTCTTTTTATCTGAGCTATACACAGAAGCGGTTAAACCATATTCCGTATCCTTCATCAATTTGATCGCCTCGTCCTCATTTTTTACTTTCATAATGCCAATGACTGGTCCGAATGATTCATCCTTCATTACGCTCATATGGTGATTCACATTGACTAAAACAGTTGGTTCAAAAAAATATCCTTTAGCATTGATTTTCTTCCCGCCAGTTAGGATCATTGCTCCTTTATTTACCGCATCTGAAACTTGTTTTTCCAACACAGCAAGCTGTTCCTTTCTGCTCAATGGTCCGATATAAATTCCTTGCTCAACCGGAGATCCGATTTTCCAAGACTTTACTTCTTTTATAAATTCGTCGATATATTGATCATAAACCTTTTCATTCACATAAATTCTTTCTACAGCGCAGCAGCTTTGACCATTGTTGTAAAAAGCCCCATCAGCCGTGGCGGCGGCTACTGTTTTTATATCTTTTATATCATCTGCTACGTACAAAGGATCCTTGCCCCCCAATTCACATTGGCAAGGAATCATTTTTGATGCTACCTTTTCATAAATATATTTTCCGGTTTTATAAGAACCGGTAAAGAAATAACCGTCAAAAGGAAGTTCTAATAAAAGTTCACCAACATTTCCTCCTCCTATGGCAACATGGAAAATATTTTCGGGTACACCTGCTTGCTTCAGCAATTTTTCTATTTGCAATCCTGTCAACGTGGAATACTCAGAAGGTTTGTACATCACCGCATTTCCTGCCAATAATGCTGGCACAAAAACATTCACTCCTACTAAATATGGATAGTTCCATGCGGAAATATTGCAAACAACACCAAGCGGTTCATAAGAAATCTTTTCTTCCATTCCGTTTACATTACTCATAACCTCATCTGATAAATATTTTTCAGCATTTTCACAAAGCCATTTTATTCTTGCTCTGGCACCATTCACCTCATTACGTGATTGCTGCAAAGGTTTCCCTACCTCTGAAGTAAGTACGGAAGCAAGTTGTTCAATATTTTTTTCTAAGAGTTCAGAAAATTTTTTTAATATCTCTACTCTTTCTCCAAGTGCTAAATCATGCCATCCTGGTTTAGCAGAATTCAATAATTCAAATTTTTTCTGCAGACTTTGTTGAGTGTCCTCATTTAACTCAGTAATTATTTCTTCAGTTGCAGGATTTATAATAGTAAGTTTTTTCATTAATGTTTCTCTTATTGCTGTCAGGAATTGTTTTTTTAAGTTTTGAGAGAATGGATTTTTTTCTTTGTCTTTCATTCTTTCCGGATGCCATTGCACACAAAGCATGAAGGCCTTGTCGGTTTTGTTTTTGAACTCAAGTCCTTCAATGATCTTTTCGTCGTCGTCGTCATATGCATTCACGATTAAATTATCACCAATGGCATTGGGATCAATGGCCTGGTGATGTGCACTGTTTACATGACCAGAAACCGAATCTGCGATTTGATGAAGAAAAGTTTTGTTTTCGGTAACAACAGTATGTTCTTTATCCGATTCTTCTTTTTTATGCCTGGCATTCCCATTGTCCAAGTCCTGTATCAGTTTGCCCCCTTCTAACACATTTATTAGTTGCATTCCTCTGCATATTCCCAGCACAGGTAATTTATTTAACTGCGAATAGCGATAGATCTTTTCTTCGAAAACATCGCGTTCAGGCTGGAGTGAAGCCGGGCTGTTATTATAAACTGCTTGTCCGTTGTAAAAGGAAGGATGCACATCCACACCGCCTGTAAGCACAAAGGCATCACATTTATAAATGTCTTCGGTATTATTTTTTTCAAAATTGAGCTCGATCAGTTCTATGTCATCCTGCAGATCGTCAGGAGTAAACCAATTCCAGTAATTCTGAAACGAGGTCTTGGTAAAGCTGATACCAATTTTTTTCTTCATGTCTTATAATGCTTTGCAGTACAAATTTCTGAAATCTTCGCGGCTTACTGGCTTTGGATTATTGGGATGAGCAAAATCAGCAATGGCAAGATCAGCCAGCGTTTCGACATGTTCTGGCTTTACTCCAATGTCACGAAGCTTATGAGGTATATTGATGCTTGAGTTCATTTCAAATAAATAGTTTACAACTGCTTCACCAGTTTCCTCGTTTAGTTCCAGCGTACGTGCTATACGCTTAAATTTATTTTCAAATCCCGCAATGTTGAACTCCATGCCATAAGGAATATTTACAGCATTCGCCAGCCCATGATGTGTATCCAACAAGGACGACAAGGGGTGTGCCAGCGAATGCACTACTCCCAACCCTTTTTGAAAAGCTACTGCACCCATCAAAGAAGCGATCAGCATGTTGGTTCTTGATTTTAGATCAGGCTTGTTCACTGCTTTTTCCAGTGATTGATTGATCAATGAAATGCCTTCCAATGCAATTCCCTCACATAAGGGGTGTAGCATCTTTGCCAGATAAGCCTCCATATTATGTGTCAAAGCATCCATGCCCGTAGCTGCAGTAATAAATGGAGGGAGTTCCATGGTCAATAAAGGATCAGCAAAAACTATTTTCGCCAATAACTTAGGTGAAAAAAGAATTTTCTTTTGATGAGTTTCATCGTCAGAAATGATAGCGCTTCTTCCTACTTCACTACCGGTGCCTGCGGTAGTGGGAATCGTAATAAAATGCGGAACATCGTTCGTTACATATACATCGCCTCCAATGAGGTCATCATATTTAAAAAGATCTTCCCTATGATTTATTCTTAAAGCAATTGCTCTTGCCACATCCAAGGCTGCACCGCCGCCAATGCCTATGATCGAATCTCTGTTAGTGTTGTCGTATACATCAGTGCCTTTATAAACATCTGATTTAACCGGGTTTTTATGTATATCGGAAAATATCTCTGCAGAAATATTTTTCTTTCTCAGATCATTGATGGCGTATTTAAAAAAATCAAGCTGGGCGACAGTGACATCAGTAACCACTAACGGCTTTGATAAATTGTTTTTAATTACATAATCGCCTAATTCATTGCTTGATCCTGCCCCAAAGCGAATTGTAGTTGGAAAATTGTATTGATAAATTTTGTCGAAGGTCATAATGGGTGTTTAATTGTTTAATGGTTAAATTGTTTGATGGTTATGGTGTAATTCTTCCTCAATTACTGGTAAACAATTAAACAATTTAACCATCAAGCCATCTTTAGATAATTTCAAAATATCTTTTATACTCCCAATCAGTCACTGCTTTTAAATGTTGCTTCCATTCCCATTCTCTGGTTTGCATAAAATGTTCAACAAATGTAGAGCCGAACAGTTCTTTGGCAATTTTTGAAGTTTTCATTTGCTGAGTTGCCTCAATTAAAGTTGAAGGCAAAACACCATTTGAGAAATCCTCATAACCATTTCCTATAGTAGCGGCTTGTTTTAGTTTCAACTTATTTTTTATTCCGTAAAGGCCCGAGGCCAAACAACCTGCCATTGCTAAATAAGGGTTTACATCCGAACCTATGACTCTCGTCTCGAGGCGGCAGGATTTGCTACTGCTATTTAATATTCTTAATGCAACTGTTCTGTTGTCCACTCCCCATGTGAGCGTTGTTGGCGCCCAAGCGCCTTCTACCAGCCTTTTATAACTATTGATGGTAGGAGCAAACATTGGCAATATATGAGGCAAGCAATACAATTGTCCAGCGAGATAACTTTTTGCCACATCGCTCATCTTCATTTTATCTTTTTCATTATAGAAAAGATTTTTCTTCACTGCCTTGTCCCATAGGCTTTGATGAACATGCCCGCCACAGCCCGGAAGGTTTTCATTGATCTTGGCCATGAAGGTGGCGATAATGCCATGCCTGTATGCAATTTCTTTTACGGCTGTTTTAAAAAGCACTGCCCTGTCTGCTGCCTCTAATATATCGGCATAAGTGACCGCAGCTTCATAAGTGCCAGGTCCTGTTTCTGTATGAATTCCTTCAAGCGGCACATTAAATTTTTTCAGCCATTCAAACAAATCGGTGAAGTATGGATTCTCTAATGAACTGCGAAGGATTGAGTATCCAAACATTCCCGGTGTGAGCGGAGTAAGATTTTTAAACTGTTTATCATTAGCGGTTTGCGGCGTTTCAGCAAAGTTGTACCATTCAAACTCCTGTGAAAAAAAAGGAGAAAAACCTTGCTTGTTTGCCTCATTCAATATTTTTTTTAGTAGTTGTCTTGAACAAACTGGTGAAGGATTTCCTTTCTCATCTGTGAGCTCACCAAGAAAAAAAGGGACATCATTTTCCCATGGAATTTTTCTGAAAGTATTTATATCTATTTCTCCCGGGCAATCTGGATAACCAGTATGCCAACCTGTATATTGTACATTGTCATACACCACATCGCCCGCATCCCAGCCAAAGATCACATTGCAAAACCCAAGACCATTTTCAATGACGGAAGAAAATTTTTCTGAAGAAATATATTTACCTCTTAGTATTCCATCAATATCGCTGAAAGCGATCTTTACTTTTCCCGAAGGATGGTCTTTTACATATTGGAGAATTTCTTTTGTAGTCATTTTCATGTTTAGTAATAAAAAATACTAATTATTTACATTCTTTACTGTAAAATTTTGATTAATTGGATTTTCTTGAAGCCAAGAAAGGCCGAAGGACTTTATATAATAGCGTGAGTGCAACTCACGGTTAAATAAGCAAACATAAGATCGATCAGCCCGCCAGCCGGCGGGTTGAATGTAATTATCGTTCAACATTCCACCCTTTCAGGGTTGTAAACACCATTTTTGCGCAATCTGATTAGATAATTTACGACTCAAGATATTAAACACGAAATAATTTAAAAGCGACATAGCAAATGGCAACAATTAAAAAATAGATCAGGGCTAGTTTGAAATTATAGATTGTCATAGCAACAAATGAAAAAACAGCAATCATTAATGCTGTTATGGGAAATAAAGGATACATCGGAACTTTAAAAGGTCGCTCTAACTGGGGTTCCTTTTTTCTTAATCGCAGCAACGCTATCATGGATACAATATATAAGGTAAGTGCACCGAATACCGAAATGGTAATGATCTCGGCCGTTTTGCCCGTCAGCAAAGCAATGATCCCGATCACCATATTTATCAGCAAGGCATTTGATGGCGTTTGAAACCGAGGATGGATATTTGCCAAAAAAGCCGGGGCAAATCTTACTCGCCCAAATTCAAAGCTCGACCTTCCTGCTGCTAGTATAATGCCGTGAAATGAAGCAATCAGCCCAAACAAGCCGATCATAATCAACAAATGATACATCAGGTTGTTGTTGCCGACAATATGGCCTAACGCCAAAGGCAGGGGGGAATCGGAAGCGCTGCCATCGCTTTTATAAACAACTGCTTCCCATCCCGCAACACCGATTGAACTAATAAAAACAAGTATGCACAAAATCACAAGCGTAAGAATAGCCGAGCCAAAACCAAGCAGCATGGTCCGTTGCGGATGAATAGCTTCCTCGGCAACATTGGCCACACCTTCGATCGCCAAAAAAAACCAGATGGCAAAAGGAGTAGCAGCAAAAGCGCCAGCCCAGCCATGAGGAAAAGCATTATGTTGTAAATTTTTTAATTCAAAATGAGGAATGGCGATGCCGGTAAATAACAGCAACTCACCTACAGCAAGAATGGTGATCACCAGCTCAAACACAGCCGCCGCCTTCACTCCATAAATATTTAATGCAGTAAAAACTACATAACTGAAAATGGCGATCGCCAATATTGGTATCTGCGGGAAAAATAAATTGAAATAAGCGCCGATAGCAAATGCAATGGCGGGCGGCGCAAAAATGAATTCAATATTCTGAGCCATACCCGCAATAAATCCCCAGTCTTTTCCCAGAGCACGGGCGGCATAATCAAAACCTCCGCCTGCTTTCGGTATGGCGCAGGCTAGCTCGGTATAGCTGAAGGTGAAAGTAACGTACAGAATAATGATAAAAAACGTGGCGATAGCAAGCCCCAATGTTCCTCCTTTTTCCAAGCCAAGATTCCAGCCGAAATACATGCCGGAGATCACATAACCTACTCCAAGTCCCCAGAGCATTAGTGGGGTGAGTGTTCTTTTTAATTCATTTTTTGGAGGAGTTGACAAATATGAAGTTGTTTGTTGGGTTAGACAGGAAAAAATTCTTTTGAGATTGCAATTAATTGTTCTATCATATATATGTTGCTTATAACATATAAATTTATTGCATCAGGTTCAGGATTGCAAGTAAAGAGAGGACAAGTAAATGCAAAAATCTGTGCTCGCAACTTGTTGCTCAAAGACTTTTTCTGAATAGTTCGTATTTTTGTGGTGCTATGGAATTTGAGAAAATACATAATAAAGGACAAGCCCGGTTATTCAAAAGCCAATACCTCGAAATGTTTACCAAAACTCATCCTTTAGTAATTTGGGGTATTTATTTACCTATAATGGTGGGCCTGCTATATTACAGCGCTTCAACGCTGGCATTTCCTACATTGCGCATTGTGCTTACATTTTTAGGTGGTATGTTTTTCTGGACCTTGTTTGAATATGTTATGCATCGTTTCGTCTTTCATTTTGTGGCAGAAAGCCCGCGTGCACAAAAATTCATTTATGTTCTTCATGGCAACCACCATGAATATCCTCGGGATAGAGAACGCTTGTTTATGCCCCCTGTTCCCAGCCTGATACTTGCATCTACCATTTTTGCAATCACGTACTTGTTAATAGGTTGGAATGTTGCCATGTTTTTTCCTGGTTTTGTTTTTGGCTATCTTATGTATGGAACCATGCATTATGCCATCCATGCCTGGAATCCCCCTTACAAATGGATGAAACCTTTATGGCGCAACCATCATTTGCATCATTATAAAGATGATCATAATGGATTTGGTGTAAGCAGCACTTTGTGGGATCATGTTTTTGGTACCATGTTCGATCTCAAAAATGAAAAAGAAGATAAAGAAAAAGTACATCAGCTAATGTTTGCGCCCAAATCCTCCAAAAAAGGCTAGAGTTACCATTTCTCATTTTCAGGAATATTGCTATCGGGTTTGAAGCTCTCTTTTGCTTTTATTTTCTGCAGTTGCCTCTCGATGATAAGGTCAGTAATAATTACTGCTGCATCAACGCCTTTATGTTCATTTAGCAATTGTTTCAGTTTTTGTTCACTTATGTCTAACCGGTAAAGAAGAGAAACCAGTTTTAGAAAATCACTATGGATCAATTGATTTATTTTATCAATAAGCAATTGTTTATTAACAACGCGATCCTTTAATTTAAATGCTGGTTCCAGTTCTTTTATGATCTCTTGGAAAAATACTGCCTCATCCATAGTTGAAAGATAACATGAAATTCCGGCTATGCTTTTAACAACAAGATGTTAAATCCATATTTCCATTTTGTGTATACGAAAATCATCGTATATTACTGCCTTATTCGAAATCAACGCCATGAAGAAATTTTTACTCCTTTGTTTATTTAGCTCCAGTTTATTTTATTTTTCATTTTCACAAGGTGTGCTAAGAGGAAAACTCATTGACTCAGTTTCTAAGAATCCGCTAGGCTTAGCAACAATTACTGTTTTCAAAGCAAATGATACGACAATAATAACCTATCGTCTTAGCGCACCTGAGGGAGATTTTAAAGTGCCAGGTTTGCCTTATGATGTTGACTGTCGTGTGGTTATTTCATTTTCCGGCTATAGCGTTTACCGAAAGGAGTTTAAAATTAGCCGTGATCGATCTACAATTGATTTAGGAACTGTAACGATGACTCACGATTCAAAATCTCTTGATGAAGTATTAGTGATCGCGGAAAGACCACCTGTTGTTGTGAAAAAGGACACGATTGAATTTAATGCTTCGGCGTTTAAGACATTGCCCAATGCGCTTGTGGAAGATTTATTAAAAAAGCTTCCTGGCGTGCAAGTGGACAGAGATGGAAATATTTCAGTAAACGGCAAGATCGTAAACAGAATATTGGTTGATGGAAAAACTTTTTTCGGTGATGATCCTAAGATGGCTACCCGTAATTTACCTGCCAATGTAATTGACAAAATTCAGGTAACAGACGATAAAGAAGAATTGCTTCGAAATGGTGATGATAATATCAATAATGTCGGCAAGGTGATAAATATTACGTTAAAGAAAGGAGTAAAAAAGGGTTGGTTTGGAAAATTGTATGCCGGTGCCGGAACTGACGAGCTATATGAAGCTGGTGGTATTGCCAATGTTTACAGAGATACATTGCAAGTAAGCGTCTTAGGTTATATGAACAATTTGAACAGACCAGGATTTAGTTATTCTGAATTAATGTCGGCAGGGGGCTTTGACAGGATAAGAAGTAATAGTGCAAGCAACAACACTAGCATTTGGAATAATAATGGAGGCAGCGGAGTTTCTATTAATGGAATAAATTTTGGCGGAGCACAAAATTTTGGTGGTATTTCAACCAGTAAGGGAGCAGGGTTTAATCTTAACCATGCACCTAATAAAAAAAAATCGCTATACCTGCAATATTTCAATGGAAATGTAAGGGCAAATCGTTTAACCATTACTGATATTGACCAATACAATGGAGATACGATCATAAATACGCATACCAGGTTAACAGGTGATATGATAACTCATGCGCATACTATTGGTGCCGGAGCGAGATTGAAACCCGATTCTGTAACCAATATACTGATCAATGCCAGTTATCTGATCGGCATTCAGGATGAAGAAAGAATAAATTTTATTACAGGTAACAATAGCAAGATTGGTTCTTTAAGTGAAGGCGATGTTGTACAGAATAATGATGCTAAAACTTATTACTATCGGCATAATATAAGTATAACACGATTATCAAAAAATAAAAAAGGCATAAGGTTCAATTTTAATCATAATCTGGATATCAATAATCGCTTTAATGATTACATGGCCGAGTCGGATATAAATTATAAATATCCAGCCGTCTTTGATAGCATATACTCACAATTGCGGAAAGAAAGAATTCCAAGGACAGACGCTAATGTGATGTTCAATTACAGCGAACCATTGGATAAACATTTTACAGTTCGTGTTGGAGGCCGCTATGAGTTCAGCAAATTAAATAATGGAGTAAGTACTTATAATAGGAGCAGTGCTAGTGGTAAATTTGAAGTGTTAAATGCTCTTCTTAGTAGCGATTTCAAAAGGATCAGCAACCGGGTCATATTCAATCCCGGACTTGAATATAAATGGAAAGATCTTACCATCACACCTTCTTTACGCTTATTGCAACAGAATGTGAATAATAAACTTGTTACTTCAGGAACAATATTGAAACAGGATCAGACTGACGTGCTTCCAGGTTTTTCTGTTGTATATAAACAGCTAAATGTTAATTATTCAAAGGATGTTATTTTACCTGCATTCAATTATCTTAATCCTGTAACGGACATCAGCAACCCTTATTTTGTTTCAATCGGGAATCCGCAACTATTACCAACAAAAAGAAATAATATCTCAGTGAATTATTATTTCAACAATGCAAAGCGGTATATCTATATCGGCGGTTATGCAAGCGCTGCTTTTTCAAATAACGACATTATACAAAGCATAACAGTCGATGATAAAGGTGTTCAAACAAGCATGCCAGTGAATGTGGATGGCACAAAGAACTATAGTATGAACTGGAACATTAATAAGCAATATAAAAATAAACAGAACATCATTTTTACATGGAATACTGGCAACTGGATGGGAGTAACAAAGAGCCGCTTATTCTTCAATAATATATCGGGTTGGCAAACCACCTTCAATTATAATCACTGGTTTGGGGTTGGATTGAACCTGAAAGATAAGTTTGAGTGGAACATTAGCTATAGTATTGGTAAAAATTTTACAAAAAATACTAATTCTTATTTCCGCAAACTGAATATTACAAATCAGTACTTGGATAATGAAATAGTCGTGCGTTGGCCAAGGCATTTAATTTGGGAAACACAATTTTCTTATTCATATAATGGCAGTATTCCTTCAGGTTTGCCAAAAAGTATTTTCAAATGGAATGCTGCCTTGAACATTACTATGCTGAAAAATGAAGTAGGTGTGTTGAAATTAGCCATGAATGATATATTGAATCGCAACAGTAGTATTTGGATAAATGCCAACAGGAATATTGTAACTACAACGCAGAATAATATTCTTGGACAATATTTCATGGCCACTTTTACGTATAATGTCAGAGCCGCTGGTGTAAAGAAAAAAGTTGGAGGCAGGGAGAGATTGTTTCTTTTCTGATTTAAAATTTTTCCAGTGCTCCTAATCCAAACAAAGCAAAATCATATTTCACAGGGTCATTCATATCTATCTTTTTTAAGCTTTCTGTCAACTCAACAGCTGCCTGCCAATCCGTTTGTTTTCTTTTTAAAAGATTTAATTCCCTCGCTACCCTGGCCACATGCACATCAATCGGACATATGAGTTGTGATGGGGAAATTTTTTTCCAGATACCAAAATCAACACCCTGACCATCATTACGCACCATCCAGCGTAAAAACATATTAAGGCGTTTACATGTACTTTTTTGCAGAGGCGAGGAAATATGTTTTTCTGTTCTCTTGAGATGCTCAAAAGAAAAAAAATATTTTCTAAATCCATTCAATGCTTTTTCAATGCTCTCGTCTTTACGACCCATCCATTGGCTAAATGCGGTTTCTAAACTAGGTGATGTATCATAATGATGTTGAAAAAATTCAACAAAATAAAAAAGATCGTCTTCTTTAAAAGTTCTATGCTTAAATTCTTTTAATTTTTTTGCATTCTTATTATTATAGTTTTTGCAAAACTCATAGGGCGACATGTCCATGAGCTGCATAAGCTCTTTTGTTTTTTGGATGATTGTGGTGCGATTTCCCCATGAAAAAACAGCCGCAAAAAAACCTGCTATTTCAATATCTTGTTTTTTTGAAAATAAATGGGGAATAGAAATAGGATCATCATTAATAAAAGAAGGTTGATTAAACTCATCAACCTTCTTTTCTAAGAATTGTTTTAAATTACCCGCTATCATTTGCAGGTAAAGTTAAATCCAACTAGCTCAAAAAAACTAAACTGGTCTGCTTCCGCCGATTATTCTAATTAAAATGGCTATCACAGCTAATACTAATAAAATGTGTATGATACCACCTGCTGAAAACACAAAGAATCCCAATATCCATCCAATGATCAGCAGAACGGCGATAAGATATAATAAGCTACTCATAAAAAATAAATTTGGTACAGCATGTATAAAACAATAGCCATACCAAAACACGATCGGTATTATAAAAAACCTCTATACGCAAAATGAAAAATATACTTGAAAGAACTCAGGTATATTTTAATGCTGAAAATTCAATATTAATATTCAAAGCTTGTTCAAGATCTTCAATCAAATCTTCCGCATCTTCAATGCCAACGCTTAGCCGGATCAGTGAATCGGTTAAGCCATTTTTAATTCTTTCTTCTCTAGGTATTGAGGCATGTGTCATTGATGCGGGATGATTGATGAGCGACTCAACACCACCCAAACTTTCTGCTAATGAAAAAAGTTTTGTTGAAGACATTAGCTTCTTGGCAGCTTGTTCACTTTCATCTTTTAGAGTAAAGCTTATCATGCCGCCAAAACCCCGCATTTGTTTCTTGGCAATGGTAAAACCGGCGTGGTCCTCAAAGCCGCACCAATAAACTTTGGAAACCTTAGGATGTTTGCGAAGGTAATGGGCAATTTTTTCTCCATTCTCACAATGCCTTTGCATACGCACATGTAAAGTTTTGATGCCACGCAAAACAAGAAAGCAATCCATCGGACCAGGCACAGCCCCACAGCTCTTTTGAATGAAATATAATTTTTCTCTGAGGTCAGCATCATTCATGACTAATGCCCCTTGGATCACATCGCTATGCCCGCCAAGATATTTTGTGGATGAGTGCATAACAATGTCAGCACCAAGTTCAAGCGGGTTTTGTAAATACGGAGACGCAAAAGTGTTATCAACACAAAGTAGAAGGTTATGTTCTTTAGCAATAGCAGCCATTGCCTTGATATCAGTAATATTGATCAGCGGGTTGGTAGGTGTTTCAGCCCAAATGAGCTTTGTGTTTTTATTGACGTAGGAACGTACATTGTCCGCATCTGTCATATCAACATAATGGAATTTGAACCCGAATTTCTCAAACACTTTTGTAAATAAGCGATAGGTACCGCCATACATGTCATTGCCCGCAATGATTTCATCGCCAGGTTGTAAAAGTTTGATAACAGCATCAGTGGCTGCTACACCGCTGCTAAAGGCCAAACCATATTTTCCGTTTTCAATAACGGCTAACGCTTCCTCCAATGCTTTTCTGGTTGGGTTTTGTGAACGAGCATATTCAAAACCCTTATTCACGCCAGGGGCAGATTGAACATAAGTAGAGGTTTGAAAAATTGGTGTCATAATAGCACCGGTTGACGGGTCTGGCTCAGCACCGGCTCGAATAAATTTTGTTCCAAGCTTCATATATTAAAATTGTAGCTGCAAAGATGTGAAATATCAGCTAATGGAGTTGTTAAGTAAAGGACAACTATAAAAACTGTGCGGATACCAAGTATTTCCAGTCGTAATTGTCTTTCTCATAGGCAGCCACTGGCTTGATTTTTTTATTCATGACACTTGGTTTCAGAATTTTTTCATTTACTAATTTCTTTTTGGCCTCATGAATCATTTCCTGTACTGGAGGTAATTGCATCCACGATTTCTGGGGCGGCTCAAGACCTATTTTGTCACGCCTCCACACAATATTAGTAGGCAAGGTATTTTCCATTGCTTTTCTCAATGTCCATTTTGTCCAGCCTTCTCTGATTTTAAAATGTGAGGGGAGTAAAAAAAGAAATTCTACTAGCTCATGATTCAAAAAAGGCAATCGGACTTCGCGACCATGGGCCATACTATTTCGATCTGCATATTTTAGTAATTCTTCGAGGCCATGCATGCAAGTGTTAAAATATAAAACACCATTTAATGAAAAAATTGCCGGCGTTGTATAATAAGCTTCTTGGCTTTGAAGGTTAACAAATTCCCTCGCCAGGTCTTCTTGTCTTAGAGCATTTAATAAATATTGCCTCTCTAAGAAAACAGTGGCAAAATCAGGGAATAGCGCACCTATAATATTTCTAATCCCAAATCCTTCATCCACTCCCAATTCTTTCGCTTTTCGTATTTCGCCGCTGCTAACCAGTTTACTTTTTCTAAAAAGTTCCTGCCAATACCATTTATAATATTTATGATACCCTGCAAGAATTTCGTCAGCGCCCTGACCATCTAGCAAAACTTTTACACCATTTTGTTTAGCCAGCTCAAATACCTTGTATTGCGGCAAAGTCCCCGCACTACCAAAAGGCTCATCCTGTTGTTGAATTAATTTTTGAAAAAGAATTGGAACCTCATCATTGGCAATGGAGGTCTTAAACGACTGCAATGAAAAATCTCTTGCTATTTCATCAATATATTTTTCTTCGTTTTTTTCAAAGCCAGGAAAGGTTGCACTGAAAACTTTGAGTTTCGTGTTTTGAGTTTCATATTGATGAGGATCGCCCATTAATTTGCATATTGCTGCAGCTATAGAGGAGCTGTCAAGACCTCCGCTCAGGCTTGTTCCTAAAGGAACGTCGCTTCTTAGTCTTCTTTTGATCGAAGTGACAAAAAGCTCACTGAATTTCCCAATCGCATCTTCATCCGAAATATTTTCGTTTTGGTTTTTTATTTCAATATCCCAGTATTTTTCAATTCCTATCCTAAAGTTTTGCTTAAGTTCGATTTTTAAAAAGCTCGCTGGCGGTAATTTCCTTACACCTTCATAAAAAGTTTCATCAGGCTGGTTAGGGTTGTCCGTATAGCCAATGGTAAGAAAATTAAAAAGCATTTTTTTATTGAACTCTTTACCAATGTCGATTGTCCAAAATGCTTTTATTTCCGATGCAAACAGAAATGCTTTATATATATCATCATAGATATAATGAAACGGTTTTTCGCCGAAGCGATCTCTTGCTGCAAAAACTTGTTTTTCTTTTTCATCCCAAATAACGAAAGCGAACATACCATCCAATTGTTGTAAACAATCTTCTTTCCAGCAATCATAGGCCGCAGTAAGAACTTCGGTATCACTTTGAGTCCGAAAGCCATAACCTTTTTTTTTCAGCTCATCACGCAGTTCAATATAATTATAGATTTCGCCATTGTGAAGAGTGGTGTAACGATTCAGATAATGAAAGGGCTGAGCGGCTGCATCTGTTAGGTCAATGATAGATAAACGGCGATGACCGAGCAAAACATTCCCCAATTCATTGTGCCAAAAACCCTTTCCATCAGGGCCGCGGTGTGAAAGGGCATCTGTCATCTTTTCCAAATGTTCTTTGTTATACAGTTGAGGATTGATTTGTATGATGCCCGTAATACCGCACATGAGTTAAAGTTCAAGATACAAATCACAAATTCCAAATTACAAGAATAAAAACTGAATAAGGATCAGAATGTGGAAGGGCAATTCTTTAACAGTATAAGCCGTGAAACACATGGTAATTGATGAAATGAATTGAAAGGAGAGTCGTAACAAAGTTTAATCTGCTTGTCAGCAGGCTGGTAGGTAGCAATATAGTCAGTCCAAAAAACTAAAAATTAATCGGCAACCTCGCCTCTGTATCATCCCAAGCCATTACAAGCTCTGCTCCATTGCTGATCGGCTGAAAAACCATTGTGAAGTATTCAAAGTTTGCAGAAACCTTTTTTATGGGAATATCAAATCGAACAAGGTCTTTAGAGGCGTCAATTTTTAACCCCCATGTGTAAATATCGTTGTTCAAGATTACTGTCCATTTGTTTTCATAGGGAATGCAATAAATAACATACCGGCCAGGGTTTATTTTTTTATTCTGTATAGTTACACTTTGGAAAAATTCGATTTCGGTGGCTTCATTGGCACCAAGCCGCCAGGGCTCGCCATATTTGAGCAGGTTGCCGAAAATAACACGGCCTTGCTTGTGAGGGCGGCTATAAATTACCCTCATTACCGGTGGTGTAGTTAATTCATGGGCCATTTTTCTTTTTGAATAATCAACAGGAAAATAGCTCATATCCATTGGTGAAATATCAATAACTGCATAAGGATTTGGCGGCGGTGTATTAACAATAGCTGTATCTGATCCTTTTGATTCCGAAGAAGTCTTTTCTTTATCCTCATTTGCGCAGGAAAAAAGAAAAAATATAGCCAGTAAAGTATAAGCAGGTTTGATCATTTGATTTATTTTATAAAAATAGGCAAGCTTGTTTTTATATTGTCCCATGCAATCACAAGATTACAGCCATTATCTATTTTTTCAAAGGCCATTGACAATGATTCCACTGATTCATTTAATTTTTGTACGGCCACTGTTGTTCTTAAAACATCTTTTTGAGCATCGTATTTAAATGCTCCCCATGTATCAATATCACTGTTTAAGATAATTGTCCAGTTATCAGGATTTGGAATAGCATACAGTGTGTATCGGCCTTTCGCAATTTTTTTGCCATCGATCTTTACATTTTTATAAAATTCTATCTCGGTGGCTTCATTGGCCCCCATACGCCATACTTTTCCATATTCAATGAGATCGCCAAAAATAATACGGCCATTTTTTTGGGGCCGACTATAGATCACTCTGGCCAGAACCGGTTCCGTAGCCTTATCTTGGATTTTTAGAACAGGGTAATTGCTGGGATAGTAACACATATCCATCGGGGATTTATCCAGAGCAGGAAAAGTATTATTGGTCTGAGCCTTACAAAGAAGAACGGAAATAAAAAATAAAATAAGGGCTGCAACCTTTTTCATAGTTGTTTTCATTTTTTAAAAGAGCAAAAATAATTGTTTGAGGTTGCATGGAAAAAAGTTGTGAGGCATGAATTATGGTAAGTACGCTTGAATTAGCACATTTATAGTTTGATAATATCCTCAAACATTCTGAAAGCAAATGATTTTAAATCAGGGAAAAAAGATTGATAATATTGGTGAAGAGTTTTATAGTGCTGCCCGAATAATAAAGCTGCCGTTCTGCTTTCTGAAAGATAGGCCGCTCTTCGTACAATGCCGCCGAAACTTGACTCAGTACCATTCATAGTGCGATAGTTGAATAGCCAATTTTGCATTTTCATGTATGGAAACATGCGTGCAAACCGTTCGGGTAAATAATCTTCATAATGGTCGAGAGTATTATAAACTTTTTGTGAAAATGAATGCAAGGCTTCTTCTGTAAATTCGCTAACATCGGTAGCTAAAAAATGATCATACACCACATCAACAAAAGCACCGCCATATAAACGATAATGGGGCCGGAAGATATTTTTCGCCATTTTGGTTGCTTCATGGGTATCTGTGAATGTATCAATCGCCCGGTGAAGAACAATCCCTTTTTGAATGCCCTCAGGGTAGTTTAATTTCTTTTTGCCCTTCACAAAATCACTAATTAGATTACCCACTAAAATTTCTTCGTTATTAAAAGAAAGATATGCGTGAGCGAGATAGTTCACAAGGCACAAGATACAAGGATAAAGGCAGAGCTTTATGGCTCTTTATTTATAGTTAACTGATTTTTCTTTTTGTAAAGACGGTATGAATAAATGGCCGGAATCAGCACAACGATAAACATGATTGTAAAAAATGCCACCATAGATGCTTCGGAAGGAAGTATTAAACAGATGACAGCAATTACAAGACCGGCAATAAACCAAAGCTTTCCTCCAAGCAAATGTGTTTTTCTCCAATTGTCTTCATTTTCTAAGGTCCATGGCAACCGAAAACCCGCAAAATAATTCGGCTTAATGTTATGCATGTAGTTACCTATAAGAGCGAATAATAAGCCTAACCCGGACAGTATTAAACGTGTGCTGAATCTTATATTTCCATGCGTACCACTATATATAATGAGGCAGAGAACTGCCGATAAAAAAACACATACTGCAAAACCTATACGATAAAGGCGGCTTTTATTTTCGGCTGCATATCTTTTCGGATCAATGTGATAGATATTTGTAAGAATTAAATAAACTACTGCATTCGCGATTATTAAGACTATTGAAGTAGTAATTAATTCTCTTTTAGTGCCAAATCGATCCGGATTGCCTTTTAAATCAAAATGCATTGCTACTGTTTCAGGAAGATTATTCCATGCAATAGCTAAATAAACAGCCGGGATTATTATAACCACCCAGACGATTCGTTTCAAAAATATATCCATAATTATTTCTTTTTTGATTTGAATTGGAGAAACCATTTTAGAATTTCATCGACAACCGTTGTGTTTAAGGAGTAATAGACAAACTGTCCTTCTTTCTCAGCAATCACAAGTTTGGCTTGTTTCAAAAGGTCGAGATGATGTGAAATGCTCGGAAAAGAAATATGAAACTTGTCAGCAATTTCACCAGCCGTCATATCCTTTGTTTGCAACAATTCCAGTATAGCTCGCCTTGTCGGATCATTCAGCGCTTTAAAAACAGTATTCATTAATTCGATGATTGTATATTTAGACAAATATCTAAATAACTGTATTTATTTCCAAATTTTTTAGGGTTTGTTTTTATTTTTTGTCCGATAGCGAACGGCTTTGCGATGAATGGCGATAATTCATGTTCAACGGTTACAATGAATAACTTCTGTTAACAGCAATTAACACTCACCGCCGCTAATCATAAATCAGTTGTCAACAGGTGTAACCTGAGATACTTTTGTTACGTCAAACATTACGAATAAACAATTACAACATAAAACCCTGTCTGCCGACAGGCAGGCAAAAAAATTTAGACAATTATGAAAAAGATTATGATGATGCTGGCAATGGTGTTCACACTTAGTACAACATTCGCTTTTACTGGTGAAGAAGCAGTTAATAAACAGGCGTTAAAGGCTTTCAAAACTGATTTTGCCGGCGCAACAGATGCAGCTTGGATTGTAACCAATGATTACTATAGAGTAGCCTTTACAATGAACGAACAAAAGTTATTTGCTTTTTATGATGGCAACGGAGAATTCATGGCAGTTACTCGTTATATTTCTTCATTTCAGCTACCACTGAATTTGCAAGGCAGCCTAAAAAAATCTTACTCTAATTATTGGATAAGTGATCTGTTTGAAATAGCAAGCAAAGACGAAGTAAGTTATTATGTTACTCTTGAAAATGCAGATACAAAAATCGTGTTGAAATCGACTGATGGAAGCGATTGGTCTGTATTTAAAAAAAGCAGAAAAGCATAGCACGTTAGTTTTGGTGTGTGGTAAAACAACCCCGCTATCTAGTAATTCGGAGGCGGGGTTTCACTTTGTATGAATTTGCTACAATTCTCTTTTCGTTAATTGTCTTAACAATAATCTCCACCAATCCAAATTCACTTGTTGCAAGCTGTAACCTAAAATAAATTTGTGACGTCAAATAATTAAATCAAAAATTATTAATCATTAAAACCTTAAACCATGAAAAAGTTTATCATCGCATTCGCCGCTGCATTGACCTTAATTTCTACAACTGCTTTTGCAGATTCAAAAGAAAAAATCAATCCCGCGTTAACAACATTTGAAAAAGAATTTAAAGGAGCTACTAATGTAAAATGGCAGGAAGGAAAAGAAGCCATTAAAGCAGCTTTCACTCTCAATGATTTTCGTGTAGAGGCTTACTTTAGCTATTCAGGCGAGCTTATTGGTACCGCAAGAAATGTCTTATTCAGCCAGTTGCCATTAACAGTGATAAAAGAAATTAATAACCGTTATGGATCAGCTCCGGTTTATGATATCACAGAATATAATACTGAAGACGAAACATTTTATCATATGACAGTGGAATTGCCCAGCAAAAGATTAAATATAAAAGCTACCACCGCAGGTAACATTACAGTAGAAAAAAGAATAAGAAAATAAGCAGTTCTTCATTAGCATAAGCATACAGGTAGAAAAGGCTGTCTTATAAGACAGCCTTTGTGTTTTAAATGAGAAATAAAATCTTTTTTGCAGATACAAAGAGAATTACTGATTGAATGAAAATTAAAAAGCTTCCGCGCATGCGCGGAAGCTTTTTATGACGATGGATAAAATAATTAATATCCTGAGTTTTGAACTACTGCTTTATTTACGTTTAGCTCAGATTGTGGAATAGGCCAAATGTATTGGGGGCTTGCTGTTGTAATGGATGGAGCGGTGCCTTTTGCAGGAATGCTTAGGCCTAACCTTAACAGATCTCTTGAACGGAAACCTTCACCCAACAGCTCGATTCTTCTTTCATAAAGAATCAAATCAATCAATTCCTGCTGAGTTGCTGGCGCAAATGTAACAGGTTTAACAGACCCATCGTCAGAGCGCTTTCTTATAGCGTTAAGCAGAGCAATTGCTTTTGAGTTCAAACCGTTTTGTCTGGCCAATGCTTCTGCAAGATTCAACATTACTTCTGCATAACGGATTGCAGGGACATAATCAGTATTTGCCGTCCATTTACGCAACCATGTTTTAGTAGCACTGTTTAGAATCTGGTTGAACTGACGACGTGCATCTCTTGGGCTCCATTTGTTAGTGTCAGCAATAATTCCTGTTGCTCCTAGATTCAGCGAGTAATCGCCATTACCATTGCAAGCTGCGCAAGGGTTTGGCGGCGGGTTATTAGTGGACGCAGCACCAGGACTGTAATATTGATTCAAGCTATTCTGTGTACCCGGAAGATCATTTGCTGTAAATGGGAACGAGAGAATATTTTCAGGTGTTTGCCCTCCGGCTCCAAAAACATTGGAAATATTCGACTGCAGTGAATGAGGAACACCGGAAGTTGTTGAAAATGGAGCTATGGATTGAGGTACTAGTTTTGTTGCTTCAGTTATTACATCGGTATAACGTCCCATATAGAGATATACCCTGCTCTTTAAAGCAATAGCTGTATTCTTATGTGCACGCGTTACGTTCAATGATACGGAACTATTATTCGAGGCAAGATTTGCTTCTGCAAAATTGAGATCGTCCAGAATTTGTGTGTAAACTTCGGCCACAGTTGATCGGGCTTTCTGATTTTCGCCTAACTGAGTTTGTGGTTCAGTGTAAATAACCAGACCTGGCTTGCTTCCATTGCCGTCCCAATAAGGGCGGGCATAAATGGTAACCATCGCGTGGTACATGAGTGCTCTTATAAAACGGCATTCGGCTTTATACTGATTCTTTAAAGCATCAGATATTGGAGCGTTGTCTATACCTGCAATAACAACATTTGCTCTGTTGATAGCCGTATAAGCCGCTGCCCAAAAATTCTGTACTTCATTGGTAGTAGGGGTAACTGTAAAATTCCATGTTGACAATTGAGTTACACCATTTGATAATTCATTGAGAAATTCTTCACCCCGGGCATCCTGGTAATTATAATAGCGACCTCCATATATTTGCCCCACCTTAGCGCCTGCATACACTCCATTTACTGCAGCAAGCGTTTTTTCAGGTGTTGAAAAAGAGACTTCTTGCAGAATTTGTGTCTGAGGCTCGGGAGAAAGCTTATCCTTTTGGCAGGACATCATGGATAAGACTCCCAAAAATAAAATTGATATTTTAATATATTTCATGTTTAATTTTCTTTATTGGTTAAAAACCTATGTTAACACCCACATTAATCGTGCGAGCCAACGGTGCAGCATTTCTGTCCACACCAGGAGCACCATTTGTTACCTGATTAGCGACAGATTCACCATTACTCTGAGTTTCCGGATCAAAACCAGAATACTTCGTAAAGGTTAATAGATTTAGTGCAGCTACAAAAACTCTTACATTGCTTAGTTTGACTTTGCCCACTAAATTCTGCGGGATGGTGTAGCCTAAAGAAACGTTGCGCACTTTAAGGAAATCTCCTTTTTCCACATTGCTTGAAATTACTAGAGCAGATCCATTGGAAACATTATCACCAAACACTACTCTCGGCCACTCGGTAACATCACCGGCTTTTTGCCAACGATCTAAATTATCTTTTGCATTATTCCAGTTACGGTTATCATGCAAACCTGCTTTGCTTCCGTTATAAACATAATTGCCTCCACTGAAAAATAAAAGAAAATTCAGATCAAAGCCTTTGTAGCGGAAAGTATTATCAAAGCCGCCGAAATATTTTGGTAAAGCTGGTCCAATCACTATACCGTCAGTAACCTGGTTTGGGGGAGTTGTTGCCAGGCCATCGGAAACTTTTGTCCAACGGGTCGCTGAAGAAGCCGCATGATTATACTGAACCTCCGTTCCATTCTTCATCAAGAAAATGCGTTGGCCGTTAGCCGGATTTATACCGGTTGTTTTTACAGCAAGGAAACTTCCGATTGATTCGCCCACCCGGATCAGTGAAGGTGATTCGAGTCCGCCAGTGGAAACTAAAATATCGGCATTATTATTAGATAGAGCTGTTACTTCATTTTTTAATGTAGTAATATTAAAGCTCGAGCTCCATGAAAAATCCTTGCGCTGCAAAATATTACCGTTCAAAGTAATTTCTATTCCCTTATTTACCATACTACCGACGTTCCTCAAAATTGAATTGCCGGGTATCCCTCGAGATGGAGATTGCGGTTCTGCAAGAACTAAATCCGATATATCATTCTTGTAATAAGCAAATTCAAGAGTAAATCTATCTTTAAGAATACCAGTGCTAAAACCGATGTCTAGCTTCTTACTCTTTTCCCAGGTTAAGTCTGGATTTCCGCCTTGGTTAAAGAAAATAGACCCGACAGAACCGTATAATCCGCCAGTAAAAAGAGTTTGGTATGGATAGCTGGCAATCCCTGCAAAATTCCCCACCATTCCGTAGCTGCCACGAAGCTTAAGGGAACTCCATGTATTAGCAGCAATGTTCGAATTTTTCCAAAAATCTTCTTCCGAGATTGTCCAGCCTACTGAACCTCCATAAAATGTTCCCCATTTTTCGGCAAAAGCAGAGTAGCCATCCCTTCTGGCATTAAACGACAAAAAATATCTCTTCTTAAAATCATAGTTGATACGTCCGAAATAGGATTGAAGAAAATTTTCAGCAAAGGTGTTTCCTGCAGGAACGATTTCAATAAATCCACCTTGAAATTCATCAAAGAATGGATCAGTTTGATTTCTACGATCAGCTCCCCAATTATCAGTGCGAGTATATTGCTGTTCAGCTCCTATAAGAACATTTAGGCCATGACTGTTTGCAAAACGAGTATCGTAAGTCAACGTATTTTGCCAGTTCCAGCGATGAGGTTGTTGTAAAGTATTTTGAACAGCTCCATTAAACTGTGTACCATCACCGTGAATAGCATTACGGAATTCCTCATTTACTACTGAAAGATGATCTACACCATATAGTGTTTTAAAATTAAGGCCGTTTAAGATCTTTACTTGTCCATAAACATTTCCTATTATTCTTTCACTATTAGATTCAAACCTATTTAAATCCAGCAAAAGGACGGGATTAGGAAATGCTAATGTGGTTAAATTTTTACCCTGTCCAATTTGACCAGAGGCGATATTGTAAGTTCCATCAGGATTGTAAGGACTTACATTCGGTGCAAGCGCAAATGCTAAACGGGCAGCTCCAGAAGTAGCAAAGGCACCGCCGATTGAACCTGTGTTCAGGCCGTTATTTTTAGAGCTTGAATAATTGAATGTGCCCCCGACCGTTAGCCAGTTATTTACCTTTTGATCTAACGTAAACCTTCCGGTCATACGTTTAAAAGTATTGTTTTTAAACATTCCTTTCTGATCAGTAAAATTGGTAGAAAAATAGTAAGAAGTTCTGTCGTTAGCTCCGGAAACACTTAACGTATGATTATGAGAAAAACCGGTGCGATAAATATAATCATACCAGCGGGTATCAATTAAATTGCCATTAGCGTCTGTCATTGTATAAAAACCCCGAGTAGTTCCATTAGGCGGTGTTCCAGCATTTGTCAGCGCTTCATTTTTTAAGTCTGTGAATTCCTGGGCATTTAAAACATCAATAAGATTATAGGCTTTTGTCCACCCTGCCCAGCTTTCATAATTGACCCTGGCCCGTCCTTGTTTTCCTTTTTTTGTAGTAATAAGTACAACACCAGATGAGGCCCTTGATCCATAAATCGCAGCGGCAGAAGCATCTTTTAATACTTCAATACTTTCAATATCTGAAGGGTTTATATCACCTAAAAGATTATTTGCAGCTGTACCACCAGCATCGCCGGTAAAGGAAGGAATACCATCAATGACTACCAATGGCGCCGAACTTAATGAAATAGAATTCGTACCTCTTACGCGAATCATAGGAGGATTTCCCAAAACTCCATTAGGGATAGAAATATTTACCCCGGCTGCTCTGCCCGATAAACCTTGTTCAAAACTTTGCAAGGGTTGATCTTTTAGTTTATTACCATTGATCTGGGAAACACTTCCTGTAACTTCTTTTCTTCGTTGAGTACCGTAACCTACCACAACTACTTCAGATAAAGATTTTTCTGAAGTTTTTAATATCGCATTAATTGTTGCCTGGGTGCCAATATTCAATTCCTGTGGCTCCATGTCAACAGCAGAAATTACCAATGCTTTTGCATTGGCAGGAACATTTAAAGAAAAAGAACCGTCTGCTTGACTAACGGTTCCTATTTGAGTACCTTTTACAAGCACTGATGCATTCGGAACAGGGCTTCCTTTGTCATCAGTAACTTTTCCGGTAATAGTGCGTTGTGCCCATAATTGACCAGCAGTTAGCACAACAGCCATAAAAAGCAGTGAAAGTTTTCTCATGTGCATATGTGTTTAAAGTATGAAAAAATGCAGCTAATCCTATCTATTAGGGAGGACTGCTAAATCTTAAAACTTTTTTAAAGAATTGGTTGCTTCAGAGGTTAATTAATCAAGACATCGAGCCTTACCTTATCCGAGTATTGACAACAGTCAATCATAAAAAGCTGCGCTAAAATAGGTCAAAACTTAGGAAATTTTAACTCTTGGGGATGAATTTTCGGCGCTCAAGCGTGAATTTTTACGCCCGGAAGTTGATATTAAGATCGCTGGTAATAGAACAAGATTGGTAAGAGTAGCTGTTACAAGTGTAAGTGAGGTAAGCCAGCCTAATGCTTTTGTTCCTCCAAAGCCACTAAAGCAAAAAATTATAAACCCTGCAATGAGTACAAGGCTGGTATAAATAATACTGATACCCGTGCTGTGTATGGTTTCAATTACGGTTGTTTTTAGATCATAGTTATGCAAGGGAAGCTCCTGTTTATAATTCACAAGAAAACGGATAGTAACATCAATGGCAATACCAAGAGCAACACTAAAAATTAGCACCGTTGATGGTTTCAAGGGTACGCCGACCCATCCCATTACTCCGGCAGTAATAAGCAAGGGGATAATATTGGGAATAAGAGAACAGATCAATATTCGGAAGGAGCGGAAAAGATATAACATACACAACGCGATCAATAGAAAAGCCCACATAATGCTTTCCTTTAAGCCATGAATAATGAAATTGCTGCCTTCTAAAAAAGTAACACTGGTGCCAGTTAGCGTTACTTTATATTTTGAAGTATCTGTAAAAATCTTGTCTGCCTTCGATTGAATGCTGTCAAGTATGTGTGGCAATCTTTTGCTTCCTACATCGGCCATATTTACACTAATTCGAGCCTGTTGTTTACTGCTGTCCATAAAGCTCGACACCAGTTTTGAAAATGAGTTTTTGCTGCTTCCACTATCAGCTTTGAAATCCAGGTATTCTTTAAGAGCCGGAAGATCGGCCGAGTTGGGCATAGTATAATTGTTACTGTCCCCGTCAAACAAGGCTTGCTTGGCAAATTTCAATCCCTCGGTAATGCTTAAGGGACGGGCGATGTCAGGTAAAGACGCTATATATTGAGAGATAGAATCTATTTTCTCGAGGTTGCCAAAAATTTTTGATACGCCATATTTCTTTTTTGTGTCCACTATGATCTCAAGGGGCATCACGCCCTTAAAGTTTTTTTCAAAAAACTTTAGATCGGTATAAATCTTATCTGATTTAGGAAGATCATCAACAATATAGCCAACCGTTTTTAATTTAAAAATGCCAGCAACAGCCATAATTACAATAATGCCGGTAACGGCATAAATAAATTTGCGATGATTTAATGACCAGCGTTCCAATCTGTCGAGCCAGCGATTTAAAGAAGGATTTTCAAGATATTTTGTATGCCTTGATTTTGGCGCTGGCATATAACTCAACACCACCGGTATTAAAATGAGTGAAATAAAAAATAAGAGCATGATATTTGACCCTGCAACAACTCCAAACTCTTTCAAAACATCGCTGCGTGTTAATGCAAATACTGCAAAACCAATAGCGGCGCTAAGGTTACAAAATAGAGTCACTATGCCCATGCGACGAACCATTTCAACTAATGCTGTGTTCTTATTCCCAGTTTCATTAAAGGATGTATGATATTTATTTAAAAAATAAATGCAATTAGGTATTCCAATTACTACGACCAACGGTGGAATTAGAGCAGTGAGTAAAGTGATCTTGTAACCTACTAAATGAATGGTTCCAAGGCTCCATATTACGCCCGTTATCACTACTCCTAGCGATAATAACATGGTGCTAAATGAGCGGAAAAATAAAAGCAGGATAAGAGCAGAAAGAACAACAGAGGCTAAAAGGAACCATTGCATTTCTTTCGCAATTCTTGTCGCCATTTCAGTTCGTATCAATGGCAGCCCGCTCAAGTGAATTTCCAGGTTATTTTCTTTGCCAAAATCATTTGCAAGTTTTGTTATCGATTGTACCACCCCAATCCTTTTCTTTGAGTTCATGATATTTTTATTGATACGAACTCCCATGAGCCATGCACTGGTGTCAGGATTGTAAAGAAGTGTTTTGTAAAAGGGCAGATTAAAAAAAACATTTTTTGAACTATTAATTTCTGCTTGAGTTAGAACAGTATCACGAAAAATGGTTAATGCTTTTAATTTTTCTGTTGAAGAATCCTTAACAAGATTGACAGCGGAAGGAACGCTGATTATATCTTCTACTCCATTGATTGTTTTAAGACCTTTTTGTAAGGAAATATAGCTGTTGAAAATTTTTTCTTGAAATAATTTATCTGTTTGAATGCCTATTACTAAAAGATTGCCGTCCTCCCCAAATTTTTTTCTGAACTCCTGGTAGGCCTTGTATTTAGGGTGATCGGTAGGAATGGCTCTTGCAAATTCATAGCTTAATTCAACCTTGCTGGCATGATAAACCATGAATAATGTTAGACCTAATAATATCGATAAAAGAAATAAACGGTATCTAAGAATAAACTGTCCCAGCAATTGCCACATGAGTGTTCCTTTAATTATTCCATAAAAAAAAATTCTGGAAAGCAAAGAAAAGGAAATATTCATAGCTAAAGTCGAAAGAATTTTGATGAAACCTTAAAACTTCATTAGTGAACATGTTAAACTCTTAAAGTTTTAAAATTTATTAATGCAGTATTGATATTTTTGAAAAGTGAGAATTTTTTTTCCGGTCATATTCTTTTGTGCTTTTATAAACACAATGGCGCAAAACTCTTTACCGGCAATAGGCATGTGGAGAGAGCATTTACCTTATAACAGCGCTATTGATGTTGCCGCAGGAGATAATAAAATTTACTGTGCCACGCCTTTCAGTTTGTTTACGGTTGATCTTACCGATAATTCAATTGAACGATTAAGCAAGATAACCGGCCTTTCCGAAACAGGTATTAGTGTAATTTCTTATGATGAGATCAACCACAAACTTTTTGTGGCATATACCAATAGCAATATCGATATCCTATATCGCAATGATATTTACAATATCCCCGACATAAAAAGAGAAAATATTAGCGGAGATAAATCTATTTACAACATTTATCCGCTCAATAATAATTATTATCTATCAACGGGACTTGGTGTAATTGTAGTGGACGGAAATCGTAACGAGGTCAAAGATTCATGGTTTATTGGCAACAATGGCAATCATGTAAAAGTGAATGGTTTTACTTCCGACGGATCATATTTTTATGCAGCTACAGAAGAAGGTTTAAAAAAAACTTCTGTAAATACTATCAATCTTTCGAACTATCTCAATTGGCAATTGCTTAGCGGAACAAACGGCTTATCAACCGGCCCTTGTGATAATGTTATAAATGTCAGTAATAAAATATTCGTGTTAAAAGGCGACTCTTTGTTTCTATTAAATGGCAATACATGGAACTTATTTTATGCTGATGGAAATAAAATAACCAACATTCACTCAACAGGAGGAAAAATTACAGTTTGTCATCGACTAGCAGGCCCGGGAAGCAAGGTTGTTATATTAAACACCGATGGTTCTGTTTCAAAAATAATTCAGCAAAATGGCGTAACTCCTTTTCCAAGAAAGGCGATTTTGTATAATGGTAATTATTGGATTGCCGATCAATTTAATGCTCTTTCAAAATTTTCCACTGGTTCAACTGCTGAGGAAGTGTATAATCTCAATTCTCCGGAAGGAATTGCCAGCGGAGAAATGGTTGAATATAATCAAGTTTTTTATGCATCTGCGGGCGAGGTAAATGATTCATGGAATTACCAGTACAACCGTAATGGCATTTATCGTTATAAGGATGGTCAATGGAAAAACTTTAATCAGTTTCATTATTCAGAACTTGATACGCTGCTTGATTTTATTACTGTGGCAGTCGATCCTCGCGATGAATCAGTTTGGGGCGGTTCATTTGGTGGCGGTTTGTTACACATAAAACCAAATGAAAGCTTTGAAATATTCAAACAAAATTCTTCCATTAAGCCACATCCTGGTGACCCTAGCAGCTATCGTGTTGCAGGTTTATTTTTTGACCGTGAAAATAATTTATGGATATCCAATTTCGGTTCTTTGCAACCTTTGGTTGTTCGCAAAACAGATGGTAACTGGAAAAGCTTTTCCCTTCCCTTTACATTGTTTGAAAATGCTTTATCCCAAATGGTGATCGACGAGTCCGATCAATTATGGATAGTATCGCCATTAGGAAATGGGCTGATCTGCTATGATCCGGGTAACTCCATTGATGCAATAAACGATGACCATTGGAAGTGGTATAGAAGTGGTGCCGGCAATGGCAACCTGCCATCAAATAATGTATTGTGTGTTGCCAAAGACAAAAGCGGGTTCATTTGGATCGGAACTGATGATGGCATTGGGATAATACAATGTGCCGAGTCAGTTTTTACAAACGGTTGCGAGGTCATATTACCTGTTGTGCAGCAGGATAATTTTGCCGGTTATTTATTCAAGGGTGAAAACGTGAGAAGCATCGCCGTGGATGGCGCCGATCGAAAATGGATAGCTACAAGAAATGGAGTTTGGCTTATTAGCACTGATGGTGAAAAAGTGATTGAACGGTTTACTGAGGATAATAGCCCATTGCTAAGCAATGATGTAAAGAAGATCTCAATTAACAGTAAAACTGGTGAAGTATATTTTGCTACTGGCAATGGAATTTGTTCCTTTCGTGGTACCGCGACAAATGGTAGCGAAACAAATTCAAATATACTTGTATTTCCCAACCCTGTTCCACCAAATTTTAGCGGAACAATTGCGATTAGAGGCTTAGCCGAAAATTCCATTGTTAAAATCACTGAGCTGGATGGTCGGTTGGTTTATCAAACAAAAGCATTAGGGGATCAGGCGGTGTGGGATGGAAGAGATTACAAAGGCCGAAAAATTTCAAGTGGTGTTTATCTTGTACTGACAAGCACTGATAATAGAACTGAAAAAACAGCAACGAAGATTGTTTTTATATCACAGTAGAATATTATGTAGAGACTCAAAAATTTGAGCCTCTACGTCAATTATGACGTATAAAACAAAAGGCATCGTTCTTCGGACGGTCAAATATGGTGAAACTAGCTTGGTCGTTACCATTTTTACTGAGCTTTTCGGTATTCAATCTTATCTGGTAAATGGAGTGAGGATTTCAACAAAAAAAGGAACTGGCAAAGCAAATCTTTTTCAGCCGGCATCAATTCTTGATTTAATTGTCTATCATAATGAGTTAAGAAATCTTCAACGTATCAAAGAATTCAAGTGGAATTATTTGTACAAGCACATTTTATCTGATATACGAAAAAACGCAGTGGCTTTATTTATGGTGGAACTGCTAACAAAATGTTTAAAACAACCTGAAGCAAATGAAGAGCTGTTTCATTTTGCTGAAGATGCTTTTTTACACTTGGATAGCAGCAACGAAATGGTAACAGCAAATTTTCCTCTATTTTTTGCACTGCATTTAACGGCATTTTTTGGTCTTAAAATAAGTGATGACTATTCAGAAAAAAATCAATTCCTCGATTTGCAAGAAGGAGTATTTGTAACAGAACGACCAACCCATCCTCATTTCTTAGAAGATAAGCAGGCTGCTGTTACTTCCCAGTTATTAAAGGTGATGCAGCCTGGTGAATTAGAGCAAATCAAACTCAACCATGATTTTCGCCGAAATCTTTTATATGCTTATGAAGCTTATTATAGTTTTCACATACAGGATTTTGGAACAATGAAAACCTTGCCGGTATTGAAAGAGATCTTGGGGTGATTAAGCTTTTATTTAAAGGACTATTGACAATTAAAAAAATTCGTATCGCATACTTTATAACAACCTTTTTGATTCCTTTAAATCCTGGTTCAAGCAGATTACTCCAGGCTTTTTTCCTTTTTCAAAACTTCCCAATTCATCATCCCACTGCAAAGCTTTAGCCCCATTCATTGTTGCCCATTGTAAAACCTGTTCAAACGATGCGGTTGTTTCAAATCGCGGCATTGCTGTGATAGCTTCTATTTCTTTCGCAATGCTCAATTGCCAGTTGCTGCTATAGCTATCCGTTCCAAGCACAAGGCGGCAATTGTGTTTTATGAATAATTCTATCAGCGGTAATTTGTTTTCAATGTATAAATTGGCGTTGGGACAAAAACAGTAAACTAGCTTTAATCCATTTTCCTCTGCATAATTGTTTGCCCATAAAATGTCTTCTTCGGGCATGTACGTGTTATGAATAAGAAAAATAGTCTGACCATTGTTAAAATAAGGAAGGCATGAACGAATACTGGTTTTACCCGTTACAGGAAATGGAGATTGCTTAACTCCAAAAATGTTGAACAGCTTTAGATAATCGCCGCCACCGGTTTTGTATAGTTCATCTTCAGCGGGGTGCTCCTGATTGTGAATGGATATGATCTGATTTCTTGTTAATTCGTTTATTAATCTAAATGTTTTTGGACTAATGCTATACGGTGCATGTGGAACTAATGTTGTTCGGTGTTTTAGGTTCGAGCTTTGAAGTTGGGTTTCTAGAGTTTGTGCAACTTGTTTGTAATGTTCAATGTTCTCTTCCGCTTTTTCATCCGTAAAGCTGATCACCTCAACAAAATTTTGCCATCTTATTTTACTTTTTGATTTTACCTCAGCCGTGTCTGCCGTGTTTCCAATATCACCAACGGCTACAATGCCATTGTCATACATTTCTTTTTCTGCCTTCATGATTTCTTCGTGTATAACCTGCGGATCAAAATTTCTTTTGGTTACTACCGAACAAAGAAATTCAATGAGACCTGTGAGCGGGGGGATTACATTTTTTAAATGGCTTAACTCCAAATGGCAATGGCAATTGATAAGACCAGGAGAAAGTATGCCCTGAAATTTTTGGATGTCATCCCCGGCATCTGTTTCCACAACAACATCTTCTACTTTGCCTTCTTCATTAGTAATTAATACATGATTTGCGCTCAATAACTCATAGCCGTTAAATAACTGACTGGCCTGGAATTTCTGATAGTTCATAAAATTGCAAACAGTTAACTTTGCAGCCCAAATTTATGTTAGACAAATTAGAAGCTATAAAAGCAAGATTTGACCAGTTAGGGATTGCTTTAACTAATCCGGCAATTGTAAACGATAACAAGAAATTTGCTGCGACCAGTAAAGAATATCGCAGTCTTGAAAAGATTGTAAATGCCTATAGCGAGTATAAAAAAATACTTGATGATATTGAGTTTTATAAAGAAGCATTGAATGGGGATGATGAAGAAATGAGGGAATTAGCAAAGGAAGAAGCTCCGCAGTTGGAAGAAAAAAAGGAAAAATTGGAGTCGTATATCCGGCAATTATTGATTCCAAAGGATCCGCAGGATGAGAAGAATGCAATCCTCGAAATTCGTGCTGGTACGGGCGGTGATGAAGCCAGTTTGTTTGCCGGAGACCTGCTGCGTATGTACGTAAAATATTGTGAAAGCAGAGGTTGGCGTACGGCAATATTGAGCGAGAATGAAGGAACTGTTGGCGGTTATAAAGAAGTGCAGGTTGAAGTGACCGGTGACGATGTATATGGAACGTTGAAATTTGAAAGTGGAGTGCATCGTGTGCAGCGTGTGCCGGATACAGAAGCCAGCGGACGTGTGCATACATCAGCTGCAACGGTAGCAGTAATGCCAGAGGCTGAGGAAGTTGATTTTGATCTTAGGGATGCCGATGTAAAAATGGAAACGGCTCGTAGCGGGGGCGCCGGCGGACAAAATGTAAATAAGGTAGAAACAAAAGTTATTCTTACACACATTCCAACGGGAACAGTAGTGATGTGTCAAACTGAGAGAACTCAATTGGGAAACCGGGAAAAAGCCATGCAAATGATGCGCACAAAATTATATGAAGAGCAGGTCCGCAAGCAGGAGGAAGAAATTGCCCGGCACAGGAAAAGCCTCGTAAGCACCGGTGATCGTAGCGCTAAAATAAGAACATACAATTTTCCTCAAGGAAGAGTGACGGATCACCGCATCAACTATACTTCCTACAATCTTGATGCAGTAATGAACGGTGATATTCAGGATTTTATTGACGCCCTTCAATTTGCTGAAAATGCAGAAAAATTAGCACGGCAAAATTGAGTAAGGATTTGATTTTTTTCCCTGAAACTGGCACGATGTTTTATTAATTAGTTTGAAATAGCGTCATTTAATATCATGAATGACAACTATACGACAGATTGAAGTTCTTTTTAGCAGAAACTACGAAGTGAAATTTCTAAGGAGATTCTTTAGACTTTTGTTAACAACGAACTTCATACTATTGGCAGTAATTTTGCGTTATACAATAAAGTTCTTCTCAATAAAGCAGTCAATTTTCTCATAAGCAGTTAGTTTTGGTTGCGACCCCTGTTTCTACAGGGGTCTATTTTTTTATATAGAGTCTTACAGACAAAAATCCCCCGAGTCCGCTGCCTGCCCCATCAGCTATAATATCCCCAAGATCAAATGAACGATTAGGAATAAAATAATGCTGAACAAATTCCATTACAATGCCATACAAAAAAACATAAACAGCTATCTGAGAAAAAATGAGAACTTTTTTATTGGAGTTATCGGACAAATGGGCAGCCCGGCACCAAAGAAAAACCATAGTCGCAAAAAGCCCGATATGAATCCATTTGTCAAGCCAGATTTTATCAAACCAATTTTCTTTTGGAAAGGCTGAGCCCGGAAGGCATAACAGAACAGTTGTTACAATCAACCACAACAGCGCTGGTAAAATAATCGTTTGAATTTTTCTCAAGAAATAATTTTGTGCAAGTATAAGAAAAGAAACGGGCCCCGAAAGGGGCCCTGAATTTAACCAACTATAGAACCAAAACTACTATAGCAAAGCTGTTACAATAATTTACGGTGTTATCTATAATTGGGATTGAATTTATTTATCAAAGTTTTGCTTTGCCCATTGATTGTAATTTCTCCAAAGTAGGGCCGCCAGTATTTCCTCGATTTTCTATAGTGATGGCAAAGGCATCAGCTTTTTGGGTATTTTTCATTTTAAGAATTACATTGTTTTCCTGGGCATCAAACAAACCTAGATCCCATGGCTTTCCGTCGATCAAAGCCCATAATTGGTATTGCTTGTCAGAAGGAAGCTTTGGCATATTCTTTACTACAAGATAAACATTTGTAGAAGTTGAATCCCAATAAATACTTGCAGACGAAGGCGATGCCTTTTGCGTACCTACCATATTTACTACAGTAACATTAGGGTTATTAATAGTTTTTTGTTCTTCAGTTATCCTATTTAAAAGGCTATCGGTTCTGTTGGCCCTCGCTTCTAAAACTTTGTTAGAATCTTCTAACTTTTTGTTTCGATTGTAAAGGGTAAAAGCAAAATAACCAGCGATTAAAAAAAGAATAATTGAGGCTGCGGCTACCCAACGGGAGCCGGATGATCTACGCGTTGTTGGTTCCATGTTGATAATTTTTGGAGTGTTTGAAAATTGTCGTATGACAGACCAAATCTTTTCTTTGACCTTCGACGGGGGCGGGCTTGCATTTCTTCGGGCCTGTTCTTCGAGGGCTAATTCAAAATTATTTCTTGCCTCAACCAATTCAGGATATTCAGAGCACATTTGCTCAAATTCAATTCTTTCCTCTGCTGAGGCTAATCCCAGCACATAGCTTTCAATAATTCCGCTTGATATGTATTCCTGTATATTCACCTATATCAATGTTCTTAATTGTATTAAAGCGCTTCTTATCCTTGTTTTTACCGTGCCCAAAGGAATATTCAACAATTTTGCAATTTCCTCATGAGTAAATCCTTGGAAATATGACATGTCTATCAATATTCTGTACTCCTCTTTTAGCTTGTGTATCAATTTCTTTAGACCAACGTCATTTATCTGTGGGTTAACAACAGGGTTTGCCGATTTACTATTTACGTTTTCCGTCAGTGGTTGGTTTTTAAGATTATCTTGATAAGGCCTTGATCTTATTTTGTCAATAGCCGCATTTCGGGCAATATTCAACATCCATGTAAAAAGCCGCCCTTTAGAATCATCGTAGGAACCGATCTTCCTCCAAATATTTATAAAAACATCCTGCAATACGTCGCTGGCAGTTTCTTTATCTGAAACAATTTGATTGATAATTCCAAACAATGCGGGAGAATAGTTATCATACAGATAACTAAAAGCCTGGTCATTTTGCTGAAGGAGCAGGGCTACCAGTTCTTGCTCATTGTATTTGGTATAAGGGCTCAATAGTTAAGGAAAGATACAAAAATTGCCGATGAACAAAACTCCACTTATTCTTGGCTCAAAGAGTTAAGCCTAACTTACCATTTGCTCGTAAGCCTTAGAGTCCATCAGCTTTTCAATATCGCTAACATTGGTAATTTTCATTTTTATCATCCATCCCTCCCCATACGGGTCATTGTTCACGAGTTCCGGAGAATTTGCCAGCGCAGGATTTAATTCAGTTATCGTTCCGCTTATAGGAAGGTAAAGATCTGAAACTGTTTTTACAGCTTCCACCGTTCCAAAAACGGCACCTGCATCCAATTGTTTGCCTATGGTTTCTACTTCAACATACACAATATCTCCTAGTTCTCTTTGTGCAAAATCGGTTATCCCTACAACAGCCATATCATTTTCCAACCGTATCCATTCATGATCTTTTGTATAACGTAATTCACCAGGAAAATTCATTATAGATAAATTTTAGCTGCAAATATGATTAAAAGCAAGGATAAAATAGCCGGTAAAAAAACTTTTTTCAATTGATACACTCCATTCCACCATTCGTGCCCCAAAAACAGCCTTTAACCGGAAATTCATTTTCAATTGACGCGCCTCGTCATAGTTTTGTCACTCAAAATTAAATTTTATGAGAAAATTCGGATTGTTGGTATTGAGTTTCCTGGCAGCAGCTTCAGGGTTTGCCCAACAGGTTTCAGGAAACATAAAGGATCAGGAAGGCAAAGCTTTGTCTGGTTCAACTATTTCATTATTAAATGCTAAGGACTCGTCAGTGGTTAAGCTGGCGGTTACAAATAGTGATGGCCGCTTTTCTTTCGCAGGCATTAAATCGGGCGGCTACCTAGTAAGCGCATCTCATGTAGGGTATAAAGCAGGTTATTCAGTTCATTTTGAATGCTCAGGGGCAGGTGAAACGACAGTTCCCAGCCTACAGCTTAATAAATTATCTAATGAGCTAAAGGAGGTAACCGTTAATAGTAAAAGACCAATGGTGGAAGTAAAAGCGGATAAGACCGTTCTCAACGTAGAAGGAACAATTAATGCTACCGGTAATGATGCCTTAGAACTTTTACGTAAAGCGCCAGGAGTAACGATAGATAAGGATGACAACATTAGTCTTGCTGGCAAAAACGGTGTACAAATATACGTAGATGGAAAACAGACTCCTTTATCCGGGGCTGACCTGGCCGCCTATCTCAAAACACTTCAGTCGGCGCAGATAGAATCAATTGAGCTGATAACGAACCCCTCGGCCAAATATGAGGCTGCTGGTAATGCAGGTATCATCAATATACGGCTAAAAAAGAACAAATCGTTCGGCACCAATGGATCAGTGAGTGCTGGCTATAACATTGGCGTTTATCCCAAATATAATGGAGGCATATCCCTAAATCATCGTAACAAGAAGATCAACATTTTTGGCAACTACAATTATAATAGAAGCAAAAACACTATGAAGTTTCAACTTTTCCGCGATGTGCTTGATACTATTTTTGATGGTAAAACGGTAATGACACCGAAAAATGAAAGTCACGGTTTTAAAGGGGGGCTTGATTACTTTATCAATAACAAAAGTACTGTGGGTGTATTAATCAATGGCAATATCGCTGATAATGATTTTTATAGCGAAAGCAGAACACCCATTATCTATAAACCAACTGGTGTAACAAACCGCATTCTTAAAGCCAGTAATACAAATATTCAGGACAGGAATAATGTAAATTTCAACCTGAATTATCGCTATGCAGATACAGCGGGACACGAATTGAATTTGGATGCAGATTATGGTTTATTCCGTCTTAAAAGCAACCAGTTGCAGCCCAATTTTTACTGGGATCCAACAGAGACTACCCAGTTAAGCCAAGCTATTTATAGGTTTATTTCACCAACCAATATTGACATTTATACCTTAAAAGGCGATTATGAGCAGAACTTCAAGAAAGGTAGATTAGGTGTAGGATTTAAAACATCTTTCGTAAATACTGATAATAATTTTGGTCGTTACGATGTACAGCAATTAAAACCAGAGCTCAAAACGCTGGATGTGCAGCGCAGCAATGAGTTTGATTATAGTGAGAACATTAATGCTGGCTATGTCAATTATAATAAGCAATTCAAAGGGTTTATGATACAAGTCGGCGTAAGAGTTGAGAATACAAAATCTACTGGCGATTCCTATGGATTGAATGCTGATGGATCTATCAATAAAAGTAGCAAGCAGACATTTGAAAGAAATTATACTGATGTTTTCCCAAGCGGTGCCATCACCTTCAATAAAAATCCAAAGAACCAGTGGGGCTTTTCTTATAGTCGTCGTATAGACCGCCCGGCTTACCAGGATCTTAATCCCTTTGAGTTCAAGCTGGATGAGTATACATTTATGAAAGGTAACACACAACTTCGTCCCCAGTATACTAATATTATTTCATTGACCAATACTTATAAATTCAAGCTGACTAGCACTTTAAGTTATAGTCATGTAGCAGATATATTCACTCAGCTGGTAGATGTGGATTCTAACGAACAATCCAAGGCTTTTTTGACAAAGAAAAATCTCGCTACCCAGGATGTGGTGAACTTATCTGTCAGCTATCCATTCCAATATAAATCTTATAGCGTATTTACAAGTTTCAACGGGAACTACTCGAAGTACAAGGCTGACCTAGGGGGTGCTAATCGTCAGGTTGACCTTGATGTTTTTGCATTTAATGTATTTATGCAACATAGCCTAAGGATTGGAAAGAAAGGTTGGACTGTTGAAGCAAGCGGCTGGTATAATTCACCCTCTATATGGGGAGGAACATTTAAGACCAACGATCTCTGGAGTGTGGATGGTGGCGTACAAAAAGCTCTTTTCAAGGGTAAAGGCAATTTGAAAGTGTCTGTTAGTGATATATTCTATTCTATTAGCTGGAGAGGTGAAAGCAACTTTGCCGGTCAACGAGTGGTAGCAAGCGGACATCCTGAAAGCCGTCAGTTGCGCACTAGTTTCACCTGGAGATTTGGTAGTAATCAGGTAAAAGCCGCCCGCCAACGTAAATTAGCTTCAGAAGAAGAAGCCAAGCGTACTCAAGGTGGAGGTGGAGTGATAGGTCAATAATAAATTTGCGAAGGCAATAAACAGTAAAATGGCGCCCCGCAAAATAGGGCGCTATTTTTATTAACGATTCTTTTTTCTCTTGATTAATTTAGCCTTAATGATTCTTACATCTTCCAAAGGTCTGTCCCTGTCTAGACCTTTGCTGGTTTGAACAGCAGCAATTTTATCAACTACATCCAAGCCTTTAATTACTTCACCAAACACGGTATAGGTTTGATCAAGATGAGGAGTGCCTCCAATAGTTTTATAAGCTTCTCTTTGCTCAGGAGGAATTTTTCTTCCATTTAAACGGAATGCTTCCATAGAATCTAAACCAGCGTCAGTAAAAATTTTCCCCTGTACAATATAAAACTGGCTGCCACTGCTGGCTTTTTCAGGATTATTATCGCGGGCCGCCGCAATGACTCCTTTTTTATGAAAGAGAGTAGTCCTAAATTCAGCGGGTACCCTATAACCCGGACCACCGTTTCCTAAAGGCTCCCCCGGCTTTGCCTGTTTACTATTGGGATCTCCACCTTGTATCATGAAGTTTTGAATAACACGGTGAAATAAAACGCTATCATAATAGCCCGTTTTAACTAGCTTCAAAAAATTATCACGATGCAAAGGAGTAGAATCGGATAATCTTAAAATAATATAGCCATAGTTCGTTTGCAACAAAACATCTTTCTTGCGATCTTTCTTTGTCACTACTGAATCTTTCTGGGCAGCGCTAATGATCGCTAATGAAATGCTAAAGATCGCCAGTATTATTTTCTTCATTGCAAATCTGTTTAATCGATTCGTGTTATTCGTGTGAATTAGTGGTACTAAAAATCATGATCCTCAAAATATAGCAATATATGATCCTTTAAAAAATTTTCCTGTTCGATCGTGCTCATGTCCGGCATCGATTTGATCTGTTTAAAATGAGGCCAACCTTCTTCGTCAAACTTTTCAAATTCGTAATAACCGCTTTGAGAGAGTAGTTTGCAAACTGCTACATGCATCAGATCCTGTTTCTGTTCCTTGGTGAATTTTTCACGTACTTGCCCAAACTCCTGTATGCCGATAAGAAAAAGGATCGTTTCCATGTCAGGTTTCTTTCCGAATCGCTCGGTTAACTTCGCTTCCAATTTCCACCATCGTTGTTGAAGATCATCATTTACTAACATACTATCAGTTGCGGGTTACATGTTAGGGTTACGAGCTGCAAAGATAGCAGGAGGTTATGCTAAATGATCTTTTCAACTACAACAGCCGTTCCATAAGCCAGCACTTCATTTACTCCGCTAATAACCTCATTGGCATCGTAGCGCATGCTGAGAATGGCATTAGCCCCTTTCTCGTCGGCATTTTGCAGCATTTGCTGAAAAGCCTCCGCTCTTGTTTTTTCACAAAGCTCAACGTAAATCGAAATTTTGCCGCCAAACAAGGTTTGAAGTCCTCCGGCAATATTTCCCAAGATGCTTCTTGAACGAACGGTAATGCCGCGAACTACGCCTAGATTTGTTATAACGCGGTAGCCACTCAATTCAATATTGGTTGTAACCATTGATTGATCGATCATAATTTTTGTTTTGATGAATTTAGCAAATCCGAAGTTCTCAATCGCAAACCTTCAGAATTTAAAATGCAGAACTTTATCTTTGCGGCTCCAAAGGAGTGCTTTGGACAAATTGAAAAAAAATGTTGCAATTGCAAGTGATACGTCAAAATCCTGAATGGGTAAAACAAAGATTGGCGGTAAAATATTTTGCTGATGGAAATATTGTTGATAAAATTCTTGAGCTGGATGAGCAAAGAAAAAAATTACAGCTGGAATTTGATAATACACAAGCGAAGATTAACAGTGGTTCAAAAGAAATTGGTCAACTCATTGCAAAAGGATTAAAAAAAGAAGCTGAATTAAAAAAAACAGAGATTGCAGCAATAAGAAACTCGCTTGATCCTATTTCCCAAAAATTACCAGTTATTGAAAAACAATTACAAGATGAACTGGTAAAGCTTCCTAACCTTCCTTCTGAAAAAGTGCCTGTAGGAAAAACTCCTCAAGATAATGTAGTGGTGGGAGAAGGTGGAAACAAACCACAACTTTCTTCCAGTTCAATTCCCCACTGGGAATTGATTAAAAAATATGACATCGTTGATTTCGAAATAGGAGCAAAAATTACTGGCAGCGGCTTTCCCTTGTATAAAGGCAAAGGAGCGAAACTGCAGAGAGCGTTGATACAGTATTTTCTTGATTACAATACTGCGGCAGGATATACAGAATATCTTCCGCCATTTATGGTAAATGAGACTACGGCTTTTGGGACGGGACAATTGCCGGATAAAGAAGGGCAGATGTATTACATGCAGGCGGATAATTTCTATATGATCCCAACCTCTGAAGTGCCACTAACAAATATTTATAGAGATGCGATATTAAAAGAAACTGATTTGCCTGTAAAACTCACAGCTTATTCACCCTGCTTTCGCAGAGAAGCCGGAAGTTTTGGAAAAGATGTTCGCGGGCTAAATCGTGTTCACCAGTTTGATAAAGTGGAAATAGTTCAACTAGTCCATCCCGATAAGAGTTATGATGTGTTGGAAGAAATGGTAAGTCATGTTGAAAGGCTTGTACAATCGCTTAATCTTCCTTACCGGATATTGAAATTGTGCGGTGGTGATATGAGCTTTGCATCAGCCCTCACTTATGATTTTGAAGTTTATAGCGCCGCCCAAGATAAATGGCTGGAGATAAGCTCTGTTTCTAATTTTGAAACTTTTCAAACTAACAGAATGAAAATTCGGTTCAAGGATAAAACCGGCAAACCGCAATTGGTTCATTCTCTCAATGGCAGTTCATTAGCCTTGCCTCGCATACTTGCCTGTTTATTGGAAAACAATCAATCTGCTGATGGAATAATGATACCGACAGTTCTGATCCCTTATTTTGGAGAAAGCAAAATATAGTCTATTCGAAAGCATGTAGAATCAAAATTTAAAATAAACAAACAGTCTCCCAAAATTCTTGCTGTCATTTTCAATGCGGTGATAAAGTGGTTTAATATGCGGCTGCTGTAAAAATCTTTCCACTTTTTTGCGCAGCTGACCGCTGCCTTTACCGGGAATAATTTCCACTTCGCGGATCCTTTTTTCAATGGCTTCCTCAAAGACATCATTGAGGGCTTTATCAATCGCCTTACTGTTATTGTACACATCATGCAGATCAAGCTTGATTCTCGCCATAAATATTTTTTTAAATGAACTGAAAGATAATGAATGCAAATTTTTTTGGTAATATTCTTGCAACAGCTCATTCTTAAATTAATCACTATGGGATTTAAACAATATCATGAACCTCCAAAGGAATTGAGCCAGGATGTAAGAACCTTCGCCCGCATGATAGCTTCTCTGATTGAAGAAGCAGAAGCGATTAACTGGTATGAGCAAAGGATCTCTATTGAAAAAGACAAACACGCAAGAGCCATTATGCAAAATGCACAAATGGAAGAATTCAAACATTTTGGTATGGACTTGGAATTTTTACTGCGCAAAAAGGAAAAGTGGAAGATCGTTTTACAAAGTATTTTGTTTAAAGATGGAGATATCGTTGAATTAGGTGAAGAGGGAGAAGAAAAAGTGGATTGATGGATAATAGCCAAGAAAAATAAAAGGCGCAACAGACTGTTGCGCCTTTACAATTATGTTTATAAAATCAATACGCTCTTTTCTCTGTCCCAGGCACTGGCGGGCGTTTATACTCTTTCGTTTTTAATAAAGTTTTTGTTTCTGTTATTGCCCGTTCCAGTTGCGGGTCAATCCCCTTTGCCATTGCACTCAAGTCTTCTGGCACTGCAATATCAGGGTCAACACCATGTCCTTCTCTAAACCAAGTGCCATCGGGATTGTACATCCGGAATGTGGGTACGGTTACACCGCCGCCATCAATCAACCCAGGCACGCCACTGATCCCAATTAACCCTCCCCAAGTTCTTGCACCGATCAAAGGGCCTAAACCTTTTCTTCTAAAATAATCCGGAAATGCATCACCGCCTGAACCACTCCATCCATTGATGAGCATGACCTTAGGACCAAAATGAGCAAAAGGAGGCCAAGGCCAAGTTTCACCATCACGAACTGCCCAAAATGCAAGCGGATCACGGTTCAGCATTTCAATAAAACGATCAGGAATTTGTCCTCCATCATTAAACCGTTCATCAATGATCAATGCTTTTTTATCCCATTGTGCATTGAACTGGCGGATCAATTCATTCTGTCCATCAATACCAGTACTGGGCACATAAATATATCCTACATCACCATTAGTTTCTTCTTCTACTTTTTTACGCATGCTTTCGATCCAAGCAAGATTGCGCAGACGATATTCATCCGCCAGCGTTTTTATGATGGCTGTTTTTGCACCAGTCCACGAAGCTGAGGAATTGTATGTGATCTCAATGGTTTTGTTGGAAAGCCCTTGAAAAGCCATATATGGTTCATTGGCCGTAGTAAGTGGTACTCCATTTACTGCAAGTATATAATCACCCTCCTTAATATCCACCCCCGACATGTCAAAAGGTGAACGTACTTCTGCATCCCAGGCTGCTCCGCGCAATATCTTTTTTATTTTATAATAGTCCCCATCGGGCTGCCAGTCAACACCGAGATAACCTACATTTTGTGTTTTTGTTTTTTCCATGTCACCACCACCATGATACGTGTGTGAAGCATTCAGCTCACCTATCATTTCACCCACAATAAAATCGGCTTCCTCACGAGTGAGTGCATCATTAAGCATTTTTAAATAGCGTTTCTTTACTTCTTCCCAATCAACACCATGCATTTTTGCATCATAAAAATAATCGCGTTCAAAACGCCATGCATCCATAAATATTTGTTTCCACTCCTGCACAGGGTCAACATTCATCTGCATTTCATTGATGCGAAGTGTCTTTTCAAATTTCTGTCCTTCCTCAGGTTTAAGCACAGCATAGGTATTACTGCGTGCTGCAAGCAGCTTCTGCTTATTCTCTGATAGAATGAAATAATTCGCATCTTCCAAAATAGTTTTCTCTTCTCTTTTATCGATGTCATAATATTTAATGATGTTCTTTGCACCAGTATTTCCCGTGTTTGGATATTTCATGTAAATGATCTTTCCTTTAGCAGCCCCAAGATTTCCGTAATTACCTGCAGTCACTGGCAGGATAACAATCCTTTGCTCCAATCCATCAAAATCTATATCAACCGCTTTAGGATTCTTTTTTTCCAAAGCAATTGAGTCTTTTTTCTCTTTCTTTTCTTCCGGCTTTGGCGTAGGTTTTTGTTCACCTTCTTCCGCAACTGCTACCGCATCGTTCTTTGGAGCAAGCAGTGATGGAGTCGACTTTTTCAAAGCGATAGTTGCCAACTGCGTTGAATTGGGGTAAACAAATGAATTGTCAAGATCACTATAAAGCGGTTGAAATGCCTGAGAAGTGAAGAGGTATAAATATTTTCCTTCAGGATCAAACACGGGATCAGAACACTCATAAAAACCTTCAGTAATCTGATGAGTTTTTTTATTGGCATAATCATAAATAAAAATAGCGTTGTGATAATTTTCCATGTCGCGGTGATAAGCGAGCCAGCGGCTATCCGGAGACCAACTGCATGAAAAATTAGCAAGATTACCATGCGTCCATCTTAGTGCTTTATCAACATCGGTTGTTTGTCCGCTTCCAATGTCATATATTTTTATTTTCATGGCCTTGTCCACAAATGCAAGCTTTTTGCTGTCTGGTGACCAACGTAATGCATAACGATATCCTGCACCGTAGCTGGTAAGCTTTTTTGCGGAGTTTTCTTTATCAGGCTGCATTACATATAATTCATATTCACCCGAAGCATCGCACCAGTAAGCAATGCTTTTACCATCAGGTGACCAAGTGGGGTAACGTTCTGCGCTTCCTGAAGTGCGGGTAAGATCTTTTACAAAACCATTTTCTGCTGGTACGGAAAATACATCGCCTCGTGCCTGAAATAAAATGCGGTTACCATCGGGGCTGAAGCTTACATATTGCACAAGATTTTCTGCCGATTCAATTTTTGGTTTTACAAGGGCTCTGTCGGTTATCAGATTTACTTTTATTTCTTTTTGTTTTTGAGAAGAAATATTGAAGAGATATAATTTTCCCGCTGCTTCAAAAACAATATCATCAGGGCCGAGTGAGGGGTAATGCACATCGTAATCCGTAAACTTTGTTACCTGCTCATATTTTTTTGTGCCCATATCATAGCGCCAAAGATTCATTCTTAATTCAGGGCCGCGATCAGATAAAAAATAGATGCTGTTGCCATGCCACATCGGGAACTCACTGCCTGCATCCTCAGGATTAGAAAGACTTTGCGAAGCTTGAGTTTGTAAATTAAAAATATGAATATCGGCTTTCCACCCACCGCGATAGCGTTTCCAATTACGGCCTACCTGCGTACGAAATGTAACTGCAATCTGTTTCCCATCGGGAGAATAAGAACCATATTCCGCATAAGCCAGCGGAAGTTTTTCATCGGTGCCGCCTGATGCAGATATGGTATAAAACTGGTTGAATCTTGCTTTTCCGCTTTCACGTGAAGAGGCAAAAAGCACACGCTTACTATCATTGGTCCAATCGATCACACGGTCGGTGTAACCATGCGATGTTAAACGCACAGGCACACCACCTGTAACAGGAATAACATATACATCATTATTGCCGTCATAATTCCCGGTGAAAGCAATGTTTTTACCATCGGGGGAAAACTTAGGGAAAACTTCCACTCCTGCCGGCGAGCTGAGTTTAACTGCAGTACCCCCTTCTTTTGGCATCACCCAAAGATCATTAGCATAGGTAAAAACGATCTGTGATTGTGAAACGTCGGGATAGCGAAACAACCCTGCATCAATTTGTGCGGATAAAAAAGTCGAAATAATGCAGCCGATAAAACAAGCAATCAATTTTTTCATAGCTGATATTTTTTGAGTATTATAAAGAACAAGTTAGTAGAGCAAGTAAGTAAATAAAACTAAGGAAAAAATTTTTACAAAATTTCATAATGTGAAGGGCGGCTTGCCAATTTTAATGTGGGCGAAAGATCTTCTGCATGACGGGCTAAGAATGTAAATTGCACCCATGATTGATTACCTAGCGGGTTTAAATGAACAACAGCGTGAGGCCGTACTCCATATAAATGGTCCTTTGATGATCGTAGCGGGCGCCGGCAGCGGAAAAACCAAAGTTCTCACTACGCGCATTGCTCACCTGATGGCAAATGGTGTGGATTCCTTTCATATACTGGCTCTTACTTTCACCAATAAGGCTGCGAAAGAAATGAAGGAAAGGGTGGAAAAGATTTTGGGAAATAACGAGGCCCGCAATTTGTATATCGGCACTTTTCACTCCGTATTCGCAAGAATACTTCGCATTGAAGCTGATAAGCTTGGCTACCCCAACAATTTTACTATTTATGATACCGATGATGCAAAAGCGGTCGTAAAAACCGTCATCCATGAATTGAATCTTGACGACAAGCACTATAAGCCTTCAACAGTTTATAATCGTATTTCATCAGCTAAAAACTCATTGGTAGGACCAGAAGAATATGCTAGGGATTATTACATTCAGCAAGAAGATATGAGAGCTAATCGCCCCGCTATTTCACAAATTTTTTCCGCTTATGTAAAACGCTGTTTCAAAAATGGCGCCATGGACTTTGATGATCTGCTATTGAAATTTTATGAATTGCTCACAAAGATCCCTGAGGCACTGAGCAAATATCAACGCAAATTTCAATACATTCTGATCGATGAGTACCAGGATACAAACCCCGCCCAATATTCCATCATTAAATTATTGGGTGCACAGCATGAAAATGTTTGCGTGGTGGGTGATGATGCGCAAAGCATTTACAGCTTTCGAGGTGCAACTATCCAAAATATTCTGCAGTTCCAAAAAGATTATGAGGATGTAAAAGTGGTAAAGCTGGAGCAAAACTATCGCAGCACACAAAGCATATTGAATATCGCTAATGAAGTCATTAAAAACAATAAGGGTCAAATACCAAAAATATTGTGGACGCAAAATGCGGCCGGCGAAAAAATAAAGCTGGTGCGTACCATGACCGATAACGAGGAGGGAAAATTTGTGGCTGATACCATACAAGAACAAAAACTGCGCAATCATTATCACAATAAGGATTTTGCGATTCTTTACCGCACGAATGCACAGAGCCGTGCTTTTGAAGAAAGTCTGCGCCGTATGGGCATTCCTTATACCATGTATGGAGGCATAAGCTTCTATCAGCGGAAAGAAGTTAAAGACCTGTTAGCTTATTTACGTGTGATTGTAAATCCAAAAGACGAAGAGAGTTTGAAACGCATTATCAATTATCCGGTACGAGGAATTGGTAAAACAAGCATTGATAAAGCGGTGCTGTTTGCCAATGAAAACGATATTAGCATGTGGGATGTGCTAGTGAATGCACCGAAGTTTGGTTATAGAGCAGGAACGCTTGAATCGATTGAAAGTTTTGTAACCATGATCAAAATGTTCCAGAGCGAATTACCCAAAAGAAATGCTTATGATATTGCTTTCACGGTGGGCAAACAATCTGGTTTAATAAAAGATTTGTTTGACCGCAGACAGGAGGGTGATGATGCTATACAACGATATGAAAATATTCAGGAGTTACTAAATTCTATAAAGGAGTTTACAGAAACGCCCAGCAATGAAGAAGGAGAAGTAGGTAATAAAAGCTTGGGCGCTTACCTGCAGCAAATTACCTTACTCACAAATGAAGATGAAAAAGATGAGAATGCCGATACTGTGAAAGTGATGACAATACATTCTGCAAAAGGCTTGGAATTTGGTTGTGTATTTGCCTGCGGTTTAGAGGAGATGCTTTTTCCCAATGCCATGAGCATTAATACCAGAGAAGAACTGGAAGAGGAACGAAGATTATTTTACGTGGTGATCACTAGAGCCAAGCATAAACTTTGGATCACTTATGCAAATACAAGATATAAGTTTGGACAACTGGTGCAAAATGAGCCTAGCCGTTTTATTAATGAAATACCCAATGAATATTTAGACAGAAGTTTTGCTGGTGGCGGCGTAAGAAATCAGGGAGGACCATTCGATAGTTGGTCAAGTCAATCAGCTTTTGAAAGAATGAATCGGGGCTTTGAGAATTCGATGGCTGATCTCCGACGTCCGAAATCTGATGAAAAACAAAAACCATCTTATTTAACTTCGAACATTAAGTCTCAAACAAAAGAACATATTCCTTCGCCGGATTTCAAGGCAAGTGATACAACTAATTTACAAGTGGGTCAGAGAGTGGAGCACCAGAAATTTGGTTTTGGTGAAGTGATGAAGCTGGAAGGTGCTGCACATAACCCCATTGCAACAGTAAAGTTTGAACATAACGGAGAAAAGAAAATCATGCTGAATTATGCAAAGTTGAGAATAATTGAATAGCTCATGATTTTATAGTGGGAATAGAAAAGAATCATACATGAAACGATAACAAGAGTACAGGATCATCTCCCATTTCAATTCTCCTGTAGTTAACAAAAGCCGAACACTCAATCAAGGCTTCGAAAATCTCAGGGCATCTTTTTTTAAATGATTCAGCGTTTTCTAATTGTAAAGTTAGAGTAGTGCTTTCTTCAATTTTAATTTTCGACATGCCATCCTCTTCATCCAGATAAGTAAGGCAATCAATCCATGCATTCATATTTGGCCCATAAAAATCAGGAAAGCCAAATAGTTTTTTAAAATATTTATGGAATGAATCCCAGTCACTGATTTCATTGCAATCTATATTAATGATTTTCATGCTTGTAACTTATTATTCTTTGCAGATAAGGCAAAATTTTAAAATTACCTTTAAGCCTGCAAGAATAGTGTATGAATAATTCATTTGATGTAATTGTAATTGGAGTAGGTTCCATGGGTTCTTCAGCTTGCTATTATCTTTCTCAACGTGGATACAAAATTTTAGGTCTTGAACAGTTTGACATTGTACACGAGTTTGGAGCCCATGCAGGTCAAAGCCGTATTATTCGCAAGGCTTATTTTGAAAACTCAAATTATGTTCCCTTATTAGAGAGGGCTTATGAAAACTGGAAAGCTCTCGAAGCAGAAGCCAACACACAGCTATATTTTCAAACCGGGCTTCTGTATTTTGGTTCTCCTAGTGATTTGTTAATAAAAGGTATAAAGCAGTCCGCTGCTTTATACAATATTCCTTTAGAAAACCTTACTTCATCATCAGCCACTAAGCGTTTTCCACCATTTAAAATACCAAACGATTTTGAAGTTTTGCTAGAACCCGATGCAGGTTTTGTAACTCCTGAAAAAGCAATTTTGCTTTATACAGAACAAGCTATTAAAAAAGGCGCTAAAATTCATGTAAAGGAAAAAGTGATAGAATGGAAAAAAGATGGTAATGGAGTTATAGTCACAACAGATAAAAATACCTATCGTTCCAATAAGCTAGTCATAACAGCAGGCGCATGGGCGGGGAAAATAATTCCCGGCATTGCGGACAAAATAAAAATTACGCGCCAGTTTGTTGCTTGGATAAAACCAAAGGAATGGGAGCAATTTTCGCTACAAAATTTTCCCTGCTGGCTCATGTCTGACGATACGAAGCCTGGCTGTTATTATGGGTTTCCTATATTGCCTGTTGCCACTTTCGGCGGACCGATTGGGTTAAAGTTAGCGCATCATCATCCCGCTTTGGAAACAGATCCTGATCACGTAAACAGAGAAACCATGCAAGAAGACGAAGAAGACCTGAAGTATGTGCTCGACAAATATCTACCAGGTTGCTTTGAAAAATGGCTCTCTTCTAAAATATGCCTTTATGCAAACTCTCCTGATGAGGATTTTATCATTGACAAGCTACCCGGGTATGAAGACCAAGTTGCTATTGCCTGTGGTTTTAGTGGGCATGGATTTAAATTTGCGTCTGTTTTTGGTGAAATACTTGCCGACTTGGCGATAGCGGATAAAACTGAACTACCGATTGAATTTTTAAGTGCAAAACGTTTTCTCAAGGCAGCGCTTCCTCGTCACTAATTGCCGTTCCTGATTCCATAACTCCTTAATGGCACATTTAATGCAGTATAGCCGGAAAAGGTTTACCCATGAAGGCGATTCCACAGTTTTTAATCTTGCTTTTATATTCTTTTCTTTCTATTCAAAGCATAGGTCAATCATCTGCAAATGATATAAAAGCAGCGAGGCAGATGGTAGATGAAGAACAAAAAGTTTTCAAAGATTTTTTAATGACAGCTTCTATTAACCCAAATATTAAAAAAAGTCTGCAAAGGTTTGCGGTGAACGATGTTAACAGCCTTCAGAACAATCTTCAATTTCTTGCAACTGCTCCCCGAGATAAAAGAATTAAAGCCATTCGGAGCCTATCCTATTTTATGAAGGAACTGCAACAACAGTTGAAAGAGGATAAAATCAACCAATTGAATATTCCAGAAATTCTTAAAGCTTATAAACAAACGCTAAATGATCTTTTAGACAGAAAAAATAATGAAGCCATAGAGAAAGATTTCAAAAACCTGAATTGGCGTAACGGCCAATTATTGGCCAATGCCTTTTGGGAGTTTGATGAAAAAAAACAAATGACTGACATCAGCGCTTACAAAAGGGTTGTGGAAACACCGGAATATATTTTTTCTTTTTTGGAGAGCAAGCCGGGATTTTATTATACTGATTCACTGATAGTTTTTATGGCTAAAAATTATCCCGAACAATTACTATCCTACCTGCAAAAAAATAATAACGCTGTTGCCAATAGTATTCGCAATCAAAAAAATATTTACGTTCAGCAGCTGGTTGCTTTTTCATCAAACAGCCTCGCTTCCGAACTGGCGCCGTTTACGGTGCAGATTGCCTACAATGAATTGACGATTAATGATGTTCTTGAGAAAAGAAAAAAAGTAAATGATTATTTTCAATTGCTGGTGAACACCGCGATGAGCAATGAACAAAAAAAACAACAGGGCGACAATTCAGATTTTGAAACTGCCTTGATGAATGCTTTATCGAAGAAATCACTCGACTTTTACGTAACAAAAATTAATGATCTGCATAGCTCGACGGATGCTGCTCGCTTTCAATCTGTACAAACACTACGTCCGCAAGACCTTTATTACATAATTGTCAGTGCTGATGAGGAAATGTACACATCAACTTACCTGGGACTTTACAAAAGACTGTTGGGCCATTTCAAGGATCAAGCGGCTGATTCCGTACTAAGTCTTGTCCACAATGATAAATTCAGGAAGTTTATGCGGATTGCAGCAACGTACAACACACTCTCTGATTTTTTGCATCACATGCCACAAGAAAACAGCAGGCAGCTTATTCACTTATTCATTGCAGATATTGAAAATAGTGATGAAGAGGAAGCGATATCAGATGCTGTTGATATTGCAGATGCATTTATTACCCTCTCAAAGGATCCGGGCTTTAATAGCTATGTAAGGCAGGAATTAGAAGACGGGTTACAAAAAAGCAAAAAAAATAATCAGTATCAAAGCGAGCGGCTGTATTCCATACTTCAGCGTGTGTATAATCTTGTGAATAATGACCAGTCTGAAAACAACCTGTCAGCGAACTATAAAAGATTGCCATTTACTTCGCTAAAAGATAAAAAGGGAAATGTATCGGAACTGGTTATTTTTTATGGAGATGAAGATGGGAAAAGTTCATATGGCAGTTTTATGAGCCTTTTTAAAGATAAAAGCCAATGGGAGGTGAGTACAAATGATTCATGGGTGACCATCAGTTCATTAAAAGGGCAACCAATAAAAATTTACGCTAATCTTCCTTTAAACACGGAGGATGAAAAAGATATTGCTGCGCAAGAAGCGTTGGTGGATTTTTTAGAAAAAGAATCTATTCAGCCATCTGTGCTTATTCATCGAGGTCATAGTTATCATTTGCCGAATACTCTAAAATACCTCTATCCTTCTGTAAAATTGGCTATTCTTGGTTCCTGCGGGGGATATAAGAATATGAAAAAGATCATGGAAATAAATCCCGACGTACACATCATAGCTTCCAAACAAGTAGGATCAATGGCGGTGAATGATCCATTACTCCGGCATCTCAATAATTATCTTACCGAAGGAAGAAATATTGATTGGGTTAATTTTTGGAATGAGTTGAATGGAACATTTAAAGCTGAGTCAACAGTCTCAAAACTTTTTGAAGAGTATATACCGCCATACAAAAATGTTAGCTCTTATGTTATCAGGTTATATAATTATCATGATCAAAGAATGGCGTCCAAACAATAGCGCTAACCCTTATTTTTATTTCTGAACCTGCCCATCAGATCGTAGCTAATCTTTAGCTTGCCATCCTTGTCATCTTTCGCTCTAAGAAAAACACTGATACCGGTTTTTGCATTTATGCCTTTATTATCAGGAGTTTTACCTTGTTCTTTTTTTTGGCCTTTCAACGGTACTTGAATAGATAAGTTAGTATTACGAGCAAAACTATATATGCCTTCTATATACATATTAACCGCGGTAGATCGTATTTCCATGCGATTTACACGAATGTCATTGCCATTTAAATCAAGCCTGTCTTTCAATTCGGCAAAACTTACTTCGCGTAAATTTCTTTTTTGCAAAAAATTATTATCAATTTCCATCAAAGGTTTAAAATTTACAAGCCGCCCGTTTTTCAATGAAAAATCTACCCAGCCTTTGTTTGCCGGTTTATAGAGATTATTGTTCGCATCTAACATGGAAGTAAGATTAATGTCGGCTGAAAAATTTCCGTTTATATTTTCGGATGTTAAAGACTTTAATCCAAAATTATTAAACGATCTAAATAATTCTTTCACGTTTACATCCTGCATTTTTGATTGTAACACCAGATCACTGGTATTGCCGTTATCTTTTGACGAAGCATTGAGCTGAATGAAACCATTGGCATGGATCAAAGAAAAATTATCGAGCTTGATCATATCATTTGTCATAGTAAGGCGGCCGTTAACGTTTGAAGCAATAAAATTTTTATAAGTCACCTTATCTGCTTTTATAAATAAATAAGCATTGCAGGCATCAAAAAGCCTGTCAATTTTATTATTTAATTTTTCAAAAAAAGAGGATCCACGTTTGTTTTTTACAGAAGTTTTTCTGCGAAGTGAAGATGTTAGCTTGCTTATATCAAGGCTAGGTGAATATACATTCCAATCAAAGATTGCTTTGGATGGATCAGTATTAAAAAAAGTAAGAAAGTCAACGACGGTTCCATTGATCCTAATATGATTATCGTTTACTACCGTATTCATTTTTTTCACCAGCATATTGCCTTTTTGAAAATGTATTTCTATATCTGTTTTTTTAAAATTCAGGTTTCGCGGGTTATAAGTTATGTCACCATTGCTAATGCTGATCATGCCATTTAAATCATAATCTGTAACAACTCTTGTTTCCAAGGGCCCTGCGTAATTCAAATTGGCTTCTCCCTTGCCACCGTTAAAGTCAAGCATGTTGCTGGCAATTGCTTTTTCCAGTTGTGAAAGATCAAACATGGCGTGTACATTACATCGGATATAAGGATGCACTAGGTTATAGAACGTAATATCTTTGCTATCGAACAAATTCTTTTCCCATTCCCCTCTCACATTTGTAAATTTTAGAAATGAATTACTATCGTCTTTCGGCTTTAGCGGATCAATTTCATTTTTAAAGAAAGCTGCGAAACTGCAGTGCTCAAAGCGAGTAGAAGAAATATCAAGTGATGCATCATTCACAGAGAAGGTAACATTTATTAAGGGCAAGCTTCGATATTTCATAGGCCCTGATAAAAAAGCTTCTACTTTTTGCAAAGACTTTGATAATTTAAATTGGTCAATTCTTTTAGCCGTCCTCGGCGGGAAAATTGAAGCAGCTTCTGCCAAAGAAAGATTTGTGGTTTTGATATTTATATTGAAATGTGGATCATTGCCTAGAAAAAAATCGCTGGTCAAATAATAAGATTGTTTATTCAGCTTAACAAGCTGATTTTTTAGTGAAATTTTTTTTTGCGATTTAGTATAAATCACATTCAACTCCGAAACGAATTTTTTATTAGTAAGATAACTACCTTTTTGTGTATTAAAACTTGCATTTTTGATGATGGCCTTATTGCGTATTTCAAAAATGATCTGATTTTCTTTATCCTTCATATTGCATTTCGTTTTTTCAAACCACAGATTAAAAAACTTGTACTTTTTATCATCCTGAAAAAATGCATTTATATTTTTTAGGGTGATTTTTTTCAGATTAATCTTTTGTTGAGCAGATGTTTGAGTTTTTAGAATACTCCAATTTTTATTGCCAATTGAATCAGCAAAAAGGAAAATGGCGCCATCGCTAAGAGTAAGGTATCTCGGATTTTTTTTGCCCGAAAGCAGTTCAAGAATGCCAAAGCCCGTATAAATATGTTTTACATGAAGCAGCTCTTTTTTGTGAAAGACATATGAAGAATCCTGCACCCTGACATTTTTCACATCAATAGAAACTTCGGGAAAATTTTGGAAAAGATCAATGGCAAGGTCATCAAAAGAAATTTTACCGGATATTTTCTTATTAAGATCCGATCTGATCGATGCAACGATATCTTCTCTTTTTATTCTTATATAAATCACGGCTATGGCAAACAGCAAAATCCATAAAAATATGAAGGAAAGCGCCCCTCTGACAAGATACTTGGTCCATTTCTTTTTCATGGTAAGAGGATGGATTGATTATTATTATTAATTACAAATTGAATGCCGCGCCAATGATATAGCACCTATTTTTAAAATATAATCTCTTATTCTTTACTTGTTTTACTTATTCGGAACGGCATTTGCTATTGTTAAATAAGATTAGCTCTGCTACCCATTTGTGAAATATAAACCTGAAAATCTATGTTTCATGATGATAATTCTATTATTGAGCAGCATGCCTGTTATTATTTGACCTTCAATGTAGTCGATTGGATTGATATTTTTATCAGACCGGTTTTTAAACAGATCATCGTAGAATCACTGAATCATTTTATCGAAAAGAAAGGTTTAACAGTGCATGCATGGTGTTTAATGTCTAACCACCTTCATTTAATAGCACAAGCCAAAGAGGGATTTAGCTTATCACTTCTGGCAAATGAGTTTAAAAAGTTTACCACTAAAATTATTTTAGAAGATATAGATGCTGAGCTTGAGGTTCGACGAAATTGGATAATGAAAAAATTTAAAGAGGCAAGTACATCATTAAAGTTGATTGATAAATTCCATGTTTGGCAAACACCAACCAACTCCGTTTATATTGATTTGCAAAATTTCGATTTAGTAAATGAGCACTTGGAATATATTCACAGTAATCCTGTTCGCGATAGAATTGTTACGAGGGCTGAAGATTATTTACATAGTTCTGCGAGGGATTATATTGGTATAAAAGGGCTCGTAAATATCCGTGTTCTGGATGAATTTGAGCAATCTAATTTTATTATAAGACATATGTCAAATTATCGGCGTTAGGTCAAAATAAATGATAATCAATTTCAATTCTTCAATCTGGTCCTGAACAATTTTTTTAAGAAACTTTAAACTTTTTTTTACCTAACTGGTCTTTATATGGCAACAAGCTTCTTCCCCCACCTCCGCAATAGGAGCGATTAGGTCTTTTAAAAAGTATAACAAGTAATTCTGAAGGAACCCTTCAGATAAACCTCTGGCATATTGCTTTAATACTGCCGGGAATATTCATTAACTAAACAAGTAAAACTATGAAGACGAGTAAAAAAGCGGTTCTCATTATGCTTACATTAGGTATCTCTTTTGCAGGCTTTAGCCAGGCTGTTTTAGGGGTCCGTAGTACTACGAGTGCTGCTACAAAGGCATCTTTGAGCACAAATGCGGCTCAAAGGGCTGTGTCAGCTACAACACAGGCAACGCGGGCAACTGTTCAAACACCAACTTCTCAATCTGTTCAAGCATCAACAAGAACAGCTGCTCAGGCGCAAAACGGCCTAACAACAGCTGTAGATGCTAACACAAAAACAAATGCGAATGCAAACGTGAAGGCTGGCGATAATTTTAATCAAATTGCCGCTGATCACGCAAGTGATGCAGCCTTAGAAAAAGCCAACGAAAGTTCTGCTCTTTTTCCAAAATCTACTTCTTCAACTACAAGCACCAATACTAGTAGTACTGCCACTAATACTAGCATTAGTGTGAGCAGTAATTCAAGTGCTGGTCAAAATAGCAGTCAAGATAATTTGGGTACAAAAGTTTCAATAATTGCAAAGGATAAATCAACAACAGGAACAGATAAGGCTGATGCTATTAAAACTGAAGTAGATGCTAATGTAAAGGCTGACCTTACAACAGGAGCTGAAAAATCTACCGAAGCAAAAACAAAAGCAAGTACAAAAGCTGCGGCTCAGGCAAAGACTAATAGCAATGTAAAATCAAATGTACATTAAGCTTCAGCTGACAAGTGAAAATTTTAAACATCCCATTCCTTTGTTTTGAATGGGATGCTTCGCAAATAGTAGCTCATGAAAAGAATATTAACCCTTATAGTAATTAGTATTTTCATTGCCGTTTATGCCCAGGCGCAGAAAGACAGCTTGGAAAAATCGGAAGTGCAATTCAAATTAAGTGTTAACTATAATAGTCACCTTAATTATTATGGAAGAACCGATAGCTTGAGAAGCAGTGGCTTTTTTCCGCTAGCTGAATTATGGTTCAATCAAAAATTCTACATCAACGTCGCTCCCGTATTTGTAAATAATGCAGCTGAGTCATTTGATTATGCAGGAACAGTAGCTACTGCCGGGTATCAATTTATTTCAAATGAGAAAAAATGGTTCGGAAATTTTTATGTGGTTAAGCCATTTTATAAAGAAAATAGTCAATTGGTTCAATCAGCGCTAAAGGCACAGGCAGCTTTTAACATCACAAACCTTAATAAGATCATTAACATGACCGGCGGAGCCGATATTAAGTTTAGTGATAAAGTAGATTTTGGTTTAACCGGAGGTATTGATCATATTTTTAGAAAACAGTTTGAAGATAATTCAGTTCTTGTGATTGACCCTTCTGCATTTTTATTTGCTGGTACACAACAGTTCACAAATACCTATTATAAGCAAAATAGTTTTTTATTTTTTCCCGGTGTTGGACAAAAGGTCTCCGAAGAAGTAAAAACCTTCAACGCCTTATCCTATGAATTTTCAATGTCTATCATTTTTGCAAAAGGGAAATTTCAATTGATTTTTATACCCGCCTACGTGATTCCTAAAAATCTTATTACTGTAGAAGGCCGCCCTGATCTTTCCGAAAGGGGAAAAGAAATGTTTTACACAACTATTGGAGCCAAGTTAATTCTTTAGCCCGTTGCTGTTAACCTATGAATACGTGCAGGTCCCGCTTGCGGGACTTTTTTTATTGTTTTCGTTGCACGGGCATATAATTATCCAAATACTTTTTTACTGTGCTGTTCCATTGATCAATTGCCGTTTCTCTTTGCCTATTAATATCCTTATTAACGGCATTGTATTCATTAACGGCTGTATTTATTTCATTCACGGCTTTGTTAAACTGATCTATGTCTTGCTGTGTTCTTTTTGACGCTGGTTTGCTTTCAAAGCTCTTTTTTAGTTTGCCGAAATTTTCTTCTTTAAGAAAAAAATCGGTAGCAGCCTGCATTTTTGCGGCCTCAGTCTTATAAAAATTCATGGCTTGCCGGCATGCAACGATTAAAGAAGGATCATTATTATACCCATCCATGCCCTTTAATTTTTCCAGCCCTTCCTCGGCAAATTTTTGAAGTGAGTTTTTATTTTGTTCAACAGCAATTATATTTTTTTTGTTGATGGCTTCCATCAGATAAGCTTCTTGTTTATATGGCTTGAAAAAAATGAGGTATACCGCATCATAGTGTTTCATAAGATCAGAAGCCTGTTTGCTTTTTCTTTCCAGTTCTGTTTCTTGATTAATAAGTTTTATATCATATTTACCTGCAAATTTTTTTTGCATCTCATTTTGTTTTTGAGAGGCTTCGTGAAGTTTTTCCTGTGCTTTTTCCTGAGCCAGCATATATGCTTCCATGGCATCATAGCTTTGCTCCGCTATCTCTTCCATATTCACAATTTTGCCATAATCCTCATTGAAAACATTATACAGCAGCTTCATATAGGATACAGTTGTGTCCCGGTAGGTTCGGTCGCCCTTCCATGGGGGCATGCCCTGAATTTTGAATCTTGTATCGGAAATTGAGTTCAACACCTCCTGCCTCCGCCTTTCTACTTTTCTTGCACTTTTATTATGTCCTACAGCGCTCAGATAGCTTAAATAAATGGCCGTAATATCTTCGTTGGCCTTGCCGATATAACTCATATAATCACCCGCATTGTCAAATTGCTGGGCTTTTATATTTTCAAAAGAGAATAATAAAATAAGAAAGGCGGGAATAAAAAGATCAATCCTCATTTTCATAAGTATGTTATTATTTGTTTATAATTTTTACAAGGTCTGAGATAATATTGAATGCTTCTTCTATGTAAATATCTTGTTGAAGATTTTTAAGAACAATCTCATCTATTTCCTTTGCATAAGCGTCTGTTTTCATTCTTTCCTTGTCCGCAGAATGATTTTCAGCAGTGAATAAATCAGTGTGGTATTTATCTTCAGCTTGAAATATTTTTTTCACTTCTTCCATCTGCACTATATATTTTTCAAAAGCATCAGGTTGTAATGGTATTATCCGGATTTGTGCTTTTATCATTTGCGATTCGGCCTTTATTGCAGTTGTTATATCTTGAAAATTTTTGTTTTTAGCAATTCTTTGTTCACTCAAGCGAGAGAGCTCACTAATCGGCAAAATAGTCAGCGGTTTGTAATAAGTATTTCGTTTTACGGTATCTGATTGTAAAACATCGGGAGAAAACTTTTCCCGATATTCCATTGCATCAAATATATCAGGCAAGTTTATATCTGGTGAAACTCCGTTCAGTTGAGCAGTTTGCCCGGTCACCCTATAAATTTTGCCATCGGTGATCTTCACCACATCTTTTTTAAATGAAGGCGAATTATTACTGCTCATAGTGTCCAATGAAAATAACCTTTGCATAGTGGCTTTACCATAGCTAGGGCTTCCTGCAATCACAGCACGGTTATAATCCTGCAAGGCAGCAGCCAGCATTTCAGAAGCAGAAGCACTTTGGCTATTGATCAACAAAAGCAAAGGACCATCATAGATAGTACCCCGATTAGGATCTTTAAGAAAAACTAATTTTTGGGTTTTATCTTTTTCTCCTGCAAGTGGCCCTTCATCAATAAAAATCCCAATCATTTGTAAGGCTTCGCCAACGGAACCACCACCATTAAATCGCAGATCGAGAATAAGACCTTGAATGTTTTCTTTTTTCAGCTTTACAATTTCTTTTGCTACATCATTTGCACAGCCACTACCTTTTTCCTCTTCCCAGTTAGTATAAAAATCAGGCAGTGATATGTAACCAATTTTTTTATTTCCATTCAGAACATATCCCCGAACAACATTTTCCTCCGTTTCTATTTTTTCTTTATGAAGAGTTACTGTTCTCGTTGTTCCATCCACCTTTCGAACTTTTACCGTGATATTTCCATGATTTATTTCGCTTAATATCCCATCTACTTCTTCGGAGCTTAGAACCGTAACATCAACAGGCTGCTTGCCCTGCCATTGCAGTTGCAGTAATTCATCATCCTTGTGAAGCTCACCGCTTTTCCAAGCAGGCCCGCCAGGGATTAACCGGGTAATCATTATTTTACCATCATTGGTTTCATCAACAGTAAAACCCAAACTGAATTGTTCTGAACTGAGACTGGATTGAAAATCTTCTTTTTCTTCAGGAGAAAAATACATCGTATGCGGATCAAAGCTGGTTGCAATAGCATTGAAATAAATATTCTTCACATAGTTTTCATAAGTTCCTTCATTTAATATCTGTTGTATTTTTCCTGATTCGGTTTTTTTTATTTTTTGCCTAATGGCAGCTTCATATTTCGGCAAGGCTGTCTTTAATGATGACTTAACGCTGTCCGAAGAAACTTTGTCATAAACATTATCAAGCAATAAAAACTTGAACCATTTTATCCATCTGCTTTGAAGCTCTGTTACCGATGCAGAAAAATTAAAGCTCTTATCTTTTGAAAAAGTTATTTTATCATCTGCGATAAAATCCAAGGGCTTCTGTAAAGCAGAATTAATAAGGCTGTCTGCCCGCTTCAGCGCTGGTTTATAATATTTCATCAATAGATCCAAAAAACTCCAACCTGATCCTTTTAGCTCATCATCCAGCTTATAGCGATATGCTGATAGTGAGTTTATTTCATTTGATGTAAAAATATTGCGGCGAGGATCAAGCCCTTCTATACATTTTACAAACACTTCTGATGAAAGACTATCATCAATAGCACGCGGACTATAATGGTTGAGCTCAATCATACGTTTTAACACGATAGCCTGCTGTTGTGTTTGGGAAAGTTGTGCATGGATAGTGCTGTAGATTAGACAAGCAAAAATCCACGTTGATCTGTGAAAGCGCATAGGTGGTTTATGGGTAAAACTTACTTAAATATAGATGATTCAGAATAGCTTCGCAACTTATTTTACTGCCTTTTTTAATGCTTCCACTGTCTTTTTTTCACTGCCTGCAAAAATTTTATCATTGATGATAACAACCGGCCGTTTCAAAAATGTGTATTCTTTTAAAATATAATCTCTGTAATCAGCTTCATTCAGTTTTTTATTTTTTAAGCCAAGTTCTTTATACTTCAAAGCTCTTCGGCTGAACAAGGCTTCATAACTACCGGTTATTTCCTTCATTTCATCTAGTTGTGCAGGAGTAATTTTTTCCGTTTTTATATCCTGCATCTCAAACCCTTTTTTATGAATGTTTGTTTCTTTAATAATAGCTTGTGAAGTAGTACAATTTTCCAAGTGATAAATTTTCTTCATAAATCGCGGATTACTGATATTTTAGTCAAATTTAAAGACGCCATTTAAACAATTTCTGTGAATTCAGTATAATTCTCAGATACTTTCCAGCTTCGTAAACCTTCATTGGCATATTCTTGTTATTTTTGCAATTGTCATCAGTCTTTTCATGATGGCGACCTTAAACTGAGAAATATGATTAAAACAGGTAATCCAATTATTAGTATTTACACTGAGATGACGCCAAACCCCGAGACCATGAAGTTTGTGGCGAACAAGCTTTTATATCCTGGTAAGAGCATCGATTTTCCCGATGCTTCAATAGCCGGACCATCTCCTTTAGCTTCCGAATTATTTGGGTTTCCGTTTATAAAAGCAGTTTTTATTGCCAGCAATTTTGTAACACTGACAAAAACTGCCGAAACAGAATGGAGCGATGTGATTCCTTCCATTCGTGAATTTTTGAAACAATATCTGGAGGAAGGCAAGCCTATTGTGAATGAAGAAGAGGTAGCCGCTTTAAAAACTGAAAGCGAAACCCTAAGTGAAGCAGATGAAAGTGATGTGGTAAAACGGATTAAAGAATTACTTGATAATTATGTTCGTCCTGCTGTAGAAATGGATGGAGGCGCTATTCAGTTCAGAAGCTATGATGATGGTGTTGTCAATCTCATGCTGCAAGGGAGCTGTAGTGGGTGCCCCTCATCTATGATCACTTTAAAGGCCGGTATTGAAGGAATGATGAAAAGAATGATACCGGAAGTGAAAGAAGTCGTGGCTGAAGCAGAGTAAACCCCATCTCCTAAGGGGAGCAAATAAGTGAACGCCCTTCAGGGCGTTTTTTATTTACCGCATTGTATTTTTATAAAATGAAAATTGTTTCATTAAATGTTGGTCGGCCACAGGAAAAAAAATGGCAAGGAAAAATAGTGATGACAAGCATTTTCAAAGCTCCAATGAATGACAGACGCAAAGTTTCATTCACCAATATTGACGGAGACGAACAAGCCGACCTTAGAGTGCATGGTGGAATTAATAAAGCTGTTTACGCCTATGATATTTTTCATTACAAACACTGGAAAAATATTTTGCAACGACAGGATTGGAGTTATGGATTGTTCGGTGAAAACTTAACAACAGAAGGGTTGAAAGATGATGAGGTAAGAATTGGCAGTATTTATAAAATGGGCACAGCAAAATTGCAAGCCATTCAACCGCGGTTTCCTTGTCTGAAAATAAATGTAAGATTCGGACTACCTGATATGATAGAACGATTTGTCAATGAAAAGAAAAATGGGATTTATTTTAAAGTAATTGAAGAAGGCGAGGTACAAGTAAATGATTCAATTGATCTTATTGAAGAATCCCCACATGAAGTAACTATACAAGATTTTGTTGAGTGTTATTATTCAAAGGGAAAAGATAAATCTCTTCTTAAAAAAATTCTTGCTATTCCTTATTTACCCGAAAGCAAACGGCAGGCTTTTGAAAGTTTCTTATAATAGGCTTAGTTTTTCTTTGTTAATGATTTCAGGCTGCTTCAATTCGCACAAACCCACAATGCAATTAATCGATAACATCCTTGCTTATTGATTGTCGTTAGCTGTGAATTCATTCTTCCAATTATACTAACTTTAAAGGAAGAATACTTTATTTTGATTCATTTTATATTAAATAATAAAGAGATCAGTACGGACCTAAAGTCAGGTACGACTTTGCTCGATTTTATTCGTTACCACCATCATTTAATGGGAACAAAGATTGGCTGCCGCGAAGGTGATTGCGGCGCCTGCACGGTGTTGGTGGGAGAAATTAAAAATGGTCAGCTTCGATATAAATCCATGACGAGCTGTTTAATGCCACTTGGCAACACTCACGGCAAACATATAGTAACCATTGAAGGAATAAATTTTACTGAAACTCCCTCTCCGTTTACTGCTCACCACCCCCAGGCTTTACTAAACCCTATTCAACAAGCAATGGCAGATGAAGGTGCTACACAATGCGGATTTTGTACGCCGGGTTTTGTCATGTCTCTCGCGGGATTTTGTTTGAATGGAAAGGATGCCACGACTGAAAATGCAATTGCGGCTGTGGATGGAAATATTTGCCGGTGCACCGGATATAAATCTATCGAAAGAGCTTGCCACCGGGTAGCTCAGCTTATAGCCGAGAGGAAAAATGACGATGCTGCGGAGTTTGTGGCAAATAAGGAAATTTTGCCCTCATATTTTGCTTCCATCAAGGAAAGACTGCAAGCGTTAACTACAAAAACAGACGGACAGTTACAAACACAAATGTTAGCTGCACATTTTGTTGGTGGAGGCACAGATCTTTACGTACAAAAGCATGATGAAATAAAAGATGCAGCGATCCGGTTTTTATTTGATCATCCTGAATTGAATGGTATAGCCCAGGAAGGAAATAAAATTGTGATCGGCCCTTCTGCAACTGTGACTGATCTTAAAGAATCACCGGTTATTCAAAATATTTTTCCGGAGTTTGACTCATATGCCAAGCTGGTTTCTTCAACACCTATCCGGAATATGGCAACCATTGCAGGAAATTTTATCAATGCTTCTCCCATCGGGGATTTTACTGTTTTCTTTCTGGCTTTGGATGCACAATTAATAATAAGCGACGGGAGAACAAAAAGGGAATTGCCGCTGAGAAAATTATACAAGGGATATAAACAACTTGATAAAAGGAGTGATGAGTATATCGAGAAGATATGGTTTGAGTTACCAAACAAAAACGGAAAATTCAATTTTGAAAAAGTCAGCAAGCGAACTTGTTTGGATATTGCCAGTGTAAATACAGCTGTTTCTATGATGATGGATGGTGATAAAATAATAAAAGCTGGAGTTTCCGCTGGAGGTGTAGCACCCATTCCTCTGTATTTGCAAAAAACATCTGATTTCTTAATTGGAAAAACAATTTCGGAGGGGTTAATTCGTGAGGCGATTGAAATTGCCCAAGGAGAAATTTCACCGATCAGTGATGCAAGGGGAAGTGCAGAGTATAAGCGATCATTACTTGGTCAATTGATCAAAGCTCATTTTGTATTTCCATCGCCAAAAAAGGAATTAAAAAGAGCTGTCAACTTTGAAAATAGCTTCATTGTAAACGAGTTTCAAAACCCTCCTTTAGGGGATAGAGGCTTACATGTCAGAGGTGAATCAATTTACTTGGATGATATTCCATTACTCAATGGAACATTGTACGCTGCCGTGTTCGATTCCCCTGTTGCACATGGAAAAATTGTCTCACTAGAATTAAGTGAAGCTGAAAAAGTAAATGGTGTTGTAAGAATTTTTACTCATAAAGATATTACTGGCGAGAACCAAATAGGCGGCATTATTCCTGATGAGGAATTGCTAGCAGGTGATCATGTTCATTTTTGCGGAATGCCTATCGCGATCGTTGTTGCTGAAACTGATGAAATAGCAAGAGCAGCCATAAAAAAGATCAAGGTGGAAATTGAACCCCTGCCCGTAATCACTGATCCCAGAGAGGCAAAAGAAAAAGGAGAACTGATCATTCCCCCAAGAACTTTTAAATTAGGTGATGTAGATAATACTTGGGATCAATGTGAATATATTTACCAAGATCGAACAGATACAAATGGCCAGGAGCATTTATATATCGAAACGCAAGGAGCTTACTCTTTCCCAACAGAAAATAATGCAATAAAAATTTATTCATCGACGCAAGGGCCAACGGCTGTGCAACGAACTGCAGCGAGAGTATTGGGCATCCCGATGCATAGAATAGAAGTTGATACTATGCGCCTGGGTGGAGGATTTGGTGGAAAAGAAGATCAAGCAACAGCTTGGGGAGTGATATGTGCCTTGGCAACCCATCATTTAAAAAGGCCTGTGAAATATTCCTTGCACCGAATGGAAGATATGCGAATGACAGGCAAGCGGCATCCCTATTCTTCAGATTTTAAAATTGGGTTGAGCAAGGATTTAAAAATACTTGCTTATGAAGTAACATTTTTTCAAAATGCGGGTGCTGCCGCAGATCTTTCGCCCGCCGTAATGGAAAGAACGTTGTTTCATTGCACCAATTCTTATTTTATTCCGAACGTAAAAGCAACGGCGTACAGTTGCAGAACTAATCTTCCTCCCAATACGGCCTTTCGCGGCTTTGGTGGTCCGCAAGGAATGTTTGTGATTGAAGCCGCTATTGCAAAAGCAGCTGAAGAATTGGGAATCCCCGCTTCAGAAATACAACAAAGAAATTTATTGAAAACAGGTGATGAATTTCCTTATGGGCAGATTGCAGAAAGCGAAGCCAATGAATGTTGGAAAAAAGTAGATGAGCTTTATCATATAAAGAACTTGGAAAAGGAAATAGATGAGTTCAATGCTAAAAATAAATTTTATAAGAAGGGGATGGCACTGATGCCTATCTGCTTTGGAATTTCATTTACCAAAACAAGAATGAACCAGGCAAGATCATTAGTGCATATATATACGGATGGGAGCGTAGGCATAAGCACGGGTGCTGTGGAAATGGGCCAGGGAGTGAATGCAAAAATTTTGCAAGTAGCGGAAAAAGTTTTTTCGATTGAGGCTTCAAGAATAAAAATTCAAAGCACCAGTACATTCCGGGTGGCTAATACTTCTCCGACCGCAGCCAGCGCCGCAGCCGACTTAAATGGTAAGGCTACTTTAATTGCTTGCACCGAAATTCTAAAACGATTAAAACAAGTAGCTGCTGATGAGTTAAAAACTGAAGTTGAAAGGATTGAGATAAAAGACGAAACGGTTTGGATGGATGGCAAGCAGACTCATTTGAAATGGGATGACATTGTAATGATTACTTACAATCATCGCGTCAGCCTTTCCGAACATGGGCATTATACTCCGCCAGGAATTTACTTTGATCCTGACAAAGAAAAAGGTCATCCTTTTGCTTATCATACTTATGGTACAGCCATTGTTATCGCAACCATTGATTGCCTGCGAGGCTGTTATGAATTTGATTCTGTAAAGGTGGTGCATGATTTTGGCAGCAGTATGAATAAAATGGTTGATTTGGGCCAGTGTGAGGGCGGCATTGTGCAAGGCATTGGCTGGATGACGGTGGAAGAGCTTCTTTATAACAAGGAAGGAAAACTGATGACGAATGCCTTATCAACTTATAAAGTACCGGATATCTATTCTGCACCGAAGGAGATACTGATTCATTTTCTTAGCACAGATAAAAATAACCTTGCTATTTTTAAAAGCAAGGCTGTAGGTGAGCCGCCTTTGATGTATGGAATAGGATCCTATTTCGCTTTGCGAAATGCAATCAAAGCTTTTAACTCCAATGTCAATATAAAATTTGATGCGCCAATGACACCTGAAAGGGTGCTAATGAATTTATACGCACATCCCTTAACGGTGACTAAAGCTTCTTTAAATCAAGAGGCTAACATTCATAAATGAATAATCAATTAAAAATTTGGATTTTAATTGCTAAAAGCCTTCAGCAAAATATTCCTGTCATGTTGCTTTATGTTTTAGAAAGTTCAGGCAGCAGCCCTGGACGGCAAGGGTTTTTTATGGCGGTAAATGCAAATGGCGAAATGGAAGGTTCGATTGGTGGCGGCATTATGGAACATAAGTTTGTGGAGATGGCGAAGGAAAAATTAAAAGATTCAAGTCACAAAGAGCAGGGACCAACCGTTCGAAAACAAATTCATGATAAATCGGTAGCAAAAGATCAAAGCGGAATGATCTGTTCCGGAGAACAAACTATTTGGTTATATGAAGTGCAAAATAAGGATCAGCTGCCAATTCAAAATCTTATTTCTTCGCTAGAAAAAAAGAAAAATGGAACATTAAAGCTTTCTCCATCAGGAATAGAATTTTCAGGATCAATTCCCGGAAAAAATTTCTATTTCTCACTTAGGTCAGAACAAGATTGGGAATACATCGAAAAAACAGGATTCAAAAATCAATTGTTTATCATTGGTGGTGGACATTGCGCTTTGTCTTTTTCAAAGCTTATGAGCGCTATGGATTTTTATATTCGTGTGTATGATGAAAGAAAGAATTTAAAAACCATGCTTGAAAATGAATCGGCTCATGAAAAGCATGTTGTAAATGATTATTCAGAATTAAGTGATTTGATCCCTGCCGGTAACAATCATTATGTCGTGATCATGACCTTTGGCTACCGCGCTGATGATATTGCCTTAAGAACTCTATTAAATAAAGAATTTAAGTATCTGGGCTTATTGGGAAGCAAATCGAAAATTGAAAAGATGCTTGAGGATTACAGAAAAGAGGGAATTGAAGAAAAGCTTTTGCAACGAATTCATACTCCTGTCGGTCTTCCTATAAAAAGCCAAACACCGGAAGAGATCGCTGTTAGCATCGCTGCTGAGATCATCAAAGTAAAAAATCAGGATCTATGAGGAAGATCATCTTATTATTTCTAATGCCTGCTTCTTGTTTTTCACAAACTAATTATTCAATTAAAGATCTAAAAGCCGGAAAGTTTATTGGTGATGCGAGTTATGTGTATGCCTTGCCTTTTGAGAAGAATAAAAAGGTGTTTTTAATTCAGGCCTATGATAGCAAGATGAGCCATAAGGGAGAGATTGCTCTTGATTTTAAAGTAAAACAGGGCACGGAAATTTACGCTGCGAGGGAAGGAGTAGTAACTTCTTTAAGAAAAGACTCTGATAAGGGCGGACTAAAAGATGAAAACTTAAGTGATGGTAATTTCATCATCATTCAACACAGTGATGGTTCCTCGGCTATGTACTGGCATTTACAAAAAAATGGTGTGTTTATTAATATTGGAGACACCGTGCAAAAAGGTCAGCTGATTGGCCTTTGCGGAAATACGGGCTATTCTGCCTTTCCTCATTTGCATTTTGAAGTACAGGGCTATGATGCCATAGGCAATTACAAACAAATACCAACAAGGTTTCAAACAAATAAAGGAATAAGATATTTAAGACCGGGTAAATTTTACAGAAACAGTTGATCTATTTTATCAATGACTTGCAATCCACAAATGCTTTTGGTAATTTTCATGGTCAAACCACCTGTTATGATCTTTGTTTTCATTTTCATAGGTCTTGTTCTTGCTATCTTGCTGGTTTCTGCTTTTATGCCATCGCGGTATCAGGTCGAAAAAATTGCTATCATTAGCAAGCCTGTTTATGATGTGATGGATAAGGTTGGCGATCTGAATCATTATGCGAGTTGGAACCCGTGGCAACAGATCGATCCTTCTGCAACAAAAACAGTTACCGGCACACCTAAAACTAGCGGCCACAAATATTCATGGCAGGGAAAAAAAGTTGGTGTTGGCAGCCTCACCATTACAGGCATTGATAGCAAACACATTCATTTCGATCTTGAATTTTTAAAGCCATGGAAAAGCCATGCGAAAGACAACTGGTTGTTTGAGGAATGGGGAAATGGCGAAACTAAAGTTACCTGGCAAAATTCCGGTGAGCTTCCTTGGCCTATGGCCAGATTGATGGGCCCCATAATCAATAAAAATCTCAACCACCAATTTGAAAAAGGATTAAACAATCTTAAAAAAATGGTTGAGACTTCATAAGACAGAGGATTTCCAATTCACTCCTCTTTCTTTCAGATAGTTTACCACAAAATCAAAACAATCTTTATTCTTCCCGATTAACTCAGGAGGAAATACACCTTTTTCCGTGAATATTTTTTTTGCGATTAGATTTACTGTGGCGGTGCAAGTATAGCCAGTTGTTCTGCTCATGGAGAAGGTTTTCGTTTTTGCATCATACCTGTCCAGCATATTATATTCTACTCGCTGAAATGAACCATTTTTTTCTCCCTCGATAATCACTTTCATCACAGTTAACTCCTCTTCTTCATATCCTAGCTTCCAATCATTAAATAAAATTTTTGAAGAAAATTTTAATGGAGAAACTTTTACGCCATTTATCTCGATTTCTTGCTCATTAAAAAACCCGGCTTGCTTTAAAGCAATGATCAGCTCTATATGTCCAGGATAACGCAGTGTTTTTTCTTTCATATTAGCGATATGCGACATGGTGAAAAGCAAACTGCGTAAGCCGTCTGTGTTAAAGGCCTCTAGAGTTCCGATCTCATCAAAATTTATATATTCCCTTTCAGTGAGTGCGGGTTTTGTAACGATTTGCCCATTCTCTTTAAGTCGCGCCGGTCTTGTATATTCTTCAATCACATCAACAGGTGAGAAAGGTGCTTTGTATTCAAAAGGTTTTTTTCTTTGCTTTGGCAAGCCGCCCACATAGCATTCAAAATTGGCAATTTTCATTTCTTCATTATAACGACCAAGAATTAAATTGCTCATTCCTGGCGCTACTCCAATATCTGTGATAACAGTAACATTTTTTTCTTTCGCAAGTTTATTGAGCTGCAAAACATCTTCAGGAAAAAAAGAAATATCAGCAACATCTTTACCGCAATTGATTACTGTTCTTAGCACATCGAAACCCATAAAACCCGGAACGGCTGTAACAACAATATCAAAAGGCTTCAACCATTTTTCATATTGATTGTATTGCTTCAGGTCAGCCTGTTGAATTTGAATAGAAGAATTTCGCTCCTTTAACAGTTGGAGATTTTGCTCGCTTACATCGAAAGAAGTAACAGTAAAGGAAGAGACCAGATCCAAAGCCATTGCTCTGCCTACCATGCCTGCACCAAGAACAGCAATATTCATTTAAAAAATTTGCTGCAAAGATGGAGGAAATCAAGAAATCATAAGGTTTCTAATTCCTTCAACGTTCTTTCATTTTCAATATTCCCTGTATTAAGTGTTGTTGCTGGTTCGAACAGCATCACCTCACATTCCTCTTTTGCGTTAGGCCGATGCTCAACCCCTCTTGGAACGATGAGAAATTCCCCTTGATTGATGGTAACTGTTTTGTCTTCCAATTCCATATCAAAGCTTCCTTTTACTACATAAAACAGTTCGTCTTCATGGTCATGATGATGCCAGATAAAGGGGCCTTTGAATTTTGCCAACTTTACCATCTGCCCATTTAATTCTCCAACGATTTTTGGTTTCCATTGCTCAGAGAACTTAGAAAGCTTTTCAGCAAGATTTACTTTTTCCATGATAAATTAAATTGTTTAACAGAAAAATAAACGTCCCAATACCTCTTAATTTTAGGATATTGGGACGCTTACTAACCCGGTCATTCATTAATAGAAGAACTGCTCTTTTACAATTTTGCCATCTTTTACTTCGTACAGGGCAATTTCGTCCATTTTTTGCCTGCCCATTCCTTTGTAAGTACAATCAATACCCATAGCGACGGCAATGTAATTACCTGCTACAATGGGATCGGAAACATAGCCGCCATGCATTTCTTCAACCATATTATTGAAATCCTCACCTTTCTTTTTAATTGCATCTAATCCTTTCACTGATTGCAGACCGGGCGAATGTGCGGGTTCAATACTTTCGGCATCCTCACTAAAAAGTTCTTCTTGTGCTTCCTGCCATTTGTTTTCTTTGAAAAGTTCTTTAAGGCGATTAGCGACATCCTGTGTTGTCATTACTGCTTCTTGTGTTGCCATAACGAAAATTTTATATGGTTTAAAAATAATTGGACGGATAAGCTACGATTTTTGAAGCATTGCAAAAATTAAATTATTATGAAGATGTAAATTCCTGTGATGGCTTAGTTTTACCAATATTTAAATAATCATGCTGAAACTTTTTCCGTGGTTATGTTTATTCCTCATTGGTTGTGCGGCCAGCAAAAACCCCCAGCGCAAACAAATAAAGTTGTTACAAAAAGGAATTATTGAGGATGACAGCAGCTATGTATATGCCCTGCCTTATGAAAATCATACGTCGCATTTACTTGTACAGGGATATTTCAGCCGGTTTTCTCATAAGGAAAGGGCTGCTCTTGATTTTAAAATGAAAAGGGGAACTAAGATATTAGCCGCCAGAGATGGCGTTGTTGTAAGAGTAAAGGAAGATGGAAATAAGGGCGGATTGAACAAAAAATACCGGCCTTATGGAAATAATATTATTATACAACATGCCGATGGGTCAAGAGCTGGTTACTGGCATCTGCAATATAATGGCGCATTGGTAAACGTGGGTGATTCTGTAAAGAAAGGACAGGCGATCGCCCTGAGCGGCAAAACCGGTTATACGGCGCTCCCTCACCTGCATTTTCTTGTTTGGACATTTAATAACAACGGTAATTGGCAGCAAGTACCTACTCATTTTCAAACATCAAAGGGAGTAAAGTACTTGCGTCCCATGAGAAAATATTGCAGCACAAATCAATAGTAAATATTTTTGAAAAAATTCTTCTTTGTCTTTCCAGGAAATATATCAGCAGTTTATTGATGGCATGAAACAAACCGGCTGGCTGGAATATGTAGCCGTATTTACAGGCATTACCAGCGTATGGTTCAGCCGTATTGAAAATATTTTGGTATATCCGGTGGGGTTGGTTAACACGATCATTTACATCTATCTCAGCGTTAAAGGTCATTTGCTGGGCGAAGCCAGTGTAAATTTTTATTACACCGTAATGAGTATTTATGGCTGGATTTTATGGGCAAAAAAAGATCAGCAACAGCATCATGTGGTGGTAATAACAAAAGCGAGTGGGAAAGAATGGTTACAGCATTTTCTTTTCTTTGCTGCATTTTATATTGCGATATTTTTTTCGCTGACCTATTTGAAAACAAAATTTGCACCGGGTGCTATTCCTTGGGCTGATGCATTCGCCAGTGCTACTGCTTATACAGGTATGTGGTTGATGGCAAAGAAAAAAGTAGAAAGCTGGTATTGGTGGATCGCAACCAACATTGCTTCAATTCCTTTGTACTTTGTAAAACACTATGTATTTACTAGTGTGTATTATTTAGTATTACTCTTCATGGCAGTATTTGGTTTGCTTGAGTGGATAAAAAGAGCAAGGGGAGAAAAAGAAAAAGGTGATGAAGAACTTCACCACCTTTTGCAAAACCAACCTTGATTTAATTAATCGGAATTTCCTGGCTGCTCGTCTCCTTTCCTGGAACAATTGGCAAGCTCACCTGCAATACACCATCTACATATTTGGCAGTGATGTTCGTTGCATCAATTGTTTCATCCAATGTAAATGATCTTTCAAAAGCTCCGCGACTGTATTCCCTCTTCACCCATTCAGGTCTTGGGAAACCTTCGGGCGGTAAATAAGAAACGGTCAGTTCATTTCCTTTTACATTCAGATGAAAGTTTTCTTTGATGCGGCCAGGAGCAAAAACCAACATTTCATAGCTGCTTTCTGTTTTGTAAATGTTTACAGCAGCCCTTTGCATAGAACGGATAAGCTGGTGCTGTTGCCTGCTTCCGGAATAAGCGCCTTTTGCGGCACATGACTGATTGTAGTACATGTTTTTCTTTTTAAGTTAAGAATATGATTACATCAAGGCTGACGAATAAAACAATCAAATATTTTATTGAACTAACTTGCTGATGAATGCTGAAAAAAATAGCCGTCATTGGACCTGAATCAACAGGTAAAAGCAGTTTATGCGAACAACTTGCACAGCACTACCACACATTATGGTGTCCAGAGTTTGCTCGGGAATATTTATCGGTCCATGGAACAAACTATAATTATGATGATCTACTGACAATAGCCAAAGGTCAAATTGCGCTGGAAGAAAAATATGAGTCATTAATCACTACTCAGGAGTCTAATAAGAAATCAGGATCTCATCACTCATTACTCACTCCTCATTACTCACTTCTTTTCATTGACACGAACATGTATGTAATGAAAGTTTGGTGCGAGTTTGTTTTTGGCAAATGCCATCAATATATTTTGGATCAGATAGCTGTAAGAAAATATGATCTTTACCTGCTTTGTAATATTGATTTGCCCTGGATCGCTGATGAGCTGCGAGAATACCCCGATCTTGAAACAAGACAAAGACTTTATGAGATCTATAAAGATATCATGATCAATCAACCTGTTCCATGGGTAGAAATCAGCGGTGACAGTGAGCAACGAATGAAGAAGGCGATTCAGTCAGTTGATAATTTATTAACGGAATCTACCGTTAAGAAATAAAAGCCGTCTCTATTACAAGACGACTTTTCACTCGTAATACAGAGCCTATTTTTTATTAGGTATTTACATACACTCTTACCGGAACCGGCATAATTTGATCGCCATTATCCAACGTAATCAGGAAATAAAAATATCTGCTTAAAAAACTGGTTGCCGTTCCTGCAGGAGATGGTGCAGCAACACCGGTTTTAGTTGTAAATTCTGAAAGAGAAGTAGTAAAGGTGACAGAAGTCCCGTTTCCATTTATTGGTGCCGTGTTATACAAACCAGTTGAAACTTCAACTACTTTATAGTTAGTGGTAGAAGTTGATACCCCCACTCTTGTTATTTCTTTGATCGTTCTTCCGGTGTTTTCAGGAATAGTTAATGTAACAGTAATGGCACCACCTCCAGAAACTGAAGTAGCTACTGTAGGTACTCCATTAAACATACCGTATAAATTACTAACCGTTACTTGTACATCCGGATGGTTTTGCGATAGAAAATTAAATTCATCTTTTTTGCAAGACGAGATTGAGATTGCAGCCAACACACAAATTATGATTGATATTCTATTCATAAACTATGTTTTCAATTTTAAAATTTTTTTATAATTGCCACCACACCTTGACATTTGTTTTTGGTCTTGGATTTGGTTGATTAGGATTTGAGGCCCCTTCCTGAGTTGTATAGGGGTATCTCTGTGGAAATGTATTCGGATCATCTCCTTCTGTAATGATAGGAGGGGTTAGCAAGGGATAACCTACTCTTCTATAATCATTATAGCTTTCGATAGCATTACCAACTGAGGCGACATATTTTTGGGTAATAATCTGTTGAAGTTTTTGATCTGTTGTTCCTGATAAACTAACAATAGATGGATTAGCTGTAAAGTATGCTGTGATTTCTGTATCCGTCAAGCCAACAGATTTCATGGCAGCTTTAATCCCGTTTTGATAGTATGTGTTGGGATCACCTGCAATGCCAAATCTTAAAGCAGCTTCAGCTAAAATGAAATAATTACGAAATGCTGTAATGAGGCGAATTGGCGCCTCACCACTTTTGGTTGCGCCTAATACGTAAGTGCCATATACAGATCTTATAGTCTGGGCAGGCGCCAAAAAAGGAGACCCGTTATCATGACCAACAAATGTTGCTGCAGGCTTTGTATAAAATCTGGATAACCTCAGTGAGTCATTTAAACTGCGTTCCAAAGCCAGGAACCTATTGCCAAGCATTTGAGTATTTGGAATTGATCCTCCAACATCCTGCAAATAGTAAGCATTTGGATTTGTCTTGCTAAAAGGAACATTAAAATCCAAACTGCCATCAATGGCATTGATAAATGGGTTGTTGTTATTGACTATATCGTTAATGACGGCTTTTGTTGTATCAACAGCTTTGTTGGATATCTGTAAAGCAAATTTTAATAATAACGAATTACCGAATCTGGTCCATCTAGTTAAATCGCCTCCATAAATCAAATCATCAGCACCGGGTTTCAAAACGGATGTAGAAGCAATGTCTCCAAGCCCTTCACGTACTAAATTGAATAAGCTTTTAATGCCCTTGGATTGATTTCCCAAATAAATATCCATTTGCGCATCAAATCTTGGCTGTGGAAATTTCAGGAGTCCATTTTCACCGAAACCCTGCCCGGCTTCCGAATAAGGCACATCACCCCAAAGGTCAGTAACCATGGAAAAAGTATAGGCCAATTCCAATTTGGCAATACCTGAATAAGCTGGACTTTGTTCCTGTGTTTTATGAATTAAAATACCAAGGTTGTTAATGGTATTGGTATAGATTTCATTGCTCCATTGATTATCATAACTAGAAAGGTTCCATTTATCATATGCATAAGCAACATTAATAATTCCGGCATTATACTGCATCAATAAAGCAGCAGCTTTCCCTAGCTCATTACTGTTAACAAAGCCCATGCTTATTGTAGTGTTAGGAAGTAGTGTTTTAGCAGGAACATCGGTTACTGCATTGGGATTATTATTTACATCAAGAAATGATTTCTTGCAGGAAGTGATAATAAAAAATATGATGCAGAGAGATATTATTTTTATACTCAATTTCATTTTATTCATTTTATTGGTTGGTTAAATTTTAAAGAGTTATTCTAACACTTGCCCCGATATTTCTGGTATTGGGGGCACTTCCCAATTCCAAACCACGTACAAGATTGCCTCCGCCTCCCAACAAAAAACCAGTTCCGGCTCCCTGCGTGCTTAATTCAGGATCTATTGGTGAATTAGGTGCATAGAAGTATAAGTTGCGGCCATATACGGTAAACCTGATATTCTTAAACATTTTGGTATGAACTGAAGAACCATTCAAATCATAACTCAGCGAAACTTCTCTGATTCTGAATGTACTTGCATCAAAAACTGCAAACTCATTAGCTGTAGTTGAACCGGTAGCGGCACCCGTAGCCGCATTATAATAGCTCTGTCCACTTATCTGGATATTGTTAGGCCTGTATTTTCCATTACCCAAATCAATTACGCCGGGTAATATAAATGGCTGATCTCTGTCTTCAGTAACTTTTAATGATCCGTTTGCTCTTAAAGTAGTTATCGTGAATGATTCAAATTGACCTCCCTGTTTGTAATCGACAAGAAAAGACAATGAAAGGTTTTTATAAGTAAAATTATTGGTCAGGCCAGATATCCAATCTCTGTTCGGATCCAGCACAGTCACATCTGTAACATAATTGGCAAATAATCCTGTTGTTGAATCAATTAGTAATTGTCCCAATTCATTCCTTACAAACTTGCCACCTCTTATGATACCATAAGCTTCTCCAACTGCAATGGTTGGAATAAGACCGCTGAAAGAAACACCGCCATAGGAAAATGAATTAACCCCCGGAAAAAGTGAAATAACTTTGTTTTTGTTAAGTGAGAAATTACCCGAAACATTCCACGAAAAGTTTTTGGTTTTAATTGGGTTTGCTGTTACGGTTATTTCAACACCTTTGTTGGTCATTTCTCCAACATTGATGAACCTGTTCAGATAACCTGAAGAAGCTGGCAGACCAACGGGTACTATTTGGTCTGTGCTTTTTGAATTGTAAACTGTAGCGTCAATATTCAGCTTGTTTTTAAACAAACCAATATTCAAACCTATATCGATCGTATTAATAAATTCCGGAGTTAGCTCTTTATTACCTAAAGTAGTGCTGGCAGAAAATCCGGCTGTAGATCCAAATGGAAAAGCGAAGTTGGCAACGTTATTTCCTACGGCCGCAGAAAGAAAGGTATTGTTTAACGAATATACGGGGGCATCATTACCTACTTTGGCATATGCAGCCCTTATTTTAGCAAAAGACAATAAGTCGGATTTAATATCGAATGCATCTGTTAGAACCAAAGATGCCGAAACAGAAGGATAGAAATACGCATTCTTATTTTTTGGTAAGGTTGAAGAACGATCTTGTCTTCCGGTCAATTCAAGAAACAAATAATTATTATACGCTAAAGATAATTGCCCATAAAGTCCCCATAATCTCCGAGTGCTGTTAAATTCATTGCTCAGCGTTAAATTGGATGCATTGGTGATGTTGTAAAATTCGGGTACTGCTAAGCTATAACCTGTCTGATTAACCTGTTGAAATTTTTGCTGAAGAACTCCTTGCCCTAGTAAAATATTTGCATTAAGACCATGCACAAATACATCATTTCTTTTAGCAGTGATCATTAGATCGCCGTTCAATTCACTCCTGTAAATTATATCTTCCATTACACCACCCGTAGTAGTTCCGGGTGCTCCTGTATAAGCACTTCTTACTACTTGAGCAGATCCCAGAGCAATAATTCTTTTGCGCCTGTCTGTGTAAGCATCAACGCCTGCCCTATAGCTTACGTTAAGCCAGTTTGTTATATCATAACCAACAGTCAAGTTTCCTAATATTCTCGACACGGAACCTTTAAGCGGGTTTTTGTAAGCGGAGAAATAGGGATTATCGCTGGCACTTGAAGAATCCTGGATAGCTGTATTATAAATGTTAGCAACGTACCAGTTGTTATACCCCCCCGGAGTTGTGTAATGATTTTTGTAATATTCAAAATCTACACTCCTGGGTATCCTATATGCATTAGCGTAGGCACTATACGTTGCATTCGAGCCTTGTGTTATCGCATTTTGTACTGTAGAAAAATAAGTGGCGCCTGCTTTTGCACTCAATTTATCTGTAAAATATGTTGAGGCGTTAAAACCTACATTTGTTTTCTTAAACTCGGTATTAGGCAGTATTCCATCTTGTTTAGAGTTTCCTAAAGTAATGCTATAGTAATTTTTTGCATCACCGGAACTAACGCTGAGATTATTTTCAAAAACTCCACCTGTTTTAAAATAGGTCAGAAAATTATCGGGGTATGCCTGGTAAGGTATAGTTTGCCCGGAAGTATATGTTATACCATTTACATATTGCGGAGTAGCACCTACAATGAGCCCGTTGGCAAGGGTTGGTGTACTTCCAAAAGCAGGACCAAATGAATTGGCGGATATAGCACTAAAAACACCATTGAGACCTTGTCCGTATTTATTTTGTAATTCAGGAAGGCCATATACTTTTTCCACCGTATAAGAAGAGTTAAGCGTAATATTTACTACCCCTCTTTGTCCGCTTCCTTTCTTTGTGGTGATCATTATAGCCCCATGTGCCGCGCGGGAGCCATATAAAGCTGCTGCTGCAGGACCTGCTAGCACGTTCACACTTTCTATATTGTTTACATTTAAATCCATCGCCCTATTCGAGGGCTGGTTGGAGTAAAGCCCCACAGTAGTTTCGTCAACATTATCGCTGATAGGAATGCCATCTACAACTAGTAAAGGAGATTGATTTCCTGTAAAAGAAGAAATGCCTCTTAAAATAATACTTGTTGAAGCACCGGCAGCTCCACTCGCAGAGGTGATGTCGGCACCGGCAATTTTGCCCTGTAAAGTATTCAAGAGGCTCCCTTCACCTTTGTCTATTAAAGCTTCATTTTTGACACTCTGTGTTGCGTAACCAAGAGTGCGTCTGTCTTTTGAAATGCCCAAGGCGGTTACCACCACTTCTTGTAACGTTTGATTATTTGCCTGCAATAACACCGTAACGGAAGTTTGATCTGTGACCTGCACCTCCTTTGTTGCCATATTAATGTGAGAAATAATCAATGTGCTTCTGCCTGAAGGGACACTTATGGAAAAAAAACCTTCGGGACTTGTTGTTGTACCAATGCTGGTGCCTTTTACATTCACAGATGCGCTGGCAATGGGAATTCCTTTATCGTCTGTAACCTTACCAGTGATCGTCCGGTTTTGCGCAGCCAGAAAAATAAAAGGACTTAACAGCGCAAAAAGAAGAATGGATTTTTTCATTAACAGTTTATTTTGTTTAGTGTAAGAATACTTCAAGGCAGCAATATCAGTGAAGTTGCTTCATAGATGCAACAGATTATTTACTCAACCATGAATTTTGATAAATGAAGCAGCGTTATTAAAATCTGAATAATCTTCATCATACATTTCTTCACCATACCGGCAAAAAAATTGATTGATTTTACTTCAACCACTCGTACCTGAATACGTCCACGAATAATTATTTGCTATAGGTTAACAGCAAGTACAGATAGATTTGATGTAAATGTTCGTTATACATGAATTGTTTTTAATCCCAGCCCAATCGTGAAAATTTAAACCTAAGGACCACTGCCGCTATGATTCGTGACAAATACATGAGAATGTTATTTATACCCGTATTGGGTATAATGATACCTGCTATTTCGGGTATCATCACTTATCATTTGTATTCAACAATTGAGATTATTGCGGCAAATATTTACTTTATTGTTACATCATTTTGTATATGGATGGGCTCCAACTGGATTCACAGCAAGCTCCGAAGCCATTTCAGAATTGGGGGAAATCCTTTTCCAAAAATTGCCTCGCTCTGCGCTATTTCGTTATTGTATGGCGTAAGCATTGGCAGTATTTCAACGATGATATGGTTTTACATTTCTGCGGAGTCCTTCAATTGGGGTGCTCTTTTAAAATTCGATATCGTTTGTGCGTTGGCTATTGTAGTATTTACACTTGTTTATGAAATTTTATTTTTAAATAAGGAACGAGAGCTTGATAGCAAGATTGTGCGGCAGCTTGATCGCGAACGTTCGCAAGCGGAATTAGAAGCACTCCGAAATGAGTTAGACCCTCATTTTATTTTTAACTCTCTTAATACCTTAAACCACCTGATATTAAATAATCCTCAACAGGCCTATTCATTCAATAATAAACTCGCGCAGGTATATAAGTATTTTTTGATCAACAAAAATAGCGAGCTCATATCGCTTTCTGATGAGCTTGAATTTATTAATAGTTATTTTTTTCTTTTGAAGATACGGCATGATGACAAATTGAATTTGGAAACCGAACTAAGCGAAAGTAATGGCGGAATGATCATGATGCCTCCGCTCGCTTTGCAAATATTAGTAGAGAATGCCATAAAGCATAATGAATTCAATCATGAAAATCCTTTGCATATAAGAATTGCAATGAACCATCAGTATTTGAAGGTGAGCAACAACATAAAACCGAAACCTTATTTGGTAAACTCAACGGGTATCGGATTAAGAAATCTAAGCTCACGCTACAAAATCCTTTGCAACAAGGATATTGTAGTTGAAAACACCGATAAAGAATTTACAGTAAAACTGCCATTGATAAGACAACAACAACCTTTAAATGAGTAAGCCATGCTAAACACTGTTATTATTGAAGATGAAAGATCTGCTCGACAAAGTCTTGTTCATTCGCTGATGAATATTGACACAGGTGTAAATGTGATAGCGCAACTTTCCAGCGTAAAAGAGAGTATAGAATTTTTTTCAACTGCGCCTCAGGCTGATCTTATTTTTTGTGATGTACAGTTAGAAGACGGACTGTCATTCGAAATTTTTACTAAAGTTGAGATCAAGATCCCGGTGATCTTCATTACCGGGTACGATCAGTTCGTGATGAATGCTTTTGAGTATAATGGAATTGATTATTTGCTAAAGCCCGTGAGTGAGGACGAATTGCAAAAAGCAATCAACAAATACAGAAAGCTTGAAAAGCATTTCAGCAATCAGCCTTTAGATAATCTGGTACAATATGTAAGTACCAGAAAAAAAACCAGGTTGATCGTAAAAAAAGGGCTTGAAAATATTTCTCTCCGGCTTGAAGACATTGTTCTTTTCTTCACTGAGAACAAAATTGTATATGTCGTTGACAAATGGGGAAAAAAATATATCGTGGACAAAAATCTCGGCGAGCTGGAAGAAGAATTAGATAATGCGATTTTCTTTCGTGCAAACCGCCAGTACATCGTGAATATAAACTACATTAAGGGATTCAAGTCGTATGAAAAAGTAAAGCTGTTGGTTGATTTGATTATTCCCGAATTGAATTATTGCATCATCATCAGTCAAGAAACCGCACCTGCATTTCGCAAGTGGATGCATGAGGCATGAGACTGAAGTTAAGGTTAAGATTGAGGTTGAGCAGTTTTTCTAAACCTTAACCTCAGCCTATATTGCTTTAACCACATTAGCAATTACACTTGCCTTGCCTAAGGTATAATAGTGCAATGCCGGAACACCAAATTTCTTCAACTCTTTTGACTGTTGAATTAGCCATTCAGTTCCCACTTGCGTTACTTCTTGATCTGTTTTGCATTTGATGATCTCATTTGCAAGATCACTGGGAATATCCACATAAAATGTTCGGGGTATAACAGTAAGTTGTTTTTTTGTTGTGATGGGTTTAAGGCCGGGAAGGATAGGCACTGTAATTCCTAAATCACGGCAACGTTTTACAAAATCAAAATATTTTTGATTATCAAAAAACATTTGTGTGATGATATATTCGGCACCTGCATCCACTTTTGCCTTTAGAAAGCGGAGGTCGGTGTCCATGTTCGGACATTCAAAATGCTTTTCAGGATAACCAGCCACGCCGATGCAGAATTTCGTTTTTAGAGCCCCCTTTAAATCTTCTTCCAGATAAATGCCATTATTCATATTGGCTACCTGTTTCATCAGATCGATCGCATAGCGATGGCCATCAGGCTCTGGCTCAAAAAAAGTCTCATTTTTAGGAGCATCGCCTCTAAGAACAAGAACATTGTCAACACCTAAAAAATTTAAATCGATCAATGCATCCTCGGTTTCGTTCTTACTAAACCCGCCGCATATAAGATGAGGCACAGCATCAACCCTGTAATGGTTCATGATAGCAGCACAGATAGCTACGGTGCCTGGCCTTTTCCTTACTTCCACTTTCTCAAATGTTCCATCCGGTTTTTTCTTGAACATTGTTTCGCTGCGGTGGTAAGTAACATTAATAAAGGAAGGCTTAAACTCCATCAGTGGATCAAGATGGTCATAAATAGCGCTAATACCTTTCCCTTTTAGCGGCGGCAGTATTTCAAATGATACAAGAGTGTCTTTTGCCTGGTTAATGTGCTCAATTACTGTCATTGGTTTTTAAATATCGTGCAAACTTAAGCATGCAAGAGGCAATTACAAAAGGGGGCAGTCATAAAGGCCCTATTAGTCAAACAAAGCATTATTCGGGGTATTTTTTTGACTCATTTAACCCATTTGACTTAGTAGCTCTTTGCCCTAATCAAAATTTGTAAATTGCAGGTAATGGCCAGTAAGTTTCGAACCTTTGCCAAGAAATTTCTTATTGCTCTCAACATTGTCCTTGCCTTTGTTTATTTATTGGCTTGTTTGGCTCCATTTCTTGACCCGCATAAGTGGTGGTTTATTTCTTTACTGGGACTTTTTTTCCCTTTTTTATTTGTCATCCTATTTGGTAGCATTTTGTTCTGGTTGTTCACCAAACGGAAATATGCATTCCTATTTCTTGCTCTTCTTCTTTTAGGGTGGAATAGTATCCGGGTTTCTTTCGGCTTTCACAAAACTTATGAATTTAATTATGAGAAACAGCCTCAGACGCTGAGAATAGTCAGTTGGAACGTAGCCAGGTTTATTGAGATCAAAAAAAACAATAACAAAGGAAGTCAGATACGGCTAAAGATGATGGACCTGCTGAAACAGCAAAATGCTGACGTGCTTTGCCTGCAGGAGTTTCATACATCTTCAGAAAGAGAAGGGTATTATGATAACATTAGCTATATTCAAAAACATTTAAATTATCCTTATTATTATTTTTCTTTTGATGAAGATGGATCAAAGCTTTACTATAGTTCTATCATTTTTTCCAGATTGCCGATCATTGACAGCGGTCGATTGGTTTATCCAAAACCTGCATTGCCGGAGGCTTTGCTGGCTATGGATGTGAAATTGAATAATGACACGATAAGAATATTTACCACCCATTTACAATCTGTTCAATTTCGCAAAAAGGATTACGAAAGAATTGACGAGATAAAAACATACCAGGATAGTCTTATCGAAAATTCAAGAAATATTTTTTCAAAAATTAAAAAAGGAATTACATACCGAAGTATTCAGGCCAATGTTGTGAAGAAAATAATCAAATTGAGTCCTCACCCCGTTGTTCTTTGTGGCGATTTTAATGATGTGCCTAATTCCTATACTTATTTTACTATCCGAGGAAATATGCAGGATGTTTTTTTGAAAAAAGGTTTTGGTGTTGGCCGCAGTTTTACTTCATTATCACCTACCCTTCGCATTGATTACATACTGGCTTCAAAACAATTTTCTATTCTGCAATTCAACAAGGTAACAAAAAAATATTCCGACCATTATATGCTGGTAGCCGATCTAAAAATCCCCACCCCCTAACGAAAGTTTTGTAAGGATGTTTACAATCATTAAACATTATTTTTGCTGAATTACTAAAATTGGCTAACAAATTATATGACCGAGCTAAAAGTCTATAACTCATTAACAAGGCAAAAGGAAATTTTTCAATCCATAACCCCTGGGCTTGTAGGCATGTATGTGTGCGGCCCTACTGTGAGCGGTGAGAGCCATTTGGGCCATGCGCGGCCATACATAACATTTGATGTTATTTACCGTTACCTGATGCACTTAGGATATAAGGTTCGATATGTACGCAATATTACGGATGCCGGCCATTTTGAAGAAGAAGGCAGAGAAGCTGAGGATAAAATCTCGAAAAAAGCGGTGCTTGAAAAATTAGAGCCGATGGAACTGGTACAAAAATATACTAACCTGTTTCATTGGGCCATGGGGCAATTTAATACGTTGTCTCCAAGCATTGAGCCTACAGCTACAGGCCATATTGTGGAACAGATAAACATGATAGAAAAAATTATTGATGATGGATATGGTTATGTGGTAAATGGCTCGGTATATTTTGATGTAATGAAATATGCAGCCGACCATGACTACGGAAAACTTAGCGGAAGAGTAATTGAAGATTTGCTGGAAACAACAAGGGATTTGGAAGGACAGGAAGAAAAAAGAAACAAAGCGGATTTTGCTCTGTGGAAAAACGCGGCTCCCGAACACATTATGCGGTGGAAAAGTCCTTGGGGCATAGGGTTTCCCGGCTGGCACATTGAATGCTCGGCCATGAGCACAAAATATTTGGGCGAACAATTCGACATTCACGGTGGTGGCATGGATCTTTTGTTCCCGCATCATGAAAGCGAGATTGCACAAAGCACGGTTTGCAATCATGTTGCTCCTGTGCGTTATTGGATCCATAATAATATGATCACCATTGGCGGCAGAAAGATGGGCAAGAGTTATAATAATGTGATCAAGCTGACAGAATTGTTTAGCGGCGATCATCCCTGGCTGGAAAAAGCCTACCACCCGATGACGATCCGTTTTTTTATTTTACAAACGCATTATCGAAGCACACTCGATTTTAGCAATGAAGCATTGCAAGCTGCAGAAAAAGGGTTAAAGCGATTGTGGGAAGCTCATGAATGGTTGAAACAATTGCCCGTTGCTAGTTACCAGTTAGCAGAAACCGGGAACGGGAAACCGGAAGCAAATGAGCTCGATGAAAAAGTAAAAAAGCTGGTTTCAGAATTTGACGAGTTCATGAATGATGATTTTAGCACAGCAAAAGTTTTAGCCAATATGTTTGAGTTGGTGCCGATGATCAATTCAATGAAAGATAAGACCATTCCGGTTTCAGCATTGTCCAAACAAACATTCGAGCTTTTGCGAAAACAAATGAAAGCTTTTGTAGAAGATATTTTCGGATTAAAAAGCATTACAGAAGCGGATAACGAAAAACTGCAAGGGGTCATGCAATTGCTGATCGACATTCGTAAGGAAGCCAGAAGCAAAAAGGATTTTGTTACCAGTGATAAAATTCGCAACCAGCTTCAACAATTTGGAATCCTGCTGAAGGACGAAAAAGATGGAAGCATTAGCTGGATGATCGAATAAATAGCTAACTAGCATTTTGAGATTTTGAAAAAAGTCCAAAGAACTTTAATATCAATAACAGTGAGTGAAACTCACGAGAAGAAAATATAAAGGATCTAAATAACCTTGAAGGAGTTAAACGATTTATGCAGCACTTCAAAATAATTATAAATTTAATCGATGGGTTTCTTACCTGAAGAATATAAATTTTCAAAACTGCATTATGAGAGTCTTATTTTTTCTTGCCACATGCTTATTGCCTATTACTATTTTTTCTCAAATACAAAAAGCTCCGGATCGCAAGGAGGGTGATGGCCCTTGGAACCAGCTTATCATTCGCGGTGTTATTCTTGTTGACGGAACAGGTGCACCGCCTGTCGGTCCGGTTGATATTGTCATTGAAAAGAATCGGATCAAAGAAATACGGATCGTCGGTTCACCAGGAATAACAGTTGATACAGCAAAGCGGCCAAAATTAATAGCCGGTGGTAAGGAGTTGAATTGCGAAGGCATGTATTTATTTCCTGGCTTTATCGATATGCATGGTCATATTGGTGGCACTGCTCAGGGAACACCTGCTGAATATGTTTTTAAACTATGGATGGCTCATGGCATCACTACTATCCGTGATCCTTCAGCAGGAAATGGTTTGGAATGGACGCTTGAAGAAAAAAAACTAAGCGCAGAAAACAAGATTACGGCTCCACGCATTTTTGCTTATACGGCTTTTGGACAAGGTAGTAAGGAAGCTATTTCAACTCCCGAGCAGGCAATTGCCTGGGTACGAGATAATGCAAAAAAGGGGGCCGATGGAATAAAATTTTTTGGAGCGGCGCCTGAAATAATGAAAGCAGCTTTAGAAGAAAATAAAAAACTTGGCCTGCGCTCGGCTTGTCACCATGCACAACTTGGCGTAGCAAGATGGAATGTGTTGAATAGCGCAAGAGCAGGACTCACTTCGATGGAACATTGGTATGGCCTGCCAGAAGCCCTGTTTGAGGACAAAACAATTCAAGACTATCCGCTCGATTATAATTATGCCAATGAGCAGGATCGTTTTGAAGAAGCTGGAAAATTATGGAAGCAAGCAGCAGTCCCATACAGTGAGCATTGGAATAAAGTAATGAACGAATTATTAGCACTAGATTTTACGATCGATCCAACATTTAATATTTATGAGGCTAATCGGGACTTGATGAGGGCAAGAAGGGCAGAATGGCACGAAGATTACACCTTGGCATCGCTTTGGAAATTTTATGAACCCAGCCGTGTATCACACGGTTCATATTGGCATAACTGGGGAACAGAGCAGGAAATAGCTTGGAAAGAAAATTATAGGTTATGGATGACTTTTGTGAATGAATACAAAAATCGTGGTGGAAGAGTTACGGTTGGAACAGATGCTGGATTTATTTATGAACTATATGGGTTTTCATATGTAAGGGAATTGGAACTACTGCGTGAGGCCGGCTTTCATCCGCTTGAAGTATTTCGCAGCGCCACTTTATACGGAGCACAGGCTTTGGGAATGGAAAAAGAAATTGGCAGCGTGGAAGTGGGCAAGTTTGCCGATTTTGTGATCATTGATGCTAATCCATTGGAAAATTTGCAGTTGCTGTACGGTACAGGCTCTATTGTGCTAAATGAAAAAAATCAAGTGATGAGGAAGGGTGGGGTAAATTATACGATTAAGGATGGGATTGTTTACGATGCAAAAAAATTATTGGCGGATGTAAGAAAAATGGTGGCTGATGATAAAGCAAAAACAGGATTTAAAATTACTCAACCGGGGGTGAAGGCTTTTTAATAGTTATATGGCTATATTGTTGAATTGTTATTGGCTTAACCATTTGTCAATTAAACAATTTAATTCTTTGGATTTTCTAAGGTTCTCGACGTCTTCTCATCGATTTATTTTGCTTTCCTGGCTCTTATCATTTCTCTCTTACCTGGTGGCCCGGGAATTTTTTCAACTACAAAACCTGCAGCTTGCATAGCTCTTCGCACAGATCCTTTGCTGCAATAAGTAACAAGAATTCCGCCTGGCTGCAAAATCGAAAACATTTTTTGAAAAATTTCTTCTGTCCATAACTCAGGCTGGGCATTGGGAGCAAAGGCATCAAAGAAGATTAGGTTTTTAAGTTCTGAGGCCTGCCTGCCGGCAAGGCAGGTTTTATAATTCTGTAAAGATTGTTGCGTTTTGTGTAAGTAAAATGTTTCAGAGATTTTTATTTCTTCTTCCCATTCACCGCTATGTAACCGTTCAAAACTTGGTTGAAGATCGTTTCGCTGCAAAATCTCACAATAATTCAGCGATCTGATTTCCTCAATGCTTAATGGAAATGGCTCTAACGCCTCGTAATAAATTTTTTGGTTTGATTTTTTTGCCTCGATCAATGTAAGTAAGGCATTGAGCCCTGTTCCAAAACCCATTTCAAGAATGTGAATGGTGTCTGACGCCTGCAGGGCGTCTGACACCTTATAAAAACCAGCTTCGTTAAAAACATGAATCGATTCCTGAATAGCACCGTGAATGGAATGATAGGTAACATTCATTTCAGGTAGTGAAACAGAATGCGAACCATCGCCCGTCAAAATTAGCTTTCGCTGCATTAAACAAAATTCTATATTTATTTCTTCTAAATTTTTTAATCACATAAATCCTGGTTCAGACAATGCAGTACATCGCACATCTCAGTAAAGACGAAAAACTAAAAAAACTTATTGAACAGCATGGAGCCTTTAAACTAAAAAGGCAAAAAAATCTTTATTTATACCTCTGTTATTCCATTATGAGCCAGCAGTTGTCAACCAAGGTGGCAAGAGTGATCAGGCAAAGATTCATTGATCTGTATAATGGAGAACCAACGCCTCAACAAATCGTAAGCACTCCTTTTGAAAAACTGCGGACCATTGGCTTAAGCAATGCCAAAGTGAATTATGTTCAAAATGTAGCTAAGTTCGAGATCGAAAAGGGAATGGATCATAAAATACTTTCGAAGATGAATAATGAGGAAGTGATTGAATACCTGACACAGATCAAAGGTGTTGGCCGCTGGACGACGGAAATGTTGCTAATGTTTGCTCTTTGCCGCGAAGATGTTTTTGCCATTGATGATCTCGGTTTGCAACAAGCCGTAATTCGGTTATATGATCTAAAGCATCGCAAGAAAAAAATTATGATAAATAGGATTTTAAAAATATCAGAACAATGGAGTCCCTACCGCACTTATGCTTGCATGTATCTGTGGCGATGGAAAGACAATTCCCCTGCTATAAATAAAGCAGAAGAATGAGTAATAATTAAAATTGGTATTTCATAGCTATAGTTGGGTAAACTTGAATACGATTATCTTCAGTTATAACATGATAGTAAAGGGTTGCCTTAGAGCCAACTGAGAAACCTTTATGCAAGCTAAAGAACAACTGCGGATCTCCAAACAAAGAAAATTTCTTTCCTTTTCTATCCACGGTAAAGGCATCGCCATGATTTCTATTCTCAGTCCATGCCACAAGATTTCCGGCAAAACTGATTTTATAATTCGAAAAAAACCTTAGCCAATAAAATGCAGCTATTATGTCATGACTGGTTTTTTTATAGGCCGTGTATTTATAACTTGAATAAACGTTGAAAAAAGCTTTATTCTGCCAACTGAATGGATAAGCGACGCCTACAGAAAAAGCATTAATAAGATAATAGCCATAAGCCCCGGGCTCAGCTATTCCTAATCCGCCGCTATATTGTAACTGTAAAAAAACTTTTGGACGCCAAAAACGGAATGCCTGTGAAACCTGCATATAATACTGGCCCATATTATTTCTTTCTCCTGTAAAATCCATCTGAACTTTTAACAAAAAAGAACCGGGTTTTATGAACGAAGACCCTGAATCAAGCGTTTTAAAATATTCAAAGTAAAGAGATGGAAAATTTTTTGCATTGTGCATTGGATCAACCGAATGCCTTAAATCGTAATGCAACTGTAATTGTTGTGATAAAGTAAAAACGGGAATAATAAAAATGGAGACGAAAAGGATAGCTTTCATCATAAAGAACGATTGATTTTTTGAAAATGAATTTCTTAGAAATGAATTTGGCCATGCGGAATTAAATTGGAAATCTGCCGGAATTGTAGATTTGAGAAGAAATACAAAGCGTAAGACTTTTTCTATGAATGATTTGGATACTTTAGCGTTTGTAGCATTATATAAGGAAGCTTATCAAAAATGTTTTGGATTCCCTATAACAGAGCCGCTTTCGGAAACAGAAGGTAAATTGTTTTCCAATAAAATTTTTGATCAAACCGGACTTGTCGTTGGACCTAAGAGCATAAAAAATTATTCTTTTTTTATTTTGAATAGCCCCGAGGCCAAGGAAGAAAACCCTTCAGTGGCCACCCTCGATACGCTGGCCCGCTATGCAACAGATGCGCCTTATACCAGTGAGGTACAACGGAAGGCCAAAGAAAATCATTACCCGTATTGGTTTCAGTATAAGGATAAATTTTACAAGTTGGCAAAAAAGCCTTCAAAAAGAAAATGGCTGGTTCCGTTGCTTATAGTATCGCCGGTCATAACCATTGTCGTTGTTAGCCTTATTGTTTTTAGCTCGCAGCAAATAAAGCTGGAATCTTTTTCCGATGATTTTACTTCGGTGACAGATGATACATTAGCGAAACATGGATGGTTTTTGAAATCGAGAAATCAGCAGTTTTGGAATAAAAGAAATGAAAGCCCTGGTTATCTTACCTTGTTTACATTGAGGGGCGATAATTGGCCTGATTCATTAAACAAGCAGGATATTAAAAACCTGTTGCTAAGAAAAATTTCTTCTGGTTGCTTTACGGCAGAAGTTCATTTGTCCGATTTTATTCCCAATCAGAACTGGCAGCAAGCTGGCATTTTATTATTGGAGGATACAGATTTTACCGGTAAAAGTCTAAGGTTATCGCTTTTGTATAATGATTACTCCGGTGGATTCCCAACATCAAGGGACGTGATTATTCAGGGTATTACATCAAGAGGAAAAGATTTTGATAAACCAGAAGAACTAGCGCATCAGCTTGTATTCAAACTGGATTCAGCAAACGAAATTCCTATAAAACAAAACCTGAAGCATTCAGCTCTTCGGATTGAAAAGCATGGAATAAGATTTCGACTCCTATATGCCAACGGGAGCATGGCAAATTCAGCGTTCAAAGAAATAATAAGCCGTGATATTGATATGAACCCTCGATACATTGGATTATTTGCACTCAAGGGATTTGTAGATAGTGCTAGTAATGCTCCCGCACGGTTTGATTTATTTAGTTACAAGCCAGAAAAATGTGGTTTTTAATATAAAGATTGAAATCTTAATAAATTTGTCCATACAGTTTGGTTGAACTATAGGATCATTTTTCCCATTTGATTCAATCTCTCTTCTTCAATCCATGCCCCCAATCCCGGAGTTTCCGGCACTGTTACTACTCCATTTTCATGATAAGTTAGCCCACCGCTGACCGGGTCCTCAGTAAACATTAAAGGAGTATCAAAATCGCAATATAAAATATTATCACTACATAAGGCCAGATGTGCAAAGGCAGTCATGCCCAACCTTGACTCCATAAATGCGCCTACTTGCATTTTTATTTTCGCCTTTTCAGCCAATGAAATAATTTTCAATGCATCATAAATACCTCCAGATTTTCCAAGCTTCAAGTTCAGCATATCGCATGCTTTCAAACTAATTAGCCTTTTTGCATCGTGATGGTTGCAGCAACTTTCATCAGCCATGATTGGTATGGGACTTTTCTTTCTCACTTTTCTTAGCCGCATAAAATCCCAGCGGGGAATCGGCTCTTCGCAATGCTGGATATTGTAACGTTCTAATTCTTTTAATGTGTCGATCGCTGTTTTCACATCCCATCCCTGATTGGCATCAATGCGCAATGGAATTTCATAGCCGATAGCCTCGCGAATCAAATGTATTCGTTCAGCATCTTTATGAGTACTCTCGCCCAGCTTTACCTTAATAACAGGAAATCCTTGTTGCTTATACCTGGCAGCATCCTCAGCCATTTTTTTCGCTTTCCCAATACTAACTGTATAATCTGTGACAAGTGTCTTATTATTTTTTCCACCTAAAAATTTATACAATGGTAAGCCTGCATGTTGCGATGCGACATCATACAAAGCCATATCAAATGCGCTTTTAATACTGCTATTGCCATAAATGGTTTTATCCATTGCCTGCACACATGCTTTTATATCCAGCGCATTTTTTTCTTTTAAAACCTTGGCAAGATATTGCCCCACGATAAAACAAGTATCAATGCTTTCGCCATTGATACTCATATAGGGGCTGCATTCACCATAACCTGTTAAGTCATTTTCTGTTTTTATCACTGCAATAATGCTTTCTGCATTATACTGGGCTCCAAGCGATATAACAAACGGTTCTTTCAACGGAATGATCAATTTATAAACACCAATGCTTTTGATCTGTAAGTTTTTTTTTGCCATTTTATTTCCTCAATTGATTTAGAAAAGTATTCTTAAGCCTGCACTAACCATAACAGCCAGTGGAGCATTATTATTCACAAAAAGATATTTGCTCGGATAATCAGTTGTTGGTATCCAAACCTTTCCATCAGAATAAAAATAAATATCGCCACCAAGCGGAATCTCAAAGCCCAATCCAAGATCGAGCGTAAGCCTTTTGAAATGACCAGTGCCGCTAACCGGTTGTTGTGGGGTATCATATAAAGAAGTATCGATCACTTCTGTATATGTATTGATCGCTTTCCCGAATATCAAACCAAAACCTGTTATGCTATAAAGATTCCAATTGCTTTCGGCATCATTTACACCTATAAAATAATGTTTCCACCCAAACGAAATTTGTACAAGTCGAACCTGTGCTTTATTCACAAAGAAAATTTCCTGAGGTGATGTGTTTGACGATTTTGCCGTAGCAGATAAATCATTTTTAAACTTTCCATTTGAATAGTAGCAAATAGCAGCATAAGCTCCTCCTTTAGGAGTAAAATGCCAATCCATCACTACATTCTGCCCAATTGCCCAAAACCGTTGTTGATCTTTTAAATTCCGTTGTAATGAAAAATCAGTTGACACACTGACTCGTGTTTGTGAAAACACTTTACAGGATGTAAATAAGAATAGGAAAATCAATATAGTATTTCGATTTAACAACAATGCCGTGGATGTTGCACCCATATTGGACACAAATTAAAAAGCGCCGGGAATTCCCCCAACGCTTTTACAGTATATTTCTGACCGATTATTTCATCACTTTCAATTCCTTGATGATATTTTGTTCTGCCCCCACTTTATCAATACACCAGAGTACCGCACGAATATCAACACAAATGGTGCGGTTCAAGTCTTTGTCATAAGCGATCTGGTGGCTCAAGGCTTCATAGTTTCCATCAAAGGCAAGCCCAATTAATTCGCCTTTGGCATTCATTACCGGAGAACCTGAATTACCTCCAGTTATGTCGTTATTTGTAATAAAGGCAACAACAAGATCATTTTTGCCTTTGTCAATGTATTGGCCAAAATCTTTTTTCTTCATCATTTCAACCACTTTCGGGTGAATATCAAATTCATAATCGCCAGGGATGTATTTTTCTAAAAAACCTTTTGCTGTTGTGATATAATCATAATGTACCGCGTCACGTGGGTTATAACTTTTCACAGTTCCATAGCTCACTCTCATGGTGAAGGTGGCATCAGGATACATTTTTTTTGCTTTCATCGTATCCATTTGCATAATCCCCTTTAAGTATAATCTTCCCAATTCATTGTTTTTTGCAATAAATTGCTGGTAATAGGGAGCGTACTTGCTATTAAAGTCTTTAGTGAAAGCACTTGCAAAAGAAAAAGCAGGATCTTGCTGCAGCTTATTGGCATCAGGATGAGCGATAAACTCATTCCACCTTGCATCATCAAAGATTATGGTTTTATTAAAAACATCTGCTGCAAATTTTTTGTAGGTCGCTTCATCCTTCAAGTCGCCATATTGATTTCTTAGATTATTATAAAAGCCGGTAGGGTGCTGGTCTTGAGGTATATCTTCATAATACATTTTTGTTACTGCTGCCAAAATATTCTGATCGGAGACCTTGTTTTCATCTTCAAGAAAAGTTTTTCGGTAATTATTGGCTGCGGACATTGCCTTTTTTAAGTCAGCAGACGTTGCCTTTGTACTTACCAATGCATACTCTACTTCCAACAAATAATTAGTGGCAAAGGCAATGAGTGGTGAACCCTTAATACCTTCTATCCAATACACTCTGTTTTTTGCATAAGGTCGCCAGGCATCATAAGCTTTTGACCATTCGGTAAAAATATTCTCATATTCAGGTTTCCCTTTTGCCCAGACCATGAATTGCTCCTCAGCCTTTTTCTTTTGCCCATACACATCATACTTAATGAGCTGCTTGGTTTCGCCATCATAAAATTTCCAGTAATTGGCAATAATGGCGTAGGATGAAGCTAATTGCAATTTAATAGCGGGATCTTTTTTCATCTCCGCGAACATGTATTTAAGGCGCATATCACGGAGCTTAACAAGAGTAGGGTTATTAATGTCAATCTTCAGTTTTACTCCATAAGAAGTTTCATAACGGTTGGTGCTTCCAGGATAACCATAAATCATTGCATAATCGCCTTCTTTGACTCCTTTTATGGAAACCGGCAAGAACCATTTTGGTTTTAGCGGGATATTCGCTTCAGAATATTTTGCAGGTTTTCCTTCTTTGCTGGAATAGACTCGAAAAACGGCAAAGTCGATAGTATGACGCGGCCACTCCCAATTGTCAGTATCGCCACCAAATTTGCCAAGGTTTTCAGGAGGTGCCGCTACTAATCTCACATCTTTATACCGTTGATAAATAAAAACAAGGAATTGATTGCCCTTAAACAAAGGGCTTATGCGAGCTTCAATGCTTTGTGCTGTGTCAGAAAGCCTGCTGTTGATATTCATGATTACTCTTTGCTGGCGCTGCATTCTATCCATTCCTGCCAAGCCCTGCAGCGAGTCCATCATTTCTTTAGTAATATCATCTATGCGCAAAAGAAACTGTACCGATAAACCTTCGGCAGGAATTTCTTCGGCTCGTGATCTGGAATAAAAACCATCAAGTAAATAATTATGATCCACGGTACTCGCGGAAGCAATTACATTATAACCACAGTGATGATTGGTGAAAGTTAAACCTTCGTTGCTTACAATTGCACCGGTACATCCGCTACCGAAAATAACAATGGCATCTTTGAGCGATGCCTTGTTGATACTATAGAGTTGTTCCTTTGTCAATTTCAATCCTCTTTTAACCATATCATTATACACTTGCTGTCCTAGTAGCAACGGAAGCCACATCCCCTCGTCAGCAAATGATCTAAAGAAAAGGGCAATAAGGAAAATAACCGTTATAAAGAGTTTTCTCATGATTGCAATTTACCTCGATAAACATAAATTCTTATCAAAGAGGATGACTAATTTCATTAAAACATTTTCTCCTTATGTGCCTCAAACCAACTAAACTGGCTGCTGCCACTGTTTTTGTGCTGATCATTATAAGCAGTTGCCGAAAAAATAATGATGTTGTAGAACCGCCAATTGTTATTCAACCTCCTCCCGGTTTTGGATTTTATGTTGTGGGATACTTTCCTTCTTATCGAAACGCGGCTGATGTTACTGATGTAAAGTTTCGTATGTGCAATGTTGTAAACTATGCGTTTTTTGGAGTGAACCCGACGGGGTTACTTACAGTGAATGATGGAGGCGGTACCATGCAGGCTGTTATAGCCAAGGCGAGAATTAATAATGCAAAAATTTTTTTAAGTATCAACGATGGCAGTGGCGATGGAAAAAGTAATTTCAAGAACATGGCTTCTACGGCCGCTGGGAGAAATAATTTTATAAAAGATGTGATGGGAAAACTGAGACAATACGGTTTCCAGGGAGTGGATATCGACTGGGAGTTTCCTACTACGACCGATGGTACTGATGCAACTTTTACTTTACTGATGAAAGAACTTTCCGATTCCCTGCACCGCGATGCAAAATATTATCTTACGGCAGCCATCACTGCTGGTAAGTATGCAGGAAGTATCCGTGATGCCATTCACAACGAAGTTTTTACCTATGTTGATTGGTTCAATATTATGTCATATGATGATTTCAGCACTACCATTCTTTACAAACAGCATAGCGATTACAATCTTGCTGTTGCCTCGCTCAACTACTGGCTTACTGTAAGAGGAATGCCCCGACAAAAATGCGTCTTAGGTTTTCCCGCTTACGGAAGACCTTCGGGCATTACACAAAGTGGCACAGTATTAACATATAAAACAATTTTAGCGCAGGGTGGAAGTTCTCAATCCGATTCTGCCATTGTTTCCGCAGGAGGATTTACAAACTATACTATTTATTATAATGGCCAGCCCACGGTTAAAAAAAAGGCAGCACTTGCTAAACAGATCGCCAATGGTATCATGATGTGGGAAAAATGGCAGGACGCTGTTGATGATAATTCATTGTTGAAAGCTGCCTGTGACACAATAGGCAGGATTTATTAAGGGAAATGATTTTATAGCAGTTGTTCATTCAAAATTTTCCAAAGAAGATCTTTTAATTCAGCCAAACCTTTACCAGTAACAGAAGAAATAAAAACATGGGGAATGTTTTGGGGTAATTCTTTTTCAATAGCGTTTATCAATTCTTCATCAAGCAAATCAGTTTTACTGATAGCAATCACAAATTGCTTGTGCAGTAATTCAGGATTGTATTCTTCTAATTCTTTTATAAGTATTTCAAATTCTTTTTTGTGATCGCTGCTATCGGCAGGAATTAAAAACAAAAGCACAGGATTGCGTTCAATATGTCGAAGAAAGCGATGGCCTAAGCCTTTACCTTCAGCAGCGCCTTCAATAATTCCAGGCAGATCGGCTATGCAAAAACTTTTTCCATCACGATATTCCACCATACCTAAGTTGGGAACTAATGTAGTAAAAGCATAGTCGGCGATCTTAGGCTTGGCGGCGGTAATTACGGAAAGTAAGGTTGACTTTCCGGCGTTTGGAAAGCCAACAAGGCCTACATCGGCCAGCACTTTTAATTCTAAGATTTTCCAAGCCTCTGTCCCTGGCAGCCCCGGCTGTGCATATTCGGGTGCTTGGTTAGTAGCAGTTTTAAAATTAGTGTTACCCAAACCACCTTTTCCTCCTTCGAGCCAAATTATTTCTTCTCCATCTTTTAATATTTCTGCTTCTTTCTTTCCTGTCTCTTCATCAACGGCAATAGTTCCAAGGGGAACTTGAAGAATGATATCATTTCCATTGCGCCCGGTTTTATTATTGCTGCTGCCACTTTCCCCATTTTCTGCCAATACATTTTTGAAATAACGTAAATGAAGCAAGGTCCATAAATGTGAGTTCCCTTTTAAAATAATATGTCCCCCACGACCTCCATCACCTCCATCGGGGCCACCAAGAGCAGTCATTTTATTCCGCAAAAAATGTTTACTGCCGGCGCCCCCGTGTCCGCTTCTGCAAAAGATTCTTATCTGATCAACGAAATTGCTTTTTTCCACAAATTTTTTTTGACTGACAAAAGTAAGTCACTAACGATTATTGATTATTTATTATTAATTATTGATAGCATAGGATAATAAGTAATCGATAATTTATAATTGCAGCAAGCTTTGGCAAAGTTTTTTCAGCATATATCATTCACTCAACAATTTTACAGACTAACGAGATCTTCCAAATAAAATTTATATGATAAAAGAATTAAGGACGCTTCATTCAGGAGAACCTGCCTGCCAAAAACGATCAGATAGCGATCATTTGCGATTTGTGATCCATAGTAAAAAAAATGAAGAGTTGAAATTTGATTTCACTATTGAATTGAATGGAATAAGAAGCTGGGCAGTTCCTGATGTGCCTTCTATGAACCCTCTTGACCAGCGACAAGCTAAAGAAGATCAAGCAGAAGCGGATAAGATTCTTGAAAAAAGCTTAGAACAAGCATTGACGGAAGAAGCAATACAAACTTGGGATAAGGGCAACTATATTCCTATTGATGACAACGGCAACATTTTATCAGAGTATGAAGCCATTGAATGTTTAAAAGAAGGAGCCTTAAAATTCTTTTTACAAGGTAATAAGCTGGTGGGTGAATTTGTACTAATGAGGAGAGGAAAAAATAGTTGGCTACTTATGAAACGACATGATGAATTTGCTTTATATAATTATCAGCATTACGAAGCTGCCGGAGTTTAAACTTCAGAATTTTTTTTGTAGAATATCCTCTACATTTTAGCGCTGCCATCTATTTCCACAAAGCTGATGTATCAACAATTTTTGTTAACCACTAAAATTCAACAATTATGGCACGAAGATCAGACAAAAGGGGTTTTGCCTCAATGGATCCGGAGCGCCGTCGCCGCATTGCTAGTGAAGGTGGCCGTTCTTCACGCGGAGGCCGCAATAGAGATTATGAAGAAGAATATGATGAAGGTTATGATGAGGGCTATGATGAAGATGAAGAACAAGGTGTAAGTAATAGGTATGAAGAAGATGAGGATTGGGAAGAAGGGGATGAAGGCGAATATGAGGATACTGGTTATGAAGGTGAGGAAGATGAATATGAAGATGCTGGGTATGAAGAAGATGAGGATTACGATTACGATAGAAGGGGAAGAGGCAGAGGAAGAAGATCTTCATCGAGTGGCAGAAGAACCTCGTCTCGCCGTGAGGGAGATTACTCGAGACGGGGATTTGCTAGCATGGATCCTGAAGAGCAACGCCGCATTGCAAGAATGGGAGGAGAAGGAACTTCCAGAACACATGGCCGGGAATTTTATGAACGAATAGGACAAGAGGGAGGTGAATCAGTTCGTGACGAGTATGGCCCTGAGTTTTATTCTCGGATAGGAAGAAAAGGCGGCAGGGCAAGATGGGAAGAAGATGAAGATAATCGTGACAGAGGGCGAAGCAGCAGCCGTGGTAGAAGTTCTTCAGGGCGAACAGGAGCCAGGAGAATTTCTTCAAGCAGCCGTGGTGGAAGCAGTTCCGGGCGCAGCAGTTCAGGCAGGCGAGGCTTTGGATCAATGCCCCGTGAAGAAGTAAGGCGCATTGCAAGTAAGGGAGGAAGAGCAAGATGGGAAGAAGACGATGATCGTGGACGGAGGAGCCGCAGAAGCAGCGGTCAAGGCAGAAGCCGCAGATAAAAATTTTTATCTGTAGCAGGAGGCTGATTCAATGCGAGTCAGCCTCTTGTTTTTCAGCTATGATGGTCACAAAAATTATTCAAAAATCAATCTCAATCGGTCGTACGCTGAACGGAAGAAAATAAATTATCTCGATAATTATCACTTACTGGCAACGATCTGCTACCAATTGTTACCGACTTGCGTGAAATGGTATTTAGCATCCTAATAGGAACAATATAAGAACGATGGATACGGATGAATTCATTTTCCTGAAGAAGTTCTTCGAAGTATTTAAGATTATGTAACACAAGCAGGGGTGAAGTTGAATTTGAAAGATAAATTTTGGTATAGTCTTTAAATCCTTCGAGATATAAAATTTCGTTGTAAAAAATTTTATGGAGCTTGTGGGCCACGTTGATAAAAAAATAATCCCTGCTTTTTAAACTTTTTATATTCCTGATTTCCAAAAGATCTTTTACCCTATTGCAAGCTGTGATAAATTTTTCGAATGAAATAGGCTTTAAAAGATAATCCATTGCTTTTAGCTCAAAGCCATCCATCGCAAATTCACTGTAAGCGGTTGTAAATATTACTTCAGGCTTGTATGGAAGTGATTTAAAGAAGTCAATTCCTGAAATATCCGGCATTTTTATATCAAGAAAAAGAAGATCGATTTTTTGAGTTTCGAGCAAAGGCAAAGCCAGTAAAGGTTCTTCATACTTGCCTGCTAGTTTCAAATAGGGCGTTTTATTCACAAAGTCTTCAAGAACCTGTAAGGCTAAAGGCTCGTCATCGATTAATAAGCAGTTAATCACTTTTTTAAATTGAGTTTTAGGTTAACTACGTGCAAGTGACCGTTATTTACAATATTTAAAGAATGTTTTTCGGGATATAATAAGTCAAGTCTTCGTGTAACATTCTTTAATCCTACTCCTCCTGCGAAACTATTGGTTTCAACAATCGGATTTTCTACAAACAGTGTTAATGTTTCTTCAAAAACTGAAACTTCAATTTGAATAAAAGAAGAGTTTGTATAACTGATGCCATGTTTAAATGCATTTTCAATGAATGAAATCAGAAGAAGGGGAGCAATATAGTATCCATCCAGATCACCTTTAACATTGTATTGAATCGTTATCTTGGAAGAAAGACGCAATCGTTGTAAATCAACATAGTTTGTCAGATATTGAATATCCTTTGCTAATTCAACTTTTTCCGTGCCTGATTCATACAACACATACCGCATAAGATCAGATAGCTTCAAAATAGCCTTTTCTGTTTGATTTGATTGGTTGTGTGCAAGGGAATAAATACCGTTTAGTGTATTAAATAAAAAATGCGGATTGATCTGTGATTTTAAAAAATTTATTTCAGCATTTAAGTTGGTGTTTTCCAATATTTTTTTTTCGTTTTGATTTTTTACAAAGGAAAAACCAAGCCGTATCATGCCACCAAGAAGTATCAATAAAATGCATAGTGAAGCAACTCGGTTAAACGACATAAAAAGAATTCCACGCGGTATATTAAAGATAGTTGGCTCTCTGAATGGCAATGGGGGGAAAGATCTTACGGTAGAATCTGAGCTAAAGATAATTCCAGCCGAATCCGAGCGGAAAATAAAAAATTTATCATTCACAGGTTTTTCAAATGGAGCTTCAAAGGCTATAGTTTTAAAGCCCTGACGATGTTTTAAGAATCCATTTTTTACAATAATATCTTGAACCAATGCTATTAAAATAGCTACAAATAGAAGTGAGAAATAAGCAACGAATTTTCTTTTTTCAAAAAGACGGGGTAATAAAAAATAATAATTCAAGTAAAATAAACCTACTGGAAATAGCTTGCTTGCAAGCTCGCGAAACCAAAAGCGATTACCATCAAATTTTACAGGATAAAATGAAAGAGGGATTAAAAAGAAAAGGGACCAGCCTAAAACATGAATGAGAATAACAAGGAATATTCTTATTTTATTCCTTGGCTGTTCAAAACCGAATACGGAATACAACAATTTATTCATTCATAATTTTTTTTACTTCATTCAGGGACTGGCAAATTTGAACAAGTTCTTCGTGGGTAAGCGTTGGAGGTTTGTTATTTTTTAATTTGTCAATTATCAGATTAGCTGTTTTTTTTGCTGATTCCTCGGTGTCAAATCCTTTTTTTTCAGCAATTGCAGGAACATTCTCTTGATGAATGAATATTTTTTTCTTCACTAAAATATCATATCCCCATCCCATTGCAGTGTGAAAAGTTCTGTAATCAATTCTTTTTCTTTCATCTTTTAAAAAGCAAAATGGGATGGCTGCTGCAATTGCAACGGCAATCGTAATGACAATTACATCGTGCTTAGTTATCGTTATCGTTTTGTTCATCTGCCGGATGAAATTCATAGGCGTTATCAAACGACAAAGAACCACTTCGTCCCGTCAGCACAAATCCTCTGTCACTTAAACTAAAAGCGGCGGCCCCTGTGCGTGCTGTACCCTCGAAAGCAGTCTTCTTTGTCCAAACATCCGATGTCGGATCGTACATCCACGTGTTTGAAATAATAGAGCCGTTCTCTCCAGTCGTTAAATAAGCGTAATTATTCATAACAACCACTACTCCATTATAACGGGCAATATTGGAATAGTCATCGTCATAGCTTTCATCACTTACATTGCTCAATTTTCTTTTTTCTGTCCAGTTATCGGAAGAGGCATCATACATCCATAGATCATTTAATGCAGATCCATTATTATTTCCTGAACAGATGTATGCTTTATTATTGATAACAAATACTGAGGCAGCCGATCGCTTGGTACCACCAATACTTGCTTTTTGTGACCATTGATTTGAGGAAGGATCATATTGCCAGAGGTCTTTCAGATAGTTGCCATCAAAGCCGCAGGATATATAGCCTTTATCATTTACAGAAAAACCAATAGCATCGTATCGTGCAGTTCCACCAAAATCTGCTTTTTGCGTCCATTGGTTCAAAGTTGGATCATACTCCCAAAAATCATTTAGCTTATTGGCGCCATCGTAACCTGTGCCTATATATCCCTTGCTCCCAATGGTAAAAGCTACTGCCGAGTTTCTTGCAACCCCGGGAAGGTCAGCTTTTTGAGACCAATACTGCCGGCTAAGATTGTACTCCCACAAATCTTTGAACCTCTCTCTGTCGGTTGAACCCGTAGCTAAATAAGCATAATCACCAATAACAAATGTTGCTGCTTCACTTCTTGCATTGCCATCAAAATCTGAACTGCGTATCCAATTGCCAATAACATCTTCATCACTGTCATCATTGGATTTTACGCAAGACTGAGTGATAAGAAAAGATGTAGTGATCAATAAGGTTGCCACAACGTATACCTTCATTTTTCTCATAATGAATTTTTGATAAAAGTATTGGCAAGCCTTGCGAAGAAGGTCTTAAAATAGACAGATTGTAATAATCTATAGACGAAGCTGGTCGATAAAACTATCTATAATTTTTTCTGCAATCCTGAAATAGATAATTCTGAAAATGAATTAATCGATCTTAAAAACCAACTGGTAGATTAATTGAACAGCTTAATATACTATAACACTTCATCTGTTGGGTGCAAGAATAAATTGCGCTACTAAACGATCAACGTGAAACTTATAATGAATGCTAGAAATTGGTTATTCTATGTGATCCTGTTTTCCTTTTTGGGAATATCTTGTTCAAGAAATGAGATAGAATTTGGGAACATCCCAGATAATAATTACACCAATCTTGTTTCTATAGATACGGTAGAGCCCAGGTTGTCAACCGTTGTGTTAGATTCATTTACTACAGGGAGTGCTACTTCATTTTTATTGGGAAAATATAAAGACCCTTATCTGGGCATTATATCTGCGAGGCCTTTTTTTCAATTGACTATTCCGGCCGAAACAGTGAGCATATCAACAACTTCGCAGTTTGATTCAGCATGTTTTATCATTCATCTCAATAAATACTATTATGGAGATACAACTCGGGAACAAACAATTTATGTGAACGAATTAGCACAAACTATTGATTATACCTATAACAATAACTTGTATAACTCTACAAATGTTCCTGCAAAGCTTGATGCCTTAGGAAGCAAAAAGGTGAAACTTCGGCCATCAACTGATTCAATTATTATTCGGTTAAACAATTCCAAGGGAGCAGAACTATTTAATAAGTTGCAGCAGCGATCAGATGAAGTTGTCAGTGATGATGGCTTTCAAAATTATTTTAAAGGGATCTCTCTTTCGGTAAATGATAATGATACAACAGCTATTTATGGCCTTAACGGAGCTTCGGGAAACATGATCCTGCGTATTTATTATCACACGACTATTCCCTATCCCGAAAATAAATGGGTTAATTTTCCTTCTAAGTCAAACAACTACGCTTTTAATCAGATTGTTACCGATAGAACTGGAACTCCGTTACATTCTTCAACTACAGGGACAAAGGAATTTTCATCTGAGCAAACCAATAATGCAGCTTTTACACAATATGGAGCAGGTGCTTTATTAAAAATGATCTTTCCTTCACTAAAAGGAATTATAACTACTGATAAAATTGTAAAGCTTCAAAAAGCAGAATTGATTATCCGACCTTTAGGGCAGAGCTATGATAACTTTAAATTCAAATTGCCTTCCAGCTTTTACCTCGTGCAAACGAATGGGACAAACACCATAGGTAGCTTTGTTCTTGATTCAACGCTTTCTGTTTTACAAACTGCCTCACCTGTTGTAGATGAAATATATGGGCTAAATACTTATTACAGGTTTAATGTAACCTCATACATCAACTCATTGCTTATTAATACAGGAACAGAGGATGCAGGTTTCTTTTTGCTCGAAAATAAGGACCCGCTCCAAGTTAACAGAGCTGTTATCGGCAATAGTAAACAAGCATTATTCAAAACACAGCTATTGCTCACAATACTTACCATTAACAAATAAAAATGATTGGGAAAAACATTTATACAATTATGCTGGTATCTGGGTTTGTTTCAATAAAAAGTTTTTCGCAAAATATGAATAGCCCCTACTCCATTTATGGAATAGGAGATATTGATAATAGAATATATAATAGAACCAGTGGCATGGGCGGTACCGGCCTTGCAACACAATCCTCCAGCTATTTTATCAATAATAATCCTGCCGCTATTTCAGGCTTGCCCCGCAGTTTTTATTTACTGAGTGTTTCGGCCACAGGTAAAACACTGCAATATTATGGAGATGCCATTAATGAAACCAATCGAAAAAATAAAGATCTCTGGTTAAAGGGACTTACGCTAGCGGTTAAGATAAATAAATTTTGGGCCAGCAGCATTGGCTTTAAGCAATTCAGCAATGTGAATTATAAATTCAGTGGTAATAAAAATGTGTTAGGGAGTAACGAAATCTATTATGCCATCTATGAAGGAAATGGGGGATTAAATGATTATTATTGGACAAATGCTTTTTCAGTTGGTAAGCATTTTTCGTTTGGGATCAAATCTTCGATCATTGCAGGCAGCATCAATCAAACAGAAACCATTGTGAATGACGCTGCGACCAGTTCTATTGAAACCAAGCAGCAAGATTATTTTGGCAGTCCGAAATTTGAATTCGGAGCTATCTATTCCGTTGCATTAAATAAAAAATGGGACTTTTCTTTGGGAGGAAAATTCATTGAAAAAACCAGGCTGGGTTCTGAAAGAACACTAACTGTTACGGAAAATGGCGCTGCAATTCTGAATGATAATTTTATTAAGAATGATCGCTTTTATTTACCGCGAACCTATGGCATGGGCATCACACTAACTCATAATAAGAAAACAAGTTTTGCTGCAGATTATACCTATGAAAATTGGTCACCTTTAAATATAAAGGGAGATGGTTGGAGTTTAATAAATAGTAACCGTATTTCAGCTGGGATTGAGATTGCGAAGCACATAGATGTATTAGGACAAAAGGTTGAAAAAAATTATTTTCAGTTTGGCGGTTTTATCAGTAATTCTTATTTGAGAGTGAATAACATGCCTGTCAATGAATTTGGAATAACAGCAGGTATGGGTGGCAGGCTTAATAGCAACTTATTATACACTCTATCATTAGAAGGCGGTAAAAGAGGAACTACAAAGGCTGACCTTATTAAAGAAAATTTTTTGCAACTCACACTGAGCTTAACATACCGCGATTTTCTTTTTAGCAAAGGAAGAAAATATGATTAAAGATTTTTAAATCAGTTCTTATCCGCAGGATACTGCGTATAAACCTGTACTTTTTTGTCCAGGAAAGTACGGTTCGGGAAGACAAAAAGCGTTGGCCCTCACAGGGTCAACGCCTTTGCATTAAGTAACATAGCCTGTAACTGATATTAAATTTTAGTGGATGTGATAACAAAAATAAAAAAGCGTTGATCTTACGGGATCAACGCCTTTGCGATTCAGTTAAGAGGATTCTTTACTGGACCACTAATTTTTGGGTAAAGAGTGATTTACTATAAATATCGGAAACTTTTATGAGATAAATGCCCTGAGCCGTATTCTTTTTTAAATTAAAAGTTTGCACTTGCCCATCACTGACAACGCTTACCTTTTGCATCATTACTTGCTTACCGGTCACATCAGTCAATTCTATCGTATAATCTCCTGCCTCTAATTTATTAAATTGAATTTTGAATTGATTATTGCTCATGCTTACAGGATTGGGATACAGCTGAATCAAGTTTGAAAGTGCAGACTCACGTTGCGGAATGGTAGCAATTTCTGTTGTTTTGCGTGTAGAAAGAAAATTGCTGTTTGCCAGATCCGAAGTCAGGTAAATTCCATTCGGTGCTTTGTATTCTGAAGCGCTCCATGATTTTGGATCGATCACATACCAGTTTTTTGAATAGGTCTGGCTTCCCGCTAATAAATTTCCATCATCAGTTACCACAATTCCATTCGTAGTAAACTCAGTGGGTAATCCTTTAATAGGTCCCAGCCATGTTGCAACTTTTGTTTCAATATTTACTTTGAATACCATGTTACGTGCAGAAAACAGATAGAGATTGCCAGCATCGTCAGCAATCATGTCGCCTCCCCAGCTGCTGCATCGGTTGTGACATGAAATTCCCGTGTTGTTCGGGTCATCAACCAATGAACCCAGTTGTTCAACTTTGAAATTTTTATCAGTGGAGAAACGAATAAAACTATTTGCATCATTTGTAACCGCATACCCATAACCATCCGGAGCTATCACCATGCGGGTAACAACATTCGCTTCGTCATTATGCGGATTGTTTAAACCTGTAAAAGATTGGCCGGTTACATAATACACTTTCATCGTTTTTAAATCGATATACCTTAACTGGTCAATGAACATTGGTGTGTAATAAATTCGATTATTTTTTTTGTCGTAAGCAATGGCTGCTACACCTGTGCTAAATGGAATGGATGTATTTAAGCCCGGGCTGACATTTCCATCAATTTGCTTTTTAGACAAAGCATCATAGGCAACTGTTTTACCATCAACTCCATTTAATAAAGCATCGGTATAAGTGCCCGTTTGTAAATTCAGTTTACGCAACACAGTCCAACCAGCTGTGTTTTGATTAACGTCGGTAACTGCATAAGTAAAACGATCCTGTGCTTGAGTAGAAATGATGATTAAAAGAGCAGATCCAAAACTAATGGCATTGCAGTGTAAATTTTTTCTCATAAATCCTGGTTTTAATGATTAGGACATTTAAGTTACAAAGTTTTTAGTGTTTATGAGAATTATTTTTTTAAAAAATAATGAGTTTAAAAAAAATTCCATTTGGCAGAATTATTGCGAAGCAGCAGTTTAATTTTGTAAGCTGCAATTTGGAAATATGAAACGCCCATGTAAGCCTTGACACATAGGGAAATGTTTAACAGGCGTTCCATCTGACCTAATTAAAAAAATAAAAAGTAAACAGATGAAATGGCTTTTTACGACGATACTACTCTCTATTCTGCAATCACATGGCTGTAAGAAAGACAAACCAATTCGAGTTCCCCCATGCATACAGGAAAAAATAGAAGCCATTCTAGAATTGCCAAAATATAATCCGCCCGCTACAGTGTATCGTTATTTGTATGGAGATAGGTATGTCTATCTTTTTAGCTCGGATTGCTGCGATCAGTATAATTATCTGTATGATAAAGATTGCAATGTCATTTGCGCACCAAGCGGTGGAATTATGGGTCGCGGAGATGGACGTTGCTCGAATTTTAGGCAGGTAGTTACTGACGAGACGCTTATCTGGAAGGACGAACGGTGAAGTTATAAGTTCGTGTTTTTACGATGCTGCCTAATTTTATAATCTATCGTGATTTTATTTTGTTCCAAGTAGAATATAAGCTTTCCTGCCCGGGCCTGTTTTCAGGAATTTCATGCAGGGGTTCGCAAAGCCTAAAAGATTCGAACATTTCCTTTGGCAACTGCTGATATAATTGAGTACCCTTTGTTTTCCATGCGATCATTTCCTCTGTTACTTGTTTTAAAACTTTTGCCGGATTGCCAACTACCAGGCTTCGAGCCGGAATTTTTTCTCCCTCTTTTATAAAGCTTAGAGCACCCACAATACTCTCATCCCCTAGTTCCACATTATCCATGATCACACTGTTCATTCCAACTAAACAATTTTTACCAACGATAGCGCCATGAATAATTGCACCATGACCAATATGTGCCGCTTCTTGTAATAAAACTGTAATGCCAGGGAACATGTGAATAATACAGTTTTCCTGCACGTTACACCCGTCTTCAATAACAATACCTCCCCAATCACCACGAAGCGCAGCGCCAGGACCTATGTAACAATCCTTGCCTATAATTACATTGCCTGTGACTGCTGCAAGCGGATGCACAAATGAAGAGGGATGAACCACCGGTTTAAATCCTTTGAATTCGTAGAACATTGGTTAAAATGTTGACTGGTTGATCAGTTAATAAGTATTACTTGTTTTGTTTTTCTAACCAACTTATGTAGCCGTTTAATAACTTTTCAATTATAGTAACCTTTTTTCGATAATAGCTGAGTCGATCCTCAGAAATGTATTTACAGTCAAAAGCATCAATTAAATGATTAAGTGTTTCTGAAAGTGAACCTCTACCTTGAACACAGAATCTAATTCTGTCTGGATAGGTCCTTCTTCCATATCCTTCTAAAATTTGACTGTTTATAGAACGGCTGCTGCGAATTAATTGATCTACCAGTAAATATTTTTCGCCTATTGGGAAAGATTTCACCTCGTCAAAAATATCATTCTTTAATTCTCTGGCTTTTTCCATAGTTCTAGTTGTTCAAAACTTTGATATCCTTTTTTATCCATAATGGTTGAAATTTGAAGGATTTATGTCAACTTATCAACTTGTTAACCTGTCAACTTCCGATTTTAAAAAGCCCTGGGAGCAACATAAGTTTTTGTTTGCTCATTCCATCCCAATTGGTCCAAAGCAAAAACATATTTCATTGAAATTAATTTTTGACGTTCGAATCTTCCAGACTCGCCGCCGTGCCCGGCACCCATATTTACTTTAAACAAAACAGGATTAGTTCCCAGATTGTTTTCTCGCACTTTAGCCACCCATTTAGCCGGCGAAAAATAAGGAACCTGTGTGTCATTCAAACCGCCGGTCGCAAAGATGGAAGGGTATTTTACTTTTTTTACATTATCAAGAGGCGACCATGTGATCATGTAATCATAATATTCTTTTTTATTCGGATCGCCCCATTCATCATATTCCAAAGTTGTTAAGGGCAGGCTCGCATCAAACATATCCGTTATCACATCCATCCAGGGAACTTCGGCAATAACGACGCGAAACAGATCGGGGCGCATATTGGTTATAGCGCCCATGAGCATACCACCGGCGGAGACACCATTTGCAACGATCCTATGAGAAGAAGTATATTTTTCTTTCACTAAATACTGTGCTGCGTCAACGTAATCCGTAAATGTATTTTTCTTTTTAAGCAGTTTTCCATTTTCATACCATTCCCTGCCCAACTCTTGCCCACCGCGGATGTGCGCAATAGCATACACAAATCCTCTGTCAAGCATGCTGATAATGGAACTATTAAAGAAAGGTTCACTGTTAGCTCCGTACGATCCATAAGCATACAGGTACAGTGGATTAGAGCCATCTTTTTTAAGCAGACTTTTTTTGTAAGCAAGTGAAACAGGGATCTTCGTTCCATCCGTGGCAGTTGCCCAAATACGGATAGTTTCATACAGATCAGGATTATAATTGCCTTCCACTTTATCCTGCTTCAATAATTTTTTTTGTTTGGTAGAAAGGTTATAGCCATATTGAGCATTCGGATTGGTAATCGTCATATATGAGTAGCGAATGCTGTCTGAATTGTATTCATCTGTCGGAAGGGAAAAATTAGCAACATAAGCAGCATTTCCAAAATCAATATTATAGGATGCGTTGTTTTTCCTGTTTGTTATGGTGATCTTATTTAAACCGTTTTCCTTTCGTTGAATAACAATATAATCTTTCAATACTTCAACTCTTTGCAACAAAGCGTTTGGCTTGTGCGGGATAAAATCTTTCCAATTCTGTTTTGAAGGATTTGCGATCGGGGCGCTGACAATTTTAAAATTTTTTGCATCAAGATTTGTACGGATATAAAATAAATTTCCTTCTGCATTGGTCGGTGCATAAAGCAGATCTTTTTCACGTTGCTGGATCAATACAGGGTAAGCGTTTGCATCACTAGCATTCAAATAACGTACTTCACTTGTTGTAGTACTGCCTGAATGAATGAAGATATAATGGTTGTCTCGGGTGTTGGAGAGAGATACGCCATACGTACTATCTTTTTCAGAGTATATTTCCTGATCATTTTTAGGATCAGTTCCTAATGTATGCCGCATGACCTTGTATGGTCGAACCGTATAATCGTTTAATACATAATAAATCGTTTTGGCATCGTTAGTCCATACAATATTTGCAGAGGCATTTGAAATTTTTTCTGGAAATAATTCCCCTGTTTTTAAATTTTTAAAATACAAAATGCTTCTTCTATCGCCGGCAGTATCAATGGCATAAGCAAGAACGTCATTCGTCCGGCTTAGTGCCCAATCACGCAGCAAATAGATCTTATAGCCTTTTGATAATTCATTTACATCAAGCAGCAGTTCTTCCTGTGCATTCATCATTCCTTTTTTGCGATAATTGTTTGCATATTGCTTGCCTTCCTCGAATCTTGAATAGTACCAGTATCCGTTTTCTTTGAATGGTAGTGATTCATATTTCTGCTCTATTCGTCCTACTATCTCATCATATATTTTTTTCTGAAGATCTTCAGTATGTTTTAAATAGGCTTCAGTATATGCATTTTCTGCCTTAAGATGATTGATGACATTGCTATCACTCCTGTTCCTGAGCCAGAAATAATCATCGGTTCTTTGATTGCCATGCTCGGTAAAAATTTTTGCTTCCTTTTTAGTGACCGGAGTTTGTAATTGACCAGATATGTAATAAGTTGAACACAGAAATAGCGAAACAAGAAAGCAGTACTTGATTTGCATAACGAATGTTTTAGTAAATAAAAGGTATGAAAAAGGAATTAATTACTATCAATCAAATTTTTTACCTTTCTAAACAGTATGGATAGATAATTTAACTTGCTTGCCATGAACCGGAAACGGACCACTTTAAAAGATATTGCCGAGTCGCTTAATATTTCCACTACTACCGTTTACAGGGCATTGAATGGTCATCCCGATATTAGCCAGAAATTAAAAGAACAAATACTTTTTCTTGCTGAGCAATTGCATTATCATCCTAATTTTTTTGCTTCCAGCCTCAGAAAAAAACATTCAGGAATGATTGGAGTAGTTATTCCTAAAGTGATACATTATTTTTCTTCTACTATAATAAGCGGCATTATAAAAACTGCCCGTGAAAGAAGTTACCAAGTTATTATTTGCGAAACGCATAACCAACCTGATGAAGAACAGAAAAATATCGCGCATTTAACAAATTCAGGAGTTGATGGAATTCTGATAGCTGTTTCAAACGGTACCACCAATGAAGATCATTTGATAAAACTGGTCGAGGAAAATATTCCATTTGTTTTTTTTGATAAAGTACCCGATGATATTAATGGGCCTAAAGTGCTCACTAACGATTATAAAGGAGCTTATTTAGCTACAGAACACTTGATCAAGCAGGGATATAAAAGAATTGCTCATATAAAAGGTCAGCAGGGTTCAAGGAATTCATTGCCGAGATTCAATGCCTACAAGGATGCTTTGGCAAAATACAAATATGAATTTTCTGATCAATTGCTAAAGGAATGTAAATCTGCGACTGAGGAGGAGGGCTACAAATTCGCCAATGATTTTTTAAAAATGAAAAACCGACCCGATGCTTATTTTGCTGTGAACGATGAGACGGCAATTGGTGTCATCATGGCGTTGCGGAAGCACAGTGTTAAAATTCCTGAGGAAGTCGGCGTGGTAGGGTTTTGTAATTCCAAAGTCGCAGCTTATATGCATCCCTCTCTTAGCTCTGTTGAACAATATGGTTATGATATCGGCAAGCTTTCTACTGATATATTGCTTGATATGATCAAGAACAATGTTGATGAAAAGCTGATGTCGAAAAAAGTAATTCTTGAGCCAAAACTGATAGTAAGAGAATCTTCAAAAAGAGTATGACAGTTTGCCTATGCAAGCTACCTAAGAGTCAACCTTCAATTTTTCCAGATACCTGATACCAACGTCTTGATGTAATGCAAAGACTTACGATAATTTTCTTCAACATTTTGTCCGGTAACTTTGCACTCAAAGGCCATGGCGCCGTCGTAGCTGATTTCTTTTAGTGCCTGTAACCCCTCTTTAAAATCTATGTGGCCGCTGCCTGGTTGATAACGATGGCTGTCTGCTAAGTGGATATGACCGATACAATTTTTCTGTTGTAAAATGCTTTCATTAATTTTTGCCTCTTCGATATTCATGTGGTAAAAATCAGCAATGATGGAAACGTTTGAAAACTTGCCCTTGTCAATATAGTATCGTGCTTTTTCAAGCGTGTTGATCATATGGTCTTCGTACCGATTCAGCGGTTCGAGAAATATCTGCACATTATTTTCTTTCGCACAATCATTGAGCTGATTTAATGAATCAAGGATCACGACCTCATCTTCGGAAGCTGATCGGGGTGGTGTCATGGGAGGCAATCGCAATGAAAACATTCCCCATGCTGCTGGAATTACAATTCCTTTTCCACCGATCCATGAAAGTTTTTTTAGTATTTCACAAATATCTTTAATCGCTTGCTTGCGTTTTGATTCATCAAAATCACCAATCCAACCACGATAACCTCCGCAAGCTGTGACGACAGGAAAATTTATTTCTTCTTTTGCTTGCCTCACCGTTTCAAAATTTTCAATCAATTGTTTACCATCGATCTCAAAACCGTCAAAGCCCATTTGTTTTAGAAATAAAAACTTTTCCTTTAAGGATGAAGGAAAAAAATCTTTGTCTTGTGTTAAAAATGAGATCATAATTTAAAACTAATTCCGAGTTTAATACTCTCCTCGGGGTGTTGATCTACATAATGGTAGTAGGCTTCATCTGCTTTTTCAAAAGGCAACACAGGATTAATAATGTCAATACAATTGATAAAATTATTACTGATAAAATGCCAAACAGTTGCTTCAATTCTTTTTCGATTCCAACGCGGATGGTCGGGCAATGGCTCACTGGCTACTCTTGAAAAAATAAGTTTTGCATAGTTATAATGTGCTTCTCTACCAAAATTTAGCCCCGCTGAAAATTCTTTTGGCCATGCTACATAACTGATTGTTCCACCGTAAGCAACTCCCCTGAAACAATCCTGCAGAGCATCTTTGCTGCCGCTGGTTTCAATAATTACATCCATGCCCAATTTATCAGTTGCTTGTTTCAATGCCAATCCAACATCTTCTTTTGCCGAGTCTATTACCATGTCCGCTCCATTTTTTAAAGCAACGCTCCTTCGCATTTCTATGGGATCAATACCCACAACTATTTTCGCCCCAATATGTTTGGCTATCTGCACAGCTATTTGCCCTATGGCACCTAATCCAAACACAGCTACAAAATCTCCGGGGCGAACATTGCCATCACGAATACCTCCTAATGCAAATTGCGCGGGATCGTAACACAAAGCATTTTGCCACGATACTTTGACTGGCAATTTGTACAAGCGATGATTATTGATGGCGTTTATGATATGTGTTTCACGAATACCACCATAAGTGCAGACGGTATCGCCTTCTTCAAAATCATTCACGCCTTTTCCCTTTTTAATAATTTCACCAACGATCATATTGCCAACATTCCATTTTCCGAATTCAACCCCAGCAACATCTTTTTCGTCTCTTGGTAAAAATAATTTCCAATCAGCATCATATTTCTCTTTGATGAAGGGACTCTTTCCGCGGAAATCTGCAATCTCAGAGCCATGCTTTGGTGAGGCATACAATGATTTTACATAAATCTCACTGTCAGTAATAGCTCTGTCTTTATATTCTTCGAATGCAAGAGTGCCAGGATTTGTAGCAACTAATTGTTTCATTTCATTGTCGTTTACTGAAAATAAAGTGAAAGATTTTTCAATAAAACGGTTTCAAACATAGGAATAAAATAGTCTTGTTTCAAAATGATCACCGCATGTCATCAATAATTTAAGCTTAAAGTGATTTTTTTTTTGAAAATAGTTTTTCACAGTAAACGGTTACGTAAACGTTTACGGAAACAATCACGGAAGGATTTACACTGTTTGTGGAATCGGCGGTGATTTTTATCTGTTGCTTACTGTTACTTTAGTATCGTGAAAGAATAAATCTGATTTAAATTCTTTTGCACGATTGCTAATAATTGCCAAATTAAAAAACTGTTGTATGAAAAATCTTAAACGCTGCTTGCTATGTGTTCTACTCTTTGTTTCTTTTACTGCAGCAAAAGCTCAACAATCTGTTATAACAGGCAAGATCACTGATGGTTCCGGTGATCCCATAGCGGGTGCTAGTATCACGGCCAGCACAGGAGGTGGCACTACTTCCGATGCAAGGGGCATGTTTCGCTTATCTATTGCCAGGGGGCAAGTAACACTAACCATTTCGAATGTTGGATACAAAACAGTAACAAAAGAAATTACTGCAGAAGATGAAAGCCAGGTGATAAATGTTGTGCTTGAAGAAGACAGGGTAGGTTTAAATACGGTAGTTGTTACTGCTACAAGCTCACCAAGGCGCACACAACAAGTAATGCCGCTCTCCATTACTACTTATAATGAAACAAAACTGGAAAAAGTAAAGTACAATAGTAATGCTGACATACTGCGCGGCATTCCAGGCATTACCGCAGAAAATGGAGGAGGCGAGGTGGCTTCAAATATTTTTGTGCGTGGTCTTCCTTCAGGAGGACAGTATCAATTTACTCCTTTGCAAATAGATGGGATGCCTGTCATCAGTACCATGGGACTCACCTCTTCTGCACCGGATGTTTATTTCAGAAATGATTTGGGAATTAGTCGGCTTGAATTTGTAAGAGGAGGCTCTGCTACTTTGTA
>DASYQS010000018.1:0-47645 GCA_036005185.1 Chitinophagaceae bacterium | reverse complement strand
TGACGGGAAATCAAATATGCTTTTAACCGGCCAGGGGATCATTATACCTGCGCACAGGTCAAGCTCTATAAAACCAAATGGCAGGTTTAAAATGATCTCAACCGTTATTAAAAGCGGTTACGAATAAGCAATTGCCTGGATTAGAATCCATTAATCTTATTGATAAATAACCCAATGCGCAATCAAACTAATAACTTCAAATCTCCCATACAGCCTGAAAACTTTATTGTTACAAATTCTCCAGAGGTAAGCCTTAATAATTTTGAAGATAATTTGTATATAGCCGCATCTCCCCCAAAAAAATATGTTTTAAAAATACCGGTTACACTGGATCCCAGTGTTTTTGTGCATGAGATCAGGAATCCTCTGACCAATATCAATCTCGCAGTCTTCATGCTGAAGGCTGAGATAAAGATGGGGGATATTGATAAATACGTGGATATCATCGACAGGAGCTCTGTTCGCATCAATGAAATCTTAAACGAGTTTTTGCAATCATCCAGGAATGACCCTGCAAAAAGGGATCGCATTTCCATCAACCAACTATTGGATGAAATTCTGGTAATTGTAAAAGACAGGCTCATTCTTAAAAATATTTCAGTCAAAAAATTTTATACGACTTCTTTTTGTGAATTATTACTGGATAAACCCAAAATAACCATTGCATTGCTAAACATTATCGTCAATGCCATTGAAGCAATGACTTCGGAAAATGGGGAATTGAAGCTGACTACCTTATTACGTAACGGCAAATGCATTGTTACCATTGAAGACAATGGATGCGGCATCAACAAAAAAAATATAAAAAAGATATTCAAGCCTTATTTTACCAGTAAACCCAATGGAATGGGTATTGGATTGGCTGCCACATATGATATTCTTGCAGCTCACAAGGCCGGAGTGAATGTAGAGTCTGAAGAAAACAAAGGAACCCGATTTATTATTTCATTCAACATCTCTTAAAATAACGTAGGATATTTTCACCTGTGAATTATATAACTTATTTCGAAAATTGTGTAATAATTGCCTGTTTAAAAACACTGAACTTTATCAAAAGGCAGGCATCTGGTTTTCATAAATGATATTTCAGGACGGAACTAAACGAGAACCGCTTCAGTCTAATGAGAAACGGTTCTTTTCCTTTTACTAGACAATAGAGTTATTCGGTGAAATAGTTCACCGTTTTAAAAAGCAATCAGTTCCCTCTTCGCGCAATCTGGGTTTCACAACGTCCAAAATGCTGTTAGTCGCTCTGACTAACAGCATTTTATTTTATTATCAAGTGTATAAATAAATAATAAAGCTTGAAATGTGTAAATCGTGTAACTTATTTACAAAATCGTATAACAGTTAATCCTCCTTTTATAATTTTTTGTCCAAAGCCCTCTTTCACATTTTCCTGTTGGCCGCTTTCAAAAAAATATCATAATCCAGTCAAGCTGGAACGTTCACGCCCCACACGCCACGTACCAAGGACGGTGGAAGAGTAGTCCGTTATGATTTATAAATGTTTTTTGATTTCTTCCACCAACTCCGTCTTTGTAATAGGAATTCCCATGATCTTATTATAGCCAATAGCGTTTACAAAATAAACGTCACGAATAATTTTTATTAGCTGGCCATTGTTGATTTCAGGGATTAACACTTTTTCAAAATTATTTAAAATACTTCCCAGGTTTTTGGGGAAAGGTCGCAGGTACCGCAAGTGTGTATGAGCCACAGCATGGCCTTCGTTCAATAATTCCTGTACCGCTGTTTTTATAGCTCCATACGTTGAACCCCACCCAAGCACTAATACTTTTCCTTTTGAGGGGCCTGTATCGATTTTTTGTTCGGGTATGTATTCAGCGATCTTGTCAACTTTTTCCTGCCTGATCTTCACCATCAATTGATGGTTCTCTGGATCATAACTTACATTACCTGTAATATTTTCTTTTTCCAAACCACCGATCCGGTGTTCCAAACCGGCAGTCCCGGGAATAGCCCATGAACGAACAAGTTTTTCATCGCGCAAGTAAGGCTGCAATTTATCTTCTCCATTTTTCAACTCAGTTTTGAATTGAACATGTATAGGTTGTAATTGGTCGGCATTTGGAAATTTCCAGGGTTCTGCACCATTGGCAATGTATCCATCGCTTAAAAATATCACTGGCGTCATGTGCTGTACAGCGATCCGCACGGCTTCATATACGGCATCAAAACAATCGGCAGGGGTTGAGGCGGAAATTACGGGCATAGGGCATTCGCCGTTTCTTCCATAATATGCCTGCAATAGATCGCTTTGTTCAGTCTTAGTAGGTAGGCCTGTTGAAGGACCTCCCCGCTGAATATCACAGATCAATAAAGGAATTTCAAGCATTACCGCAAGCCCCATAGCTTCGGCTTTTAAGGCCATACCGGGGCCGGAAGTAGTAGTCACACCCAATTGTCCACCATAGGAGGCACCAATGACTGAGGAAATAGCCGCGATTTCATCTTCAGCCTGAAAAGTTTTTACACCAAAATTTTTATGACGTGCCAGCTCGTGTAATATGTCTGAAGCAGGAGTGATCGGATAAGAACCAAGAAACAATGGCAATCCGCTTTTTTGTGAAGCAGCGATCAAACCATAAGCTAAAGCCTGATTACCCATAATGGAGCGGTAGGTGCCGCTTTCCATTTTTGCTTTTTCAACTTTATACGTGGTCGTAAATGTTTCTGTAGTGTCACCGTAATTATATCCTGCCTGTAATGCTTTTAGATTACTGTTCAATATCTCATCTTTTTTTCCAAACTTCTCTTTCAAAAATTGGATCGTGCTGTCCATATCACGGTTATACATCCAGTACAAAAAGCCAAGCACAAACATATTCTTTGCCCTGTCTTTTTCTTTAGTACCCATTGCAAATTCCTTCAATGCCTCACGGGTCATTTTCGTTATATCCACTTTGATCACCTCGTAATTGTCGAGGCTATTATTTTCTAAAGGATTTACACCGTCGGGATAATTTGCAAGCCGAAGGTTCTTTGAATCAAAACCATCTGTGTTGGCAATAATTTTTCCGCCTTTTTTTAGCTGTTTCAGGTTTGTTTTTAATGCAGCGGCATTCATAGCTACCAGCACATCACAAAGGTCGCCGGGAGTATAAATGGCATCACTTGAAAATCTGAGCTGGTAACCACTTACGCCGGGCAGCGTTCCCTGTGGGGCCCTTATCTCAGCAGGAAAATCAGGAAAAGTAGCCAGATCAATCCCAAGCAAAGCTGTATTATTGGTGAACTGGCTGCCGGTCAATTGCATTCCATCTCCGCTATCACCGGCAAATTTTATCACTACATCATTGAGTACTTCTTGTTTGCGAATCATTGTACAAATTTATTCGGCGAATTTACTACAACTTGGGTAAGAATAAATGATTTATGTCACCCGGCTTTGTTAATCCTGCTCACCTTCAGCTTGCTTACTTGTAGGGTGTAGCTTGTCAATGGTGAACGGTCAATTGTCAATGCCTTTTATTCAACATTCACAACTGACAATTCACTATTTGCAAATCTTTAACCATGCAAATTTGCAAACCACTTACCCACATATCTAAATTCACATTCAAAATATTTACCACATCAATTATGGAAAATTCTTCTTCTGGTGACGATGGTGAGTCGGCCCATCCATCTCTTTACCGTTTCAGTTTTCTTTTTTTATTTTTTTTATTGGCTTGCAGCAAAATTGTACATGATGTAAAAAGCAAGACCTATTACGTCAGCAGCAGTCATAAAACAGTAAGCAAAACTGTTTCACCTCCTGTAGCAAAACCTGCAAAAAAGAAAAAAAAGATCTATCTCACATTTGATGATGGCCCTAACAAGGGTACTCAAAATGTACTTGATATCGTTCAACAGGAAAATGTGCCGGCAACATTTTTTATTGTAGGCGAGCACGTATTTGCCAGTTTTGAACAAGCGAAAACCTGGGACAGCCTGCAGCAAGCAAAAAATATTGAGCTATGCAATCATAGCTATACACATGCCTTGCATAATCGTTATGAAACATTTTATAAAAATACTGACACCGTTGTAAAAGATATAGAGCTTACAAAAGAAAAGCTTCTTCCTGATAATGATATTGTGAGAGCACCGGGTCGCAATAGCTGGCGTATTGATAGTTTACATTACACCGACATTAAAAAAAGTAAAGCGGCGATCGATTCTTTACAAAAAGCCGGATTCATTGTAGTAGGCTGGGACCTTGAATGGCACTACGATCCAAAAACATTTACTGTATTGAACACAGCCGATGAGCTATTAAACCAGGTAGATAGTGTATTCAATAAAGGAAAAACAAAAACTGCTGACAATCTTGTATTGCTCGCGCATGACCAGGTATATCAGAAAAGTGATGACTCATTGCAGCTAAGAGAATTTGTACAAAAACTCAAGCAAAAAAATGAGTATGAATTATTACTGGTAAGCAGCTATCCTGGCGTTGCAAAACTGATAGATTCACTAAAAACAAGATCAGTGCCCGGACAATAAATTTTGTGAGTAGTGAATTGTCAATTGTCAATATCTCAAATTCACCTTTCACAATTGACAATTCACATTACTATTCTCTTCCGTCAAAGATATTTCCTAATCCACCTAAGATGCTTCCTTCTTCCTTGCGATGATAAGTTCCATATTCAACAAGTCTCCCTGCCAAGCGACTAATAGGTAGAGACTGTATCCATACTTTGCCAGGTCCGGCGAGTCTGGCAAAAAACAAGCCTTCGCCACCAAACATCCAGTTTTTAATGCCACGCACAAACTCAATATCAAAATCAATAGTAGGGGTATAGGCTACCACACAACCGGTGTCAACTTTTAAAATTTCGCCATTATGCAATTCCTTTTCTATTACGTAGCCGCCAGCATGTACAAAAGCCAATCCATCGCCTTCAATTCTTTCCATAATAAAACCTTCGCCACCAAAAATTCCGGTGCCTAACCTTTTTTGAAATTCAATGCCTACGCTAATGCCTTTTGCTGCGCATAAGAAAGCATCTTTTTGTGCAATAATTCTTCCACCTAATTGTTGAAGATCGAGAGGAATGATCTTTCCTGTATAAGGTGCGGCAAATGAAATCCTCTTTTTGCCTTGTCCAACATTTGTGAAAGCAGTCATAAACAAACTTTCACCCACCAGTATTCTTTTACCGGCGGAAAATAATTTTCCTAGCAATCCCCCGGTCTGCTGGCTGCCATCTCCAAAAATTGTCTGCATCTGGATGTCATCATCCATCATCATCATAGCCCCGCTTTCAGCAATGGCTGTTTCATTTGGATCCAGCTCTACTTCTACAAATTGCAATTCTTCACCATAGATTTTATAATCTATTTCATGATTAGTTCGTGTTCCATAATTCATAGTTATAATTTATTTTAAAGTTATCATGTTTACAGTACTCTCATTCGAGAAGAAAAATGAATAAGCCCGAAGGTAAATAAGTTTTTTACCGCTAAATCTTATGAATTTGATAAATGGTGAGGCTAAAACATCGGATTTCCTTACATTGCTCTCCCTCCAACAATCATCCCAATACATTAAAATTAAATTTTGATTTATATGAAACAAAAACTACTCCTGCTTACCGGTTTTACTTTTTTGCTATGCAGTTTGGTTACCGGCCAAATTAAGTTAGTAGAAAAAGTCACCAAAAAAGGAAATGAGCTTGTTATTCCCTATGAAAAATATGTGCTACCCAATGGGCTCACATTAATTATTCATGAGGATCATAGCGATCCTGTAGTGCATGTGGATGTTACTTATCATGTTGGATCGGCGCGGGAAGAAATTGGCAAATCAGGGTTTGCTCATTTTTATGAGCACATGATGTTCCAGGGAAGTGATCATGTGGCTGATGAACAGCATTTTAAAATTGTAACAGAGGCGGGTGGTACTTTGAATGGAAGCACAAACCGTGACCGTACAAATTATTTTGAAACGGTACCCAGCAATCAGCTTGAAAAAATGCTTTGGCTCGAAGCAGACCGCATGGGCTTTTTGCTTGACGCTGTAACCCAACCCAAATTTGAGATACAAAGAGCCACGGTAAAAAATGAGCGTGGCCAAAACTATGACAACCGTCCTTATGGCCTGGTATTCGAAAATGCATCGAAAAATCTTTATCCTTATGGTCATCCTTACTCATGGTTGACTATCGGTTATGTTGAAGAATTGAACAGGGTGAATGTAAATGATTTAAAGAATTTCTTTTTGCGCTGGTATGGGCCTAATAATGCAACACTCACTATTGGCGGTGATGTAAAACCTGCTGAAGTTATAAAACTGGTTGAAAAATATTTTAGCCCTATTCCTCGCGGTCCCGAAGTTGAAAGGGTAGTTGTTCCAGCCGCTATTGTAGAAAAAGACCGTTATATTTCTTATACTGATAACTATGCCAGGGTGCCTTTGTTGGCAGTTGTTTATCCTACCGTTCCTAATTATAGTAAGGACATGGCAGCGCTTCAATGTTTAGCTCAGGTGTTGGGGCAAGGAAAAAATTCTGTTTTGTATCAGCAACTGGTAAAAAAGCAATTGGCTTTGCAGGCCAACGCCAGTAGTCAGCTATCTGAATTAGCTGGAGAGTTCTTTTTTCAGCTTGTTCCTATGCCGGGCAAATCATTAGCACAAATGGATACATTGTTTAGAGCGTCACTGGATTCCTTCGAGATGCGTGGTGTTACTGACGATGATATTGCAAAATTCAAGGGCGGTATAGAAGCTCAGCAGATCAACGGCCTCCAAAGCGTAGCTGGTAAAGTTTCTCAGCTAGCCGCATTTCAAACGTTTACAGGCAATCCGAATAAAATTGCTGACCTGCTTAAAATGTATTCATCGGTAACAAAAGAAGATGTGATGAATGCCTATAATAAATATATAAAAGGCGGTCATGGAGTATTTGTAAGTGTGCTTACAAAAAACATGGATCAGTCAATGGTTGCAGCTAAAAATAATTATACAATTGATTCATCACATTATATGCCTCCTAACTATGGATATGCAGGTTTGAAGTATATAAAGGGAAAAGATAATTTCGATAGAAGTAAAATACCCGGTAATGGGTCTAACCCTGTTGTAAAAGTGCCGGCATTTTGGAGAAAGGACCTACCAAATGGAATTAAAATGATAGGTACAGAAAGTACAGAATTGCCTACAGTTACTCTTTCTATTACAATACCTGGCGGGCATTTATTACAAGCAAATGATACTTCTAAAGTAGGGCTTGCGAACTTTTTTGCCAGCATGATGAATGAGGACACAAAAAATTACACCGCTGAGCAAATGGCTGTTGAATTGCAAAAGCTCGGTAGTTCCATCAATGTTGGCAGTTCTACTGATGAAATTACTTTCAATGTGCAATGTTTGAAAAAGAACTTGGATAAAACGCTTGCTCTTTTGGAAGAAAGAATGTCTAATCCAAAATTTACAGACGATGCATTTAAAAGAAATCAAAAGCAAATTCTTGAAAGCTTTAAGGTAATGAAAGCGCAACCTGCTACTGTTGCCAGTGATGTGATTGCCAAGATCAATTATGGTCCTAATAATATTTTAGGCATGAGCGAGAATGGAACAGAAAATACAGTGAAGAATATTACCCTTCAGGATATTCAAGATTATTACAACAATTATATTACTACAAAAGGAATGAAGGTTGTAATTGTCGGTGATGTTAAACAAGCAGAGATCTTACCCAAGCTGACTTTCTTGGATAAGCTGCCAAACAAAAAAATTGAGTTGCCAAATGTAGCGGCTACTCCATTACCTACCGATCAGGCAAAAATTTATCTGGTTGATATTCCTAAAGCTGCCCAAACCGAATTTAGAGTGGGATATAATACCGGTCTTAAATACGATGCTACCGGTGAATATTACAAGGCTGGTCTTATGAACTTTGCTCTCGGCGGAGGTTTTAACGGAAGGTTGAATATCAATTTACGTGAAGATAAAGGCTGGACCTATGGCGCTCGTTCTTCTTTCAGCGGTGATGAATATGGTGGTGATTTTGAATTCAGCTCGGGCATTAAGGCAGATGCTACCGATAGCGCCCTTGTTGAGGTAGTCAAGGAATTAAAAAACTATTCTGAAAACGGTATTACCACTGATGAATTAGCATTCATGAAAAGTGCAATTGGTCAAAGAGATGCTTTGCGATATGAAACTGGTTTCCAAAAAGCAGGATTCATTCGCAATATCCTTGACTACAATCTGCCTGCAAATTATACTGAGGTACAGTCAAAAATTCTGAAAAGTATGACCAAGGCCCAAATTGATGCATTGGCAAAAAAATACATTGATACTACTAAATTAAATATGCTTTTGGTGGGTGATAAAGCTAAAATACTGCCGGGTCTGCAAAAGCTCGGATATCCGATTGTTGAATTAGATGCTGATGGAAAGCCTACGGAGAAAAAAGCCTTTTAACTAGTTTCTTAAACCATAAATGCGCTGCTAAATTTAGTAGCGCATTTTTATTTATGGTTAAGAGACTTTCCATGGCATTTTCAACGTAAAATCACTATGCCACTTTAAAAATAATATCAAGTCATTGTAAATACTGCTTTCTGTACTTATCTTTCTAATCCGTTATTCTTGTCCTAGCCTTGTAACCTGTATGAGCCAACTAGCTGCTGTAAAGAAAAAATGTAAACTCTTTGTAGTCTTACTCATTATTGGTTATATACCACTACAGGCTCAGCTAACAGCAAATTTTATAGCAGATAAATCCGGTGGCTGTTCCCCTTTAAATGTATCATTCACTAACTTAACAACAGGCGCTTCTGCCAATGCTGTTTATCATTGGGACTTTGGGAATGGCAATACTTCGTCACTAAAAAATTCGGGTGCTATTTACAGAGACGAAAAAACGTACAACGTTACCTTAACGGTTATTGACGGTTTACAGACCTCATCAAAAACAGCAAGCATTACGGTTTACAAAAAACCAATTGCCGATTTTTCTGTTTCTTCACCAAAAGTTTGTATTCCTGATGCTGCGATTTTTATATCCAACTCAACACCCGGTATGGAAATATCAGCACTTACTCATGGGATTTTGGTGATGGCACTGCACAGCAAGGTTATGGAAACAGCATTAGTCATTATTATAGCTATGAGCAAAAACCAACAGTGAGCTTAACGGTTACGAATACCTATGGATGTTATAATAGTGTAACAAAATCTGCTACCGTTGAAATATTAGGACGGATCAATGCGACGTTTACAACAAGTAAAGATCTGTTGTGCTCGCTTTCAGAGGCGGTACAATTTGCAAATAATAGCACGGGCCCTGGCAACTTAACCTGTAAGTGGGATTTTGGCGATGGCACTAGTTCAACTCAAAAGGATCCTTCGCATAGTTTTACTGCAAAAGGAGTTTATCCTGTTCGATTAACTGTTTCAAATTCTGACGGCTGCTCGGCTACAACCTGGCCTGTTTCTATTAATGCCGCATATTTCAATACTGATTTTACAAGCCGCCCTCTTTGCAGAGAAGTTAGTTTTACCAGCACAAGCAATTTATATCCTAACAATTGTTTTTGGCAGTTTGGTGATGGAAGTGTGGTCAACACATACAACACAACTACACATGTGTATGCTGCGCCGGGAACCTACAATGTAACTCTGATCAATTCGTACAATACTTGTAAGGACACGATATCCAAAACGGTGCAAGTACAAGATGTGGTTAATTTTAACAGCAGCATTGAAGGCCCTTCATCATTATGCAAATATGATTACACTCATTTTAAAAGTAAAAGCACTGTTAACCCTGGCAGCAGCTTTTGGGAATTTGGAGATGGGGGTGTGGGTTATGGAAATGAAGTAGATCATGTTTTTTATACTCCCGGAACTTACACTGTAAAACTCACAAACACTTTTGGTACCTGCAAAGAAATTGTTACGAAGCAAGTTATTGTGAACGACTTGCCGGACCCTAAAGGTTTTATTGTTGACTATGGAGGAATTTGCGGTTCGCCTGTTACGGTCAAATTTCAAGATACGACAGCCGGAGCGGTGAAATGGGAATGGCGATTGAACACCTATTACAATAATCTTTTTTCCACTCAGCAAAATGCATCTTATAATTTTACCGGTGATGGCGCTTACTGGATCAATTTAACCATAACAAATGCTGCCGGTTGCAGTAAAAGCATTGATAAATACATAAGCATCTATAAACCCAGTGTCAGTATCGGCTATATTTCAACAAGCAGCCCGAGAGGAAATTATGATTGCGATTCATTGAGAATAAGATTGTCTAGCTATGCCAATCAACCTATAAAAGATTACTTATGGAATTTTGGGGATGGCACCACATCAACCGAAGCAATGCCTGAGCATATTTATAAAATTGAAGGCACTTATTCCATCACCTTAAATTATACAACTGAAAGTGGTTGCAAGGGCACTGCATTCTATAATGTAAGAGTATTTGGAAAACCAAAGGCTGATTTCAATTACTCAATCCTTTGCGGAAATTCGTTGTACTTGCAATTTTCCGATAAATCTTATTTTTCTGATAATTGGCTGTGGATTTATAACAATAGCTATTTTGGATATGGCCCAAATGCTTACTATGCCTTTCAAGATACTGGAAAATATAATATTACATTCATTAGCCGCATAGGTCACTGCGCTGATACAATTACCAAACAAGTATATGCTAATTTACTGCCATCATCTGTTTCAATAACTAAAGCAGAAAATACTTGTGATGGCAACCATGGCACGGTAAGTTTTGATCAGCGGTCTTTGCGTATAGGCGGTGGCACATGGAATTTTGGAGATGGGACCATTATTCCCTATGATACCAGCATACATTCACTAAAACACGTCTATGCAAGCACAGGGCGATATCAAGTTACGCTAACGGGAATATCAAACAATTGCACCTTAACAGACACACGCATTATTTATATACTGCTTAAACAAAATCCTCAGCTTACTGCCAATAAAACAGAGATATGCAGTAATGAAGCGGTAAATATTAATATCTCCAACATGGAGGTAAATCCCTACACAGGAAATACTCCATATGGACAATACTATGTGAGTAAGTTTGAATATCATAATGGAGCGGCATTTGCAGGCGGCAATTCAAATTATTTCTGGAATTATACTAGTTACTCCACTACTCTCAGCAATTTTTCTGCAGGTACTACAAAGTTGAGAGCGATCATTGTAAATGGATTTACGGGTTGTAACGATACTACAAACTATATTAACCTGAAGGTAAACGGACCTATTGCAGGTTTTAAAGTGCTTGCAAATAATATTTGTTATAAAACCCCATTTGTATTTGAAGACACTTCGAAGACTTCAACGACAACTCCTTTAAAAACCTGGCAATGGGATTTTGGTGATGGTAAAACTGCAACCTATACCAGTGGTGGAAAAGTAGAACACCTTTATGCAAACCCAGGTTATTATTATGTTCGCTTAACAGTTACAGATGCTGCAGGCTGTGTTTCAAATTTTTATTACAGCGTAATGGCGCGAGGGCCTAAAGCTGCGTTTACTGCCTCAGGATTATATGTGCCAAATGTGCCTTTGAATACCACGGTATATTTTTACAACTATACGAATTCATCATACAGCAACTCTGTTGATTATACTTGGCAATATGGGGATGGTACTACGTCAAACGGTTATTCGGGGTCACACACATATACACAACCTGGAGTAAACACAGTTAAACTGATTGTTAATGACCCCACTATTCAATGTGCAGATACGGCCACACAGATAATTACTGTAAAAGAGTTTAATACAGCTTTTAGTTTTTCAACAAATTATGTTGCTAATAGCAGCTGCCCTCCGGTTATGGTGCGCATCAATAATCTTTCTGTAGGTTATATAAAGCTGCTTTGGGATTTCGGCGATGGAACAAGTTCAAGCGATCAATCCTATCCTACACATACGTATTATGAACCTGGCGTGTATAAAATTACTTTATACACTTATGGCTATAATGGACTTACGGGTACTTACATTGATTCAGTCGTAGTTACCCGGCCCTCTGCGCAAATAACCGCTGATGCCTTGCAGGGTTGCATCTCAAAACAAATCACGCTACAGGCAGACGCAAATAACACTGTATCTTATTTATGGGATTTTGGAGATGGAACAATTCAAAATGGTATAGATGTTTCTTCAACGCACACTTATCTTACACCTGGCATTTATCAACCAAAACTGATTGTTAAGAATGAAAAAGGTTGTACTAGTTCCACCGAACTAGTAGACAAGATTATCATTGACAGTCTAGCCATCGCCATAAAAGGTATTCCTTCTCAAATCTGTGATTCTTCAAAAATATTTTTTACCCCTGAAGTAAAAAGTATAGCTGCTGATCTGGCACAACAGCCATTAATTTATCATTGGGATTTCGGTACAGGCAATAGTGCTGACACAGCTAATACAAAAAATACTGTATTCAATTACAATAAACCAGGTACATATGCTGTAAAATTTAAAGTTGCTTCTCCTTTTGGATGTGTTAAAGAAGTGAGCGAGCAAATCGTAGTGCATAAAAAAGCAAAAGCAACTATCAGCGGGCCGAACGAATTATGCGAGGGACAATCAGCAAACTTTACCGGCAGTGCAAGTCAGAATCCTGTTGAGTGGGCATGGACGTTTAATAATGGAAATACATCTATCGTTCAGAATCCAGTTTCTCAAACATTTGTTACGCCCAAAATTTATGATATCCAATTAATCGTAAAATATGACGGCTGTTACGATACAGCGATCAACCAGTTAGCTGTACATGCGAATCCTGTTGTAACACTTTCGTCATCAAAAAATCTATTATGTCTTGGCGAAACGGTGCAGCTATCTGCAACGGGTGGTGTAAGTTATTTGTGGAAACCTTCAACAGGGCTAAACAATTCTGTAATTGCGTCACCATTGGCTAATCCCGCAAAAACAACAACATATTCGGTTGAGGTCACGAATAATTTTGGATGTAAAAAATCAGATTCAATCAAATTGACTGTAGTGCAACCTTTAAGTTTAGTGATGTCAACCGATACATTTGTTTGCAAAGGAAGTAGTATTCAGTTAAAGGTACAAGGAGCTGCAACCTATCAATGGATCAATAATACAGCTGGTTTAAATAATACACAGGTTAGTAACCCCATTGCCAGCCCTATATCTGATATTTCATATACAGTTGTTGGTACAGATGCTTATAGTTGTTTTAAAGATACAGCCACTGTTAAAGTAGTAGTACAACCACTTCCATCTGTTATTGCAGAGCCAGATGTTCAGATGCTTGCCGCTGATTCACATCAGCTTGCCGCAGTTGCTAGCAATGATGTTGTTCAATGGCTGTGGTCGCCGAAAGATTATTTAAGTTGTACCAATTGTCCATCACCAGTTACTAAACCAAGGATGCCGATTGATTATATCGTTACGGTAAAAAATCAATATGGCTGCGCTGCTTCAGACACCGTGAAAATAAAACTTCAATGTTCTGAAGACTTTGTTTTTATCCCGACCGGCTTTACTCCAAACAATGATGGCAAGAATGATGTATTCTATATAAAAGGAAAAGGTATAGGTATTATTAAATCCTTACTCATCTTTGATCGCTGGGGCGAGAAAATTTTTGAGCGTACCAATTTTGATATTGATGATAAATCTTCTGCTTGGGACGGAAAATACAAAGGCATGCCAGTACCCGGCGGCAGTTACGTTTATATAGCAGAAATGCAATGCGAAAATGGTCAACCAATTATTAAAAAAGGAACTGTAACGGTTATTTATTAAAAGTATCCAACCCCACTTTTCCCATTTCAAACCGATTGCGCAGAATCCACATAACTTGATAAGTGGTATTTACACCCAAAGAATATTTAATTACTTTGGTTTAAACCAAAACGATGGCAAGGCGATAGAAAAAAGGCTTTCTAATAAAATTTTGAATTGAAGCGGTCATCCATAAAATGAGAACGTCCCGTAAGAGCCGGGACGTTTTCTTATTCTCCCGCAAAAGCAGTCATCTCAGCGGGCTAAAACCAACTATTACAACATGAGTACCCTGCCCGTCGAAACGGGCAGGTGGGGTACGTTATCTCACAAAGCAAAATTCATTTGAGAATATGACAATCGTTTGTCTTCGAATGCTGCACGAATTATAATTTTTGGATTTGATTTGAAGTCTGCAAAGGCAAAAACTCCGCCCAGAGGGGCGGAGCCAGAGCTATAAATTTATTTGTTTAATACCCCGAACACGCCGTTGAGTCTATTGTTGAATTACAGTGATTTTGACAGATCCATTTACCAATATTGCCGGTTGCAGTTTGAATAGCGGTGGTATCTGTACCCGCAGGAACTATTCTATTTTGAATATCAGCATAACTTAATTTAGAAAGGAAAGTTTCCAGACTATTATAGTCAGTGGCAATTGAAGTGGGAATAGGGTTGCCATTGTTAGCACAACTCATACTCAGTTGCAGAGCAGAAGCCTGGAAGAAAGCCCTTTTTAACCAATTGTCTTTAGCAGGCCAAAGAACCACTCCATCCTGCTCAGCTACATCCAACGTCCCAAACTTTACGTTTCCACACCAGGTTATATCAGGGTTGTTGAACCAATAACCTTGTGAGTAAGCACACCAGGGTGTTGTGGGTATAGTAGTAGTACATTCCTGTTTACAGTAATAAAAGGCCGTTGCCCATTCATTTGTATTACCTGGATTGATTAAAAAAGGTGCACCCCAGGCTGGCTGGTTGGTGCCTGCGTCGCAGTCTGCGCTACTAATTTGTTTAACAGATGCACGCATAGCAATGTAGTATTGCGTATTAGTTGAGCACTGACCAATGTCTGAATTAATCGAAGATAAAAGCACTCGGAATGTGAACGTTTGTCTCAGGTCACAGAAATTAAAATCCTGCTTGCCGGGAAATTGTTCATGATTTGGATTGCCATTATCTGAGTTTCGAGGAATAAGGAATTCCTTTCCTGCATAGCAATGTGCGTCTCCCATATACCAATCATCGCTAAGATCATAAGTCAAGTATAAATAATCGTCATCATTACCCACGGTTACTGTGCCTATATTAGTTCCGTCCTTGATCTTCAGGTATGAAGTTAAAGGAGAGCCACAATATGAAATGGAAGGAAAAGTTAGTAATGATTCGTAAACAGTTGAAGAAGGAGGAGTCTCACTACCAGGGGTTTTAGTAGGTTCTATAGGATGCTGCTTTTTACATGCAAAGATTGTTAAGAAGAGCAATAAGAAAACAGCAAACTGTTTCCAGGTCCGGGCACGGTACAGCATTTTAATTTTTTAGGTTACGAATTAAGTTCTGCTAGGATAGAGTATTGCAGTTTTTCCGAGGATGGGAACTTCAAAAATATAAGGTAAAAATGGAATTTGCAAGCATGAGCGTGGTTTTTATTAAAGATGCTCTGTCTGTTGATATTAAAGCTATTATCGTTTGTCAGGCTGCTTTAAAAACTAATTATTTGAAATTTTGCTCTTCAAAAACATTGTTTTTCCAACGTACGCTGCACCACATTGCGTAAATGTATATAGATAGTCGTAAGTCGCCCATGACCGCTATGAAAGCGATCATACTCTATGTAAGCTAAATCTAAGATCCTATTGAAAAACCCTCGTTCAAGTTTATGAAGACCATTAAACTAAAAGATTCAAATCCGAAAGAGATAAAAGCCAAAATAAGTTATTTACCCATGAAGACCGCCAAGATTCAGATAATGAAACCATTTCCATTTCGCATGAAAGGCTAATGGAGACATACTTTGGTGGCAGCCGTACTAAAAATTTCTAACTGCAGCGAGTCCGCAAAACAGACTGCTGCAGTATAGAAATTATTGATGATGAAGTGGATTGAAAAGCTCTTTGATATTGCCAATATGCAGCTAAACAAGCTGGAAAAAAAGTATTTGCCCTTGTGCATGATAACACTATTGCAATTTCAGAGCCCGGGTATTATTTTTACCCTTCATTAGTTTATCTATACAACTCCAATACCTTTAAATACCATGATAATTACTGTCAAATGTCTTTCTTCACAAGTACCCTATCTGAACAGGACCTTATCAAAGGTTGTAGCCGTAATGACAGACGGATGCAAGAGGTGCTTTATAAGCAGTACTGTTCTTCCATGTTGGTGCTTTGTAAATCCTACGCAAAGAATGAAGAAGATGCTGTAGAGATATTACAAGATGGGTTTCTAAAAATTTTCCAGCGAATAGACAGGTATGATGCAAGCAAGTCGTCCATATACACGTGGATGCGAACGATCATGATCCGGACAGCTATAGATTTTTTACGCAAGCAAAATAAAAAACAGATAGCAATAGAATGGAAAGAAGAACATGATCCGGCCATTGATGCTGAGGCCTTGGAACGAATGTCGGCCCAACAGATACTATACCTGTTACAGCATTTACCAGCAACTACTAGGGCTGTGTTTAATCTATTTATTACAGAAGGATATACTCACCGGGAGATAGGAGAATTATTAAAAATCAGTGAAGGAACAAGTAAATGGCATATAAGTGAAGCAAGGAAATATTTGATCAATTCATTAAAAGCTAAAGAAAGAGCATGAAGCATAAACGTCATCCGTACAATCACATTATAGAAAGCAAGCTTGAGCAGCTGGCTGATGTGGATGCAAACCATTTATGGAATGGCATGCACGCTATCCTTGACAAAAAAATGCCTCAAAAAAAAGAAAGACGTCGCTTTATAATGTGGCTTCTTACCGGTAAAGGCCTTTTCTTGTTGAGTTTTGCATTTATAGTAACCGTTATAGGTTTTTCTTTATTGTTCATATCTAAAAAACAAAATTTGATTACTACTACAAATAATAATAATTTATCTCATTCCTCTCAAGCCAATCAATTTATTGAAGACAGAACAGCTACAGATTCCAGAGAAGTAAAAGAGAATACAGATGCTACAAAGATTTATCAAACTCAAAAAACAAAGGAAAATATAATTGCGGTATCTACTTCAGCAGCTGAAAATAAGATGGTCGAGTCGGTCTCTATATCACAAAAAACAAAAAAGAGGAGTAACAACTATACTGATAAAAGCCAATACACACAGGTTGCGCAGTCTTTTAACTTTCTTGCAGATACAGATGTAAAACTACAAAGGAACAGTTTTAGCCCCATTACCATGGCTACTAATTTAACAGATGGAAAGAATTCTGATGTTATCAATGGTTATTCTAATTCAATGCCTCAAGACTCGCTTACTTCATTAAATTATAATCAGCAAAAAGATTCTTCGATGCAGCAACTGAAAAAACCTGACGATAAGGTGACCAAAAAGAATATTAAACCTAATGATGACAAAGGATTGTATGCTGGCATAGTAAGTGGGATTGACTTAAGCTCAATACATTTTCAGTCTATGAGAACAGGTACAACAAAAGGCGTAATCATCGGTTATGCTTTCAACACGAAATGGAGTATAGAAACGGGTTTGCTTTGGGATAAAAAAAGATTTTATGATGATGGCCGCTATTTCAACCCGGCAGGATATGTACCGACAAGCGGGGTCCGGATAGTAGCAGTAAATGGTAAGAACCGTTTGTATGAATGGCCTATTAATATTAAGTACACGATCATACCCAAAAAATATAGTCTGTTTGCTACGGCAGGGATGTCGTCCTACTACATGTCAAGGGAAAATTATGAATATGAATATATACAGAACAATCAGCCCGGCGGTCATAATTATCTCAGTTATAAAAATGGGGCAAAAAACTGGCTCTCTGTTGTCAATTTTAGTGTAGGATATACCCACAAGCTTGGTAATATTGGGAATCTTCGGATAGAACCTTACTTTAAACTTCCTATTAAAAACATGGGAGTTGGTAATATGCCTATCATGAGCACAGGACTGAATATAGGGTTTACAAAAACATTGACCCGCTAAATTTCTATCAAAGATTTTGTACTATCATGCAGGGCTTTGTTTCAATCTTCCCATCCAAACCGGCTTGCCCTGAATCCGTCTCACCAAAAGCATGATACCTACAAAAATAAAGAAGAACGGCCCCAAGAAACCGAGCAAGGCGATCCATTTAGTGCCATAAAACTGACGCATTGGTCTTCTTAATCTTTGCGAAATAATATACATGCTGGGCACCATCAACAAGGTCATAAAGAAGGCGAATGCCAAACCGAAAATAATGGTCCATGACAATGGCCCCCAAAAAACTACACTATCACCACCAAAAAATATTTTAGGATCAAAATGCTCAAATAGTGAAACCCAATTGACATTAAATCCAACCGCAAGAGGGAATAAGCCCAAAATAGTTGCAAGGGCTGTAAGCATTACAGGAATGATACGGATTTTACCGGCTTGTACGGCCGCTTCACGCATGCGCATTCCGCGGCTACGCAATTCATCCGTAAATTCAATTAATAGAATGGCATTTTTTACAACAATACCTGCCAAGCCCACAATACCTACCATAACCATTATCAGCGGCATGGCCATACCTGTAATTGCAAATCCAAGAAACACTCCGATGATGCTAAAGAAAATCTCTGTTAATACAATAAACGGTTTACTGAGTGAATCAAACTGCAGAACCAGGATTCCGAATATCATACCAAGTGCAATGATGAGAGCTGTACCAAGAAATCCAAGAGATTCTGCCTGTTCTTCCTGCTGACCGGTTTGACGGATCGTAATTGTATCAGGCTTGCCTTTGAATGATGCAATAGCTTTTGCAATATCCCTGTTTATGCGATTCGGATCTTCTTTTTGGGATGTAAGATTTGAATAGATTGTAATTAATCTTTTCAAATTTTTTCTTTTAACCCCGCCTAGTGTATTATTGTAATCAAACTTTACTACGGCACTGATGGGAACCTGCCTAACTTGTCCTGAATTAAAATCACGGTAAGTTATTTTCATATTTTGAAGGTCGCTAAGGTTATTGCGCAGTTCATCAGTATAGCGTATCTGAATTTTATATTCATCCTCACCCACTCTTAATTTGCTTGCTTCGCGGCCAAATAAAGCGGTGCGTAATTCATATCCTATCTGTCCCGTGCTTAATCCTTCGCGTTGCGCCCTTTCTCGATCAATTGTCAATGCTAATTCAGGTTTAGTTACATCTACGTCCAACTGCAACTTTTCTACCCCCGGCACATTTACATTATCCAGGTATCGTTTCAATGCTACAGCCGTTCTTACAATTTCATCAAAATCATCACCAACTACTTCAATATTTACCGGTGCTCCGGACGCCGGGCCATTTTGCTGTTGTCCAATACTTACTTCAGCACCTGGGATCTCTTTTATCTCCTGGCGTAGTTTTTCAAGATAAGGCCCTGTGCTTTCACCATGCCGTTTTTCATATTCAACAAACGAGATTTGTATTCTTCCCAAATTAGGTTGTGTGCCTCTTTCACCCATAAAAGGGTCAGTTGCCCCCACAGCTACATTAGAAATAATGGATTCAACAATGGGATTATCATTACCCATTACTTTGTAAACCTTGTTTTCAAGTATGTTGGTAATACTGTCAGTGGTTGCAGTTTTTGTACCTACCGGCATTTTCAGATATACATAAATAATATTCGGATCACCTTGCGGAAAGAAATCCGTTTTAATTCTTCCGCTTACTACATTTACAGCTAAAGCAATTGCTGAAACAAGAAATAGAGCGAATACAGAAACCAGTAACCAGCCAGGTCGTTTACCTTTTAATGCCCACCGTAATGATCGTTCATAGCGGTTCATTAACCTCGGTAAAACTTTGTTCTGAAAACCATGGATTATATCACGGATAAAATATCGGTTTAGGATGATCAACACAACCATTAGCAAAACAAAATTTCCCAACCCATTCAATTGCAATAAATGCAGTAAGAGACCAAGAATTACAAAAAACCAAAATGATCTTTTTTTGAAAATAGCTGATTTCGGTTCTTTATCCGGATAATATTCCCGCTTCATAAATGAAACAGCAAATACGGGGTTGATAAGAAAGGCGACGATCAATGAAGCGGTTAATGTAAGAATAAGAACAGTGGGCAAGTAGATCATGAATTTACCAATGATCCCCGGCCAGAATAATAATGGAAAAAAAGGCGCTAGAGTTGTAACAGTACCTGATAACACCGGTACAAACACCTCACCCGCTGCCATTTTTGCTGCCCGTTCAATAGGCATTCTTCCATTCCCGAAGATGCGATGTGTATTTTCAATAACCACTATGGCATCATCCACAATAATCCCAAGGCCAAATAATAATGCGAATAGCACAATGAAATTTAGCGTTACATGCGTTCCTATTATGACATCTGCTATTGGCAGAAACATGAACGCCACAAATACACTTAATGGAACACTTAACGCAACAAAGAACGCATTGTTTACTCCCATAAAAAACATCAGTACCAACAGCACAAGAACAAAACCGATAATGATCGTATTGATGAGATCATTAAAAGAAGTTCTGGTCTGCACACTCTGATCACCTGTAACCACTACATTCAGATCTTTCGGTAATTCTGTTTTTTGCATATCGGCAACAATAGCCTTGATCTTATCTGAAGTATTGATAAGGTTTTCACCTGCACGTTTTACAATTTGAAGAGTTACTACATTTTTATTGGCAAGCCGCGAATAGCTTTCTTTTTCCTTTACAGTATCTTTTATCTGAGCGATATCTTTGAGGTAAACAGGTGCGCCATAAATATTTTTTACCACCATCTCGTTCATATCATAGGCAGTTTTAAACTGCCCTTTTACCTGAATGGTAGGTTGCATTTCCCCAATCTTAATATTACCTGCGCTGATATCTTTATTCTCATTGGCAACGGCTGAAGCGATATCATTAAAAGAAATTCCTGCAGCTTCCATGCGTATTTTGTCAACATTGATCTGTATTTCCCTTTCGGGTGCACCTACAATTTCCGCCCTGTTTACTTCAGAAAGCTCCTCAAAACGATCCTGCATTTTTTCGGCATATTCTTTTAGCTTCACAGCATCATAATTGCCGCTCACATTTACGTACATGATAGGAAAATCTGAAAATGCTACTTCTATTACGTCAGGCTGAGTAGTGAGATCATCGGGCAGGTCAATTTTTGCCTTGTCCACTGCATCTTTCACTTTTTGTTTGGCTTGATCTACTGCTACATTGGTTTCAAATTCTACAAGTATGCTGCTATAATCCTGTATCGATGTGCTTTTGATATTGCGAATTTTAGCTCCTGTAATTCCCTTAATTTGTTTTTCGATGGGCCTTGTTACCAACTCCTCCATATCTTTTGGAGAAGTACCTGCATATACTGTTGACACATAAATTTGAGGAATTACAATGTCAGGATAAGACTCTTTAGGAAGTGTTGTAAATACGTTTAAGCCCCACAACGTGATCACAATAGTAGCCACATAGGTTACCGTTTTATGATCAATCACCCAGCTTGTTGGCTTAAACTGCTTAAACCTTTCTTTTATTTTTTCCAATACACTCATAAAAAATGTTTTGTAGCCTCACCCTCCTTCTCCCTCCCCGAAAAGAGAGGGAGCGGTGCTGCATATCTTTAATAAGCTAATTAACTACCATATCAACTTAATCTCTTTCATCTTCATTGTTTGGTAACTCACTTCGGCCATAATCGCTGTGTTTAGCACAGTCGTGCTCCTTCGGAAAATTTAGAGGTACTTAACTGGTTTTTACCACCTGCCCGTCATATAAAGTCTGAAATCCCTCTGTGATAACTTGATCGCCAGCTTTAAGACCTTCTTTAACTTCAATATTATTACCATAAATTTCTCCTACCTGTATAGCCTTTTTTCTTGCTATTTTTTTTCCTTTTTCCGTTTCCATTACATACACATATTTTCCCTTTTCATCAGTTTGCATTACTGTAAGCGGAATAACAAGAGCGTGAGGATTTGCATAGTCTTTTATCCTTACTTGCGCTACCTGATTAATATGAACATTAGAGTTGTAAGGAATTTTTGCTTCGGTAACAACTGAACGGCTGTTTAGGCCAATGGTTTGATTCATGAGAGAAATAATGCTATTGAATTCAACATTTACATCAGGCAGCTTGATGTTTACCGGCGTACCCTTTTTTATTTTACCCAGATAGTTTTCCGGCACTTCGGTTACCACCTTCAATGCGGAGGAGTTCACAATCATAATTTGAGGGGTAGTACCCACCATTCCTGTAAAGGTTTCTCCAACTCTTAAATTCAATTGCTCTACATATCCATTCACATCTGACCGTACATTGGTCATTTCCCAACCTGCGGTCGTTGTATTGATTTGATCTTTTAGGTTATTAACACTGTTCTCAGCATTTTTTAATTGTACTTCAGTACCGATGCCCTGATCCCAAAGGTTTTTTTGCCTGCGATAAATATCTTCTGCGTAAGCAAGCTGTGTTTTTAACTGTTGCAATTGCTTAACTTGTACGACATCATCCAGCTTTGCTAATAATTGGCCCTTTTTTACAACATCACCTTTTTTTATATAAAGGGCTTTTACTTGGGCCGGTGTGCCGCGCGGAGTTACATAGTAAATGTTGTCAGCGTCAACATGCCCTTGCAAATCAATAAAGTGTTCAAAGGTTTGCTCCATAACCGGAGCTGCGACAATTAATTTTCCTTTGTTAAGACTAGCAGAAGTATCAATCTTCGCAATTTCTTCTTCAAGCTTTTTTATCTCAGCATCAAGCTTATCTTTATCCGATTTTAATTTTTCCAGCTCTGTTTTTTTATCTGTCAGGCTGCCCTTTTCATCCTTTGCTCCGCTGCTACAGGCAGAAAACAAAAAAATAAGCGTTGCAGCCGAAGCAACTCGTAAAATATTTTTCATATCGTAATTTTTATTGGTCATCATAATTAGCCGGTTTATAGTTTTCCAATAGCTTTCAAATAATCAACCCTTGCAATAATAGCATCATAAAGGGCACTGATATAGTTTGTTTGTGCGGTTTTCAAATCTGTTTGAGCATTGCTGATCTCAATTTGGGATCCTGTTCCTGCTTCATATTTCTTTTTAGTTTGATTATATACCGTTTCGGCCAGTTCCATATTCTTTTTTTGAAAATCGAGAGTAGCAATAGCCGACCGGAAATTATTCTTTGCTATTTCAATTTCATTATCAATAGAAAGTTTCAAGCTTTCTCTTTGATTAATGCTTTTTTGTAATTGCAGTTTTGCCCCGTCAATTTTTGCGCGGGTTGAAAAGCCCTGAAATATTGGAATATCCAATCGCAGCGTAAAAGCCGAAAAGGAATACCATTGCCGATCACCTTTGAAAAAGTCAAATTCGTTACGCTGAGCATTTTTGTTATAATATCCACTCAAGCTTAGTGTGGGTATCCTGCTTAATTTATATCGCTTGATGTTAAACTGGTATAGCTTTATACCTAACTCAGCGTATTGATACTCTTTACGATCATTATATTGAAAAGCATTTCCATCGAGCAACCCTTCTCTTACACGATCATAGGTTATCTCATCAGTTAACATCAAAGAATCCTTTATCGGCATTCCCATCAATACTTTTAATCCCAGGTAACCATTATCAATTTGATTTAATACTTTCACTTTTTCGGTTTGTACATTTGCTAATTGTACAGATACCTTGTCCACATCTATTTTTTCTGCAAAACCATTTTTAAATATTTCTCTTGTGTCATTCAACAATTTTTCAAGCCTTGCAATATTCGCGTCTAAAAGCTCTATTTGTGTTTTACTGGCAACAAGCTGATAATAAATCTTGTAAATATTTGCTTTGATTAACTCCTCCGTTACCTCAACATTTTTTTGCTGGAAATCGATAGATGTTTGCCTTGCCTGTAATCCAACAAATACTTGCCCATCGAATAAAAGCTGATCTAATGATATTCCACCGGTAGCATTATATTTTACACCGAATTTTAATGGAACAAATGTTCCTGGTTGACCAAAAAAATCTCCGGGAATAAGGGTTACAGGAATTTTTGCATTATAGGTGAATGAGCCACTGCCTTTGATCTGCGGATAAGCTGCCGCAGTAATTTCCTTGTTCGTTTGTTTTTGTATTTGTACATCCAGCAAAGCATTTTTTACTTGAACATTATTTTTCACCGCATAATCCACCGCCTGCTGTGCTGACAATCTGTGAATCGCTGAATCCTGTGCCTGCACAGAAACTGAAGCCACAACGCCTAAACTTATGATAAATCCTCCTACTTTATTTCTTAGCTTCATGAGTCAAGTTTTGTTGTTGTTTATATTTCTGAATTAGTTTATGTCCTTTTGCGGTGGCAAGCCCATAAAGAAAATGTTCCAAAATTTCCTGTTGAATCGCAACGAGATGAATTCTGTTATTTGGAAAAATTTCTGAATTAAATGCAAGCATCATGCTCTCAATCCTAAACCTCGTTAACACATCCACGTTAATCTCGGGCCTGTATAATTCTTCTTTTATTCCTCTTTCAAGATTTTGCTTTATTACCTGATACATGAATACCTGCTTGTGATGCTGAATTTTTTTTGATACAGCCGGGTGATATTTTTCAAGATCAAAGACAATAGAAGGATTCATATTTGTAAACATTTCCTGGATCATATCAAAAGCCTGAAATATCTCATGTATAGCATTTTCTGATTTTTGCCTGTCGGAAAGACACTGTTTTCGGTTGTTTTCAAGAAGGGCGCTGACAACAGCATCCACTAATTCCTCCTTATCAGTATAATATTGATATAGTGTTTTTTTGCTCATGCCTAATTGCGCCGCTATGTCATCCATGGAAACGGAGCGAACACCATAACGCATAAATAACTCATGAGCTTTTTTAAGTATTCTTTCTTTTGCCATATTCACAAATCAGGGCGCAAAACTATGGAAACTTTTTTCGTAACCAAAGTTTCCATCCCATTTTTTTGCCATTTATCATTTTTAACGATTGTTCGTTTCTGTTTTTCTTAAAGCTGTCTTTAAGCTACTTTTGAACTATGGATTCTTTACCAACGAAAAAAAAATTTAAACGTGAGCCCTTTAAGTGGAAAAGTGTTGCTAAATATCTCTTGCAGGGCTTGCTCGTTATAGCGCCTTTAGCCATAACTATTTATTCTATTTATTGGATTATATCTACAGTTGATAGTTGGGTTCCTATTTTTCGCAAACCCATTAAGGATTTTCAGGGTCATACGATTGGCTATGAAGTAAAAAATTACGGACTGGGATTTCTCATCATAATCGTAACCATTGTTATCATCGGTTACTTGAGTTCATTTTTTATTCAGTCGAGGATATTCAGTCTTTTTGACAAATGGCTCGAAAAAACTCCAGGCGTAAAATATATCTATTCATCAACAAGGGATTTTTTTGAAGCCTTTGCCGGCAACAAAAAGAAATTCGACAAGGCTGTTTTGATCAATGTATTTTCCGACGATGTATGGATCGTTGGTTTTTTAACTGATCAGGAAATGCATAAGTTTGAAATGGGCTCGGAGCATGTTGCTGTATATGTTCCGCAGGCTTATAATTTTGCCGGGCAACTCTATATTTTGCCAAGGCATAAAGTAAAAAAAATTGACCATCTTACTTCGGGCGAAGCTATGAAGTATGCAGTAACAGGAGGTGTAGTTCATGTTGATGAAGATGATGTTAAAGACAGAGCAAAGCCGCAGGAGCAACCGCTTAAATGAAAAAACTCAGCTTAATAATTTTTTTTGTGTTTTTGTGGCAACAATGTTTTTGCTGGGGATTTTATGCTCACAAAAAAATAAACAATTATGCTGTATTTCTGCTGCCACCTCAAATGCTTGTGCTATATAAACCGCATATTGATTTTTTAACTCAGCATGCTGTTGACCCTGATATGAGAAGATATGTTTTTGCCGAAGAGGGCTCAAGACACTATATTGATATTGACCACTACGGCAAGTATCCTTTTGATTCTCTGCCAAGGAAATGGAACGATGCTGTAGCAAAATTTTCTGAAGATACCTTGAAACAATATGGCATCGTGCCATGGTGGATACAAATCATGTTGAATCGGTTAACAAATGCATTCAAAGAAAAAAATCAGGCAAAGATCTTAAAGCTTTCGGCAGAAATAGGGCATTATATTTCGGATGCTCATGTGCCTTTGCATGCAAACAGCAATCATAATGGTCAATATACAAACCAGCAAGGGATACACGGCTTTTGGGAGAGCCGGGTGCCTGAGTTATTGGCTGAAAAAGAGTGGGATTTTTTTATAGGTAAAGCCGAGTATATAAAAGACCCTTCAAATTTTATTTGGCAGAGAGTATTAGAAAGTGCGAAGGCTGCCGATACTGTGTTGAATGATGAACGGGAATTGACCAAAAAATTTCCTGCTGATCAAAAATTTTCCTTTGAAAATAGAAATGGAATTATTATCCGTCAATACTCATCTGCTTTTACAAAGGCTTATGATGCTAAATTAAAAGGAATGGTAGAAAGAAGGATGCGCCAAGCTATTTTTGCCGTTGCCTCCTATTGGTACACTGCCTGGGTAAATGCAGGTGAACCAGACCTCACTAAACTTTCAAACAAAGAATTTTCTGCTGAAGATTTGAAAGAATTTGATAACCTTAGCAATGCGTGGAAAAATAATAAGATCATAGGTAGGGAACATGAACCCCCAACCCCCTAAAGGGGCTTATTAAATCATCTTTATTGCCGAAGATTATTTTTCTTTGCAGTTTAATAAATTGAAATGAGTAATAAAATGGTGATCGGGCTAAGTCACCCCTTTAGGGGAACAGGGGGTTTAATTCATAATTTTAACGCAGGCCCTTCGATTCTTCCTCAGGAGGTTTTTGAAGAAGCCAGCCGGGCTATTATAGACTTTAATCATACAGGCTTATCCATTCTTGAAATTGGCCATCGAACCCCTTTATTCCAAGAAGTAATGGATGAAGCAAGAGAGTTAGTGAGGGAATTAATGAAGCTAACGGATGACCATGAAGTTCTGTTTTTGCACGGCGGGGCCACTACTCAATTTATGCAGATACCCATGAACTTATTAGATGAGAATGAAATAGCGGCTTATACTGACACCGGGGTATGGGCCTCAAAAGCTATTAAAGAAGCAAAATTATTTGGACATGTAGATGTTATATGCAGCGGAAAGGAGTCGAATTACAGATCGCTTCCGAAAAATTTCACTGTCACACCTACTTCTAAATACTTGCACATTACTACGAACAATACTATTTATGGTACTCAATGGCAAGATCTTTCTATTTTTTACAACGCAGGCGTGCCGGCGATTGCCGATATGAGCAGTGATATTTTAAGCCGCGAGATCGATTTCTCTAAGTTTGATTTGATATATGCCGGGGCACAAAAAAATGTAGGAGCCGCAGGAGTAAACCTCGTGGTAGTCAATAAAAATATTTTAGGAAAGATAAAGCGAGTAATACCAACAATCATGGATTATCGCAATCATATAGAAGCAGGTTCTTTGCTAAATACGCCTCCCGTTTTTGCAGTATATGTGTGCATGCTTACGCTAAGATGGTTAAAGAAAATGGGTGGGGTGGCCTCAATAGAAAAGATAAACAATGAAAAAGCAAGGCTTTTTTATGAAACACTCGATAGCTTATCTGTTTTTAAAGGCCCTGTTGCAAAAGAAGATCGCAGTAAAATGAACGCCGTATTTATTATGGAAGATGCTGCACTTGAAAAAGAATTTTTAGATCTCTGCAAAAACGAAGGTATGATTGGTGTAAAGGGTCATCGGCTTTCAGGTGGTTTCAGAGTTTCTATGTACAATGCTTTGCCTTTGGAAAGCGTGAAAGCATTAACTGATCTGATGAAAGAATTTGCAAGTAAAAAAGGATGAGATCTCATATTTAATTCACAATGTTCAATTTTAATGGCAATTATAAAACCCTTCAAGGCCCTTCGCCCAAGACCGGAACTAGCAAAACAAGTAGCAGCAAGACCCTATGACGTTTTGAATAGTGAGGAAGCAAGAAAAGAGGCAGCCGGTAATCCTTATTCATTTCTTCGCATCACGAAATCTGAGATTGATCTGCCTGCGGATGTTAACATTCACAGCCCTGAAGTTTATGAAAAGGCAAAAAAGAATCTTGGCCAATTTATTCATGACAGTATTTTATTTCGTGAGCAAAAACCTTGTTATTATATCTATCAATTAAGGATGAATGACAGAAGCCAAACGGGGCTGGTCTGTATTTCGGCATTGTCAGATTATTTTAATGAGGTAATAAAAAAACATGAGTACACAAGGCCAGAAAAGGAAAAAGACAGAATCGATCACATGCTTGCTATAAAAGCTCAAACCGGAAATGTTTTTCTTGCTTATCGGGATGTAGTTGAAATGAATGAGCTAATCAATACATGGAAAACTAATTCAAAGCCTGTATATGATTTTGCAGCCGATGATGGCATTCAACATACCATTTGGATCATTGGTGACGATAAAATGATTAATTCCATTACAAACTTATTTCAAACAAAAGTTCCTTACACTTATATTGCTGATGGGCATCACCGGGCAGCATCGGCAGCAAAGGTGAGCCAGCAATTGCCAGGAAATGAGGATGCAAAATATTTCCTTACTACAATTTTTCCTGCCAGTGAACTAGCCATTTTAGATTATAATCGCGTAATAAAAGATATCAATGGCTTAACAAATGAAGAGTTTCTAAAAAAAATAGAAAATGAGTTTGACATTGAAAAAACAAATACTGTTTTTTATCCTAAGCAATTGCACCAGTTCGGAATGTATCTTGACAACCAATGGTACAAGCTCACTTCAAAACGAGGAACATATACAAATGATCCTATCGGAGTTTTGGATGTAAGTATTCTATCAAAGAATATTCTTGACAAAATACTCGGTATAAAGGACCAGCGTACTGATAAACGCATAGATTTTGTAGGCGGCATCCGTGGTTTGAACGAGCTGGAAAAAAGGGTAAACAGCGGTGAAATGGGGCTGGCATTTAGTTTGTATCCTGTCAGCATTCAACAGTTATTTGATATTGCCGATAGCGGAAATGTAATGCCTCCAAAAAGTACGTGGTTTGAACCCAAATTGAGAGATGGCTTGTTAACGCATGCCCTAGAAAATTAAATGAGTTAGTTATTTCCCGAATGAAATTGTTAATGTCTGGCAATAAACCTTTCGCTAAACTGTTTTATTTTAATTTGCATACATGAAAAAATCTTTTCTCTTTATTTGTAGCTTTTTTTTACTTACGGTAGTAACCGCTCAAACTGAGGATCCTAAAACCTTGCATGAAAATGCTAAGACATTTATGAGACAAGGTGATTTTAACAACGCTATCATTATTCTTACCCGTGCACTGCAGATAGATAAGAATAATCTTGAAATGCTAAAGGATCTTACCATGTCCTATTACTATAAAAGAGATTATGAAAAAGCGTTGGACGAAGTGAAAATATTAATGGATCACGATAATGCGGACGTAGTATCCTTTCAGATTGCAGGCAATGTTTATAAGGCTCTTGAAGAAGTAAAGGAATGTGAGAAAATTTACAAAAAGGGGCTAAAAAAATTCCCGAACAGCGGGCCTCTATATAGCGAATATGGAGAATTACTTTGGGCAAAAAAGGATTTTTCAGCCATTGAACAATGGGAGAACGGCATCAAGGTAGATCCTGCCTATTCAGGTAATTATTATAATGCTGCACGGTACTATTTTTATGCAAAGGATAAAGTATGGAGCTTGATCTACGGCGAAATATTTGTAAATATGGAAAGCCTGAGCGATCGTGGTGCTGCCATGAAACAGCTGTTGCTGGATGCATATAAAGAAAAATTATTTGCGGACGCAAATATGATGGCTGGGCAGGTGAAAAATAAAAATGAATTTGAAAAGGCATTTCTTGATTGCATGAATAAACAATCTTCATTAGCCAATCATGGAATAACTACTGAAACATTAACAATGATCCGGACTCGGTTTATATTGGAATGGTTTGATAAATATGCCGCAAAATTCCCATATAAATTATTCGACTACCAACGTCAATTGCTGCAAGAGGGAATTTTTACTGCTTACAATGAATGGCTGTTTGGCACAGTTGAGAATTTAGCTGCTTACGATAATTGGACAAAAGCCCATGATGAAGAGTATAAAAACTTTACAGCTTTTCAAAAGACAAGAGTGTTTAAAATGCCTGCCGGTCAATACTATCAAGATAGATGAAGGTGGATGATGGATCGTGTTGATTCTTACTAATTAAATAAAGTCCTTTAAGGGGCTTTTTTATTTGTATTTTTTTTGGGTAAATTGAGCTAAGAGAGGAATTCTGCGCTGATTATTTATTGCTGGGTTAATGCAAACCGCTTTATTTAAAGAACAAATGACAGCAATGAATAACAGCGAGCAACAGCACCTTATAAATGATTGTAACATGACTGAGCCACGAAGATTATTTGATTGTATCCAGTATCATTTAGAAAGAGCACCCCTTGAAGACATGCTTGCCAGCAAGGAAGGTAGCCAATATAAAAAATACAGCACAGAAAAGGCTGCAGAGATCATAAATGATTTAAGCGCTGGACTATTGAGCATTGGGATTGGTCCGGGAGATATGTCTGTAGAAAGCAGAGATAAAGTAGCAATACTTTGCAGGAATCGGCCTGAATGGATAATGCTTGATATGGCGGTGCAACGGATTGGCGCTGTTCTTACTCCCATTTATCCCACCATTAATATTAACGAATTAAAATTTGTATTGAATGATGCGCAGGTTAAAATGGCTTTTGTGAATGATGAAGATCTTTTTTTGAAAGTGCTGAGTGTAAAAGACCATGTGCCTTCGCTAAAGGAAATTTATACGTTTGAGCATGTAGCCAATGCGAGACACTGGAAGGAGCTTCTTAGTTTAAGCACATCAGCATTAAAAGAACAAGCGAGCTCTATTAGCGCAAAGATTAAGTACGAGGATCTTGCTACGATTATTTATACATCCGGCACAACAGGCACACCCAAAGGGGTAATGCTTTCACACCGGAATATCCTGAGCAATGTAATGGCTTGCATTCCATGTTTTCCTCCTGGCGAAAAAATGAGGGCTTTAAGCTTTCTTCCTCTTAACCATATTTTTGAACGCATGGTTACATATCTCTATCTTTTTAGAGGCACTTCAATCTATTATGCTGAAAGTTTTGATACAATTGGCGATAATTTAAAAGAGGTGAAACCCCATATATTTACTACTGTTCCAAGATTGTTAGAAAAAGTGTACGACCGAATTATGCAGAAAGGAAATGAGCTTGGGGGAGCAAAACGAAAATTATTTTTTTGGGCTCACGGATTAGCTGAAAAATTTGAGATCAATAAAAAAAGAAGTTTTTGGTACCGTGTTCAATTAGATCTGGCCAATAAAATTGTTTTTAGTAAGTGGAGAGAAGGCTTGGGCAATCATATAAAATGTATTGTAACCGGTGGGGCTGCTTGCCAAGCCAGGTTGATCCGGATATTCACGGCAGCGAAAATCCCCATCATGGAAGGATACGGATTGACTGAAACTTCACCAGTAATTGCTGTGAATCGTTTTAATGAAAAAGAAAGAAGGATAGGAACAGTGGGGCCGTTGATAGACGGTGTACAGGCAAAAATAGCTGAGGATGGGGAAATATTATGTAAGGGGCCAAATGTAATGATGGGCTATTATAAACGACCAGACCTTACTGCGGCTGAAATAACCGATGGTTGGTATCACACCGGAGATATTGGCATGTTGATAGAAAATAAATTCTTAAAAATCACTGACAGGAAAAAAGAATTGTTCAAGACAAGCGGCGGTAAATATGTAGCCCCTTTGCCAATTGAAAGTAAATTAATGGAGTCACCGTTTATTGAGCAGGTAATGCTTCTTGGGGCGGAAAAAAAATTTGTAGGTGCACTTATCGTACCTTCATTTGCGAATTTGCGCGACTGGGCCCGCAAAAATAACATCAACGAAAGCAGTAATGATGAACTGATTCGCAATCCTAAGGTGATTGAAATGTTCAGAGAGCTGATTGAAAGTTTTAACAAATTTTTCAATCATGTTGAACAAGTGAAAAAATTTGAATTGTTGTCAAAAGAATGGAGTGTTGACACAGGAGAAATGACACCCAAGCTTTCTTTAAAGAGAAAAGTGATCATGGAAAAATATAGAGATGCCATAGAGAGGATCTATGAATAAGTAAAGCCCTTACAAACCGAACGTGATGCTAACCACAGGAAGCTTTAGAGTAAAGTCTGGCTACTTAACAGCTTTTTTGCTGCTGCTGCTATCCTATTTTCTAATCTTTTTAACTCTCCAGCAATTTCTAAAACAGTCGAAGTGGATAGAACACACAGATCTTGTTATCAATAATCTTGAAACTCTCTCTGCCGATGTATATGAAGCAGAAAGTTCTGCGAGAGGTTACGTGATCTTAAATGATACATCGTATTTACGACAGTTTTATGCCAGTACAAAAAAGGTAGACTCCTTATCCAAAAATATTGACAGTCTAACTTCTGACAATATAGCCCAACAAAAAATAGCCGATACATTAAAAATGCTTATTCAGGAAAAACTGGGAAGAATGTACAGGGGTGTTTTGCTATTTAAGGAAGCAGGGAATGTGATAACAGAGGAAATGAAATCGGGCGGAGAAATAGGGAAAAGGTTGACGATCCTTATTAAGGCGGCTATTCAAAAAATGGAAAATCAGGAAAGAAGATACTTAACATCCAGAAGGGAAGCATTGAGAGGAGTTTCTATATCTATTAAAATAATTACGATAACTTCCTTGATCATTGCGATTTTATTGTCAGTTTATTCGTTTGTCACCTATAGCAAAGAGAGTAAAGCCAAATTAAGAGCCGATGAGCAAGCTAATTTATATAGAAAGCAATTAGAAAATAAAGTGAAAGAACTTCAAGAAGCAAATATTGAGTTGCAGGAATTGCGTAGTCTTGAAAAATTTACTGCTACGGGCCGCATAGCCCGAACTATTGCTCATGAAATAAGAAATCCCTTAACTAATATTGCCTTGGCCTCAGAACAAATTCAAGCCAGCTCTGAAAGAGACGAAGAAACTACCATGCTTTTGGATATGATCAACAGGAATGCAACCCGTATTAACCAAATGATCTCAGAACTGCTGACTTCAACAAAATTTGCATTATTACAGTATTCAAAAATTAAAATAAACGCGCTGCTTGATGAAACGCTTGAGCTGGCTAAGGACAGAATTGAATTAAAGCACATCAAGCTAGAAAAAAAATATTCAAGCGACGGTTGCGAAGTTCTTGCTGACATAGAAAAAATCAAGATTGCTTTTTTGAATATTATAGTGAATGCAGTAGAGGCTATGGATAAAGAAAAAGGAGTTCTCGAAATTTTTTCAAGAGAAGAACATGATAAATGCATTATTGATATTAAAGACAACGGAACCGGCATGGATGAAGAGACACGACAGAAATTATTTGACCCATATTTTACAAAAAAGAGTGGCGGCGCGGGTTTGGGATTAACACATACTCAAAACATTATTCTAAATCACAAAGGAAATATTTCTGTAAAAAGCTGGCCGGGAGAAGGTACCATTTTCACTATAACACTCAGTATAATCGATGAATCGATGACCACAATGTTGGAAAACGAAAGCAATGAGAATTTAAAAAGCCTTTTCAAACGGTAATTGTGCCTTTTATCTTTTTATTATGCGCAATAGGATAGTGATAAAAGCTATTACCAATAATATATGAATAAGCCCTGAAGCCGCATATATAAAAAACCCGATCGCCCAGGCTGCGATTAGTATAACTACAATTACATATAAGAGATTGCCCATGCAAATGAGTTATTTAGTAAAAATTCAAAATGGCGGTGAAAGCTTGCTGTTGTTTGTATGTGCGTTTTGTGGAAATAATTCTACAGTCTTGATAACTGAATTAATTCAACAGGTTTTCCAAGGTTTTGAAAATCGTCTCCCTGGTAAATGGTTTTCCAATAAAATAATCTACTCCTTCCTGGTATGCTTTATCCCTGTCTGTATTTGTATCGTATGCAGTAATCATCACTATTTTAACAAGTGGATTTAGTTTTTTGATTTCCTCAATAAAGCTTATTCCAAACCCGTCGGGTAAATGATTATCAAGGAACACAATAGAGGGGCTTTCTTCCAGTAACACTCTTTTTGCCTCGCTGATTGAATTGACATAACTAGCCTGAAAGTTTTTGCAATTTAATATGGCACTAAGTAAATAGCAAACATCAATTTCGTCATCAACAATTAAGGCTTTTAATTTGTTTTCCATTAAAGTTCTCATATTCGGACCCCTAGTTAAACAATGGAATTAATTGATAAAGCAACAATTATGTTACCAAATAATGGTGGCGGGCTACTCATGATCAAAAAAAATCATTTATTAATCGTTTTAACCCAATACCGGCAAGAAAATTGAATATTTATACGTTAAACTTCAGAATTTATTCATTCAAAAATTGACTAAGGTCAACAACTTTTTTATTAATTTCATAGAAACAAGCGAGAAAGGCTTATGAAGAAAAGAGTTTTAATTATTGACGACGATATGGATATGTGCACTCTACTGTCCAGGTTTTTATCGCGTAATGGTTATGATACAGATGTAGCTTATTCGGGCCAAAAAGGTATTGCCAAGTTTGAAGAAGAAAGTTTTGATGCAGTTTTATGTGATTTCAGGCTTGGAAATATGGATGGCAAAGAAGTACTGCTGTCTGTTAAAAAATATAAGCCCGACGCTATTGTATTAATCATAACGGGTTATTCCGATATTAAAACTGCTATCGACGTAATCAAACAAGGCGCTTATGATTACATTACCAAGCCGCTGATACCTGATGAGGTATTGTCGGTTCTCAATAAGGCCCTTGAACAACCACCTCAACTTTCTGAAGAAAGAAATAACGGAGTGGCTAAAGCAAAAATTCCTGGTAAATATCAAAAACAGGAATTTTTGGTAGGTGAAGCTCCAGCGACAAAAGATTTATATCAGCAAATTGAAATTGTAGCTCCGACGAACTATAGCATTATTTTATACGGCGAAAGTGGAACTGGGAAGGAAGTAATCGCAAAAACAATTCATAAATTAAGTCATAGGAAGGACAAGCCTTTTGTAGCTATGGATTGCGGTACGCTTTCAAAAGAATTGGCAGGTAGTGAGCTGTTTGGTCATGTAAAAGGCGCTTTTACAGGGGCATCGGCCGATAAAGAAGGACATTTTGAATTAGCCAATGGCGGCACTTTGTTTTTAGATGAAGTTGGAAATTTATCTGTTGATATTCAGGCCGCTCTATTGCGCGTGATACAAGAAAGAAAGTTTAAACGTGTTGGCGGTAATAAAGAGATGGATGTGGATGTGCGTATCATCGTTGCTTCAAATGAAAATTTGCAGGAAGCATACCAAAGGGGAAAATTCAGAGAAGATCTTTACCATCGCTTTAATGAGTTTTCCATTAACTTACCTCCCTTACGTAACCGCAGGCAAGATATTCCTCCCTTTGCTGAATTCTTTTTACAAAAAACAAATGAAGAACTAGGAAAAGACGTTAAAGGATTTGAGCCGGAAGTGATCGAAATGTTTTTGAAATATAGCTGGCCTGGTAATCTTAGAGAGTTTAGAAATGTTGTTCGCCGCGCCGTGTTGCTCACCCAGGGTGAAATAATATCAGCAAAAACACTTCCGTGGGAAATTACAAATACTAATCCTTTGACAGCTACACCTGAGCCCATAAAAGAACAAACTACTATTATAAAAAAAGACATCGGTTTAAAGGGTGCAGCAAGCAAGGCAGAATATGAAACAATTATGAATGTATTAAAAGAGGTAAAATTTAATAAGAAAAAGGCTGCAGAAGTATTAAATATTGACAGAAAAACTCTTTACAATAAGCTCAAAAGTTATGAAGAATTTTTTGAGCAATAGATTTTTAACGCATTAAAAAAACCCGATTTAATCGGGTTTTTTTATTTTTTGCTCTTGCTTCTACCGGAGGATTTTTTGCCAGCAGATTTTTTTCTTCCTCCTTTGCTTTTTGATGCCGATTTCTTTTTAGGCACTTTAGCTCCGCTTTTGCGAGCTTCCGAAAGCCCAATAGCAATTGCTTGTTTACGACTCTTTACTTTTTTACCGCTTCGGCCACTTTTTAACTGGCCTCTCTTTTTTTCGTGCATAGCTTTTTTTACTTTCTTCTGAGCGCCCTTTGAATACTTTGCCATAAAGAAGTTTTACTTATGTATATTAATTATTATGCCAACTGATTTCTTGATTCCTCAAACTTCATGGCATAGTTTTTCCCATATATAACTAATAATGAAAGGGTGGAATGAATCAATAATCCAAAGTTCAAGAATGATAATTGTTTTACAGCTTTTAGTAAATGATACAGAATTTTTTAGAAGTTATTGAACATTGGTTTTGAGAATTATTTTCTACACATTTCATTATTAATCAGCATAAACAATACTGATTTTTAAACTGTTTCTTTAAAAAATTTTTTTTATGGAAAGAAATGAAAGAACAATCGAGGTCCTCAACGATCTGATCAGAATTAACAATGATCGGGTTGAGGGTTATGAAAAAGCAGTCAGGGAAACAGATGAAGACGATGTTGACCTGCGAAATATTTTCAATCGCATGGCCGATGAAAGCCGCAATTATGCGAGGGAGTTGACTGACCAAGTGCAGAGACTCGGTGGTGAACCCGCTGCGGGTACTACCGCATCGGGAAAAATATATCGTACTTGGATGGATATTAAGTCAGCTTTTAGCCGGTCAGAAAGAAAATCAGTGCTTGAAGAATGCGAATATGGAGAAGATGCTGCACAAAGGGCTTATGAAAAAGCCTTAGATCCTGATAATAATTTGCCTTCCGATGTCAGAACATTAGTTCAGGACGAAAAGACCAGCTTGAGGAGTTCCCATGATACCATTAAAAATTATCGCGATATGCAGCGTAGTGCAGACAGGTAGTTTTAAAAATGAAAGATTTTTATCTACCCGAAAACGTTTAAGAAAAAGTATCGATAGCCGGCCATAAAGCCGGCCTTCTACCTCAAACATAAAAAGAGTTCCTTATGGATGAAATGAAAACTTTAGCATCCTGCCTTAATAAGATTATAAAGGATGGATACACAGAAAATTTTAAAGTTACTGAGGATGGGCTTCATCTTCAGTCTTTGGAAACTGAGAAATTATATAAGCCCGAAGATATTCAGATAACTAATTTTTTTCGCTTTGAGGGAGCAAGCGATCCATCCGACAGCGCCATTTTATATGTTATTGAAACGAATGGCGGTGCCAAGGGTTCACTTACGGATGCATACGGAATGTATGCTGATCCCAACATAGACAAATTTATTAAGGAGGTGCAAGAAATATCAAAGAAGCATGCAGAAGTTAGCCATTAAACAGGCCGCCTTATAAATAATGTTCTCTCAAATTTCATTTGCATCTAGGAAAGCAGGGCATTTTTTTTGTTGCTTTTTGGGAATAGTTCCATTTCCAAACCTATAAATTTAATGTTATGCCAAACAAAAGGAACAGAAGCAACCAAGGCGCTTCTGACAAGGATCGCCCTGGCGCTACTAATCGCGGAAGAAGTTTTCCGGAAAAACCTTTCGATACCAACGAAAACTTGCACAATCGCTATGAAGGGTATGATGAGAAGCGGTCTTCCTTTAATCCCGAATATGAAGAAGGCTTTGATGTAGATGAGAATGATATTAATCAGCGTAAGGGAGAGTATGAACATCAGAAAAAAAATATGCGCGATAGCAAGACAAATGCTCGAAAAAAAAATGACTAAAGTATCAGCTCTTAAGAAAAAATAAAAACGGCCAGCACCAAGCTTCTCACTATTTTATCATTTCTAAAATATTTTATTATGAAACAAACCACAAAAAATAAAGGCAACGCAAGACAAAATCAGACTGCGGCAACAAACACAGGGAATGTCAGAGCTGCTAGCAGCCATAATGGCAAGGAAGGTCAGGCATCTTTGCTTGAAAAATTTTTTACTGACCAGTTAAAAGATATTTATTACGCCGAACAACAATTATTGAAAGCTATTCCTAAAATGGCGCAAGCCAGCACCACTGAAGAGTTAGAAGATGCATTTAACGAGCATTTAAAACAAACGGAAAGACATGTAAAAAGGCTGGAGAAGGTTTTTCAGATCATTGGTAAAAAACCTGAAGGAAAAAAATGCGAGGCTATGGAGGGCTTGGTAAAAGAATCTGAAACAATAATAAAGGAAACAAAAAAAGATTCTATGACAAGAGATGCAGCTCTTATCATTGCCGCTCAAAAAGTGGAACATTATGAAATTGCAACGTATGGCGGGCTGGTGCAACTGGCTATCACGATGGGCTTAAACAGAGCTGCTGATATTTTAGATAAAACCTTGCTTGAAGAAGAAGATACTGATGCCCTGCTGACCGATATTGCCGAAACCTACATCAATATTGAAGCAGAAGAAGAGGGCTCATATTCGTGGCAAAAACAAGAGAAAGATCTCGAAGAGACGACAACATCGCCAACTGCTTACAGTATGTGAGCAAGTTTAGTATCAATTGAGAAAAGTGCTGTTCTTATTGAGCAGCATTTTTTTATTTATATTGAGATCACGGATATTGCTGTTTTGCGAGTTGCAAGGAGTGATTACTAATGCGTTATTACAGGTGTAATCTGAGCTTGCACACACCACCATCGTCCATTTTCTTTTATGTATGTATCTGTATAAACAGTATTTCCGGTTATTGTTTTACCATTTATATTTTTAGTATAAACTGTTTTTGATCTTATAAGAGCAGCATTGCCAAACAAGCGAATATACTCGTCTGTATAAGTAAAAGAGGTAAATCGGCCATCCTTATAAGAATGTGCCCATTCTTTCAAATATTCATCGCGGTTAACAATAGCCCCTGAATTTTCAATACAAAGGAAATCTTTATGAATAATTTCATTATGGGCCACTGTATCGCCTGAAATAAAATTCTTGATAAATTGAGCATTCAAAATACTTAGCTGTTCTTTATCCACACCTTCATTCGATCCTATATTTTGGGGGATAAAATTTACAGGAAAGGAATCGATCGAAACCACAATCGTTGTGTAATTTATGATCTGTGCAAGTATGGCCTCTCTTGGCCCTTTTTTCCATTCTTCGCTTCCATAAAAAGCATCTTCTTTTTGCTGTCTTTCGCTTAGGTTTTTATAGGCTCTTACCAGAAAATAAGAATCCTCGTCATGAATAGACGGTCCAAAGGCCATTACTTCAATGTTCCATTTTTTAAGGAGAGGCAAAGCTTGTTCTAAAAATAATTTATGGAAATCCTTGCGAGTACCAGGTTTTAAATTATACGACCTGATTTCAATAATTTTATTCATTGATTGTTGATTTTTAGTTATTGTCAGTGGCGTCAGATCAATTTGAGAGAACGACCTGAATAGCATTACAGAAACACTGAAGTAAATAACCAGACAAAAAGTTTTTTTAAGCAGCATTTTGCATGTTTAAAGAAAATAGCCGTTGTTAATCGCTAAATAAAAATCTGATAACGTAGGTAAAACCACACTTTATTTTTTATTGAATTTTCGAACTGAACTTTACTTTCAATCTTTTTTATGCTTAAAACCTTAAATAATAAAGCTCTTGATGATTTAAACAAGAACATCCTGAAAGAGCTATCGCAGAATGCAAGAATAACGACTGCAGAAATTGGCCGCCGGATAGGGCTTTCGGCCCCAGCCGTTGGAGAAAGAATTCAAAAGCTGGAAGAGATGGGCTATATAAAAGGCTATCGTGCAATTTTGGATTTTGATAAAATAGGATTAACCATTCAGGCATTCATCCACTATAAAGTGACTGGCTTAAAGCACGCTGAGATGACAAAATTGATAAGCTGTATTCCGGAAGTCGTAGAATGGCATACCATTACGGGCAATGCCAGCGTGATATTAAAAATAGCCACCAGTTCGCGACAAGAGCTTGCTGATATTATAGTGAAGTTGGAAGAATATGGAGAGACCAGCACCTCATTAATTTTAGAAGGATCCACAGTATCGAAATATTTTGAATAAGTAGCTGCGGGAGCGTAAAAAAGTTAATATTCTGTGATTTGTAAATGCAGTTTTTTGTTATTAACCTAACTCGAAATAAATTGGGTGAATAAATAACTAACCTTAGAAAAATTTATAGTATGTCTCATGCCGGCAGCGTTCGTACCGTTCATATTTTAAAAACAGGGGAACTAATTTTTTCATTGGAGGATTATCGAAAAGTACAAGACAGGTTTTCATGGGTTGATAGAAGTTTTGTGCTTTCAGAGATCTTTCGACTTAGGCCCCTTACTGATGCAGGCAGATTTTCTTTTGTAGCTATCTACGAAGAGTCAAAGCTAATCAAACCATTATTAAATCTTGAGCCGGAATTTTATCTTTCACAATTGCAATTAAGCAGTCAGGAGCTCTAGCTTATTTTTTTAGCGTTCACCTATGTTCTCCCAAATCCTTTGGGGACTCTGTTATTGACAAACATCAAATAATTTTGAAACTTTTCAGTTTCATTCGTTTTTATTGTTATCCCTGAATCAAATGCATCAAAAACTTTTTATATTAGCGGCGAATTTTCATAGGATAAGGTTTAATGGTTAATGGTTTTTTGATTAAGTAAGCCTCTGGTCTTGCCAGAGGCTTTATAATTTTCTAAAAGAAGCCACCTAGTCGGGATATCAAAAAAAGAAAACTGCTTAAACAATGATTATTTTCTAAATACCAAACCGCGCACTTGACTGAGGAATTGAGGAGTTCACAAAGGAATGTATGTCAACATCTCAATTTCTTTATACCATTCCCTCTTTTATCGTAGATAATTTAGTTGTAAATGAAAAGAATGCAGCCTGACGTGCTGATTGAAAAAAACCGGTGTAGAAACACCGGTTATAAACCAAAATCGGTCTCATTATAAAAACGTAAGTGTACTGGTATTTACAAATATCTCAACCAGCGATTTTATTTTTTTATAAATCCAAACAAACCATGTTGTTCTTTGCCAGGGCCAGCTGCAAAAAAAAGTGAGTTATGATTGAAGGCCGTGGAACTTGCAGGAGGAAATGCGATGGCCCAGAGACGTTCTATTACTATCGGGTTACCGTGCTCACGAAGCTGTCCCTGAAATACTCCTTCTGAATTATAAGCATTGATATGCCCGTCGCCGAAATTGCCCACCAAAAAAATATCCCGCGTATCGGTGTCTTCACCCCAGAATCCTGCCGGTGCTTTTTCTATACCCCATGGAGCATTTAATTGTCCCTGTGAAATAAAGCGTCTTAAAAATGTACCATCGGGGTTATAAATATCAACAAATCCATCGCGAGGAAAAATAACTTCATCACCACCTCTTCCCGGCTTTGCATACATCACGTACAATTTTCCGTCTATGTTTTGAATGTTGACAGGCGAAAAACCCGCTGGGAGATCTGGATCAGTAAATGGCTTGCTTACTTCCTTAAAGTCTTTATCATACACTTCAATTTTGCCTTCAGAGAAATTGGCTATATATAGAAAATTATTGCCGCCATCTGATGCCAATGCAATTCCAAAATAAAATGGGTTATTGATATCTTCAGCCACTTTTATAGCTGCATTGCCTCCATTCCATGCCGAAATTACACCTTCAGCCTCTGCAAAAATGAACTTTGCGGGGTTACCATTAGGAAGCTTGAAATCAGTAGTGTTGTTGGCTACGACACCAGTAGGATGCCCGCCTGTTGCTGCTGTATGAGATGGGATGGCTACGGGAGGTCTCGCCACCGTACCATCACTATTATAAATTTCACCCAGGCTACCACCCTGAGACGAAACCCAGGCACCTCCTGATGAAGGGAATGCTATGCCCCATGCATTAATAAGAGTGGGATCAATATGCGCTGGGCTTAATTCATCATTATCGCCAACGAGATTTACTTGTATAAAATCCTTTAATTCACTGGAAGGCTGAAGCTCCTGCGTTGCTTCATTGACAGCCTTGGGTGATTTATCAATATTTTTTTGGCAACCCCAAAGAAAAAATAATACCACTAAACCAGAAAGAAAATTCTTTCTTATCATCCTTTTCATAACATCTAATTTTTTAAATGAATAATAATAGCAAAAGTGGGAGCACTGTTCTTATTTGATGACAGAGTTATTCCCTATTTGATATGAAAACTTCCCTATTTTTTGCCGGCTGGAACTCTATTTTAGACGAATCCGGCGATACGATTTCCTTACCTATGCGAATCTTGCGACCTGTAATGGAATAAAACGGAGGATGAAAAATAGTGGTAGCTATAATAATGGATGTGAAAAAGAACAATGAAACTGATTGCCATTTATTAATTGTAATAAATCTACTAATTTAAAGTTAGATGTTCTTTTTGGGAGTATAGAAACTGTTGTGGGAACACATTGGCTGATGCGTCAATCAGCGAGCCAGAAGGGTAGAGATTCATTTATCTATTTCCAATTCTGACAAACTTTATCTTACCAAATGGTATTTTGGATTTCTATACAAAAATTTGAAAGCATTGGTATCGGGGGCAAAGACGGTGTGATATATAGCATCCCTTAATCACTTAATAAATGCAAGCTTGTCTTGCCCAGTGGTAAAACAGAAGCAATAACATCTTCACTTATTTTGTCGTCATAAAGTTTTTCAATTGCCCAACTTATCAGGTCAACCGCTGCTAAACAACCTGCAGCAGTTCCAATATTTCCGTGTGTTACTAAGTGCCTATCTTCAATAACATCGATGCCATAATTTTTCAATGCCTCAAATGCCGTTGGATAAGTTGTTGCTGAAAGTCCTTTTAAGTGTCCCAGAGCTGCAATGATTAAAGCACCCGAACACATAGAACAAATTATTTGTCTTTCCGGGTCCAATTTGAAACGCTCTAGGTATTTATTGTCTTTAATTACATCTCTTGTGCCTGGCCCACTTCCAAAAAATACAAGGTCTGCGTCATTGCATTCTTCAATAAATCCGTGAGTTGTCAAGTCAAGTCCACAAACAGATTTATGAGAAATTTTTGTCCCTACGACCATTACCTGAAATTCTTTATCGTGAAGCTTAACTCTGTTGAGTAGGTCCCATGCTAAAAATATGTCCACATCAGTAAACTTGTCGAAAGTTACAATTACTGCTTTTTTCATATTGTTAATGTATGAACAAACCAAAAATTTGATCCTGTCATTTTCCGCACGGTGGCGTTAAATAAATTACCGGTCGAAAAAAGTAAATAAAAGGACAGTTTTTTAGTATCTTAATCATGCCTGATTCTCTTCTGCAGGTATGTATAAAACATTGTGAGAAAATTTGTAGTGCCGACAGGAATCGAACCTGTATCTAAAGTTGCGTCCGATCAGGGTCTTCGCCCGTAAGCTTTACGAAAATGATAGAAAAATTTGATTTCATATAACGAGGTCCCCGAACTACAAATCTTTAAAAAGAAAGCTATCGGTTAAGATCGTAAATCCACTAAGCTATAGTTTGCAAATTTCCTATACGAATACCAGTCATATTAAAATCAACTTTCGTTTTTGCTAAAATCATTGAATAAAAGGCAAGAGGAAAGTGATTTTTAATGAGGAAATATGAGTTAGTTAGAACCCGCAAACGGAGTACAGCTCATGTGAGAAGGACAAAACCATACAAACCACATATACTGTATTCACCCCTTTAACGATTCTTAAAATTGCTTATGAAAAACAATTTTATCCTTAACCAGTTAATTGCTGATCCTTACAAAAAATTCTTCACAACAGCTTTTCATTTTTCTAAGCAGTTCCGATATGTTTTGAAAAAAACACTATCATTTTTATTACTATTGTCAGTTTTTAAAACTGTTCCCGCTGCTACCATTACGGTCTCTTCTTTACTTGCTCTGCAAACCGCCATTAATAACGCAGTTCCCGGAGATGTAATCATTCTCATCAATGGTGTTTATACCAGTAGTGTAGATATTACTATCAGCAAAAAGGGAACAGCAGCGCAACCCATTACAATTGCCGCACAAACAATTGGTGGGGCAGAGATCACAGGAACAGGTGGTTTCAGCGTAGTAAGTCCTGCCGCCTATATCATCATCAAAGGATTTAAATTCACGCATGCTGCTAACCATGCAAAAATGGGCAGCGGTACAAGTTTCTGCAGGTGGACCCGCAATATTTTTGAAACGCCGGGTGAAGGCGAATATTTATTGCTCAACGGCAATGATCACCAGATAGATTACAATACCTTTCAGAATAAACATAACCTGGGTCGCTTCATTGCTGTACGTGGTTCCGGCAGCCAGATTGCACAAAGGCTATGGATACACCACAATTATTTTTTAAAGCAATTTCCCGGAGGTGGCAATGGTGCGGAAACCCTTCAATTCGGTTTGAGCGGGTATAGTCTTTCTTCCAGCAACAGCATAGTTGAACACAATCTGTTTGAACAATGTGACGGTGAAAATGAATTGCTCTCTGTAAAAGCTTCTGCCGTTATTATTCGCTACAATACCATCCGTGATTGTCCGGCGCAATTCACATTGCGCCATGGTAACCGTTGTGTAGTTTATGGTAACTATTTTATCAATACACCCGGCCTCCGTATCTATGGAGATGATCACGTAATATTCAGCAATCATTTTGAAAACTGCAGCATTGCTTTGGACATTGGCAATGGAGATGGTGAAGTGGCAGACGGCGATGCACTTACCGTGCATGATCGGCCAGACAGGGTGCTGATTGCCTTCAATACTTTAGTTAATAATTCAAGCAATTTCAAACAGGGTGGACGTACAAACGGCTTGGGTGCTACCTACATCACCGTTGTCAACAATATTGTTCAGGGCGGTGGAGCAGCAGCATCTATTGCAGGTCCTTATACAAATCCCTCATGGGAGGGAAATATCATTTTCAATACCAATGGTGCTGGTGCTATGCCGGCAACAGGATACATTATTGCCGATCCAAAAATTGCAAGGAACCTTACAGGTACCTTCCACATCCAGCCAGGTAGTCCGGCCATTGATGCTGCAACAGGTTCTTATACTTCCGTTATTGCCGACATGGATGGACAAGCGCGAATTTCGCCACTGGATGTAGGGGCTGACGAGATTTCAAACGCCCAGGTTATTGCCCGTATTCTCAATTCTGGAGATGTGGGACATACTGCGATCTCTGATGCTCCTTCAATAAACATTAATTCTCCTATTGATAAAAGCATACTTAATGGGGATTCAACTATTTCCATCACCGCCGATGCCATTTCCTTTGATGGAACCATAACAAAGGTTGAATTTTTTGTGGACGGATCTAAAATCGGTGAAGATACGATCAGTCCGTATAACATTAACTGGCTATCTATTGAAGGAATACATACATTAACTGCCAAAGCAACTGATGACAAAGGAAATGAAAGTTTTCTTTCAGCAGTTGTGGTCTCGGTAAATCCTCCGGGAGCACACATAAAAATTACTGCGCCCATTAATGCATCCAATTTTGTTGCTCCTGCCAATATTACTATTGATGCACAGGCGTCCGACGACATCAATACGATAACCAAACTGGAATTCTTCAATGGGCCTTCAAAGATCGGAGAAGATATTACCAGTCCTTACAGCTTTACCTGGACAAATGTTACGGTAGGTAATTATGTACTGCAGGCCAAAGCAACAAACAACCTTGGCAAAATGAGTCTTTCGGTTCCGGTAAATATTACTGTGAGCCCCGGGCAAGGCACTTCCTTCGATATCACTGACAATGGAGGAATCATAACAGCCCAGTATCCTAATACAACGAAACCTTCTGAAGATTTTCCCAGTTTGATCGATAACAATAAATCGACCAAATATTATAGAAGCGGCAGGACAGCTTTATGGGTGCAATATCAATCTTCCGTGCCTGCTATTGTAATAAAGTACACGATCACATCAGCCAATGATGTTCCCAATCGTGATCCCAGGGATTGGAATTTGCAAGGCTCCAACAATGGCACCACATGGACCATTCTCGACATTCGTTCGGGCCAAACTTTTTCTTCACGCTTTCTTACAAAAACGTATTCGTTTACGAATACTATAGCTTATGTTTACTACCGGTTGAATATTACTAATAATAATGGGGAGACAGGTACGCAATTCGCCGAGTGGGAACTTTATGAAAAAAGAAATCAAACAATCTCATTTGATGAAATACCTGATCCGACATATGGCGATGATCCGTTTCAACTGACAGCCAATTCAAATTCAGGATTGCCCGTTGACTTCGAAATAGTTTCAGGGCCGGCGACAGTAGATCAAAATGGTCTTCTGACGATCATAGGTGCAGGAACGGTTACCGTTCGTGCGAATCAGGCTGGTAATGATAATTATTTTCCTGCTTCAGCTGAACAAACCTTTACAATAAATAAAGCTCCGCAAAATATCAGTTTCGAAACCATCGCTGATAAAACCTATGGCGATGCTCCTTTTGAATTAGTGGCTTCAGCAGATACTCATCTGCCGTTGGTGTTTGCGGTTGTTTCAGGTCCTGCTACTATATCAGGTTCAATGTTGACCATTACGGGCGCCGGTGAAGTAATTGTTCGTGTGAGCCAGGCAGGTAATGAAAATTATTTGCCTGCTGTGGAGGAGCAGGATTTTTTAGTGAACAAGGCGCTGCAGACTATTTCATTCACCGCTATTGATCCAAAAAATAAGATCGAAATCATTCAGCTTTCAGCAAGTTCTTCATCAGGATTACCTGTAAGTTTTTCCGTCCTTTCAGGGCCCGGTGTCATTATGGGAAACAATTTAAGTTTTACAGATGCAGGACAGGTCATTGTCAGGGCCAGCCAGCCGGGGAATGAAAATTATCTCGCTGCTGTCTCTGTTGATCAAACCATACTGGTATATGGAATGGATGAAAAGAAAGATGGAATAAAGGTGATCGTTTATCCCAACCCAACTCACGGCCAAATAAAAGTGAAGCTCGACAATAAAAAAGATAAAGAATATACAATCACTATTTACAATGACAAGGGCAAACCGATCGCATCAACAATAGTGGAGAAGAGTTTTAAAATGTTTGAAGTGAATTTCAATATCAATCAAACAAATGGAATTTACTACCTGCATGTAACAGATGGCACCGAAGTTTTTGTTGTACAGATTTTAAAGTATTAATTAATTTCTGACCGGCTGGTGATTCCACCAACCGGTTTTAATTCTGATTAATTAAAAAAACTCATTCCGGTCTATCCTGTAACCATGCCGACAGCGTCATCAACTAATCCGTAAAGGGGCAAAGGAAGGAAGCCAGAATCAACAAAAAAGCCCGACTTCGCTAAAGCTACGTCGGACGCAGTAGTCCCGACAGGAAAGAGTTCGAACCTTTTAAAGGAAGACTTATTATTAATAGTTGACTTTGACAGTTTTTCAAAACTGACATGGGTTATAAACTCCGGATAGCGTTTATAAATTTTTATTATTGCTGAACAGGCCTGCTATTAATGGATGTTAAAATCTATTTTTAGCATCTTGCAATAATTGAACATAAAAATCGCCTGATGAAATCAGACGGTTTTTTTTATTTAAAGGAGG
>DASYQS010000017.1:0-14288 GCA_036005185.1 Chitinophagaceae bacterium | reverse complement strand
GGTTACCCAATATAATTTTAAAGGCGAACGGGTTGCGAAATATCTTACATTAACAGACGCAGCAAATGCAGTTAATGCTCGATCATACATAAGCATTTCCCATGTTATCAAAGGAAAAGCTCGCTCGGCTCTGGGATACTTCTGGAAAAAAGGTTGGGGTAAGAAAAAAATTAAGTTGAATAACTATCAATATGGACACATATCATCAGCAATAAACCGATCTAAAAAGGTGAAACAATATTCTCTCAAAGGGAAGCCCCTAAAGACTTTTAACAGCATCACTGAAGCAGCTAAAAAAATTGGCGTGCACATCGGTGCCATTTGCTATGCATTGAAATCTAAAAACAGAACAGCGGCCGGTTTTAAGTGGAAATATGCAAACGAGAAATAGATGGGCATAAAATCTGCCGTTTTTCTCCTAACTCACCGTATTTTCCACAAAACTTCACCGCGAAAAAACGTTTTTTTAAAATTGAGATTGATGGAATTTAGCACAATCATTATGGAATAAAAGTAAAAAGGCATCTAATGACGGAAATCATGACCCACACTGACTAGCATCAATTTTTGAGAATCAAAGTTGAAAATAATTTTGCAAATTGAATGAATGTTAAGCTGACATGAATACCACTTAGTGGTATTGGAAGAAGTAGCAATATCATTTAAATTTATATTTATTAATTCACAAACACCCTTCCTCGCTAATTCGGTACTCTCTTAAAACGCCCAGGAACGAAGTGGATGGCGTACTACTGTGAAGCCATAAACCCCCTAAAAATTCGGTATGCACACGAGTGCCACCAGAAGAAACCAAATCTCACTGCACAAATTGCTTATATTAAGCATTGCATTATTTTCCATTGCTGTTACTTCACATTCGCAATCACATATCGATTCATTACTCGCCCGCATTGATCCTCAAAAATTATCAGCAATAGTAGAAAAGAAAGTAAGTAAACTTGAAAATAAGATCATTGCCAAATCCGAAAAGACCTTACGCCGGTTAGAAAAACAAGAAAAAAAGATTTGGGAAAAACAACTCGAAACAAAAGATTCGTTACTCGCCAAGGCCAAGCTTGCAGAAATTGAAACCAAATACAAATCTCTACAAGATCAATTAAAGAACCCGACTTCTGTATTGCATAATACTGCCCGGCAATATATTCCTCACCTAGATACTTTAAAAACGGCGTTCAAATTTTTAGACAGGAAGGGAGCAACAAAAAATGTCAAGGATGCTCTCTCAAAAATTGAGTCGTTCGAAGGAAAAATGCAGCAAGCCGAGGAAATCAAAAAATTTATCCGTGAAAGAAGGGAGCAATTAAAACATCAGTTTGAGCAACTAGGAATAGCAAAAGAATTAAAAAAATATACCCGTGAGATTTATTATTATCAAGAACAATTAAAGGAATACAAATCCATATTAAGTGATTCAAGAAAAATAGAAAAGAAAGCTATTGAGCTTTTGAGCAAAACGGAATTGTTTAAAGACTTCATGCGTAAAAATAGCATGCTCGCAAGTTTATTCCGCTTACCGAGCAGCGACCCTAATGATCCAGCTTACATCGCTAGTCTTGCCGGATTGCAAACAAGGACACAAGTTAATTCACTTATCCAAAATCAGATTGCTTCGGGTGGGCCAAATGCACAATCGCAATTTTCAGCAAATATTCAACAGGCACAATCGCAGTTAAGCCAGCTAAAAAACAAGATCACGCAATTTGGCGGAGGGAATAGTGATGACATTATGCCGGAAGGTTTTAAGCCTAATAATCAAAAAACAAAAAGCTTTCTTCAACGACTTGAGTATGGAACAAATATTCAAACGCAAAAAGCAACAAATTACTATCCCGTTCACACTGACATAGGCCTTTTTATTGGCTATAAGTTAAATGACAAAAGTGTATTAGGAATTGGGGCAAATTATTCAATTGGCCTTGGCCGAGGCTGGAACAACATTCAATTCTCCTCACAAGGTGCCGGTCTTCGCAGCTACCTTGACTGGAAATTAAAGGGTTCATTTTGGATATCTGGAGGATATGAAATGAATTATAAATCTGTATTTAACAGCATAGTGTTATTGAGAGATTATTTGAGTTGGCAGTCATCGGGCTTAATCGGATTAAGTAAAATGATTTCGCTTAAAACAAAATTTTTTAAGAAAACAAAATTGCAGTTGCTCTGGGATTTTTTGAGTTATCAGCAAGTACCACGGGCACAGCCGATTGTTTTTAGAGTTGCGTATAATTTAAAATAACAATGAAAACAAATAACTCTTTATGAGACGTGTTTTTTTGATGATATTGTTTGTTAACTGTTACACAATCATTCACTCCCAAACTGTAACCCAAAGTATTCAATTGCCTAATGTGGCAACCCTTAACAAGTTTATTGATTTTCCGGTAGATAAAAGTACTGGTGTGCCAAATATAGCGATACCAATATACACGCTAAAAGAGAAAAACTTTTCATGGCCTATTTCGCTTGCTTATCATGCTGGAGGAATACGGGTGGAGGAAATCGCTAGCAATGTTGGATTAGGTTGGTCATTAATTGCTGATGCTGTAGTTTCTCGGACTATTAAAGGAATTCCAGATGAATATTCGGGTGGGTTTTATGGTCATTCAGGTCCATATACATACCAGACTCCAGTTTCGGTTAGCAATGGTTCTCCTCCACCAGCTCTTTATTTGATTAATCAGATGAGTAGTAGTACGATGGATACTGAACCGGACATGTTTTATTTTCAATTGGGCGGCTATTTGGGAAAATTTGTTATTGATACAGGAAGGCATGTTCGTTTAATGCCCGAGCAAGACATAAAAATTGAAGTTTCCGCAGGAAATTACTTTGCCTTTGTGATTACGACACCTGATGGGGTTCAATATTATTTTGATAATAATATGGACTATAACTTGCCCTCTGGCAGTTTTGATGGTAGTGGAATAACAACTGCGTGGCATGTTAGTAAGATAGTTACTGCAACTCAGAATCAAATTGATTTCGAGTATCAGGAAGATGGAGGCAACGCTCAAAGATTTCTATATCATGAATCAATGCTTATAGGAAAAGGATGGTGTCCAGTTTTAGCGATGGCCGAATACTATCAGTCAAATGTCGGAGTAACAATAAAAAGCATCAAGTCGTCGGACTGTGAAGTTAGGTTTAATTACAAAGGTGCAATCCGCGAAGACTACCGCCCGTCCGATCAAAATTGGATTTACACTCGGTCAAAAGCTCTTGATAATATCGTTATAAAAAATCGATTAACCAGTGATACTATTCAACAATATAAATTATACACGAGCTACTTTACAAGCAACGATGATTTTAGTAGCCAACTTCCAACCTACCTGAAAAAGCGTCTCCGCTTGGATTCAATAAAGCAATATAACAAGAATGGCGATTTTTTGCCTGGGTATAAGTTTGCTTATAATAAGTACAACCCTACCTCTTCCAATAAACTGCCAAGTAGATTATTTACGGGACAAGATCATTGGGGATATTGTAACGGAAAGGAAACGAACGCAAACCTGTACCCAACTTTTACTTTTTACGACAACCCAGGGACAAGTTCTTCCACATGTCCAGGAGCTGATAGAAATGGAAACATCAATTACATAAAGGCCTATATTCTCGATGAGATAACGTTTCCTACCGGGGGTACCACAAAATATATCTATGATGCCTGCAGGGATGCACTCGATACCACTAAGACTCTTGGCGGGCTGAGAATAAAAGAAATTCATTCGAGTGCGGGGGATAATTCACCAGAATTAAAAAAGAGTTATACATATTTTGACTTTGGTACAGTAGGGGGGTCGCCAGTCTATCAACAAGATGTTATTCTTGATAACACAGATTATAACTATTATTATCCTACGCTTCCTTTATGGCAAACTACAGTAAGACCTTACATGATATTTACTACACCTGTTAATTACTCAGGCGAGCTAACAGCCAATTATATATACTATGGAAAAGTGATTGAAAAATCAGAAGGAAATGGGTCAATTGAAAGTTATTACGACATCGACGATTTAAATGCAGAACAGGATTTAACTGATATAAATACTTATCCATTTAAAATTCACCAGCCCCTGCTTGTATCGGGAAAATTGGTAAAAGAGGTATATAAAAATGAAAATGACGATGTCTTAAAAGAAACAGAATATTCTTATGGCTCCTCGTATAGCAATTCTTTCATCAATGGTTATCTCCTCGACCAGCCTTTTGGCTATCAACGGCCTAATTATTACAGTTTATACACTGGTTGTGCATACTTAGCTGAGCAAAAAGAAACCATCTACACTTCTTCCACCACTTTTCTAACAAAAAAAACAGTATATGAATATGGAGGGATTCCCTCTCAATATGATAGAGACGTTAACCATTTGCCAGTCATCCACCGATTTCCGACTAAACAAACTGATTACCTCAATGACACTCTCATAACACGGTTTAAATATCCCAAAGATTATAGTGCCTATGGGTTCATTAATAATCTTATATCAAAAAATTTAATTAATGTGCCGATTGAGAAGACAGTGGTTAAAAAATTAGGCAATGAATATTTGCTTAACGGAGAAATACAAACATTTAGAAGTAGCAGCGCCGTATCCGATAAAACATACCGATATACTAATTCAGTTCCCATGAACTATGGTTCTTATACTTCAAGTGTAATGAATAGCAATAATATTCTTTCAATGGATAGCCATTATGAAGATCACATACTCTTTAATGCCTATGATAATACGTCCAATTTGGTCGAATTTCAAAAAAAGAATGATTTCAAGAATGTCTTAATCTGGGATTATAAAAGTACCTACCCTATTGCACGAGTCACCAATGCAGACAGCACCTCAGTTGCTTATACTTCTTTTGAGGCAGATGGCACGGGAAATTGGTCTGGTATAAATCCATCTCATATTATTATGAACCTGCCCTCCGTTACGGGCAGGAAATACTTTGACGAAACTGGTTTTAATATTTCTAAGTCTGGTTTAAGCAGTTCAGCATATTATATTGTTTCGTATTGGAGTAAAAATAACTCAGCCTTTTCTATCACTGGTACTCAAACTAACTGGCCCAAAAAATTAAAGACTATCAGTATCGCGGGACAGGATTGGAACTATTTTGAACATTTGGTGACGGGTCAAACAACAATTACAGTAACGGGTTCGGGAAGTTTAGATGAATTGCGACTGTACCCCAAAGATGCCCAGATGATCACTTACACCTATGATGCATTAATAGGAATAACTAGCCAATGCGATGCAAAAAATAGCGTTATTTTTTACACCTATGATAGTTTTGGAAGATTAATTTTAGCTCGGGATGAGAACAATAAAATTCTTAAGAAGTTTTGCTACAACTACGCAGGCCAGATTGAAAACTGCACAGCATTTGTAAATGTTCAAAAGAGCGGCAATTTTACCCGCAATAACTGTGCAGTAGGAGGCACAGGAAGTACAGTCACATATACTGTTCCTGCAAATACCTACGCTTCATTTATTAGTCAGGCCGATGCTGATCAGCAAGCTCAAAACGATGTCAACGCAAACGGACAAACATACGCCAACAATAACGGTACTTGTACATTTTATAATGTTGTCAAGAGCGGCAATTTCACCCGCAATAACTGTGCAGCAGGAGGCACAGGGAGCACAGTTACCTACACAGTTCCCGCAGGTACTTATAGTTCAACTTCATCACAAACTGCCGCAGATCAATTAGCGCAAAACGATGTCAATGCAAACGGACAAACATACGCCAACAATAACGGTACTTGTACATTTTATAATGTTGTCAAGAGTGGCAATTTTACCCGCAATAACTGTGCAACAGGAGGCACAGGGAGCACAGTTACCTACACGGTTCCCGCTGGAACTTATAGCTCAACTTCGTCACAAGCCGCCGCAGATCAATTAGCACAAAATGATGTCAATGCAAATGGACAGGCATATGCTAATACAAATGGAACTTGTACTTGGTGGAATATTCAAAAGAGCGGGAATTTTACTCGTAATAACTGTGGCAGCGGATACCAGGGATCCACTGTAGCTTATATTGTTGCAGCTAATACTTACAGTTCCACAACGTCTCAATCGGCAGCAGATCAATTAGCGCAAAATGATGTCAATGCAAACGGCCAATCGTATGCTAATACGAATGGAACCTGTACGCAGATCATTTATGCAAGAATTGAAGCAGAGTATGTGGAAAGTTATTACGATGGTTGCTCGTATGAAGATGACTATGAAATTTACATACGATTTTATGCAGATGCTAACGCGACTATTCCGATAAGTGTCAGTGATCTGGATGTTAATTATGTTTACTACAATACGTTTTATGGCAACAACTATTTAACTGAACCCTGCTCAGGTACCCAGGTAGATTTGGGAATGTACTACTTGAGTGGCGGCAATAGTTGTAATTCCAGTTCTTACAGTGCAGCGTTTTGGGTAACTAGTGGTACTGGATATATCGCTTTTTAAAAATAACTCATGAATATTAAACTAACCTTGCCAGTAATTTTTGTTTTTGTTCAGATGCTTACCATTTGCTCTTTTGGACAACAACAAAGCTCTATCTCGAAAGCGACTATTATTAAAGGTGCAGACTCTTTGAAAGTATCTCTTCATCTCAGTGATGAACAGACTCAAAAGTTTAGAGAAATCAATTCAGCCTTTGTTGATAGTTTAACAGTAATTAATCAATCCTCTGAAAGTATTCTCATTAAAGGAGAAAAGCGAAAGGGATTATTCAAATCAAGAGAAGAAGCATTGAAAAAATTGCTGACTTTAGAACAGTATCAACAATATAGGGCAATCATTGATGCGAAAAGAAGGGAAAATGAAAATAAAGCGAAGGAATTGCGGAAGACGAATTGATGGATAGCAGATCACAAGCTCGATTAAACAAAAAATACGGTAACAAAAGTTGTTGAACACGAAACAACTAAATCGTTAAAATCCAGAGCAATGGTTAAAAAGTTTTATCTCCGTTGGGCTTCAGTCATTGGAAGCATAACTATTTCGTTTCCTTGTTTTTCTCAACGCACAGCTCCTCTTGCTTACTCAAGCAATTCTCCCATAAATTATGTTCGTGCTTGGGACGTGGTCAAACCTGAAACAAATCCCAACAATGTCAGCACAAGCAACACACTTCAGCAGTCAAGGATGACAACGCAATATATCGATGGATTGGGACGACCATTGCAAACAGTTATAAAACAAGGCTCCCTAATCACGGGCGGCACCGCAGTAGATATGGTGAGTGCTGTTGAATATGATACCTTTGGTAAAGAGCAATTTAAATATCTACCATTTGCGGCCAATAATACCGATGGCAATACCCATATCAATGATGGCTTATTCAAGTTAAATCCTTTTCAACAGCAAGCCGCTTTTTACGATAATGCAAACACAGTGAACCCCATCAAAGCGCAAGGTGAAAGCTATTTCTATGGACAAACTTTATTTGAAAAATCTCCTCTGAACCGAGTGGAAAAAACATTAGTCCCAGGAAATAGCTGGATCGGAAGTAATCGGGGAAATGAAATAAAATACTGGATCAATACCGCCACCGATTCTGTAAGAGTATGGAATGTGACCGATAATCCGGGAACTTTTGGAGGTTATGCTACTACAACAGCTTATGACGCAGGCACCTTGAACAAAAATGTTTTAGTTGATGAACACGGAAAACAAGTAATAGAGTTTAGAGACAAGGAAGGGAAAGTGATCTTGAAAAAGGTGCAGCTCACGGCTGGTGCAGATGATGGAACAGGAAGCGGCTATACAGGCTGGCTATGCACCTATTATGTCTATGATAATTTGAGAAATCTTCGTTGTGTTATACAGCCAACAGGAGTTGAACTGATTAGTTCGACATGGTCATTAACGGATGCAACGATTTTGGCTGAGCAATGTTTCCGATATGAGTACGACGCAAGAAACAGGATGATCATGAAAAAAACTCCGGGGTCCGGCGAAGTATGGATGGTGTATGATGCCAGAGATAGATTAGTCATGACACAAGACGCTAATCTGCGCGGCCAGCATAAATGGATATATACGACCTACGATAATTTGAACCGTCCAGTATCGACTGGGCTGATTACGGATAATGCTAACTATAATAACCTTTCATACCATTTGCAAAACGCATACAGTAGTACAGCTTATCCTAATCTCGCTAATTATCCAGGATATGAAGAATTAACAGCAACGTTTTACGATGATTATGATTGGCTGGCCTCTAATGGCAATCCGTTTTCTGCAAGCAGAAGCACCGAGCATGATCCTAATTTTCTAACTCCAAGTAACACAACTTATCCTTACCCACAACCATTAACGCAAAGCTTCAGCACCAGAGGAATGGTCACAGGAGGAAAAGTAAAAGTATTGGGAACAAGTCAATATTTATATAACATTAACTATTATGATGACAAAGGAAGAGTGATACAAACGATAAGTTATAATATCACCGGTCAAGTTGACGTAGTTCACAATCAGTATAGTTTTTCAGGTAAAATTCTAAAACAAGTCCTAGCCAGCGCAAAAATATTGTCAACTTCGAGAAATGATTATGTAGTGAATACTTTTGAGTATGACGATTTAGAAAGATTAATAAGCATAAAAAAGGAACCACTTAGTTATTTCAATAGTACATGGTATGGTGGAACAGAAGTAGAAATTACGAGAGATGAATATGATGCTTTGGGCCAATTAAAGAAAAGGAAACTGGCTCCGAACTATAATAGTGGTGTAGGACTGGAAAGCTTGGACTATTCTTACAACATTCGTGGCTGGATGCTGGGTGCGAACCGTGATTATGCAAAAGACGCAAACAACAGCAACTGGTTCGGCTTTGACGTAGGTTATGATAAAGCCAACAATGGCATTATCGGAAATCAATCTTATGCTAACCCACAATACAACGGCAATATTGAAGGCATGGTTTGGAAAAGCAAGGGCGATGGAGAAAAACGAAAATATGATTTTACCTATGATGCAGTCAACCGTTTAACCAGCGCGGATTTCAATCAATACACTTCCGGTTCGTTTAATAAAACAGCGGGAATAGATTTTTCTGTTGGTAATCTTTCTTTCGATGCGAACGGAAATATTTTAACAATGAATCAAAAAGGTTGGAAGTTAACAGGTTCGTCCTTTATTGACCAGTTGAAATATACCTATAATACAAATAGTAATAAATTACTTCAGGTAACGGACACTAGTAATGACAATTTAAGTAAGCTGGGCGATTTTAAATACAATCCTTCAACCAAAGGTTCATCTGACTACACCTTCGATGCGAACGGCAATCTCATACTCGATAATAATAAAAGCATCGGTTCCATTACGTACAATCATCTAAACCTTCCATCGGTTATCACTGTTACCGGAAAAGGAACAATAACGTATACATACGATGCGGCCGGAAATAAACTAAAAAAAGTGACAGTTGACAACACTGTTAATCCAGTGAAAACAACAACTACTCTTTACATTGGCGGGTCAGTTTACGTAAATGACACGCTTCAGTTTATTAGTCAGGAAGAAGGAAGAATAAGATGGAATCCACAAACCAACTCATTTGCTTTTGATTATTTTTTGAAAGATCATTTGGGCAATGTGCGGATGGTATTGACTGAAGAACAAAAAACAGATCAGTATCCACCAGCTAGTCTTGAAACCTCTACGCTGACTACTGAAAAGCAGTTTTACAATATTGCTGATGCAAGAATAGTAAATACATCGGATGTATTGGGAGCAACTAACTACAGTAGTCTTCAGCAAAAATTTTATGAAACACATGGAAATGTAACTGGAAAGAAGACAGGTTTGGCTATGATCCTAAAAGTGATGGCAGGTGATGTAGTAAGAATTAAAGCTGAATCCTATTACAACATGCCGGGCGGCGGACCAGGTTCCTATACACCAATGGCTCTGACAGATTTGCTCGATGCCTTTACAGGCAGCAGCGTAATTTCAACTGCAAAAGGTGCAATAACACCAACGGACATAAACAATATTCCTCTCAATGCCTCAAATATTTCAAACATTTTAAATAGGGGGCCACAAAATGCAAATACGGCAAATGCTTATCTGAACTTTATTTTTTTTGACGATCAACTTCATTATGTATCAGGCGGGGTTGATCCTGTTGCAGAAAATGGTGGTTATAAGTTGCATGATATTTTTATTAATTCTCCGGCTACTGCAACTAAAAATGGTTATTTGTATATTTATGTGAGCAATGAAAATAATTTTCAGGTGTTCTTTGACAACTTGCAGGCAACTCACATTCGAGGGCCTTTGATTGAAGAAACACATTATTACCCATTTGGTTTGACAATGGCGGGCATCTCATCACAGGCCTTAAACTTCGGGAAGCCCAACAACAAGAAAAAGTTTGATGCGGGAAGTGAACTGCAAGACAAAGAGTTCTCTGATGGCTCAGGGCTTGAGTGGTATTCCACACAATTTAGAATGTACGACCCGCAAATCGGAAGATGGCATGTAATTGATCCGAAGCCTGATTATTCTGAAAGCCCGTATTTGGCAATGAAGAATAATCCGATTTTATACAATGATCCATTGGGAGATACTGTTCGTTACAAAGGTGAGGCATTACAAAAAGCAATTAAAACGATTGAAGATAAGTTAGGGGGAATGTATACGGTTAAATTGAAAACCGTGAAAGACAAGTATGGTTTTACAAAACAAGCCACCCTGGTTAAAAACAAAAACTTTGATGCCAAAAAATTAACAGACGAACAAAAGAACTTTGTAAAAGAGTTTGATAGAGCTGCAGGCGATAAAGCAATAGCTAGACAAGAATTTGTTTCAGGACGGAAAGCCGGTATTGGCGATTTTCAAACAGGTAGAGTTGATATGGGGGATATGGAGGCTTTTGATGATACAAAAGGAGGCCCTACAACTTTATCTAGTTATTCTCACGAATTAATTGAGCAAATAGAAAAAGCGAAAATAGGCCTAAAACCAAATGAAGAAGGTACAGGAAAACAATTTCTTGATGCTCATGCAAAAGGCGTCCAATCAGAAAATTTTGTTTCCGGCACAACAAGGGATGAAAAGACAAACGTCTTTACCGATAAAACAGGACAAAAAATACAGGTTAGCATTCGGTATGAGATGGACGGATCTATTAAAGTAACTGAAAAAAAGATTAATTAATGACTTTTATCAAAAGTGAAAAAACTATGAAAATGATAAAATACTTCATAACCGTTTTTCTGTTATACTTTGGATGCCGTCCATGTGTTGACGGAAACTTTCAATCAAAATTCCAGAATCAAATAAAAAAATTGGAATTATTAAAGTCTGAAGGAGTCAGTTTAAAAAACAGTACTGATTCTATAGATATTGCAAGTGAAACCCTATTCTTAATAACAGGCATAGAAGCAAAAATATCACGTAACTATACTTTTCTTTATTCTAATGAGGATTTTAAGAACGATAGTTTAAAATGGAATAACTGGTATGAACAGAATAAATGCAAGGTTAGTGACGAATTATTTGATTCTATTTATTCAAAGGTTGTACTTAAATATAAAAACAAAAACGAAGCCACTCATTGAGTGGTTTCTTTTTACTGCATAGTAGCAACAAAATCTTTGAACTTCTTTTTTGTAACGATAGTATCAATCAAACGAAACACCATTGCTTTATCTTCCGGCTCAAGTTCGTTAATGAGCTTTAGTTGTTCCAGTGTGGTTTTATCTTCTAATTTTTCTTCGGTTGGTACTTTGCCTTTAAAGTTTACGAGTTCATCAAGTGTCATTCCGAAATGCTTTGCTACTTTATTAAGTGCAGTAACGGAGAGCTCTCTTTCTCCTGCTTCCACTTTTGAATAGTTGGAACGGTGCATGTTCCCTGATACCAACACTAAAATAATAATTGGATGCCCACCATGCCAAGCAATAGAAATTTTATCTATTTTGCTGATGGAAGCTCTTTGATAAAAACAACTGTAGCGGTTGGCAAGGTATCAGAAGAAAGAATTTTTTCCGTTGTTTGAAGAAGCTAAGGAGTCTCCGTTCGGACTCACGATGAGTGGCATATCAAGTAAGGTTCTAAACTTCGGTTCTCCAAGTAATAAGAAAAAATACAATGGTAAAGAAGAACAAAGACAGGAGTTTTCAGACGGCTCAGGTCTTGACTGGTTAGACTTTGGAAATAGAATGTATGACAATCAAATTGGAAAATGGACCGTGATTGATCCGTTGGCTGATAAGATGCGAAGATTTTCTCCTTACAATTATGCCTTTGATAATCCACTCAGATTTATTGACCCCGACGGAATGGGACCTAATGACATAGTGTTAGGTAACAATGAACTTGAAAAAAGAAAATTGAATGCATCAGAAATTAAAGACATTATGAAAGGCTTACAAAGCATGACAAACGATAAGCTTAGATACAATTCAAAAACTGGGCAAGTTGAGATTGCTTCTTTTGGTAAAGGAAGTAAGACAGAAGGAACAGCATTGATTCGAAATTTAATTAATCACGATAAAACTCTTACAATTGATTTGGCTATTCAGAAAGGCAAAGATGGACAAATAACTGCTGCTATGCCTGGTGCAGCAACTGGGGCAACCAACGAAGCGAACATAAAAGATGAATCAAATGGTAAAGGCACAGATGTTACTGCAACATTCGGAGTTGGGCATCAAATCTATACTCAAACAGCAGGCGGGCTCGTAAAAAAAGAAACGTTATCGCTTGGTGATATGCTCGATCATGAATTAATACATGGATTAGCTCAAATGAATGGCGAGAGAGTAGTGGGCCAAGATGTTAAACACATGTATCAAGATGATAAAGGTGCTTATAAATTTGAGAAAATTGGAGTGGAGGAAAATTTTACAACATTTGCAAGAAGGCCTGATTCAAAAGCGATACCCGGTTATCAGTATCCGACAGAGAATGTTTTAAGAGCTGAACAAGATAAAGCGACAAGATTAAATTACTATGAGTACTAAAAAAATGCAGATAATGGGAAGGTTATTTTTTATATTCATCCCCTTAGCCTTATGTTCCTGTAAACAGAATGTAACTTCAGAAAAAGAATATAATTTTCAAGCTAATATTAGATTGGGGTACAAGTATTATAGCATAAATGTGAATGAAGAAGGCAAAGCTCAGGTCATTAAGGGGAAAGGTTCATTCTACACAGAACCATTGAAGATAGAATCTTCCGATTCTAGTAAGATATTTAAAATAGATTCTCTTCGGGTATTTTTTGAAAATGTAGATAAAATTAAAAGAAGCCCTTTGATAGATTCAAATCGCACGGATGCGCCAAGAGTAGAAATGTACTACCAACACAAAAAAATATATGATGCTTACAAATGGAATGAAAATTTTTGGGATTTATTCAGACCAATTATGGAGCAATTACCAAAAGGATATAGCCCCTTTCGAGCAAGCGACAACCCTTTTTAGCTCGAAAGCTTTTTGCTTCATTCCAACTGGAACAAAACATCAATAAGTTTAGAGACATCGTTTTATTTTCTTCGGAGAGTTCGGAGATACGATTAAACTGATTGATTAAAGTTTTATCGGTAATATTTTCAGTCGCAAGATCAGCGGTAGTGCCGTCCATTAAAAAGTCAGTTGACACATCAAGAGTATTAGCCATCTTCTTTAAAAACTCAGCCGAAGGGTCCATGAATAAAAAATTAGTCATTCATGCTGTTCAACAAGAATTTTTTGAAAAGCTGTAAACCATTGTTTTTTTCATGATAATTTTTTTAATATGCTTAGAATCCCCCTTTTTTTAATTTTATTACTTCACTTCTGCAGCTTGAAAGGTCAAGTGAATAACTCAATGAGTGATCGGTTTTTAAGATCTGACTTTAGCTTAATTGAGGACAAGAGGAAAATTCCAAAAAATTTTTTTAAGGTACAGAGAAAGACAGCTAAATCTAGTTTTACTATTGCAAATAAAAATGAAGATTATAATTTTTCTGATCTTATTGTAAAAGGTATCCCCACAAGACAGTTAATATTTGCCGGAGTTGACTCCACAAATACGTTTGGTTTCATTTTTTTTAATTCTGGCGGAATAGTCATCAGCGCCAAAATTTTGATATTTGATATTAAATCAAAAAAAAATCCTAAGTTTTTGCCACTAAATTTAGATGATCACCCTACAACTTTAGAACAATTAAAGCTATCGGTTAAGAAAATAAATTTTGCTGAAAAAGGAAACGGAGGTTAAACGCTAACAATAGAGTTCGGCAA
>DASYQS010000016.1:0-35500 GCA_036005185.1 Chitinophagaceae bacterium | reverse complement strand
ACCGGTCATTAATACTTTTCCTCAAAAAGATACAGCCGCAGAGAGCGGATATAACCATCGCATCTATTATGTCACAACAAAAGATTTCAAGAATTTCAGCAAAACAAAATTGTTGTATGATCCAGCTTTTAGTGTGATTGATGCTTCCATTGTTCGAGATGGAAGACGTTGGGTCATGTTCCTAAAAAATGAAACCCGTTATCCTGTTGAAAAAAATATTCGTAGTGCAACGGCCAAAAGACTTACAGGACCTTATTCAGTGCCAAGTGGGCCGATAACTGGAAATTATTGGGCCGAGGGGCCAACCGCAATGAAAATAAATGGACAATGGATAGTGTACTTTGATAAATACAGAGAACATAAATATGGTGCAGTGGCATCAATAGACCTTATTAACTGGACAGATGTTTCAAATAAAATAAGTTTTCCTGGCGGAATAAGGCATGGAACGGTTTTTACAATTACAAAAGAGGAGTTCGATAAGCTTACCGGTCATTAATACTTTTCCTCAAAAAAAATTGGTAGAAAAAATAAGTATTTAACCACGATTAAGTATTAATGCAGGTATGTACAGGATGCCGGAAACAGAATTTTTCTTCAACTTGAAAGCCCTAGTTACTACTGTTCAATGATTGTCATATGGAAAGCAAAAAACTGGCTGTTTTTGTGATCGCAGTTTCATGTTATTTAAATAATGGCTTTGCCCAAACAAAAGCTATTTCACCGTCCGGTATGAGCTGGGTCGCAAAGACTGGAGCTAAAAGTTTTCCTTCATCACAAAAAATATTCAGCGTAAATAATTATGGGGCTGTTAGCGATACCACTACTATCAATTCATCTTTTATCCAAAAAGCTATCGACGATTGTGCGGCTAAAGGCGGTGGCATTGTAACATTTAAACCCGGCACTTATGTAACAGGTTCCATCTTTTTAAAAACAAATGTCCATCTGAGGATTGACAAAGGTGTTTTAATTCTCGCCTCTCAAAACTTCCGTGATTATCCTGAAATTCAAACCAGGATTGCCGGCATCGAAACATCCTGGCCGGCAGCATTAATAAATATAATAGATGCAAAAAATGCAGCTGTGACCGGCAATGGTATTGTAAATGCAAGGGGGAAATTCTGTTGGGACAAATATTGGAGCATGCGAAAAGAATATGATGCAAAAGGCTTGCGTTGGATTGTAGATTATGATGCCAAACGAATAAGAACTCTCCTGGTGCAAAATTCTTCTGACATAACGCTGAAGGGTTTAACTTTTAAAAATGCAGGCTTCTGGACAATTCAATTGTTATACTCACATCATTTGACTGTTGACGGAGTTGTTATTAAGAATAATGAAGATGGCAGCGGTCCGAGCACAGATGGCATAGATGTGGATTCATCAAGCTGGGTATTAATTGAGAATTGTGATATTGATTGTAACGATGATAATTTTTGTCTTAAAGCGGGCAGAGATTGGGATGGTTTAAGGGTTAACAGACCAACCGAATACGTTGTAATTAGAAAATGTATTGCCCGTAGGGGCGCGGGCCTGGTAACATTTGGCAGCGAAACATCCGGCAGTATAAGAAACATACTCGCAACTGAGTTGACAGCTAAACACACAGACAACGGTTTGCGCATAAAATCTGCAACTATAAGAGGTGGCACTATGGAAAATATTTATTTTCAAAACTCGTTGCTCGATTCTACAAGAAACGTTTTTCAGTTTAATTTAAATTGGTACCCAGCTTACAGCTATTCTGAATTACCTAAAGGGTATAATTATGATTCTATACCTCAGCACTGGAAGGCTATGTTACATAAGGTAGAACCTCCTGAAAAAGGAATTCCCACTGCAAAAAATATTTACGTAAACAATATTAAAGCAACCAATTCAAACCAGGTTTTTGAAGTGGCAGGTTTGGAACAATCGCCACTGGTAAATTTCAATTTCAGTAACAGCATTGTGACCGCTTCTTCTATCGGCACATTAGATTTTACCGAAGACTGGAAATTCAACAATTTTAAAATGACTGTTATTAAAAAGAATATTCTAAAAAAAGAAAAGGGAATAGAAAATGAAGAACGATTAAAATAATTAAAACAACCTCCAAATCTTAATTATAAAATTGGATGAGATACCGGCTATTAAAAAAAATGCATGCAGCAAAAGCAATCTTTATTTCAGCTATCGTTTTGTCATTGGCATATTCATTTATTAATTCAGATAAGCCAACGCTTTATATTATCGGCGATTCCACAGTAAGAAATACAAACAGACCCCAGTGCGGGTGGGGCGAAAAAATTTCTGATTTTTTTGATTCTTCAAAACTGAATATTTCTAACCAGGCAATGGCTGGGCGAAGCACCAGAACATTTGTGAAAGAGGGAAGATGGGATAGAGTAATGAGCACTATAAAAAAGGGCGATTATGTGATCATGCAGTTTGGTCACAATGAAGGTAGTAAACCTGATACCAATAGAGCTGGTTACAGAGGCGTGCTAAAAGGCACAGGCGAAGAAACTGTTGAGCTTACTTGGCCGGATGGTACAAAAGAAATTGTGCACACCTATGGCTGGTATTTACGAAAATTTGTTAATGATGCTAAATCAAAAGGAGCGATTCCTATTATAGCATCCATGATCCCCAGAAATGAATTCAGAGAGGGGAAAGTGCTAAGAGCTGATAAGGATTATGGCAAGTGGGCTGCCGAAGTTGCCGCACAAGAAGGCGTTTATTTTATTGATCTCAATGCAATCACAGCCGATAAGTACGATGCACTGGGACCGGAAAAAGTGAAAGAATTATTTCCCGGCGACCATACACATACCAACGAAGCTGGCGCTGTTATAAATGCAGCTTCTGTTATAGAGGGAATGAAGCTTTTAAAAAATTTAGGACTCAATTATTATTTAATGAAAAAAAATTAGTACATGATTTCAAATAAAAGAAGAGATCTTTTTTTGGCTGCTGCATTCATCTTGCTTTCTTCCTTTATTATTTTAAATAAAGATGATAGAAAGCCTGTTCTTTTTATTATTGGCGACAGCACAGTAAAAAATGGTAGAGGAGATGGCGCTGGAAATATGTGGGGTTGGGGCGATTTAATATCACCATTATTTGACACCACAAAAATTAAAATTGAAAATGATGCATTGGGGGGTACTAGCAGCCGTACTTTCTTAATAAAAGGATTGTGGGATAAAGTTTTATCTAAAGTGCAAAAAGGCGATTATGTAATCATGCAATTTGGTCATAACGATAGCGGCCCGCTTGATGACACTGCAAGAGCCAGAGGCACAATAAAAGGCGTTAGCGATTCTGTAAAAGAAGTGTACAACCCAATTACAAAACAGCAGGAAGTGGTGCATACTTATGGCTGGTATCTTGCAAAAATTGCAAATGATGCAAAAGCGAAGGGCGCTACTGTTTTCATCTGCTCGCCCATTCCGCGTAATGATTGGAAAGAGGGAAAAGTAACTCGTTACAATGAAACAGGCTACGGATTGTGGGCAAAACAAACTGCTGAATCAACCGGCGCTTATTTTATTGACCTGAATAATTTAATTGCTGATGAATACGATGCAATGGGTAAGGAAAAAGTAAATCCATTTTTTCCAAACGATCATACCCATACTTCAAGAGACGGAGCAACATTAAATGCAGCTTGTGTTGTAAAAGGAATTAGAGAATTAAAAAAATGCGATTTAAAAAAATATTTGCTTAAATAAGATTGTAAATAAATAGAAGGTATTGATATAGCTTGCAAAATTGTGATGATCCTGTAATCGCAATGATAGTTTGAAATTCTTTCTACTTTATAAAGCAAATAAGATTATTGGTACACTCAAACTTTAAAGTCGGTATGATAAAAGGTCTGTTGCTGATTATAGTTTTATTCATGGTTCAGCATACCAATAATGCACAAACAATAATTGACAGGAAGGACCTGGTACAAAGGCATGCTATCTCAAATACTAAGTTTGATCCTTTATCTTCTCTTACGGTGGGCAATGGAAAATTTGCGTTTACAGTTGATGTTACAGGCCTTCAATCGTTCCCTGATTTTTATGCAAAAGGAATTCCATTGGGAACGGAAAGCGAATGGGGATGGCATAGTTTTCCAAACACTAATCATTATAAGTTTGAAGAAACATTAAAAACCTATCATCTTAATGGAAGAGATATTAGCTATTCCGTTCAGTGGAATGAATCAGGAAGAAATAAAGATGCTTCAAACTGGTTTCGCCAAAACCCTCATCGTCTGCAATTAGGTAACATCGGTTTTGAAATAAAAAAGAAAAATGGTTTATTGGCTGGAGTAGAGGATATAGGAAACATACATCAGCAACTTAACTTATGGACAGGTGAAATACATTCTCAATTTACCATTGGAGATACCCCCGTGGACGTAATTACTTATTGTCATCAGCAACAGGATGCAATTGCGGTAAAAATGAAATCTGAATTGATTAAAAATGGAAGACTGCAGATTCGTATCAGATTTCCCTATCCAACCGGTGAGTGGACCGATGTTGGAAATAACTGGAATAAGGAAGACAAACATTTTTCTTTTTTCACAAAAAATAATAATGGTGCAGAAATCCATCATGTTTTAGATTCAACCGAATATTGGTTGGATTTAAAATGGTCAGGTAAAGCTATTATAGAAAAGAAAATGAGCCATTATTTTGTTGTTATTCCTACCGCCGAAAATAGTTTTGAATTTGTTTGTCGTTTTTCTTCTCTAAAAAATAAACAGGCTCTTCCAACATTTTCTCAAACTCAGTCCGATAATATTATTGAATGGAAAAAATTCTGGCAATCGGGTGGAGCAATTGATTTTTCAGGAAGTACCGATCCAAGGGCTGATGAATTGGAAAGAAGAATTATTCTTTCTCAATATTTATTAAAGGTGCAGGAAACTGGAAATTACCCGCCACAAGAAACTGGATTGACTTACAACAGTTGGTTTGGTAAGCCTCATTTGGAAATGATGTGGTGGCATGCTGCCCACTATGCTTTCTGGGGAAGAATAGAACTGCTTGAAAAAACTTTGAATTGGTATGCAAAAGTTTTTTCAAATGCAAAAGCTATTGCCGGGCGGCAGGGCTTTGAAGGTGTTCGTTGGCAAAAAATGACGGACAACCATGGTGATGAAAGCCCTTCCTCTGTCGGAGCTTTTCTTATCTGGCAACAACCACATTTTATTTATTTCGCCGAGCTCTGCTATCGTGATCATAAAGATGTAGCTACACTAAATAAGTATAAAGATCTGGTCTTTGCTACCGCCGATTTTATGGCTTCATTTCCTTTTTATGAAAAAGAAAATGACAGGTATATCTTAGGCAAAGGTCTCATTCCTGCACAGGAAAGATACAAACCAGAAGAAACTTTTAATCCAGCTTATGAATTGGCTTATTGGCATTGGGCTTTATCAACCGCCCAGCAATGGAGAGCCAGATTGGGAATGCAATCAGACAAAAAATGGAACGAAGTGTTGCAAAAACTTTCTTTATTACCTGTAAAAGATGCAGTTTATCTCGCTGCGGAAAGCGCTCCGGATTCATATACAAAAGAGGAATACAAAACAGATCATCCAAGTGTGCTAGGAGCTTATGGAATGTTACCATTTAGCAACATGATTGATACAGCAATCATCCACCGAACGTTTGATTTAATATGGAATAAATGGAATTGGAAAGAAACTTGGGGCTGGGATTTTCCAATGACAGCAATGACTGCAACAAGATTAGGAAACCCGGAAAAAGCAATGGATGCTTTGTTCATGAATGTTCAATCGAATACCTATTTGATCAATGGACATAATTACCAAGACGAAAGATTGAGATTGTATTTACCCGGCAACGGAGGACTGCTAACTGCGATTGCGATGATGTGTGCAGGTTGGGATGGATGTACAGAAAAAGAGCCAGGCATTCCTAAAAATGGAAAATGGAAAGTGAGGTGGGAAGGGCTGAAGCAAATGCTATGAGAAGGTGCAAGGAACAAGGCACAAGTCTCAAGGGTGTGAAATTTATTTGCTTGGATATATTCAATCGCTAATGTGGAAGATTCATAGATTAGAATTGCAGTAAAATACCGTCCCTCTCCTTCTGAAGAGGGAGAAGGAGGGTGAGGTTGAAAACACCAATAAAAACCAGCATGATGAATAAACAAACTTGGACAATTTTATTATCAAGCATTATTTTATTTTCCTGTGCAGGAACAAAAAAAGTTCAAAAAAATTTTACACAAGATGAAGTATTGGAAAAAATGAGATTGGCTAATCAATATTTCATGGATAAATGGCCTGACCCGGGAAAAGAAATCGTTACAGAAAGAGCAAGACCAAGCAATATCTGGACAAGGGCTGTTTATTATGAAGGCTTAATGGCCCTGTACTCTATCGATCCTTTAAAAAAATATTATGACTATGCCATTGATTGGGGAACTAAACATCAATGGGGTCTGAGAAGCGGCGTTGAAACACGTAATGCCGATGATCAATGCTGTGGCCAAACCTATATCGATCTTTATTTATTAGACAATAAACAGCAGCCTGAAAGGATTGAGAAAATAAAAACCTGTATCGATAAAATGGTGAACAGTGATAAAAAGGATGATTGGTCTTGGGTGGATGCGATACAAATGGCCATGCCAGTATTTGTACGCTTGGGAATGATTTATAACGATACAAACTATTTCAAAAAAATGTATGACCTATACGCATTCACAAAATATAGCCACGGCGACAATGGACTGTATCATCCCACAGAGCATTTGTGGTGGAGAGATAAAGATTTTGATCCACCTTACAAAGAACCCAATGGTGAAGATTGTTATTGGAGCCGGGGCAATGGTTGGGTGTTTGCTGCTTTAGCAAGAACATTGAGTTTGCTTCCAAAAAATGATCCGCATTATAATGAATATTTGAATGATTATAAAAACATGGCCGAAGCCTTATTAAAAATTCAAAGAGAAGATGGATTCTGGAATGTAAGCCTGCATGATCCAACCAATTTTGGTGGTCGAGAAACTTCTGGCACTGCTTTTTTTACCTACGGTTTTGCCTGGGGGATTAATAATAATATTCTTGATGTAAAAAAATTCAGACCGGCAGTTATGCAAGCATGGAAAGGATTAACAACAGCAGCACTGCACGAAAATGGTTTTTTAGGCTATGTGCAGGGAACTGGTAAGGAGCCAAAGGATAGTCAGCCTGTCGGATATGATAATGTTCCGAATTTCGAAGATTTTGGCCTTGGAGCTTTTTTGCTTGCGGGCAGCGAAGTCTATAAAATGAAAAACCCCCTGTCCCCCTAAGGGAGAAACTTAGTTGAATATTTTATAATGATGAAAATTTCAAAGCAAAAAATAAAGATGAATAGAAATAGTATGCTGAGATGCTTAATTACGAAAGCTCAATTAAGATCTGAAGCTAGGCCTCCTTTTCCTGAAGCAGAGGGATGAGGGTGAGGTTAAAAATTGGGAATGAATTTAAATAATATCACAGAGAATAGATCAACAGGATAATTTTACAATTTAAAAAGAAAAAATAATTTACGTTAGCCTTTATTGCAGAATAATATTGAATTTGAAATAAAAATTTTAAAAATTCACAGTCTTATGAGGAAAATCATTTCAACCATTCTTGTTTTTACTTTTTCTTTTATTAATTTATCGGCTCAAGTTATTGCTCGTGCTTACATTAATGGGTATGATCCAAAAATCACAATAAGCCGGCATATCTATGGTCATTTTTCAGAACATTTGGGCAGATGTATTTATGATGGATTTTGGGTAGCAGACTCGATCAATGTTCCCAAAAAAGATAGAATCCGAATGGATATTGTGGAAGCGCTGAAAAAAATCAAGGTCTCAAACCTGCGCTGGCCAGGTGGATGCTTCGGAGATGAATATCATTGGAGTGATGGCATTGGCCCGCGCAACCAACGACCCAAAACTGTAAATACCACCTGGGGCATGGGAACAGAGGATAACAGTTTTGGCACACATGAATTTCTTGAGCTGTGTGAGTTGATCGGATGTGAACCATACATTGCAGGCAATGTAGGCACAGGCACGCCGAAAGAAATGGCAAATTGGATCGAGTATTTGAATTATGATGGTGACAGTAAATTGGCCGAGCTTAGAAAAGCAAATGGACATTCCTCACCATATAAAGTAAGTTTTTGGGGGGTGGGTAATGAAAGCTGGGGTTGCGGCGGTAATATGACACCTGAATTTTATTCAGGTCTTTATAAACAATATGCAAATTTTTGCGAGAGCTATCCTGGCGCTCCTTTGAAAAAAATCGTGAGCGGCGCAAATTCTGACGATTATAACTGGACAGAGGTCTGCATGAAAAACATTCCTTTGAACCAGATGTGGGGAATTTCATTGCATTATTATACACTACCCACTGGCAATTGGAGAGACAAAGGATCGGCAACGCAATTTGACGAGAAGGAATATTTCGGTACTATGAAAAATGGCTTGAGAATGGACGAGATTGTTTCGAGGAATGAGTCCATCATGAATAGATATGATCCTCAAAAAAGAGTAGCGCTTGTAGTTGACGAATGGGGAGTGTGGACAAACGTTGAGCCGGGAACAAGAGGTTCTTTTCTTTATCAGCAAAATAGCTTGCGTGATGCACTTCTTGCCGGCACAACACTCAATATTTTTAATAATCATGCCGAAAGAGTACGGGTGGCCAACCTTGCACAAACAGTAAATGTTTTGCAGGCATTGGTTTTAACAAGAGGAAGTCAAATGCTGTTGACTCCTACCTATCATGTTTTTGATTTGTATAAAGTTCATCAGGATGCGAAGTTATTGCCAGTACAGATAAATGCCCCGGACTACTCTTTTGGCGGTGATAAAATTCCTGCGGTAAGTGCTTCTGCTTCTATTGACTCTACTGGAGCTATTCATATTTCGCTGGTAAACCTTGACCCGAATAACAAGATCACTGTGCGTACAATCTTGAACGGCCTAAATTGGAAAACGATTGACGGCCAGATATTAACTTCACCCAAGTTTACTGATATCAATACTTTTGAAAAAAGCGATTATGTAAAGCCCGGAAAATTTTCAGGCGCAAAAAAAGAGGGAAATGAATTGGTAGTTGAATTGCCGGCTAAATCTATTGTAGTTTTAGAACTCAAATAATTTAATCAAAAAAATGACGAAGTATTTATTTTTTGGCTTGCTTCAATTTGGTATTCTAATAAAACTGCCGGCACAGACATCCGTCGGAAGCCCTGATAAAAAAATTAAAGCTTCAATAACTGTTGATGCGAATGGAAGACCATTTTACCAAGTGGAATATAAGAGTGAAATAGTGCTCAAAAATTCACAACTTGGAGTAATAAGGAACGATGCCGATTTTTCCCAAAAATTAAAATTGATCGGTTCATCTCCTGTCCAACAAGTGGTAGACCATTATCAATTAGTCACTGCAAAAAAGTATTCAATCAACTATCGGGCAAATAAGAAGGTTTTTCATTTTCGAAATGAAACTGGAAAATTGCTCGATATCATTTTCCATGTTTCAAATGATGGAGTTGCATTTCGATATGAGTTTACCGAAAAATCAAACGATGTTAAAAAGATAGACACCGAGGTTACAAGTTTTCATTTTAATGACGGCACAAATGCATGGCTGCAGCCAAAAACGGAAGCACAAAGCGGATGGGAACATAGCAATCCATCTTATGAGGCGCATTATATGATGGATATTCCTGTTGGAACATCTTCGCCAGGAAAAAATGGTTGGGTATATCCTGCTTTGTTTCAATATAAAAATGTGTGGATGCTGATCACAGAGGCAGCATTGGGCCGAACATATTGCGGTACAGGCTTGCAGCAAAATTCGCCGGATAATGAGTACAGAATAAATTTTCCTCAGCCGCCTGAAGTATTTACAAAGGGTGCATTGAATCCCGAATCCACTCTGCCATGGAAAACACCTTGGAGGATCATCACTATTGGAAGTTTAAAAACAATTGCTGAGTCAACTCTGGGTACAGACTTTGCTCTCCCTGCAAAAAAAATGGATCCCTCTTTTATTAAACCAGGCAAGGCCTCTTGGAGTTGGATCTTAAAAAAAGATGATTCAACCATTTTCAGCGTTCAAAAAAAATATATTGATTTCGCAGCTGAAATGCATTGGCAATATTGTTTGATCGATGCGAACTGGGATACAATGATCGGTTATGACTCAATTAAAATTTTATCAGACTATGCTAAACAAAAAAAAGTAGGGCTGCTGCTTTGGTATAATTCCGCGGGCGACTGGAATACGGTTAAGTATCATCCCAAAGACAAATTGCTTACACATGAAAGCCGTGTAAAAGAATTTTCCAGATTACAGGCAATGGGCATTAAAGGTGTTAAAGTTGATTTTTTTGCTGGAGATGGCCAATCGATGATAAATTATTATCAGGACATACTTGAAGATGCTGCCGCACATTATTTACTGGTAAACTTTCATGGAGCAACACTACCACGGGGGTGGCAACGAACTTATCCGAATTTAATGACAACCGAGGCAATATATGGATTTGAAATGATCACTTTTAACCAAGAAGATGCAAACCAGGAGCCTGCTCATGCAATCGTGAGTGCGTTTGTTCGTAATGCGTTTGATCCAATGGATTTTACACCAATGAATCTATCCAAAATCCCGCGCATTAATCGGATAACCACAGCTGCGTTTGAATTGGCTACTTCGATCATATTTTTATCGGGCATTCAGCACTATGCAGAATCGCCGGAAGGTATGAGGATGGTCCCTGATTATGTAAAAACTTTTTTGCAAAACTTACCTACGCACTGGGATGATGTGCATTTTATAGATGGCTATCCAGGAAAATATATGATCATTGCAAGGAGGTCCGGAACAAAATGGTATATAGCAGGCATGAATGGCGAAGCCTCAGAAAAAGAATGGGAGTTTGATCTTTCCTTTTTAAAACAAAAAAAATTGACCCTGATAATAGATGGCGAGAATGATCAACTCTTTACTCAAAAATCTGTTACCATTCCATCGAATGGTAAATTAAAACTTACTGTAAAACCAAATGGAGGGTTTGCAGCTGTTATTAACTAATCTTTCATTCAAAATATTTTGATGAAACTTTTTCAGAAAATCTTTTGTATCGCAACAGCTATTCTTTGTCTTCAAACGCTTTACGTTTCAGCGCAAACTGATGTATATAATATTAAAATAGATCTTACGCAGAAAAAAGGTTCATTCAAACCTATATGGGCATTCTTTGGTTATGATGAGCCTAACTACACCTATATGAAAGACGGACGAAAGTTACTCACCGAACTTGCAGAACTAAGTCCCGTTCCCGTATATGTGCGGTGTCATAATATGCTCACGTCAGGAAATGGTACTCCTCATTTAAAATGGGGTTCAACCAATGCATATACTGAGGACGCAAATGGCAATTCTGTTTATGATTGGCGAATTACTGATTCCATCTTTGATACCTACATTAAAAGAGGTATGAAGCCAATTGCAGAAATTGGTTTTATGCCCGAAGCTTTATCAATAAACCCGCAGCCTTACGAACATCATTGGGCGCCTGATGTGGCATATAATAAAATTTATACTGGCTGGGCTTACCCTCCAAAAGATTATAAGAAATGGGGCGAGTTGGTTTATCAATGGGTAAAACATTGCGTAGAAAAATATGGAAATAACGAAGTAGAAACATGGTGGTGGGAAGTTTGGAATGAACCCGATATTGGATATTGGCAAGGCACAAAAGAAGAGTATTTTAAATTATACGATTTTGCTGCGGATGCAGTTAAGCGTGCATGTGCTAAAACAAGAATAGGAGGGCCAACAACAACCAGCTCGAGAAATGAAAAAGCATATTCATTTCTTGTTGATTTTTTAAAACATTGTGATGAAGGGATAAATTACGCAACTGGTCAAAAAGGATCACCGCTTGACTATGTTAGCTTTCATGCTAAAGGAACTCCGAGATTAGTAAATGGAATCGTTCGAATGAATATGGCTGTACAGCTTACCGATATTTACCGGGGTTTTGAGGCAGTGGTCTCATCTCCAAAGTTTAAAAATCTCCCTATTATTATTGGTGAATGCGACCCCGAAGGCTGTGCTGCATGTTCGGTAATGTATAATCCTCAAAATGCTTACCGCAATGGCACTGTGTATTCAAGTTACACAGCAGCTTCTTATTCCCGCATTTATGATATAGCTGATAAATTAGGTGTTAACATAGAAGGTGCAGTAAGCTGGTCGTTTGAATTTGAAGATCAGCCATGGTTTGCAGGATTCAGAGATCTTGCAACGAATGGAATCGACAAACCCGTATTGAATGTTTTCCGTATGTTCGGAATGATGCGGGGAGAACGCTTACAGATAATGAACAATAGAGCCTTTACCCTTGAGCAATTGCAAACAAATGGTGTGCATGATTCAATTGCCGATGTACATGCATTAGCAACTGCAGATAAACGATCAGCATATATAATGGTATGGAATTATTATGATGACGATATTCCTGCTCTCGATGCGGAATTGAATCTTCAGATAAATTCAATTCCTTCAAAAAAAATAAAAATAGAAGAGTATTCCATTGATGAAGTAAATAGTAACTCCTATTCTCTTTGGAAAAAGATGGGTTCCCCTCAAAATGTATATCCTCAACAATATGGTGAGCTTGAAAAAACAGGGAAATTAAAATTAATTAGCGAGCAAAAAATGAATATCAAACTTGGTTCGTTTTCGAAAACTATCCAATTGCCCAGGCAGGCAGTTAAACTAATCAAGATAAGTTGGTGATTCGCTAGTATTTTTTATCCACCAAACAACAATCCTTCGTAAAAATTTTTGATGAATGTGAAAAATTAAATTAACTTGATGCTATATCGTGATAGTGGAACTAAAAAAATACGACCAATAGATAAAAAAGTATTATTTTTTTGGGCAAAGGAGAAATAAATTTGATATTAGAATAACTATTACTTTATTTCAAAGATTGCTTACGATTTTGCACTGTTTTGATTTTGAAAAACTATTGAACGACTGCCATATGAGGAGCTACTGCAAGAACTTACATTTTATCTCCAGGGCACGACTACGCAAATTATTTTCTATCCTACCCTTATTTTCAGTTTCTAAATTTAATGTAAAGAATTTCGATCTTAGAGAATTATATCAGTACGATTTTGATGAACAAGATGTAAAGGGGAATTTATCCATGAATATTCTTACCGGGTTTCAATAATGATTTGTTTGTTGGCTAAACAAATAAATTTCTAACTGCTATGCTTAAAAAGATCAGACTATTTGCTGAAGTGGCTCATCGTATCCATTTAGAAAAACATCTTAGAGCAGTTATCTCATATAGCAATCGTTAGTTTCAAGGGCACTTTTATAGGTGCCCTTCTTTGAACGCGTAAGCAGTTAGAAATACAACAATGTACATTATTGGAAATATTGATGAACAGTGCTAAATACTGTAGCGTCAATCGTAGTGCTTGACAAACTTTTTCGATAATAACGAAAGTAAATTTTCTAACTAAAATGCTATGCTTTATGAGAAATTTTGCTGCTTGTTTAATAAAGGCTAAAAAGCAATTACTCTTTTTAGCATCTTTTCTTCTCCTTTCCTCAATAGTAATGGCCCAGTTGCGAGTTAGCGGAAAAGTAACAGGCCCTGATTCTAAACCAGTGTTTGGGGCTACAGTTGCTGTAAAAGGTACGAATGTCGCAACTACCACTTCGGCGGAAGGATTGTATTCTATCGTGATGCCTTCTAATAGTAGCGTACTTATTTTTTCATACATTGGTTACGAAATCTCAGAAGTAAATGTAAAAGGCAACAATGCTATTGATGTTGCAATGAAATTGCAAAGTACCAGTTTGAACGAGGTGGTTGTGGTGGGATATTCTTCACAAAGGAAAAAAGACATTACGGGAGCTGTAGCTGTAGTAAACGTTGCCGATCTTAAATCACAACCTTCTGCTGATGCAACATCTCAGCTACAAGGAAGAGCTTCTGGCGTAACGGTTGTAAGCACCGGCATTCCTGGTTCCAGCTCAAAAGTTCGCATCAGGGGTTTGGGCTCATTTAGCAATAACAGCCCTTTATATGTAGTGGATGGTGTGCAAACCTTCAGCGTTAATGGACTTAATCCCAATGATATTGAAAGCATGCAGGTATTAAAAGATGCCGGAGCTGCATCAATATATGGAACAAGAGCATCGAATGGCGTTATTATCATTACTACCAAGAAGGCAAAGAAAAGAGGTGTAACGGTCAGCTACAATATGTATTATGGTGTTCAAAAACCCGGTGATGGATTTGACTTGTTGAATGCCCAAGAAGAGGGTCAATTATATTTTCTCGCTCGAAAAAACAGTGGGTTGTCTACATCAGGTTCTGTTTTCGGCAATGGAACGTCGCCAGTTTTACCTGACTATATTTTTTACACGGGCGCTCCAAACAATGGTGTTCCTATTATGAATGGCAATCCGGGAGTCGATCCTGCTAAATATCAATTGGATTATGCTCAACTGGGCAATGCTGGATATAGTCCTTACATTATTGTGCCAACAAGTAAAAATGGTACCAATTGGTATAATGAGGTTACCAGGAACGCACCCATGCAAGATCATAACCTTGTGTTATCAGCTGGTGGCGAGAATAGCCGTGCTTTATTTAGCGTTGATTATTTCAATCAGCAGGCTATTACCCAATATCAGTTTTACAAACGTTGGACCGCTCGTTTCAATAGCGAATTCACTTTTTTTAATAACGCTGTGAGAGTGGGTGAAAATCTTCAGGGATTTTATTCAACACAAAACGTACCGGGTAACCGTAACACTACTGAAACCGGTTCAACGGATCAGGACAATGGACGCGAAGCCAGTGTTATCGCGCAGACCTTTCGCCCCTCAGCAATAATACCTGTTTATACGATTAAACCAGGCGATTTTGCAGGCACGGCTGGAGGTAGCGGTTTTGGTACTTGGGGCAACGCAAAAAATCCTTTAGCAACTTTGTACAGGCGCAGAAACGATCGTCTTAATAATGTAAACCTTTTCGGGAATGTTTATGCTGAAGTGGATTTTGCAAAGCATTTCACAGTCAGAACCAGTTTTGGCGGCTCTATCAATACAAGTAATGAATACCGGTATCCATATATTGAATACGAGCATGTAGAAAATACAGCTAATACTACCTATAATGAGAACTTTATTCGAAACAATAGCTGGATATGGACAAATCAACTCACTTATAAACAGTCTTTTGGCGATCACGACATAGCTGCTTTGGTAGGTACAGAAGCACAACAAATTGGTGGCCGCCAGATCATTGGTGCTGCCCAAGGATACTTTATTTACAGCTATCAGCCTTATATTAATTTAAGTAATGGTGGAGTGCAAAATTTGAGCGGAAGCAATGCTTTTACTCCTAATAAACTGGAATCTTATTTTGGTAAAGTAGATTATTCTTTCAAAGGCAAATATCTGGCATCGGGAACAATCAGAAGAGATGGCTCTTCCAAATTTTTGGGTGATTTGAAATGGGCTACATTCCCAGCCTTTGCACTAGGTTGGAGAATTTCCGACGAGGATTTCATGAAAGGAATTACTTGGATCAATGACCTGAAAATAAGAGGTAGCTGGGGTAAAACGGGTAATGAAGCAGCCGCAGTTGCACAAAATGCTTTCACTACTTTCGGAAGTAATCGCCAAAGTTCTTATTATGATATTGCCGGTACTCAGAGTACACCATTGGATGGTTTTACTTTGACGCTCTTGGGTAATATTTTGGGGCAATGGGAAGAAAATACCACCACCAATATTGGCTTTGATGCTATGATCTTTAATAATACAACAGAAGTAGTTTTTGACTGGTACCAGAAAAAAACTGACAAGTTGCTATACAATCCCGAAGTTCAGGGTATTATGGGATCTCAACGGCCAGCGTTCCAGAATGTAGCAAACATGAAAAACAACGGCATTGACTTAGCCATTACTAACAGGACTAACATTACACGGGATATAAGGCTTACTACTTCGGTCACTTTTACTACCTACAAAAATAAAATTACAAATATTGCTCCCGGCATTAAATCATTTCCATTCAATAGTCCAGCCAACGAGGCGAATCGCATAGGTGGGCCTGCTACTGAGAATTTTCTTCAGAACCCATTAAATACTTATTATGGTTACAAAGTTATTGGTCTTTTCCAAAATGTTACAGAAGCTGCTGGCTGGAATCAGGCTGGAGCAGGACCAGGAAGATTTAAATATGCAGATATTAATGGAGATAAAAAAATTGATGCCAATGACCGAACGATTCTTGGCGATCCCAATCCCGACTTTATTTATGGAATTAATTTAGGGGCGGAATATAAAAGCTTTGATCTTTCTGCTTTCTTCTATGGCGTTGCAGGAAGAGATGCATTTAACACGGTAAGATGGTGGACCGATTTTTCCAGCGGTTTTCCAGGAGGCAGAAGCAAAAGAGCCCTGTATGATAGTTGGTTACCTGATGGAAGCAGACCAGATGCCAAAACACCGATTCAAGAAACTACTACTGTAGAAGGAGGTTTTAGTACTTCAGGTACAATCAATTCTTATTATGTAGAAAACGCCTCTTATTTCCGTTTACGTAACATTCAAATTGGTTACACGTTGCCAACAACATTGATAAATAAAGCAAAAATTTCTAAGGCACGCATTTATATACAAGGGGCCAATTTATTTACCATAACAAAATACACTGGCTTGGATCCAGAAATTATAGTTAACGATGACCGAGCAGCAGGTGTTGATGTTGGAGCTTATCCATTGGTAAAACAATTCTTAGTTGGCCTAAACATAACTTTTTAAAGAATCATTACAATTTAAATTTTCATATATGAAACCTAATATATCGAAATTTTTACTGGCTGCGTTGGCGATTGGCATGACTCTTTATGCCTGTAAGAAAAAATTTCTCGACGTAACTCCGGTGGGTGTGCTGGATCAAGCTACCCTGTCAACGGAAAAAGGTGTAAACAAACTATTGATAGCCGCTTATGCCATGTTGGACGCTCACGATGGTGATCTAGGTCTTGGAGGAGAATGGGGATCAGGGGGTTCGAATTTTCTTTATGGAAGTATTGGTGGTGGCGAAGCCAATAAAGGAAGCGACCCTGGCGACCAAGGGCCAAATATGACCCCTATCCAGCGCCATGAAGCGACTGCAACAAATGGAGCTTTAAACGACCGTTGGAAGTCGATCTATGAAGGAGTAAAACGAACGAATACTACGTTGGAAGTTTTAGCCAAGGTTGCTAGCATCAGCGATGCTTCCAAAAAAAATATTACTGGCCAGGCTCGCTTCTTAAGAGCTTGGTATCATTTCCAGGCTAGAATTATGTATGGTAAAGTGCCTTATCTTGATGAAAAGATTGACGCCGATCTTTCCAGCGGTGCGATTGGTGGTGTGGCTAACGACGCAGATATTTATCCTAAAATTCTGGAAGATGCAAAGTATGCATGGGAAAATCTCCCTGTAGAGCAAGATGCTATTGGGCGTGTAAATAAATGGGTGGCGGGTGCGTTTTATGGCAAGGTATTAATGTTCACAAAAGATTATGCTACGGCAAAAACCGTTTTAACAGATGTAGTGAATAATGGTGGAATACAAGTACCGGGAATAAACGGGGGAGCATTCAGAAAATTTGATTTAGTTGCTAATTATGATGATAATTTCAACGTTGTTTTTGATAATAGCGTAGAATCAGTATTTGCATTTCAAGCTTCATCACTTGATAATGCAAGTGCCCGAAACGGAAACTGGGGCGATCTTCTAAATACTCCTTCAGCCACAGGCGGTGGTGGAGCAGGCTTTTTTTGCCCTACACAGTTTTTTGTTAACAGGTTTAAGACTGATGTTTTGGGATTACCACTTGCTAATCCCGAAAACAAAGTGTTGATGGATCCTTTTGGGGAACCGGGAGCTACTCGATATAATGGCAATGTTGACGTTCGCCTTGATTGGACCATAGGTCGCGACTCAGTGCCTTTCCATGATTGGGGAATGTATAAAACAACTTGGCCTAGGGATAAATCGGCCGGGCCTTATGCCGCGAAGAAAACAATGATCCGTGCTTCTCAGGTCAATTCTACACACGACGCAAGTATATGGTTTATTGCCGGCGGTACAGCATTAAATCTTAACCTGATTCGTTTTTCTGATGTGATCCTTCTTTTGGCTGAAGCCGAGATAGAGGCCGGATCACTTATAAATGCATTTAATCTGATTAACAGAGTTCGTACACGAGCCCAAAATTCAAGAGTTGTTGTATTTAATCCTTATAGCGGAATTCCTGTTACAAAGCCATATACTGTTCCATTTGCATCACAAGCCGCTGCTCGTGATGCAGTGCGACTTGAGAGATTACTAGAACTTGGTCTTGAAGGACATCGTTTCTTTGATCTGGTAAGATGGGGTATAGCTTCGACAGAATTACAAGCTTATTATGATTATGAAAGCCCACTGGATTACCAAGTGCTTCTCAAACCTAAACCAACATATCAGTCTCCGGCTAAGGACTTTTATCCAATTCCTCAGCGGCAAATTGACTTGAGCGGTGGGTTCCTAAAACCATAGTCAAGTATTATTTGAATCATTATAGTAAAAGGTAGAGCTGATCAGTTCTACCTTTTAAATTCTGCAGTTACTCACCTGGGATCAACATAATTTTCTGATCTTATTGCCTATTAATTGTCAATTGGTATTTTTAATGTTGTTCTGATTATGAATGATAATAGAGCTATGATAAAGGAAAAAATAGGTTTGCTTAATATCTTTTTTTTCGCAGGTGTTATTTTTTTTGTTGGCTGTACAAACAATAAAGGAAAGTTTATAAAATTAGAGGCTGACCAAACAAATATCAACTTCACGAATATTATTTCAGAAAATGACTCTATAAATATTTTTGATTTTGCCAACATATATAATGGCGGCGGAGTAGGGGTGGGGGATTTTAATAACGATGGCTTGCAAGATCTATATTTCACCGGCAACATGGTCTCCAACAAATTATACCTTAACAAGGGTAATATGAAATTTGAAGATATTACTGCGCAATCGAAAACAGATGGCAAAGGCGTTTGGAGCAGGGGTGTTGCTGTTGTGGATATTAATAACGATGGCAAAATGGATATGTATGTTTGTGCAACAGCCAAAAGAGATCCTTTGAAGCGGGTCAATATTTTGTATGTAAATCAGGGCTTGGATAAAAATGGTATTCCTGTGTTTCAAGATATGGCAAAAGAATATGGCCTTGCTGATACAACGCAAAGCACCATGGCTTATTTTTTTGATTATGACAATGATGGCGATTTGGACTTATATATTGGAGTAAACCATATTATTAAAGACGAGTACACGAATGCGTTTAGAAAAAGAAGTTTAAATGGAGAACATCCCAGCACAGGTAAATTATATCGCAATGATTGGAATGATTCATTAAAGCATCCTGTTTATACTGATGTTTCAAGGCAGGCAGGAATATTAATTGAGGGCTATACTCACGCCGCAGATATTGCAGACTTCAATAATGATGGATGGCTGGATATTTTGGTGCTCAACGATTATATCTCGAGTAATGTTTTATATATCAACAATCATGACGGAACGTTTACAGACAAGGTGATCGAATATTTTAAACATACCGCCGCCAACTCAATGGGTAGCGATGTAATTGATATAAATAATGATGGGCTCGATGATGTAATGGAAGTGGACATGTCGCCCGAAGATAATTATAGAAAAAAAATGTTTCAGAGCCCGAATAGTTATCTCACCTATCAAAACAGTGATTTGTTCGGATATCAATATCAGTATGTCAGAAATATGCTGCAAATAAATCAGGGGCCTTCAATGGGGGAGTTGGATAGCATTAAACATCCGGTTTTTGCAGATATAGGATTTTTTTGCGGCATAGCAGAAACAGATTGGAGTTGGACGCCATTGGTAGCAGATTTTGATAATGATGGCAATAGGGATATTATGTTCACTACAGGTTTTCCCAAAGATGTTACCGATCATGATTTCATAGCCTTTAGGCGAATGGCTGCCAACCTGGTTACCAAAAAAGAAATGCTTGAAGAAATTCCTGCAGTTAAAATCCATAACTATATCTATAAAAATAACGGTGATCTCAAGTTTATTGATAAGACAAATGAATGGGGATTGGAAGAACCTAGTTTTTCAAATGGCGCTGCTTATGTTGATCTTGATAACGATGGTGATCTGGATATTGTCGTTAACAATATCAGTGATCCGGCAATGATCTATGAAAATGAAATTACTGGCAAGGAAAAAAATAAGTACCTGCAATTAAAATTTACGGGTTCATCAAAGAATATCAATGGAATTGGTACCAGGGTTATTATACATCAGAAAAATGCTATTCAAAGTTTTACAAACAATCCATACCGTGGCTATATCTCATCGGGTTCGCCAATTATGCATTTTGGATTAGGCGATGTCAAAGTTGATTCAATAGAAATTTTATGGCCGGGCAATCTAAAACAGGTGATAATAAATCCAGAAATCAATAAGGTATTAAATATCGACATTAAAAATGCGCACCCTCTCTATGAACAAACAAATTCTGTCATTGCGCAAAACAATTGGTTTACAAATATCACAAGCTTGGAAGGAATTGATTACGTGCATCAGCAAAGAGATTTTATTGATTTCAATATACAGAAACTGCTGCCTCATAAATTTACAGAATACTCTCCTGGGATTGCTGTTGGAGATATAAATGGAGATGGGTTAGATGATTTTGTTACGGCTGCAGCACCTGGGCATAGCCCAATGATCTTTATGCAAAATTCCGATGGAAAATTTTCTACCAGCCCTTTGTTGAGTGCTAAAGACACCATGCAAAAAAGATCAGACGACAGAGGTGTTCTGCTTTTTGATGCAGATGGTGATGGCGATCTGGATTTATACATTTCAGCCGGCGGATATGCTTACGAGCCTAATGATAAAGGATACTTGGATGTGTTGTATGTAAATACTGGTAAAGGAAATTTTGTTGCTGACACAACATGTCTTCCTTTTAATACAGCAAGCAAGTTTTGCGTTCGGGCATGCGATTATGATAAGGATGGCGATCTTGATCTTTTTGTTGCGGGCCGCGTAAAACCATGGAATTATCCACAGGCTGTTTCAAGCTACATTTACAGGAACGATTCCAAAAATGGCATTCCAAAATTTACCGATGTTACTTCTGATGCTGCCCCCTCGCTGATCAATATTGGTTTAGCTTGTGATGGATTATGGACCGACTTTGACAATGATGGATGGCCGGATTTGCTATTAGCGGGTGAATGGATGCCTTTAAAATTTCTCAAAAATGACCATGGTAAATTTAAAGATGTAACAGCAACAACAGGCATTAGCAATCAATTAGGTTGGTGGAATAGTATTATTGCTGGTGATTTTGATAATGATGGCGATATTGATTATGTTGTTGGTAACCTCGGACAAAATTCATTTTACAAAGCAACTGACCGTTATCCCATTTCTGTTTACGCAAAGGATTTTGACCATAACGGTGTTTTGGAATGTATCCCTACAAAATATATAAAAGATAAGGTAGGAGGTAATTTAAAAGAATTTACAACACATACCCGCGATGATGTAGTTGATCAAATGCCTTTTATTAAAAAAAGATTTCTTGCTTATAAAGACTTTGCCGGAGCAACATTCGATAAGCTTTTTATGCCTGATGAAATAAAAGATGCTATGAAATTCAAAGCAAATGATTTAAGCAGTTCATTTATCAGGAACAACGGGAACGGAACTTTCTCAATAGAGGCATTACCGGATATTGCTCAATACTCTGTGATCAATGGCATGGTTGCAGATGATTTTAATGGCGATGGCAATTTAGATGTTTGTGCAAGCACAAATGATTACGGTACTGAGCCGGGCAATGGCCGGTACGATGCACTGAACGGTTTAGTATTAAAAGGTGATGGGAAAGGAAACTTTTCGCCTTTGAGCATTTTACAAAGCGGTATTTATATTCATGGAAATGGAAAGGGTTTAGCTAAATTAAAGAAAGGCGACAGCACCTATTTATTGATAGCGACACAAAACCGTGGCCCGGTACAGATTTATAAAACGAAGCGATCTTTAAAAATAATTTCTGTTGCTGCTAATGATGTATATGCTATCATCAATTTTGAAAATGGCAAAAAACAAAAAATGGAGTTTTATTACGGAGCTTCATTCCTTTCACAAAGCGGCAGATTTTTTACATTGCCAGACAAGGTAAAATCATGTACAGTTACAAATTCTCTGGGTAAAACAAGAAACCTGGTTTTTTAATTTCCCCTATTATTTCGATCCAACGCTCAAAAGTCTCTCAAAGGCGTATTTTAAAAGGGTTTGTCGTGTGAATGTCGCCTAAATGACGGGTCAAATATTAGCATAGCTTTGGTGCCAAGGATAATTTTGCTATGAAATCAAATCGCAAAAAAATGATATCAGAGCTTCTAAAGGAAGGGAGGATAGCAAAGGGTTATACTCAAAAAGAATTGTCAGAACTTTCAAATATCAGTATTCGTTCCATTCAGCGGATAGAAAATGGTGAAATACTTCCCAGAACCTATACATTAAAGACATTATCTGAAGTGTTGGGGCTTTCATTCGAGTCCCTGCAAAAAGCAGAACCGGTTCAAAAGTTTCGTTTTTCCATCAGCAGGGGGCAACAGATAATTCTTTCCATTGGCATACCCTTATTTGTATTTTTTGCCGGCTGGGCCTTTATTGCCCAATCGCCCCGGTTTCCCGAAACGGCTTTTGAGTTATTGACTTTTATCGCCTCGGCCCTGGTGATTGTTACAATTATCATGGTCGTTATCTGGCGAACAAAATCATGATCTTTCTTCAGATCCTGATTACTCCTAAAATTTTTATATGATTGGAATCATTGTGCAATTGGCTATTTCATGGCTGCTGGCATGGCTGTTAGAAAAAAAAGATCTTGGCGTGCTGGGATTCCGGCCAACAAAAAAAAGAGTAATGGATGCGGGTTTATTTTTTACGATCGCAGTTATTTGCGCCGCTTCAGGTTATTTTATGAGAACGTATTTTGGGGAGCGATGGATATTAAATCCTTTTTTTACATGGAGACTTTTAGCAGAAGGCGTCTGGTGGAATATTAAATCCGTGTTGTATGAAGAGCTGATATTCCGCGGAGTCATTTTATATATACTTATAAAAAGAGTTGGGGTGATATGGGCTATTATTATTTCCGCTGTGGCTTTTGGGATCTATCACTGGTTTTCATTTGAAATAATCGGGAATGTAAAACAGATGATCGTAGTTTTCATTTTTACCGGGGCGGCAGGACTTTTATATGCTTATGTGTATACAAGAACTTTTTCTCTTTATATACCCTGCGTCCTTCATTTAGGCTGGAACTTTACACGCAATTTTATTTTCTCTGACGGTAATATCGGTAACGGGGCGCTGATGATGACCAGGCCGGATCATACAACAACCGTATCATACTTCACGTACGTTGTTGTAATTTATTTCCCGATGCTTGCCTTCTTAATTATAAGCTTCTTTTTATTGAAAAAGCGTAAACAGATTGAACCCACCATTGAAGGCAGAGGAAGCCAAGTTTAAAAACTTAAGATGAGTAACTGGCTGCTTTTTTATAAAAATACTTAAAAAATAGCCAGACAGCCCGAGTTAGCAAGCTGTCTGGCCCCTAATCAAAAACCATTAGCCATTAAACCTTATCCATAAAATCATTGTACAAGTATTTCCACAAGTTTGATTTTCAAATTCACTTTTCGCAATGCTCAAAAAAGAGACTCAGCAATTTTTTGTCAAAAGGTATCAACCAGTTTTAAGTCTTAAACCCAAAAACATTATTATATCATAAAACAACCAAGCAAGTAATTTCATTTATCGAATATTGAAAAAATTTGATTTTATAAATTACAGTGTTGGGAATTAATACAAATATTACCACGTTTAATTATGTGAGGATGTTTTAAAGGAGATGTGCCCTTTTCTGTGGAATTATTTAAGCATTTGACTATCTATCACAAGAATAAATCCCCTGAATCGATTAGGAATAAAATTTGAAAACATTGACTAAACAATTTATTATGTGGCAAAAGATTCAAACGACAGAAGATATTAATAAACTAAGCTCAGGTGCAATTGTAGTCAAATATCCTGTTGCTGGTGATCCTGATCAGGGGTTGGATCTAAATGATACAAACAATCTGCTCCGTTATGAAATTTATTCTATTGATAAAGAGAATGAGATCGCAGGTTTGAGAATGTTTGCAACGGATATTTCAGATTCTTATGAAGTATTAGAAAGCCTTCGGTCAATAGGAACAGTAGAAACCCACACATTGATATTAAAATCCATAAATGAATTTGTAAGTGATAATATCTGGTGGTATGAGTTAAAATAAAGTCATTTGCTTAAGTGTTTGTTCCGTTTTATACAATTTCAGATTTTCCTGACAGAATAATTTTACTTGTCAAATACATACTGAAACGTAAAATAAGAAACGAAAAATAAACTGGGGGCACAGCATGGGCGGGCGGTAGGGAAATATTAGTTAACTGTACCTTTGTATCTTTAGCCTCATTTAAGCTGCTTTGCTTTAAATTTTATAATGACAATGACATATAATGAGATCATGCCAGGCGATAGGTTAAAGCAGCATGTCAAATGCTATTACATCTATGAATCAGAAACGAATGTGGCATTTGAAGACACTGTTTTTCCAAGCGGCTGCATAGAAATTATATTTAACCTGGGAACAGGTAAATGGCAAACGGCAGTCAATAATGGGTTTGTTACTACTCCGTCCATTGAATTGTGGGGGCAAATTATCCAACCCTTGGCCATCAAATCCATAGGCAAGAATACCATGCTAGGTATTCGTTTTTTTCCTCATGCCGCTGCCCATTTTTTAAACGATAACGTTGACCGGTTTAATAATCAGGTTATTGATTTCACTGATATATCGGGCAAAGCAGTGAGTATACTATATTCAAGATTACTGGAAACAACAATATGGAATAAAAGGATCGAACTCGTTGAAGAATTTTTATTGCATAAGCTTTCGCTTTCTGAAAAGAGACTTAAAAAGGTAGCTGTGGTGAGTGATATCATGAATGAAATACAGCAAGTTGATTTCTTTGACAATATTGAAAACGTCGCATCCCGTTACGGCATAACATCCCGTTATCTGCAAAAATTATTTTTACAATATACAGGTCTTACCCCAAAACTATATAGCAAAATAAATCGTTTTCAGAACAGCCTCCGGCTTGTAACTAAAAAACATACATCGTTAACTTCTATTGCTTACGATTGCGGATATTTTGACCAATCCCATTTTATAAGAGAATTCAAATCTTTTACGGGTTTTACACCTTCTGGTTATTCGTTTAAAAATTCCCCTATTACACTTGCGTTCTCAAACAATAATTAAGCTGTTCCGGTTTGTACAATTTCAGTTTTTTCTGCCCGAATAACTTTGTTTCTGATATCAAGAAACCTCAATCTATCATTCGCGTGCACCGGTAGATTATCATTTCACACATAGGATTGTTAACAGGTGGGGACACCAGAAAATAAATTTGTTCATTACAAACAATAAAATCATGTCTACAACATTTAAAAAGTTTAAAGATTTACATGAATCAGCCGAATTATTTGTATTACCAAACGCGTGGAATGCAAAAAGTGCCTTAGTCTTCCAAGAAAAAAAATTCCCTGCCATCGGCACATCAAGTGCTGCAGTTGCAAATAGCCTCGGCTATGAAGACGGAGAAGAAATGCCTTTCAATGATTATCTATTTGTCATTAACAGGATACTATCTTCTATACAAATTCCGCTATCAGTAGATGTGGAAATGGGATATGGAACATCTGATGAAGAAATCTTTGCAAACATCTTGAACCTGGCTGAGCTAGGGGTTGCCGGGATAAATATTGAGGACTCAACTATTCATAAATCAGGGCGTGTTTTAAAGGATGCAAAATCGTTTGCAAAAACAATTGAGTATGTTAAAAACAAATTGGTATCAAAAAGTTTAAACCTCTTTATCAATATTCGTTGCGACACATTTATTCTGAATGTTAAAAATAAACAACAGGAGACAAGCAACAGGTTAAGGATTTACGAGGCAACCGGAGCCGACGGAATTTTTTTGCCATGTATCTGTACAGAAGATGATATTGCAGAAGCGGTAAGTAATACAAAATTGCCCCTAAATGTCATGTGCATCCCGGGCCTTCCTCATTTTGAGATATTAAATAAACTGGGCGTAAAACGGGTGAGCATGGGACCATTTTTATTTAATAAGATCTATGATAATGCAGGTCAGCTTTCCCAGGCAATTATTGCAAACAAAAGCTTTTCACCCATTCTTTCATAGGAGTTCAAATAAATGAAAGATATTTTTTACAGGAAAATAATCAATAATTAATCACAATAAAAACTCAACAAAATGAACTTACCAAAAAGAGCAGAAGATGTTCATGCAACACTTGCAGCAGCTTTCAATACAGGCAATGTAGCTACTGTGCTGAATATGTATGATTTTAACGGCATTATTGTACCAGAGCCAGGAAAACCAGTATCAGGCGAGGAGAAATTTGAAGAAGCAATAAAAGCTATTTTATCCATTAAAGGAAAAATGGAAATTAAAACAGTTTATTGTTTGCAAACAGGAAACCTTGCTGTGGGAAGATCTGAATGGAACATTACTGATGGCAATGAAATAAAAGTTAGTGCCAAGGGTATTGAAGTAATGAGACAACAGGCCGATGGCAGCTGGAAAATTGTGATAGACCACGCTTTTGGGGCTTTAGAGAACCTGGTGGCTTAGAATCAAAAATGTTTGTCTGTTGAACAATGGCCTGGTTATTCAATCAGGCCATTGTATTTTAATAAATAAGCCTTAATAAGAGCATGAGACTTTAAATTTTTTATCCCGCCTTATCTCATTCTACCCGTTTATCCAAAAATTTCCAGTTAATCTATTTATTCAAACATAACTGTTCCATTTTGTACAAGTCCGGTTTTTTAGCCGAAATAATTTTGACAATGATAAAAAGTCGTTCTCTATGTAAATAAAAAAGTATGAAACAGAGCAAGGCTTTAATTGTAATGCAACTTATCCTCGTATCAGTTAATTATTCTATTGCTTAATACTATCTGCTACGTTGGGACAGAAAGCTTACAATACTAACAACCACGTAAAAAAAATCTTTGCCTCTTTTATCGTGCTGAAGGTGTTACGATCATGTCAACGTATTATGCGCTGACGGGTTTTCGTGAAACCGGTTTAATATTTTGATTGACGCGGAAGAAGTTATCCGGATCATACTTGCGTTTGACATTTGCAAGTTGTTCAATGTTTGCACCAAAAGCTGCTTCAACCCTATCTTCTCCCTCGCTGATGAAATTTACATATACGCCACCCGAGGAATATGGAACTGTTTGATCAAATAATTTTCTTGCCCAATCAATACATATGGCATCCATAGAGCTATCCTCCCAGCGTGAATGAATAGTCATTACAAAATTTGCATTTCTGTGAGGATAGGCGGTAGCATCCGCAGCCACCCGATTTATCTCACCTCCAAGCTGACCTACAAATATTTCACTTAAAGGAGATGGCAGGTTGCCGGCATATTCTATCAGTGTCTCAATTAATCCATCTGAAAGTTCAGTGAAGTTGTGCGATTTCCAATAATTACGAGCTCCGGGTGTAAGCAAGGGATCAAATGCCTGCTGCCACGCAGCAAATGGTACAGGCCCTATAACGTCAGCTATCGGATTACCAAATCGACGAAGCGGCTCCAATACTTTTTCACCTTCCTTCACATCTCCTGCATACATAGCTGCGATCACCAAAACTTCTTTGCCATGAACATCCTGCGGAAGAAATGGAAGAGGAGGAGCCTTCCTCATCAGCAGCCAGCAAGTTGCCTTATCAGGTGCCGATGAAACATAATTTCTATAATACTCAAAGACTTTTTGCGCGTCTTTGAAGGGATGAACGATCAATCCTGCCAAAACCTGAGGCCCCACCGGATGTAATTTGAATTGAAATGAAGTTACAATACCAAAATTGCCTGATCCGCCACGTATGGCCCAGAAGAGATCAGCATTTTCCTTTTCATTGACCTGGATTACTTTTCCATCTGCGCTCACGACTTCCGCCGAGACCAGATTATCGACCGCGAGTCCATAACTTCTGCTGAGCCAGCCAAATCCACCTCCCAAAGTAAGTCCCGCAATGCCAGTGGTTGAATTAATTCCCGTTGATGTGGCTAAACCATAAAGCTGCGTTTCATGATCTACATGACGAAGAGTCGCTCCAGGTGCAACAAATGCTGTTTGAGTTTCGGGATTTACCCGAATCCATTTCATTGGTGAAAGATCGATCAGCATAGCATCATTTGCTAATGACATACCGGCAACATTGTGTCCTCCTCCGCGAACAGATACTAAAAGATTATACTTGCGGGCAAATTTGACGCAGGCAACTACATCTGCGGTCCCCATACATTTTGCTATGAGTGCAGGTCTTCGATCAATCATAGCGTTCCAGATCTTTCGGGTCTCATCATATTCTGGGTCGGATGCCCGCAATAAATGGCCTGTGAGTTGTGACCCTAATCCATCTATGATTTCTCCCGAAATTGCAATGTCTTTGCCGTCAAGTGTTTTAATAGCCGTATCCATATCCTAATTTAAAAAATGATTAAATAAAATTTAATCAAAACTACACGCTCATAAAACTCAAGACTCCAACATTTAATTCAAATGCTTGTAATTTTAATTCAAATCTGATAAATATTTAAACTTAGATTGTTACCCGGATTTGGCAGCCAAATAATCAGAAGGTGAAAGGCCATATCTTTTTTGAAAACATTTAGAAAAATAGGACGGGCTGCTAAAGCCTGTCTCAAACGCAATTTCTGAAATGTTACCGGTGTTTTTATTCAATAAGGCTAAAGCCTCATCCAATCTATATTCGTTTATACAACTATTGGGAGATTTACCGGTGAGCAAGATCATTTTGCGATACAATTGAGATTTACTGCACCCTACAGCTTTGCTAAAACCGGCCACTTTTATATTTGTATCGCTCCAGTTAAATTCTGTGTAATCCATTAATAGGGCTAGAAATTTTTCATCTGCCTGCGTAAGAAAAAATATGCCTTCTCTTTCACACAAAGCATTTCGATTCTCGCTATTATACAATTCTTTAACTTCTGATGAAATTATAATTTCTCCCTTAATGATTTTACACATCCGTTCAGATAATCTTATAGTGTCTTCAAAAATTAGTTTCTTTTCAGTTACCGGCACACCAGCGCTTAGACCTATTTTTAAAGAGATTTTATCGTTAATTATTTCACTCCCCAGATCTTTAAATAATAACTGAACAGCAAATGCAGCATGGACCGCATTTGAGACAGAATTAAAAGAAACAAGAAAATGATTTTCAGTATGCTTAACCGGTGCTCCCTCATAACCATTCAATATGTCAAGAACAGCTTTATGGTAATTATCTACTGAAGATTTATATTGAACGGGATCATTTTGTATCAGCGATAATCGTTTTAGCGATATTACCATTATTGTTCTGAAGGCAGGGTCATTAATAATATTTAATCTTGTGTTTTTTGCTTTTTCCGGATCTTCAATTCTGCCTAAAAATGATTCAACGATGCTTGCGTCTACTTCTATTATTCTGTGCGGAACTTGACCATGAGCCTTGGCGTGCATTTTGTGAATAGCCTTTGCATCAGGCGCTTCAATTAAACAAAACGTAGTTTTTCTTTTTTCATCAAACCAATAAGTTAATGCTCTGCAACCAAACTGGTCCTGTATTTTTAAGTCTGCCTGGTGTAACTGGGCTACGTGCTCGGCTGTGACCGTTTCAGAAACATCATGCCTATCCATATAAATTGGCATACAAATAAATTAATTTCCAGCAACGTCTCTCTCCAAGCTTTGATGTAAACAGATCAAGTTGCGTCAACTAAGTTATTACTTTACGGAGATATTTATTCAACCTCCCTTCGGAAGACACTGATGAGAAAAGAGAATTTTCATTCCATGTTGCTGCTTTAAGCCCAAATTAGTTACTATGAGTTCCCTAATTACTTTTAAAAAACCTTGGATTGGTGGTATTTATGGATTTTGGTTACGACAGTTTATCCAATTATTTTCGAAACACCGATACCTACTATGTGGTGGCGATCTGTGTATGCATCTACCAATGGGTTTGCATATGAAAGTTTCATGGATGAATTAGCAATTGCTGCAGGCAAAGACCCGCTTGATCTGAGAAGACAATATTTAAAAGAAGAACGATTGCATCGCCAAATTAATAAAATAGAAGAAGTATCTGGTTGGAAAAAAAGGAAGAAGAATCAAGGCTATGGTGTGGCAATCACGGAGTGTTTTGGAACTCCCGTGGGACATGTGGTAAAAGTATCAAGAGGGTCAGATAAAAAAATAAAAATTGACAAGGTCTGGGCTGTGGTGGATTGTGGCTGGTATGTTAATCCGGATACGATCAAAGCACAGGTTGAAGGATCTATTGTGATGGCTTTGGGTGCAGCTACTATACATGAAATAACATTCAAAGATGGATTGGTTGAGCAAAAAAATTTTTATTCATACAATATGCCACGAATTATGGATGCACCTTCTATTGAAGTGCACATCATGGAGAATGATGCTGATGCAGGTGGAGTGGGAGAACCGGGCCTACCTGCTTTCGCTCCTGCATTAACGAATGCGATTTATGATTTAACAGGTAAGCGAATAAGAAAATTGCCTTTTAGTTTAGCTTCACTTTGATCAGTATATCAAATCAAATATTTGAGTTTCGTTAAGTATTGTTTTCGTCTAACTTTTGCGATAAAGAACTATTCTCTGTTTGATTTTCTTAATTTTATAAAATGAATAAACAAAGTGCTCCCAATGTGTCAGATTTCAATTCTGAATTAAAACTAAAAGGGTTTAAGGTCTATGAAATAGATAGCACACAAAGTGTTGTTCGTAGTTACAATCGCAAAGACTTTTATAAGATTTGTTTGAATACCGGCAAGAACATCATTCATTATGCTGACAGGAGTTTTGAAACTGATGGACCGGTTTTATTCTTTGGTAACCCCCGTATCCCTTATTCCTGGAAAATCGTTTCATCAACTTATACTGGTTACGCCTGTCTTTTCACTGAAGATTTTCTAAAGTTTGGCGACCGATCTAAAAGCCTTCAACAATCCCCGTTATTTAAGCTGGGCGGTACACCAATCTTGGAATTAAACAGGGAGCAAAGGGAGTTTATCTCTACTATCTTTCAGAAGATGATTGCAGAACAAGAGACAGTTTACACCTTCAAAGATGAGCTGATAAGAAATTATATAGGCTTGATTATTCATGAAGCATTAAAAATGCAGCCTTTAGAAAATTACAACAACAATAAAAATGCGGCTTCCCGAATTACCAATGTTTTTCTTGACCTTTTGGAAAGACAATTTCCTATTGAAAGCACTGATCATCCTTTACAACTAAAAACCGCACAGGATTTTGCAAAAAGTCTTTCTGTTCACGTAAACTATTTAAATCGTTCTGTAAAGGAAGTTACCGGCAAACCTACCACTGCACATATTGCTGAAAGAATTATCAGCGAAGCAAAAGCACTGTTGCAACATACCGATTGGAACATTGCCGATATTGCCTATGCACTTGGTTTTGAATACCCTACCTACTTTAACAATTTCTTTAAAAGGATGACCGGCACAAACCCCAAGGCTCTTCGGGCAGTGGAAGTTTGAAATTCTTAATCATTGGTTTGATAATCTTTAGCAGCAAAGGCAATTACTGAAAGACCTTTGCGGTATATTATCAAATTCAGTGACGATGGACAAGTTGAAGAAACAAAGTATCTCAAATCCGAACGACAGGGACATTTTTGATAGAATGAAAGCCGGTGAACCAATACGGCTTGATGACCCCGAGTATTATAAAGTACAAGAGGTTGTTAACCGCACCATTGAGCTTTCCGCACAACTCAACACCTCTAAAAATATTGACCGGATAAAAGAACGGTTAAGTGAAATCATCGGTGCTGTGTTGGACAAGAGTACAGCTGTATTTGCTCCATTCTATACCAATTTTGGTCGGTTCATTCAAATCGGTAAAAACGTCTTTATCAACCATGCCTGTTCTTTTTTAGACATGGGGGGAATTACCATAGAAGACCATGTACTAATTGGACCAAGGGTTAATCTCGTCACAGAAAATCATCCCTTAAACCCCGCCGACAGGAGAGCACTTATTTGTAAGCCGATACTTATTAAACGCAATGCATGGATAGGTGCAGCAGCTACCATATTGCCAGGTGTAACGATTGGGGAAAATGCAGTGGTAGCGGCAGGTGCTGTGGTTTCTAAAGATGTGCCTGCAAACACCGTTGTAGGAGGAATACCAGCAAAAATTATTAAATCAATGAAAAACGAATTATAAAATGAAACAGCTAAAAATCATTATAGCAGCATCCTTTATGATTTTGGGACAGGCTTGCACCGAAACAAAAAATCAAGAACAATCAAATAAAACAGTAGATATGGAACTAATATCACCAAAGGGCTATACCACCTTCAGGGTAAGCGATAACGTTACATTGTATAAAGTCTCTTTCAAAAACCAATACAAGATGGATGTAGCGGGACATCTTTTTATTCCCAAGAATTTAGACCGAGATAAAAAACACGCAGCAATCATTGTTGGACACCCTATGGGTGCTGTAAAAGAACAAAGTGCTGACGTTTATGCTTCAAATATGGCAGACCAAGGTTTCGTAACTCTGGCTATTGACTTGTCTTTTTGGGGCGAGAGTAATGGCGAGCCTCGCAATGCTGTTGCACCGGATATTTATGCAGAAGATTTCAGTGCGGCAGTTGACTTTCTTGGTACCCGTCCATTTGTGGACAAAAACAGAATAGGTGTAATCGGAGTTTGTGGTAGCGGAAGCTTTGTTATCAGTGCCGCTAAGATTGATCCCCGAATGAAAGCTATCGCTACCGTTAGTATGTACGATATGGGTGCAGCCAACCGTAATGCACTTCATCATTCGCTAACCCTTGAGCAGCGAAAGAAAATCATAGCAGAAGCTGCAGAGCAACGCTATGTGGAGTTTATTGGTGGTGAAACCAAATACATAAGTGGTACTGTACATAAATTAGATGAAAATACGGATCATATCCAGCGTGAGTTTTATGATTTCTACCGCACTCCACGGGGTGAATACACACCTAAAAGAAGTTCGCCGGAACTTACGACGCATCCTACACTAAGCAGTAATATAAAGTTTATGAATTTTTATCCATTTGACGACATAGAAACCATCTCCCCTCGTCCTATGCTTTTCATCACGGGCGATAAAGCTCACTCAAGAGAGTTTAGTGAAGATGCTTACAAACGCGCAGCCGAACCAAAAGAATTATACATCGTTCCCGGTGCAGGGCACGTGGATATGTACGACAGAGTGCAGCTGATCCCATTTGATAAACTAACCACATTCTTTACCGAAAACCTGAAATAAGGTAAGCAAAATAAAAAAACAAAAACGATGAACAATAACATTGAAGGAAAAGTAGTAGTGATTACAGGTGCAAGCAGCGGATTGGGTGAAGCTGCGGCAAGGCATCTATCTGAGCATGGAGCTATTGTTGTATTGGGTGCGAGAAGAGTGGACCGCATACAGGCATTAGCAGAAGAGCTATCTAAAAACGGTGGCAAGGCACTTGCTATAGCAACAGATGTTACAAGGGTTGAACAGGTAAAAGCATTGGTAGATGCCGCCGTTCAAACCTATGGTCGAATTGATGTTATCATCAACAATGCCGGACTAATGCCGCAATCTCCGTTAGACCGATACAAGATTGATGAGTGGAACCAGATGATTGACGTAAACATTAAAGGTGTATTATATGGCATTGCAGCAGCGTTACCCTACATGAAAGAACAAAAATCAGGACACATCATTAATGTTTCTTCTGTAGCTGGTCACAAGGTTCGTGCAGGTGGTGCAGTGTATGCAGCTACAAAACATGCAGTCAGAGTAATTTCTGAAGGTTTGAGAGAAGAAGTAAAACCGTATAATCTTCGCACAACTATCATTTCACCAGGAGCAGTAGATACAGAACTGCCAAATACAATCAGCGAACCGGATGTTGCAGAAGGTTTCCAGCAATTCTATAAGAATTATGCAATTCCTGCTAATTCATTTGCCCGTGTTGCTGCTTTTGCTATCAGCCAACCGGAAGAAGTGGACATCAATGAAATTTTATACAGACCGATAAGACAGGAATTTTAAAATTGAAATTCCTTTATTGGAAATTTAAAACCGATTAACGATGGAAATAACAAGAGTAGGTTCAAAGCCTTCCGGCAAAGGACCAGAAGATTGGTTCACCGGAGCCGTACGAATAGAACCTTTGTTTGATGCCAATGATGCAAGACGTGGTGCAGCAGCCAGCGTAACATTTGAGCCAGGTGCAAGAACCGCATGGCACACACATCCGCTCGGGCAAACATTAATTATTACATCTGGTTGCGGTTGGGTGCAGCGGGAAGGGGGCCCAATTGAAGAAGTACATCCCGGCGACGTAGTTTGGTTTGCGCCAAACGAAAAGCATTGGCACGGAGCTACTGCAACAAATGGTATGACACACATTGCCATACAGGAAAATCTTAACGGCAAAGTTGTCGAGTGGATGGAAAAAGTAAGTGAGGAACAATACAACAGATATAAAGGATAGAAAGTCCGATTTTCGAATTTGGAATCGAAAACAAAAGACCTTGTAACTGTTGATTTACAAGGTCTTTTTTCTGAGTGCCCCGAACTGGATTTATATCGAACCATTTTGTTGAGGATTTGAACCTGATTTACAGGTTGAAGCCCATACTAATGAAGCATATTAAATAAAATATAAAAGAAAGCGTAAGCATTACGCGCATTCCTTTCCTTTTAGTGACCTATAGCGGTGAACTTTCGAACATTTTTGTAAAAGATTTATTGAAAATCAGTGACTTCTTGAATAAGCATAATTTGACTTAATTTTCTGGCTCTCATCCGGACAAACAACTATCACTTCGCTTTGTCCGGTCAAGTCGGCTCGAAGTTACAATGTTCGAACCTTTTTCTAAGAGATTTGAGGGATTTTATAAATGCACTAAGTCACACATAAAAGGTGAGGCTCGGCCTTGCCGAACTCTATTGTTAGCGTTTAACCTCCGTTTCCTTTTTCAGCAAAATTTATTTTCTTAACCGATAGCTTTAATTGTTCTAAAGTTGTAGGGTGATCATCTAAATTTAGTGGCAAAAACTTAGGATTTTTTTTTGAT
>DASYQS010000015.1:0-25499 GCA_036005185.1 Chitinophagaceae bacterium | reverse complement strand
ATCAAGCTGGCGGATAAATTCCGCTTTTTGACTATCTACGTTTACCATGCCTTTGGTTGGCCAATCAATATTATCAACTGTAGCAATCCATACTCCTCTAAACTCATAATTCGCCGGCTTGTCAATAGAAAGATGGGCCTGCTGGCCAAATACAAAAAAACTTATGACAATGGAAGAGAACAATAAGGTGGCAGCTTTCATAGGGCACAAAGATATATCAGCTTCAAAAAAAGACAAACAAACAAGTGCTTTCTTTAATGCAGAAAAACGTTAATTATTAGCTACGTATTTTATCGAGCAGTTTGCTGAGTGCACCGGCCTCCTTTTCAGAAAGGTTGCTTAGGATGTCATCCATATCATTTTCTTTGCTATCCAGCTTTTCAAGGAGCTTTAAACCTTTGTCTGTGATCGTTACATCTACGAGACGCCTATCTTTTTTACAGATAACTTTTTTAACGAGCCCCTTGGAGAGAAGGCGGTCAACAATACGGCTAGTATCGCTCATTTTGTCTATCATCCTTTCTCTTATCGTCAACGTTGAAATGGGGGTAGGATGGCTTCCCCTTAAAATTCGGAGAATATTGAACTGCTGATGAGTAATTCCTCCTTCAGACACATATTGCTTAAGGCGTTCAATAGTCCATCCATAAGTAAATAGCAGGTTGACCATTGCCTTGTGGCGCTCATTGCGGAATTTGTTCTGGTGAATGTCTTTATCTATTCCCATTTGCATTTATTGGGACGATAAATATAAAAAAGTTTTGGTCGCTATGATAAAGCAATTAAAGTTTTTCACAATTCACAATTCCACTTTTATGTTATTGTGATAAGTATGGAAATTGCCGTGCTTTGTGCCATGAAGTTATTGTCCGAATCTATCCGGAATTTCTGGGAAGGTTTTTGCTCATTTTATATTTCAATCTACCGTGAGATAAAAAGCTGGTAGCCGTTTAAGAAAAGGGTTAAACCGGGCCTAGTGACTTAACTATTCCACTTTAATTACCAATCTCCCTTCTCAACTCAGGTACTAGTTTGAAAATAGTAAAAAGATGATGTGCTTCATGTAAAAGAAAAAAGTTCAACCACATTATTACATTCATCTTTCCAAATACAGGATGAGTGCCTTCGCGCTGAACATCCTCTTGTTTTAAAGAAAGGATCTTTGCAATCAATTCCCTTCTTGTGGTTATCAGATCCTGCATTATTTCTCGAGTTGATTTTGTACAATTATCATGAAACAATGGATCTGATTCGGCAGTATATCGTGGTAAAAGAGGGTTTTCTTCTTGTTGGATTCTTTTCATTCTCTGTATGAATGCATGCTGGTAGGTGGCAAGATGAACGATATTTTCGAAAACGGACCATTTTCCCGGAATGATTTGTCTGCGAATCTGCTCGTCAGAAAGTCCTTCAATAAGTTCAATTAGCGATTTGTGCTGATATTCCAGTCTTGTAGTAATGGATGTAGGTAGGGGCATTGTGATTGATTTAGCTACTAATCATTGCGCCGAACCTTTTGAACAATTATCAAATATAAGTCTATAAACCAAATAGACATTAATTTTCCCAAATCTTTATTCCTTCACTGCAATTGGCGCAGATATCAATATTTTTTCGTCCCCTTAAAATCTTTGAACGAAACTCTTTGTACTCTCCATTCTTCCAGATTTCTTTAAAACTCTTTGTTTTTAGATCACCTAATTTATGTTGAGCATCCTTATCAAAGCAGCAGGGCGCTACCAACCCATCCCAGGTAATCACAGGGTCATGCCATAAACGCCAGCAATGGTTAGCAAGGTTGCCTTTAAACTCATAAGAACCATTTGAAAGTTTTTTATACCGGCTGTATTTGTCTATTGCAGGGATCAATTGGTTAGGATCGTTTTTATAGTCATACACCTGGGCTGTTTTAAACCAAACGTCGTCAACGCCTATTTCTTTTGCCATGCTTTTTACTTCTTCAATCTGGTGCTCATTAGGTTTTACCACTAGGAATTGAAAAATAACAAATGGCGTTTTACTTTTTAATTGTTTTTTCCACCTCACTATATTTTTTGTTCCTTCAATTACCTTATCTAACCGGCCCCCAATCCGGTATTGCTCATATACTGCCTGGGTTGTACCGTCAATGGAAATGATCAATCTATCCAGCCCGCTTTCAATTGTTCGTTTTGCATTTTCATCATTTAAATAGTGCGCATTGGTTGAAGTGGCAGTATAAATTTTCTTTGAGGAAGCATACTTTACCATATCAAGGAAATCAGGATTCAAATAAGGTTCGCCTTGAAAATAAAAGACTAAGTATAGAAGATCTTTTGAAAGTTGGTCAATAGTTTCTGAAAAAAAATCCTTTTTCAACATGCCCGTTGGACGAGTAAATGCTCTCAGACCACTCGGGCACTCAGGACAACGAAGATTACAGGATGTTGTAGGTTCAAATGAAATAGAAATAGGATAGCCCCACTGTATAGGTTTTTTTAGCCATTTGCTGATATAATAGCTAGTCAGCACTTTCGAAGCATTCCAAAATCGTTGTGGCGTAAGCTTGGAAAACAAATTAATACTATCGTGCCAATTGAGCCGAGACATGGATTGTAAAGATAATCAGAAGCCATGATTAACTTTATTGAAGAAATGGAAAGCAATTCTTCATACAGAATTTTTTTTGTCGGAGATTCTGCTGCAACAATTGATTTTGGAAATGTTATTGATGAATCGATAAATAAAAAAGTGATTGTACTATTTAATCGCTTATCTCAACACCCACTTCTAGGAATGATTGAGGCTATACCTGCCTACAGCTCTATTACCATTTATTTTAATGTTATTTTACTCAGAAAAAAAATTTCGACGCAAAAGGTGATTCATGAATGGATAAGAACCGAGTTGAACAAGCTTATGCGTAATGATTTTGACAATATTCAAAACTCTTCAAATTTTGTTCGCGTCCCGGTTTGTTATGAAAATGAGTTCGCGACAGACCTGAAATCGATAGCAGAACAAAAAAACATTTCATCTGAAGAGATTATTCGCTTGCACAGTTCAAAACAATATCGTGTTTACATGTTGGGATTCTTACCCGGATTTGCATACATGGGAGAAGTGCAGGACTTGATTGCGGTTCCTCGAAAGGCCCAACCACGGCCGATCGCAGCGGGCAGCGTGGGTATTGCTGGGAGACAAACCGGTATTTATCCCGTAAATTCTCCTGGTGGCTGGCAGATCATAGGGCGAACACCATTAAAAATGTTTGATAAGGATAAGAATGAACCGTGTTTGCTTAAAGCTGGCGATCATGTAGAGTTTTATTCAATTTCAAAGGATGAGTTTGAGAATTATCAAGACTGGAGTACTTGATACCATTCAGGATTTGGGCCGTTATGGTTATCAGCACCTCGGAATCAATCCCGGGGGTGCCATGGATCGCTTTGCTGCCCAAACAGTGAATATGCTTGTTGGAAATAATATTGATGAAGCCATTATTGAGATCCATTTTCCAGCCTCAATATTTTTGTTTGAACGGGAAACGATGATAGCAATAGGAGGTGCGGATTTTTCAGCTACTGTAAATGGAGAAGATATACCTTCTTGGCAGCCAATAATAATAGCTAAGAATAGCATATTGCAATTTCAGAAGTGGAAGCATGGAGCCAGATGTTATTTAGCAGTAAGAGAAAAATTAAGCATTCAAAAATGGTTGAATAGTTATAGTACTAATATTAAGGCTGAAAGCGGTGGTTTTAATGGCAGGGTCTTGCAAAAAGACGACGTGATTTTTTTCAGGGAAAAAAATGATTACAAAGATTTTTTGATGGACCGCGATTTCTTCATTCTCCCTTGGAAAGCCGATATTTCTTGGAATAATGTGCCGATAGATCGTATCGCCATTATACCTGGCAATGAATGGGATTGGTTAACGGAAGAATCAAAGAATAAGTTTTTAAAGGAATCTTTTGTTATCGGTTCTTCTGCAGACAGGATGGGCTATCGCTTACAGGGAATGTTGAAGGCAAAAGAAAATAGTGAATTGGTTTCGTCAGTAGTAGGTTTTGGAACGGTGCAATTATTACCTAATGGAGAGCTAATTGTTTTAATGGCAGATCATCAAACAACGGGGGGCTATCCAAGAATCGCTTACATAGTATCGGTACACTTGCCTCTGCTTGCCCAAAAACGGCCCGGTGATAAAATTTATTTTCGTCTTACCGATCAGGGGCACTCAGAAAATTTACTGTTTGAGCAACACCAGCATTTGCTGCAACTACAAAATGCTTGTAAATTCAAATTAGAAGAATTCTTTGAATGCTACCAATGATGACAATTGATATTAATTGCGATATGGGAGAAGGGATTGGAGATGATGAAGCGATCATGCCTTTCATCAGTTCAGCAAATATTGCCTGTGGTTATCATGCAGGTGACAATGAAACCATGAAGAAAACCGTTGAGCTGGCCATTAAGAATAAAGTCGCCATTGGTGCACATCCCTCTTTTTTGGACAGAGAAAATTTTGGCAGAACGGAAATACAATTGCCCGGCATTGAGATATATGATCTTGTTGTTAAGCAGGTGTACTTGCTGGAAGAAATTGCAAGGACGGCGGGAGTTACGTTAAATCATGTAAAACCCCACGGAGCTTTATACAATATGGCAGCAAGAGATCGGAATCTGGCAAATGTGATCACTCGTGCTATAAAAGATGTAAATGAAAAATTAATTGTCTATGGATTAAGCGGAAGTCATCTTATTCATGAAGCTCAAACAATTGGAATGCGGGCAGCTAGTGAAGTATTTGCTGATCGTACATACCAGAACGATGGCAGCCTTACTCCAAGATCGCAACCCAATGCTTTAATTGAGGACGAGAAACAAGCAGTGCAACAAGCTCTGCAGATGATAACACAAAAAACGGTAACAACAGCAAATGGTAAAATGATTTCTATTGTGGCAGATACCATTTGTATTCATGGTGATGGCAAGCATGCTGTGCAATTTGCAAAAGCAATAAAAGGGAAATTAAAAACTGAAGGCATTAAAATAAAAAGTCTTATTGAATAGAGCTTAGGGAAGAATTCCCGTAAATATCATGCATCGCCAAAAAACTTGAATAGAGTTCGTCTTTGATGATAACCAGAAATAAAAAACTGCGAATTTGAAACTGCTAAAAAAAGCTCCTTTAGGGGATGGAGGTGCCATATTGGGTGCTGCTTTCTTAATGGCTACGTCAGCAATTGGCCCCGGGTTTTTAAATAATACAAGTCTTTTTACACAGCAGCTATTCACCAGTTTTGGGTTTGTGATACTGGTTTCTATCGTACTGGATATTGGAGCGCAATTGAATACCTGGCGCATTATTTCTGTTAGTGGATACAGAGCTCAGGATTTGGCCAACAAGTTTTTCCCAGGACTGGGAACTTGCCTGTCTCTTCTTGTAACCTTTGGCGGATTGGCATTCAATATCGGGAATATCGCCGGTTGTGGTCTGGGCTTCGAGGTCTTGACGGGGATAGATGTAAAATGGGGAGCCTTAATAAGCTGTTTGATTGCTCTTGGAATTTTTTGGTATAAAGAAGCAGGCAAAGCGATTGATCTTTTTGTGAAAGTGTTGGGAATAGCAATGATTGGTGCAACTTTCTATGTGGTGTTTGCTTCACGGCCACCGCTAAAACAAGCGGTTTATCATACTTTTTGGCCCGAAAAGATTGATGTAAAAATGATCGTGGCTTTAGTGGGCGGAACTGTTGGGGGATACATAAGCTTTGCGGGAGCACACCGTTTGCTTGATGCCAATGTAAAAGGTCGTGATTCCATACCTCAGGTTACAAGAAGCTCGGTAACCGGTATTCTGATCACCTCTATTATGAGGTACATTTTATTCTTGGCTGCATTAGGAGTGGTTTTTCATGGAGCGGTATTGAGCTCAAAAAACCCTGCTTCGTCAGTTTTTGAAGTGGCAGCGGGGGAAATCGGGTATAAATTTTTTGGAGTGGTAATGTGGTCGGCTGCGATTACATCAGTCATTGGGGCTTCTTATACTTCAGTTTCATTTTGGAAAACTTATCCATGGATAGAAAAGAACAGTAGGGTGGTCATTTCATTATTCATTATAGCTACTACACTAATCTTTCTTTTTTTGAAAGAAACGCCTTCAAGCATTCTTGTCATTGTGGGAGCATTAAATGGTTTAATATTACCGATAGCCCTAGCAGTGATATTGATTTCCGCTACGAAACAAAAATTAATGGGTGATTATAAGCACCCCATATGGATGCAGCTTGCAGGCTGGCTTGTGGTAGCATTGATGAGCTGGATGGGCTGGATAACGATTCAGCAGAGCATTTCGAAACTTTGACGCCCTTTATAAAATAAAAACCTTTCCGATTCGGAAAGGTTTGAGAATAAGTTATTTTCTTATATCACTTTTACTCCTTTAGCCATGAATATTATCTCTTTCGTATCACCCTTTATTTTTTCGATTTCTTCCTTGCTTTTGCCCGCATCCTCAGCATAATGTTTGCGCATGGCTTCTGAAATCTCTTTTACTGTTGCTTCGCCATCAACAACGACCGTTTTTCCAACGATATCTTTTGGCATAACAAAAGCATGGTTCTTAGATCTTACCAACAAGGTGGAGCCATCTGTTTTTTGGAGTCTTATCCAACAACCTTCGGCCTGGCAAACCTCTGCAACCTTACCGGTTATTTTTCCTGAAAATTTATTTTCCTGAAGATTGTTTTCAAGCTCAGTAACTTTTAAAGGCTGTCCTTTTTCCATCACGGTTCCATATACAACTCCTGGCTGCGCCGGTTGAATTTCTTGTGCCATACCCGCCATACCGATCGTAATACAGACAAAGGCGATCAGAATCTTTTTCATGTTCAATGTTTGGATAACAAATCTAACTAAACATCGCTATTTATTTTGAATAACTATCAGTGAATTTCCTGGTCATACCCATAATTGGGCATAAAATAAAAACCAATATAATTAGTTTTAATTTACTAAAATGCTTAGTTTTGAAATGTTAATTAATTTTTTAGACTGGCTATATGTAAAACTTAACTTTGACTCATGGCAAAAACAGAAAAAACCACCGACATGACAAACATTAATAGTGAAAAGCTGAAAGCCTTAAAACTTACCATTGATAAAATTGATAAAGACTATGGTAAGGGCACAGTAATGATGATGAATGAAAAAGCGGATGTACAACAGGAGGTTGTTTCCACGGGTTCCATTGGACTTGATGTGGCTTTGGGAATTGGAGGCCTTCCTAGGGGAAGAGTGGTTGAGATCTATGGACCTGAGTCATCAGGAAAAACAACGATCGCTACGCATGTTATTGCTGAAGCCCAAAAAAAGGGTGGTATGTGTGCCATCATTGATGCCGAGCATGCCTTTGATAGTGCTTATGCTCAAAAATTGGGTGTTGATGTTGATAATCTTCTTATTTCTCAACCCGATTATGGAGAGCAGGCCCTTGAAATTGCTGACCGGCTGATCCTTTCCGGTGCATTAGATGTTGTTGTGATCGATTCTGTGGCAGCCTTAGTTCCTAAAAGTGAGCTTGAAGGTGAAATGGGCGATAGTAAAATGGGTTTGCAAGCCCGATTAATGAGCCAAGCTCTGCGAAAATTAACTGCCACTATTTCTAAAACAAACACCATTTGCATTTTCATTAATCAATTGCGTGAAAAGATTGGCGTCATGTTTGGCAATCCTGAAACTACAACGGGCGGCAATGCATTGAAATTTTATTCATCTGTTCGTTTGGATATTCGCCGCATGGCGCAAATAAAAGATGGCGAAGAAGCGATTGGTAACCGAGTAAAAGTAAAAGTGGTGAAGAATAAAGTAGCACCTCCTTTTCGCAGCGCTGAATTTGATATTGTTTTTGGTGAAGGCATTTCGAAAACAGGTGAGATCATCGATATGGGAGTTGAGCTGAACATTATTCAAAAAAGCGGTAGCTGGTTCAGCTATAATAATGACAAGCTTGGTCAGGGCCGCGATGCAGTAAAACAATTGCTGGTTGATAACCCCGAACTGGCAAATGAAATTGAAACTAAGATCAGGGAGAAAATAAAAGAAATGCAAGTTTCCTGAATAGACTGAATATAGGTTAGTAATTATAACGCCGTCCGATTGCCGTGACGGCTTTTTAATTTGTATTAGCTTTAAATATTAAAATATATTATGAATACCCGCAAACTTGAAGCTCGCAAACGAATTGCTTTGGTAGCGCACGACAACAAAAAAGCTGAATTAGTTGAATGGTCGATTTATAACAAAACGGTTTTATCGCGACACAGACTATATGCCACCGGGACAACAGGGTCATTACTTGAAAATGCTTTGGATTTGTCTATTACAAAATTCCTTAGCGGGCCACTGGGCGGAGACCAACAGGTAGGAGCAAAAATAGCTGAAGGAAAACTTGACGTATTGATTTTTTTTTGGGATACGATGGAAGCACAGCCGCATGACCCGGATGTAAAGGCTTTGCTTCGTGTTGCCGTTACTTATAATATTCCAATAGCTTGTGATAGGGCAACGGCGGATTTTTTATTGACTTCACCTTTGATGCACGAAGAATATGAAGCCATCCTCCCCGACTATTCCTTATACACTAAAAGAAAAATTTGATTATGAAAGTGGTTTTAAGAGAATGGAAAAAATCAGATGCGACTGCACTCGCTAAAATCGCAAATAATAAAAAAATTTGGGATAATGTACGAGACCGGCTGCCATATCCCTATACCAAAAAAGATGCAAAGGAATGGCTTGCTTTGGTAAAAAAATATCAAACGGTCACCACATTTTGTATAGAAGCTGATGGTGAAATGGCTGGTAGTATTGGATTCACTTTAAAAGAAGACGTTTATCGAAAAAATGCAGAGATCGGATATTTTATTGCCGAAGAATATTGGGGTAAAGGCGTTGCCACAGAAGCCGTAAAGCAGATAGTGGATTATATTCAAAAAAACTTTGAGATTGTAAGAGTTTACGCCGAGGTCTTTGAATACAATAAATCTTCTATGAAAGTTTTGGAAAAAAATGGTTTTTATTTGGAGTGTATTCGCAAAAAAGCTGCCGTCAAAAATGATATGATACTCGACGACTATGTATGGGTGAAGTTGCTCGAATAATTGTCCTCTTATCTACATTTAGTAAATTGCATGTTCGCTAAAATTTTTTATGCCATTTAAACTTCATGCACCCTATTCGCCGGCTGGAGATCAGCCAGAAGCTATCCGTCAACTATCGGAAGGGATTTTAAATGACGAGAAATACCAGGTGTTGTTAGGTGTAACAGGTAGTGGCAAAACTTTTACGATTGCTAATGTTATACAGAATGTTCAAAGACCTACTCTTGTTCTCACGCATAATAAAACATTAGTTGCTCAACTCTATGGAGAATTCAAGCAGTTTTTCCCTGAAAATGCAGTAGGCTATTTTGTTTCTTATTACGATTATTACCAACCGGAAGCATATATGCCGGTTAGTGATGTGTATATTGAAAAAGATCTTTCAATCAATGAAGAGCTTGATAAACTAAGACTGCAGGCAACGGCACAGTTGCTTACCGGCAGAAGAGATATAATTATTGTAGCTTCTGTAAGCTGTATTTATGGTATCGGCAATCCTGCAGATTTTGAAAATGGAATTATCAGGATCAACAAGCGTCAAATTATTTCACGGCAAGGATTTCTTCATTCATTGGTAAACTCTCTTTATAATAGAACAACCCTTGAATTTAAACGAGGCACTTTCAGAGTAAAGGGAGATACAATTGAGATTAATCTTCCTTATGTGGATTATGGTTACAGGATCATTTTCTTTGGAGATGAAATTGAAGAGATCGAAAGTTTCGATGTGGTTACTGGGAAGCGAATCGGTGTCATGGAAAATGCAGCCATTTTTCCCGCGAATTTATATTTGGCCCCAAAGGACATGCTGCAACAGGTCATTTACGAGATACAGGATGAAATGCATTCGCAAGTCGAATATTTTAAATCTATAGGTAAACTTATCGAAGCGCAACGACTAAAAGAAAGAGTGGAATTTGACCTTGAAATGATTCGTGAACTAGGCTATTGTAATGGTATTGAAAATTATTCAAGATTTTTTGACCGCCGTTACCCCGGTACAAGGCCTTTTTGTCTTCTTGATTATTTTTCAAAAGATTTTTTATGTGTAATAGATGAAAGTCATCAGACGGTTCCACAAGTGAGCGGCATGTATGGAGGCGATAGAAGCAGAAAATTGATTTTGGTTGATTATGGTTTTCGATTGCCATCAGCATTGGATAATCGGCCACTAAACTTTCATGAGTTTGAGAGCATGTTAAACCAAGTAATTTTTGTTTCTGCTACACCGGATGATTTTGAACTCGAAAAAACCGGTGGCGTTGTGGTAGAACAAGTGGTTAGACCCACCGGATTACTTGAACCGCCGATAGAAGTTAGACCAAGTGTGAACCAGATCGATGATTTGCTTGATGAAATTGATAAGCGCGTTACAAAGGGCGATCGGGTTTTAGTCACTACTTTGACAAAACGAATGGCTGAGGAAATGGATAAATATCTTCATCGAATTAATATCAAATCAAAATACATACATAGTGAAGTTGACACGTTGGAAAGGATTGAAATTCTTCGACAACTGAGATTGGGGGAAATTGATGTTCTGGTAGGTGTGAATTTATTACGTGAAGGATTGGATCTTCCTGAAGTTTCCCTTGTTGCTATTTTGGATGCAGACAAAGAAGGTTTTTTGCGTAATGAAAAATCGTTGACACAAACCGCAGGTCGTGCAGCAAGAAATGTTGATGGACTTGTAATTTTTTATGCTGATACTATGACAGAGAGCATGCAAAAGACGATTGATGAAACCGATCGCCGTCGTCAAAAACAAATTGCCTACAATATTGAATATGAAATAACTCCTCGCACGGTAAAAAAATCAAGAGAACATGTTTTTGCTCAAACCTCAGTGCTTGATATAAAAGGGTTTGATCCTAAAAACCCTTATGCTATTGCAGCCGATGAAGATATAATAACCGCCGCCGCTGAAGAACAAGCTGAATATAAAACCATTCCTCAGATGGAAAAGGCTGTCAGCAGAATTAAAAAGGAAATGGAAAAAGCGGCTCGTGATCTTGATTTTATGGAGGCTGCGAGGCTGCGAGATGAAATGTTTAGCCTTCAAAAAAAATTGGAAGAAATGAAAAAATAAAGGCTGGCTTGATCATATGACAATAAAGAAAGGCTTTTTCAATAATGATAATCAAATAAGGAAACGATTCGTAATTCTACGAGTTTTCATTGAGGGTTTACCCTGAATTTCATATGATTTAATGTAAAGCCCTTGCTTATATCTAAGCCCATTTTTAATTTAGACAACGAAAGTCATTCATCCAATATTTGTAAAAACTAAAAATCCAATAGTATGAAACGTAGAATCCGTAAGATCGTGAATTTCTTTGCGTTCAATCTCTTGTTTTTCGCACTTTACCTGAACTTTATTCACAAAGACAAAGCAATTACTGAACCAGTACCGGTGCAGACAAATGCTGCTGCTACAATTAGTGGAACAGTTCCTGTTCAGGATGCTGAGAAATATCTTAATGCAAAAACAACCACGACAGAGGCTGAGAAAGCTGAGCAAAGCGCTACATTAAAATTATCGATTAATTAAAGTCTTTTATTTTAACCGTTAACAATAAAACCGCCCCGGCATCGTCCGGGGTTGGCTTTTTTGTTTAAAGTATTAAATTCTTCATCGCTTTGGCGAGACTTTAGGATGGGCTTATCTTCGCTGAATGGTGAAAAAAGTTTTCCTTCTTGATGCAATGGCATTGGTATTTCGTGCTTATTATGCACTTATTCGTAATCCCAGACTTACTTCCAAGGGTAAAAATACAAACGCCCAATTTGGCTTTACAAATACGTTAACCGATCTTATCAATAATCAAAAGCCCTCTCACATGGCAGTTTGTTTTGATACAGCTGCGCCTACAGAGAGACATACAGATTTTGAAGAATACAAAGCAAATAGGCAGGATGCACCAGAAGATATTCTTTCTGCTTTGCCTGATATAAAAAAAATTATCCAAGGCTTTAACATTCCAATCCTTGAAGTTGATGGATATGAAGCAGATGATGTAATAGGCACTCTTTGCAAGCAAGCAGAGAAAGCAGGATTTGAAGTATTCATGGTGACTCCTGACAAGGATTATGGCCAATTGGTTTCAGAGAACATAAAAATCTACAAACCCGGTTATCAAGGAGGGGAAGTAGAAATAATGGGACCCAAAGAGGTTTGTGAAAAATGGTGTATTCAATCGGTGGATCAGGTGATTGATATTTTAGGATTGATGGGAGATGCGGTAGATAATATACCCGGCATTCCAGGTGTGGGACAAAAAACCGCATGCAAATTATTGACTGAATATGGTACGCTTGAAAATGTTTTAGACAATGCTGACAAAATAAAAGGGGCTTTAGGTGAAAAAATAAAAGCAGGAAAAGAAAAAGCTCTATTGTCAAAAAAACTAGCTACAATTATTACACATGTGCCGGTTGAATTTCATGAGGAAAATTTCAGACTTAAAGAATGGAATAAAGATGGATTGAAGGAAGTTTTTGCTGATCTCGAATTTAAAACACTTGGTAAAAGAATTTTGGGAGATGAGTTTAATGGAGGTGCTGCAATACCTCAAGGAGTACAGACTGATCTGTTTGGGAATGCAGTGCAAACACAAAAAGCAAAAAGTCAAAAAACTGAAGCGGTTATCGAAGAAGTAATTGAAGAAATATCTGATGCAGTCTCACGAGTAGATAAAAACATTCATAACTGCCCGCATGATTACAAAGCTGTAGAAGGTGATGAAGCAATAAGAGCTCTTGTGAGAGAATTAATAACTTATGAAGAAATATGTTTTGATACTGAAACAACAAATATCGATGCAAATGATGCAGAATTGGTTGGTTTTAGTTTTTCAGCAAAAGCTTGTGAGGGATACTTTGTTCCATGTCCTGCTGATCAAACAAGAACTAGGGAAATCCTTTCTCATTTTTCCGAGCTTTTCAATGATGAAAACAAGATTTGGGTTGGTCAGAATTTGAAGTACGATCTTTTAATATTAAAATGGTATGGCATTGAGTTAAAAGGGAAAATTTTTGATACAATGCTTGCCCATTATGTAATTGAACCGGACGGAAAGCGAAGCATGGACATGATGAGTGCCAAATATTTGGGATATGAGCCCGTGCATATCGAAGAGTTGATCGGCAAAAAAGGAAAAACGCAGGGAAGCATGCGTGATGTAGAGTTGGAAAAAATTAAAGAATATGCTGTAGAGGACGCCGATATTACGCTGCAGTTAAAAAAAGCATTTATTCCCTTACTTAAAAAACACGAAGTAGAAAAAGTCTTTGGTGAAGTAGAAAATCCGCTTGTAAAAGTTTTGATGGATATGGAATACGAAGGAGTAAAGATTGATGTCAACTTTTTAAATGATTATTCTAAAGAATTGGAAAGAGAAGCGAGGAAAAGTGAAGAAGCTGTATATGAACAAGCTGGTGTCAGGTTCAATTTATCTTCTCCCAGGCAATTAGGTGAAGTATTATTTGAAAAACTTAATCTTGATCCTAAAGCCAAAAAAACAAAAACAGGACAATATGCAACTGGCGAAGATGTGTTGATGAAACTGGCGCACAAGAATCAGATATGCATGGATATTCTGGCCTACCGGGAATACACTAAATTAAAATCCACCTATGTCGATTCATTGCCTCAACTGATCAATCGAAAAACAGGCCGTGTGCATACGACATATGGTCAGGCAGTAGCTGTAACGGGAAGATTAGCGAGTAATAATCCCAATCTTCAAAATATTCCAATTAGAACTGACAGGGGAAAGGAAATACGAAAAGCGTTTATTCCACGAGACAGTGATCATGTTTTATTAAGTGCCGATTACTCACAAATTGAATTGCGAATTGTGGCAGCAATCAGTGGCGATCCTAATATGTGCGAGGCATTTAGAAAGAATACGGATATACATACTGCTACAGCAGCCAAGGTGTATAACATCGACGAAAAAGAAGTGACAAAGGAAATGCGTTATAAAGCCAAGAGTGTAAATTTTGGAATTATTTATGGGCAGGGAGCCTTTGGCCTGGCCGATAATCTTGGCATTTCAAGAACAGAGGCAAAGGCGATCATTGATAATTATAAAAAAGAATTTCATGGCATTACCAAATACATGGATGACACCATCAACTTTGCCCGGGAGCATGGATATGTGCAAACTTTGATGGGAAGAAAAAGATGGCTGCGAGATATCAATTCTGCAAACTTTACCGTTCGTGGCTTTGCTGAAAGAAATGCCATTAATTCTCCAATACAGGGTACAGCTGCAGATATGATCAAATTGGCAATGATCAAGCTGCACGAAGAGTTTATACGAAGGAAATTTAAATCGAAAATGATTTCGCAGGTACATGATGAGTTAGTTTTTGATGCCTTAAGAGAAGAAGAGGAAACGATCAAGCCTGTAATTATAGAATGCATGCAAGCTGCAATGTTATTACCTCACGATGTTCCGGTAATTGCTGAGGTTGGCGCGGGGGAAAATTGGCTCGAGGCACATTAAGTTGGAAAGGCTCTGCAGAAATTATTTCCAGAAAAAGGATTTACACTCAACGTTTAATTCCACACTAAATCATCTTATTTCTGAGGAATGCTGTGTAAGGCGATCCGATTGCCCTCTGTATCGATAAAAACAGCCATGTGCCCATACTCGGGAGAAATCTGTGTTTTAGGGACCAAAATTTTTCCTCCGGCTGTCTCTATTTTATCAAGGATATTTTGTACATCGGGATTTCCATTTAAATAGACCAATGGGCCGTCAGTAGAAGAAGGTTTATAAAAATCTTTGTTATAGCAAAGCGCTCCCCCAATACCTGACATTTGATTTTCAATAGGGAACATTCTCATTTTTATATTTTGAAGATCTAAGGGAATTAAATTGATTCCGAAAATGGTTTCATAAAATTTTTGTGCTCTGTCAAGGTCAATAGTGGGAATTTCAAACCAGCTAATTGCATTTTTAAATGACATACAAAAGGTTTTGAATTAAATATATCCTCTTTCTTTTCTTGAGCTTCACAAAAAAAACCTCTTGGTTTTCAGGAGGTTTTTATCGCTATTATATTGCTTCTGTTATCTATTGCCGCCACCACCTTGCCTGCGTGGCCTTAGTGAAGGTTCTATTGTTTCTTTCCATATTTTATATTGGTCTGCTGTTAATACGCCTTGCAATTTCTTATCTCTATCCTCCATTAAAGGCTGCATTTTTTCACGCATGGCCTGAAAATCAGGTTGGCCACCACCAGCCATCATATCATCTCTTAATTTATCTGTGGCCCTATAATAGTTTGCAAACACTGAATCTGCTTCGGCAAGCTTTGTTTTGTCAAGCTTGAACGCACTGTCTAATTTCTGTTGTACAATCTGCACTCTTTCTTCTACAGTACGGCGCTGAAAGCCTTGTGCCTGTGCGGCTATTCCTCCTAGAAAAAAGAAAGCGATCATCCATGTGATCTTAATTTTCATAATAATTGTGTTTTTAAGTTGATGAAAGAATTTTTGATTCGTATGATTATTTTGTTTTCTCAGCGGGGCGTTTCTTTCCCATCCAAGGCCCTTTGATTATCCGATGTACCAATGAGTCAAATTTCGGAAGCTGGCTACTATCACATATCGCCCTCACTTTTTGAAAATGGTGATAGATCATCAGTTCCCATTCTTTTTGTTTTTCTCCGATCTTATTTGTTAGAGTAATAGCAGTTGAGTCGTTTGATCCAGGTTCTTTTAAAAGATTGTAAAGGCTATCCTTGAGCTTTTTCATTTCCTCCATGACTGGTTTTATTGCTTCTTTATGCTGATCTCTCAATTGCTGAAATTTAGCCGCTTGCTGTTCATTAAAACCTAATTTTTTTTGCATAAATTCTGGTGGTGATAATCTTCTGCCCTCATCCTTCGGTTTGTTGAATACAAAGAAGTAAAGCATCAGGGCTAAATTGGCAACCAATAATATTGCCACTAGCAGAACCAAAAATTTATTTTGTGTTAACCGTTTCATTGCTGGTCAATCGTTGCATCGTAAATACTATCGGATGATAGGTTATACTCACTGGCAAAAAGCTGTTCGCTTTCTTGGCTGGTTTGGTTAGTTTTTGTACCGGATTCAAAAAATACAGCGGCATTGATAAATATGGCTATAACAACAGCTGTAGCGGCAACAGCCGGTTTGCTGATAAAAATAAAGGCCTTGGTCCAGTAGCTTTTTTCTTCTTTTTGCAAGCTTGCTTTTATGCGAGTAAACAAGTAAGGATTCGCAGTAGCCCTTTGAATTCCTTCAAGGCTATCCAGTATTTTATCAACTTCTTGTTGTATTTGCTGTTTACCTCTCATTGCTTATGATTTAGACGTTAGCAAGTCATAAAACTTGCACTTAATTATTGTTTTTATAATGGTTGGTAAGCCATTTTTTAAGGTTATCCTTGGCCCTGTACATCAATGATTCTACAGAAGATACGGAGCTTTTCATTACCTCACTGATCTCCTGGTAGCTTAACCCCTCTAATTTATGAAGAGTAAAAGCTATTTTTTGATTTTCTGGTAATTGGTTAATGGCTTTAAATAAAACGGCCGCCCTTTCTTTATTGTCCAATGTAACTCCAGGGTGATTAAAATCTGGCTTTTCAATGATCGTTTGATTATCTGCGCCAAATAGGCTTTGTACATACGCAAATCTTTTTTTTCTTTTTTTCCTTCTTACATGGTCCAATGCCTTGCTTACGGTTATCCGGTAGAGCCAGGTTGAAAACTTTGCCTCTGCCTTGAATGTTGCGATAGATTCATAAACCTGTACAAAAACCTCCTGTGCTACATCCTCAGCATCTTCTGCATTTTGTAAAATACCAAGAGCTGTGTTATAGACCATATTTTGCCAGGTCTCAACAATTTGTTTAAAAGCGGTCTCATCGCCCTGCTTTAATTGCTCTACCAGGATCCTTTCATCCAAATGCTGAGTTTTTGCTGGGGACGATATTACGTAATTTTTTCTTCGGTTTTATTCTCCCAATGATTAAAGAGTTTTAACTGGTATAATTAAAAACCGGGCATTCGATCCCCGTCTCTTCTTTGAAAGCTCCTGGCCGGTGGTTTACCAAAGTTTTTTAGGCTATAAGTAAACGTAAGCATAAAGTATTGTTGCAATACTTTGCTTTGAGAATCTACAATATAAATGGGATCTACTGTGCGAGTAATACTTTGATTTTGTTTTAATAGATCAAAAGCGGAAAGTTTCAATTCTCCGACCTTATTCTTCAGGAATTTTTTTCCGATGGCTGCATTCCATAACCAATAGCTTTGATTGTATCCCGCTGATAAACCGCTATAAGTTTGATTGTTTACATCATTTTGCAAAAACCAGCCGCTTTTAGATAAAAGATTAGCCTGAATTCCTACAACCTGGTTTATATACCTATCATCCTGCTGTTGAATGGAATTCTTCGCATTGTTGAAGTTCGCGTTATATGATAAGTTAAAATCAATGTACTCGCTGATATTACTCGCAATAACAATTCCTGCGCTATAAGTATAATTATCTGTCATGCTTTTTATGTCATTACGCAATGCTGGTAAAGTTGTATAAGTGAAACCAGTACTTAGGTTAATATTCGATTTGATAAATTTTACAGGCTGGCTAAAAATAAAAAACGAACGAAGGCTTTTATATCCGTCCAGGTTAACAGGTTTTGTTAATTGAGATCCCGCATAGAGTTTATTGTCTTGTTCAATAATTGAATCAGCTGAAGCAATGTAAGTGGCATTGGAAATGTAATTCTGCTGCGCCTGTAAAAAAATGTTTGCAAAAAAACTTTGCCCCTTTTGTGTGTTCGTAAAAGTATATCGGGCAGATAAAAAATGATTGTAGGACTGTTTTAAATCGGGATTACCCATGCTCAGGCTTAATAGGTTGCTGCTGTTAACTACATCTTGTAATTGTGTTACACTTGGAAAATTTGTATTGGCCCTGTAAAAAAGATTAATGCTGCTATGTAAACTAATTTTCTTTCGCCACATCAGGTTAGGCAACAAGTCTGTAAATGACTGATCTATGTTGGTGATGCTCGGATAAACCCTGTCGCTTTGCAATCTTGAATGCTGAAAACTTACACCGACAAAAAATTGGTTGTCCCGGCTGGTGCCCAATCTGTAAGTGATTCCCCCATTTTGAGTAATGGTTGTATTCTCAAACTTATTAGAATTTTTCGGAACAAAATCTGAGTATTTCCCGCCGATTTCATTGAAATCAAAAGTTTGTTGATCAGCTTCATTCTTTGAATAAGAAGGCTGATAGCTGATTTGTAACTGACTTTTCTGACCAAGAGGTTCTGTGTAAGAAATATTGCCAGATAGAGTATAACCGTTTGTAGGATTGTCAATAAATTGATTTTGCAACGAGTCAAAAGTGGAGCCATTACGAAAACTCCGATTAAAGGAGTAGATATAAGATTGACCATTGTTTTTATTAAAGGCCTGATTAAAACCAACAGAGAATGTTCTTCTTCGGTTACTGGCAAATGAGTGACGATATAAAACATTATTTCTAAGATTGTAACCGGTTCTTAGTACACTACTGTTGCCAAATTGTGAATTCACTGAATCAACTCCATTAAGAGTATTGGCAAAAGACTCTGATTGTGATTTATTTCTTTGAAAGTTCAGGCTTGGATTAATAATAATTGAATTAAAGGAATCAATCCGGTATTCCAATCGCAGATTTATCCTTTGATTGTAATTATTGCTGTTTGACAGGCTCTTTCTATTTTCTACGCGTTCAGTACCGATGGTTTGTGTTTGAGAAGAATTATCATTTGAATTGTTGCTATTGTTGAAAAAGTAACTTCCCTGCACGTCTATCTTTTTTCCCCATTTATCAGAGTAATTGAATCCAATCGCATTGGTTTTGTTAATACCGCTTTGCTGACCTACCGTAAAATTTTCGCCGCCACCAAATCCTCCAAATCCACCACCTCCAAAGTTGCCTCCTCCGCCGCGGTTACCTCCACCGCCACCGCGGTTGCCCCCTCCCCCACCGAAATTCCCTCCGCCAAAACCTCGATTGCCCCCGCTGCTTGTAACACCAAGCAAATCCTGGGTAGCAAAATTTTGTAGATTGATATTATTGAAATTCCCAACTACAGATAATCTGCGGTTGTTTTTAAAAAAGCTCACATTACCACCGGCAGAGTATCTTTCATCAGTTCCATATCCGGCGTACACTCGACCAAACTGACCATTTTTTATTCCAGACTTAGTTACAATATTGATTGCTCTTTGTGAGTTACCATCGTCAAAGCCAGTAAATTGTGCCTGATCGCTTAAGCGATCAAATACCTGTATCTTGTCAACTATTTCTGCAGGAAGATTTCGGAGAGCCACCGTTGCATCGTCTCCAAAAAATTCACGGCCATCAATGGTAACCTTTTTTACTTGTTCTCCTTGAGCTGTTACGGTTCCATCTTTTTCTACTGTAATCCCAGGCATTTTTTTAACAAGATCTTCGGTTGTAGCGTCGGGGTTTACTTTGAACTGACTGGCGTTATATTGAATGGTGTCTGCTTTTTGCTGAGTGGGTGGTGCTTTTGAAACAACCGTTACTTCTCCAAGTTCTTTAATTGATTTCGGGATGAACAAGGTTCCCAGATCGACCGCACTGTCCTTTACGGCAACAATTTGTTTAAAATCCTGGTAACCGATAAAACTAATGCTTAGTGTAAAAGAATCGGCGTATAAATTATTGAACTGAAATTTTCCACTGCTATCTGAAATGGTATTGAATTTTTGTAAAGAATCTTTTAAGCTTATAAGACGTAAGGTAGCTTTTGGGAGAGGTTTATTGTCAATAGCATCGAGTAGCTTTCCTTTCAGGCTTTGTGCGTTAACTGTTGTACCTAAAATTATCAAAGTGGCAATCAATAACTTAATCCGTAGCATAGTAAAGTATTACCGTTATTTGACGCTTAAATAGTATCAAACCTTCGTAACCCAAAAAATATTGCCAGAAACGATTTTTAATGATGAATATTCATATTATATAGTATTTCATTTATAAGACCTCTTCAGTTTGATTTTCTAAATTCGGGTTATCTTGCACCTCTTTAAAAAAGAAAAGAATGGAATATAGTAAAATAGTTTCTGTAACAGGATTGCCTGGTTTATTCGAGTTGATCAATACTAAATCAGATGGCGCTATTGTTCGCTCATTGGATGATAAAAGCACAAGATTTGCATCAAGCCGAATACATAATTTTTCACACCTTGAAAGCATTGAGGTGTACACGATTCGTGAAAATGTAAATCTTGTTGAGGTATTTAATGCCATGGAAAAGGCAGGTGGTTCATTGCCGGATACAAAGGATAATGGAGCAATCAAAAAATATTTTGAAAAAACTTACCCTGACATTGATTTTGAAAGGGTATATAACAGCGACCTGAAAAAGATGATAAAATGGTATGAAGCTCTTCAAAAAAATAATATTGAAATAAAACTTTCCGAACCAGAGCCCGAGGCAGAAATGGAACCTGCAGCAGAGGAACCTGCGGAAGAAATTGAAAGTAAAAAAACAAAGAAATCCTCTAAACCTGAACCAGTAAAAAAAGCTGCAAAAAAGAAAAAAGAGGAAAAAGAAAAGGAAACTGAAGACAAGCCGGCTTCATCTAAAGCAAAAAAGCCCGCAAAAAAAGCAGCAAAGAAAAAAGGAAAATAAAAATTTTGTATTTAATTAAGCAAGCTGCCTAGAATGAAAAGGCGGCTTATTTTTTAAAAATGATTTTATGAATTACACAGCAAATATCAGCATCCCTGAAAGACAATTTTTATCAAGAGAGCTTATAATTACAGAATGGAAGAACCTGGAGCCTTATTTTAAAGACCTTTTAGAAAGGGAGATCAGATCAAGGGATGACTTAGAAAAATGGATGAAAGATGCCAGCGAGTTGGAAGCCGTTGTTAGTGAAGACGCAAACTGGAGGCAAATACGCATGACCTGTGATACAGAAAATAAGGAGCTCGAAAAAGCTTTTACTTTTTTTATGATGGAGATTCAACCGCATATACAATTATATGCCGATAAGCTAAACAGAAAGTTGGTTGAAAATCCTTTTACAAAAGAACTGGATAAGAATAAGTACTTTACTTATTTGCGAAGCATAAAAAAGAATATTGAGCTTTTTCGCGAGCAAAATATCCCCTTGATTTCTGAATTAGCTGTAACAGCACAACAATATGGAGTTATTGCAGGAAAAATGACTGTGCAGGTTGAAGGCAGGGAATATACTTTGCAACAAGCTGCAAAGTTTTTAGAGAATCCTAACAGAAACTTGCGTGAAGAAGTGTATAGAAAGATCAGCGAAAGAAGGCTACAGGATAAATCAGAATTGAATAAACTTTTTACGTCGCTAGTACAAAAGCGTAATCAGGTAGCTCTTAATGCCGGGTTCACTACTTATAGCGAATATAGATTCAAAGAGCTTGGCCGTTTTGATTATACCAAGCAAGATTGTTATCAATTTCATGAGGCTGTCAAAAAAAATGTAATGCCTCTGGCAAATGAGATTTATGGAAAAAAGAGAAAAAAATTGAATGTTGATCAGCTTAGACCTTGGGATGTTGAGGCCGAGCCCGAAGGAGTTACTCCGCTGAATCCTTTTAAAACAGGCGATGAATTGCTTAAAAAAACACTTCATTGCCTTAATGAGGTAAATCCTTTTTTTGCCGATTGCTTGCGCCAGATGCATAAAATGCATAGACTCGATCTGGAAAGCAGAAAAGGAAAAGCTCCTGGCGGATACAATTGCCCTTTACCCGAAACGGGAGCTCCATTTATTTTCATGAATGCGGCTGGGCAGATGGCTGATGTTACTACGATTATTCATGAAGGTGGGCACGCTGTGCATTCTTTCCTTACCCATCCTCTGGAACTTACTGCATTTAAAGAATACCCAATGGAAATCGCCGAGGTAGCTAGCATGAGCATGGAATTGTTCAGTATGGACTATTGGGATGCTTTTTTTGATAATAAGGAAGAGCTTAAACGGGCTAAAGAGTATCAGCTAGAAAGAGTAATTACTATTTTTCCCTGGATCGCCACTATCGATAAATTTCAACATTGGGTATATGAAAATTCAGCACATTCTGAAGAGGAAAGAGCTTCGGCATGGATGGGAATATTAAATGAATTTTCCTCTTCGGAAATCGATTTCTCTGGTTTGGATGAATACCGGCGATGTAGCTGGCAGCGGCAATTGCATCTTTTTGAAGTGCCATTCTATTATATTGAATATGGCATTGCGCAGCTAGGCGCAATTGGATTGTGGATGCAATTCAAAAAAAATAAAGAAACTGCTTTGAATAATTATATAGAGGCTCTTAGCCTGGGGGGAACCAAAACCCTTCCCCAGCTATTTGAGGCAGCCGGGTTGAAATTTGATTTCTCACCCGGTTATGTTAGCGAGCTAATGTCCTTTGTGCATGATGAAATGAAAAAATTATAACATAAAAAATACCATATAAGTGGTATGCCTTCAATGCGGAAATGTGGAATGGACTCATTATTTTTGATTCAACAAGATCGTACTAAAAAAGAATTATAAAATAGCTACTAATCAGAGCCTTAACCTTAGTCCCGTTGTTTCCACACCGGGGCTTTTTATTTTTTGCTGTTACAATCCCTGCAAATACCTTTTACAACGACTTCAATTTCACTTAATGTAAAACCTTTTGGCAGAAGTATTTCAGGAGCTAATATATCTTCAAGACATAAAGTACTGCCGCATTTAATGCAAATAAAATGTATGTGGTTGTCATGATGATGGCCTTCAGTACAATTGTCCTTGCATAAAGCGTAGCGAACAGAGTTATCGGTGGTGGGGATGGTGTGAATGATTCCTTTTTCAACGAAGGTTTGTAAAGTGCGATAAACGGTTACCCGGTCAAATTTTTCTCCCGCTTTTCTTTCTATATCACCGTGCGCTAAGGCGCCTTGCACTGTTAAAAAAAGATTCAAAATTTTTTTTCGACTTTCTGTAACGCTTAGGCTATTGCGACGCAGAATGTCATCGACCTGTAGGATCATAAAGTAAGTTTTACTAATCAGAGTTTATATAGAGCTGCTATTATTCTCTTAGCAGCTTGTCGGCATCTTTTATTAATTCTTCTATTTCACTTTTCCTAAGACCGTCATAAATTTTAACTACTTCTCCTTTTTTATTTACCAAGGCTATGAATTGAGTATGTAAAAAATCATCATCGATATTTTCTACATTATTATTCGGATCGTCAATTCTGTAGCTTATTCTTGCCTGTTTGTACAAGCTATCTTTCCGCCCTGTTAAAAAAATCCAGTTCGGAGTAGTTACTCCCATCGAATCAGCATATGCCTTAAGCCTTGCAACTGAATCTGTTTTCGGATCTGAAGTGTGCGATAAAATCAAAAAGTCATTGTCTGTTTTAAAGTGTTCATATACTTTTTTCACCTCATTATTCATTCTTGGGCAAATGGTTTTGCACGTGGTGAAAAAATAATTTGCCAGAAACACTTTTCCCTCGATGTCTTTTTGAGTAACTATTTTTCCGTTTTGGTTCGTAAAGGAGAAGGGTTGAACGTAACTGATCGGAGGTAATTTCGATTTGGTGAAACCAGGAACTACGTTAATCAGAACGGCATAAAATGCGATTACAAGAAAGGAAAAAAAAATGATATAAAATATAGTTTTTCGCTTCATAGAAAAATTTGATTATCAAAGTTAATTTCAGCTATGGGAATCCTCTTAGAAATAAACGTTGCAAAAATATATTTTGCAACTTAGTTGCGGGGCAATATATTTGCCTCCATCATGAAATTGCAAGTTAATTTGGATGCTTTAGGAATCGCTACCTCCTTTGCCTGTGCTATTCATTGCGCAGTATTGCCCCTTGTTCTTACAAGCCTTCCCCTTTTTGGTATTAACATCATCAACAATAATTTTTTTGAAGCGGGAATGATCATACTCGCTTTTGCAATAGGTTCTTTCGCCTTATATCATGGCTATAAAAGGCATCATCACCGTATTTTGCCTTTAATTATTTTTTCCGTCGGGTTCATTTTTCTTGTATCGAAACAAATTTTTCTTACATATGAAATCTGGTTATTAATACCTGCGGTTGTATTTATTCTTTCTGCGCATTTTTTCAATTATCGTTTTTGTCGCAAGGCTAATCATTGCCACTCTACTGATTGTAATCATTAAATATATAAGAGATTGCCGGTAACTGTTGAGTTCGATTGATCCTTTATAATGCCGGTTAGACTTTTGCAATATTTGCCTTTTTAAAACATATCTATGAAAAGTGTAATCCTCTTGCCATCAATACTTATTTGTGTTGTTGTATTTTCTCAACCGAAACTAACCCCTAAAGACAAGAGTGAGATCAGTATCCGCAAAGTTTTGAATGAACAAGTCAAAGCTTGGAATCGAGGCGATGTAGTTGGATATATGCAAGGTTATTGGAAGAATGACTCGTTGATGTTTATTGGCAAAAATGGAATTAATTGGAGCTGGACAAAAACATTGGAAAATTATAAAAAAAGCTATCCAGATACAACAACCATGGGCAAGCTTTCATTTGACATTCTGCTTGTCAAAGAACTTTCCTCAACATATTATTATGTGGTTGGAAAATGGACTCTTAAACGAAGCATTGGAGATTTAAGCGGTTATTACAATTTGCTTTTCAAAAAAATCAACGGCCAGTGGCTTATCATTGCTGATCATACCAGTTAATTTACTTTTTCCAAATACGGTAATAATAATAAAGTAAAGCAAGAAGACTTAAGACAAACCAAGTAAAAAAAAGAATATTATAAACGGACAATCTTTTTTCAATAATACCATACCCCCAATATAGTCCACCAAGAACATTTAATGTTAACCAAAGTAAACCTAAGCTAAGGGAATTAAGAACTTTGAATAAATACTTTCTCGCTTCTGGTTCCATTCCCTGTGGCATAGGCTACAATTGATCACAACAAGGTACTACATTACTTTATAAGCAATTGACCAAATGCTGCCGAATCGCCGCTGAATACATCAAAATCAACCGGATATAAAATCCCATTCACTCTGCCATTATCATTGTGTTGCCAAAATACCCAATCCCTTTTTATACGGGGTTGTCGCGGCTGGTAATAATGTGCTACCCATAGCGGATAGTCATCAAAATCACCTCCGAGATTTTGTTTGTAAAAGTCAATATTGGTATAAATAATTGGCTTCACGTTGTAGTTCGTTTCTACAATGTTCAACCATTCTCTCACTTCGTTTTTTATTACATTCTTTGAAACACCATAAGTTTGTTCAATATCAAGTACGGGAGG
>DASYQS010000014.1:0-5711 GCA_036005185.1 Chitinophagaceae bacterium | reverse complement strand
ACTTAACCGGAATTCTTTAGTTGAAATATAGTTTATATAATTATCAATGATTGGTCTCAAATTTTGTTGGCTGCCAGCACGAAACGTTTTGATCATAGCAGCACACATGGCACCCGCATCATCAAGGGCACGTGGGTCGATCGGTTGACGAAAAGGGTTTGATCTTGTTGGGTATTTTTGATATAAGGCACGAAATGCATCAATTGAATTAGCGATAAAATTCATTCTGTTTTTTGCATAGTTTGTAAAACGATCATCGTTTGTTATTTCTCCAGCACGCAACATACCTGAATAAACCACTCCCCATTCATAGCTTGTAAGCCGAAAATCGCCTGGTTTAACAATCGTATTTGTGTCAATATTGCTTAAACCTTTGACTGCTTCGTTTGTCAGCCGATTAGTAAATTGAAAAGGCGTTACCGAATCGAGATAATTATAGACTCTAATTAAAACCGCTTTTATTTCTTCTGTTTTAGGAATAGTGTATGGAACCGGGTAGGAAGGCGCAAGCGCATGAAGGGGCGCGGTAACATCATTGGCTCTGGGATTTTGTGCTTTTAATGAATTACACAAAATCAGAAACAGAATAGCGATCAAATTTCCTGAGCGGCTGCACATTCTCTTTTATTTACTGGAAGAACAAATTATTTCTAAGCTTGACAATGAAGAATGAACGTTACCATATTTTAAATGGCAAATACCAATCCCCGCTTAATAATTTCGATCTTGCTGCTGCGGCAGCACCAGCCGATGTACCTGATTTTATCAGCTTATTATAAATTTTATTTGCTAAGTACGATGCATCATTTTTTCTTATTGATACTCTTAGCAGATCTGCCCAACGTTGTCCTTCATAAGCAAGCTCAAGACCTGCTTCATCTGTGATCATATTCTCAATCACTGTAAGACTATCGCTTCCCGGCGGTACAGGTGCCGGTTTGAGATAAGCCCGATCACGAAGGCCTCTGTTTTTATAATATTCCGAGCGAAATTGAGGATTGTCACCGTTTCGAGCATCAAAATCATAAGGAGGCGAATCAAAGGTTTGCATAACGTTTGTCTTATCTGAAGTTGCAGGATTGTCGTAGGTAGGTCCAATGCCCGCATTCATTAAAGCGTATGCCAGTTTGTATCGGCCATCTCGATTGGCGGCTTCTGCAAAATGCTGAATTAACGTGGCTGCACGATAAAGAAACCAATCTCCTGTGCGGCCGCTTGCGCTTGTAAAAGGTAAAAAGCTAGACCCATCTATAGAGTAATATAAAAACTTCATGATAACGGGTTGGCCATTTATCATCTTATATGTAAACCGGCCGCGTGCATCAAAGGGAAATCCATTGTATTGCACCTGGCTGTTCCAATTATCAATAGCTTGCTGCGATGGTTTGACCAGATAGCTTCCGCCAATATTTGAGAATAGGTCGATAAACAGATTTTTAGGCGCAAAGTTTTTTGTGAAAGGTAAATACCAAATCCACTCCCAATTAAACCGGTCATCATAATTGAATGCCCCGCGGGAAAAAATTGAACGCCAGCCCTCCGTATTCCCTTCAATTAATGCATTAATATCTGTTTCCCTGGATCGAATGTATTGAACTGATATGTTGTTTGAAATAGTAACATCCGGGAATGCAATTTTATAAGTATTGTACAGAGTGTTTATGTTTGTAGCATTATGCTCCGTATCAATTACTTTTCTGTAATAAATAGCGGCTTTTTTATAAGAAGTATTATCATATGCGCCATTCCACAAATAAAGCTCTCCCAGCAAAACATTTTTATTAATGAAAAATTTTTGAGTAAAATATTGATCAACCGTTGTTATTAAACTTGTACCGCTTGGATAAATTTCTTTAAAAGGTAAAGCTTCCATTGTTTTGATCAGTTCAGCGAGCAATTGCTGAAAAGAAAGTCTCGGATAAACACTTTCATCAGCAAGTGTATGTACTTCTGCAATGGGATCGGTTACATAGGGTACGCTGCCAAAATGGATACCTAATTGCAAATAAACAAAACTGCGAATAGCGGCCACATCAGAATACCGCATGTTGTACTCAAGATCTTTTAGCTTTTTTTGTTCATGCATAATGTCGAAATGATACATGATGTCATTGCAGTTCAATATCACCTCGTAAAACGGACGAGGATCTATATAAGGATTGTCTGCAGTTGCAGTATGTGTGTTCAATTGCCTTAAATACTGATCGGCATTTGTTGTTACATCCATTAGGTCGGCGCGAAGCTCATTCAGTATAACATATTGTTTTGCTAGACTCATGAACTTGCCATACAAACCAATGATCACTGCATCTGCATCAAACACATTGCGATATGTTTGATCACCGGTAAGCACATTTTCAGGCTCGACTTCCAATATTTTTTTGCATGATGACAATGCAATCGCAAACGCAAGCATCGCCGGGATCCAAAAACGAAGTTTCAAAAAATCAGATTTCATATTCCAAATTATCTCTGTTGTTAAATTAAAATCATAAACCCAGCCGGATTCCTAATTGAATCGATCTGTGTTGTGGCTCCAGCGTTATGTCCACACCTTGGCCCAATACGCTTGTTGTGCTGCTCATCTCTGGATCGTACCCCAAATATTTTGTCAGAGTAAATAAATTATTTCCTGTTAGATAAATAATCGAGTACCGTAGAAATTCAGTTTTTAATGGGATGTTGTAAGAAATAGTTGCTGTTCTCAAGCGCAAGTAAGAACCATCTTCTATCCAACGATCAGAAAAGCGACTATTGCCTAATGGATCCCCAAGCGAGGCACGCGGTATATCTGTGATCTGCCCATCAGCCCGCCAGCGATTAATGACCGCTGTAGTTTGATTGTTTGTAGTTGATAGAGATTCTAACTGCCTGCGGGTATAATTATACACATCATTCCCTTGCATAAAAGTAAAGAGTGCTTCCAGCGAGAAATTTTTATATTGAAAACTGGTATTAAATGAGCCAAAAAAATCAGGATTAGGATCACCAATAACTTCTCTGTCATTTACATCAATGATTTTATCTCCGTTATTATCCATGAAGCGTATATCACCGCCTTTGAACGGAAGAGTAGTAACGCCATCAGCTTTTCTTACTGATAATCCATCTGAAAACGCTTCCTGGTCCGATTCATAAACTCCCGCTGTTTGATACCCATAGAAAAGATTGGGTGCTTTTCCATTCCAACTTACGATTGTTGCTCCGGCATATTCGGTCACAATTTCATCAGGCAAACTTGCCAAAATGGATTTATAATGTGCTACGGTAAACCCAACATCCCATTTCAGCGAAGGTTTGCTAATAATTCTGCCGGTAACTGATAGCTCAAGACCAGTGGTTTTCATGCCCCCTGAGTTAGTAACAGCGTAACTAAGACCAGAAAATGTTGGAGTGGGCTCATATATGATCATCTTTCTTGTTTCATTCTTATAGAAATCAAAAGTAAGATTGAAACGTTCTTTTAATAAGGCAGCATCAATACCTGCGTTTATTTTTTGCATGCTTTCCCATTGAAGCCAATCATTACCAAAATTATTTCTGACCAATCCCTGCATTCCCAAAAAATTCTGAGAAGAATAGGTTTGAAGTGAAGTGAAATTGCCGATATCATCATTCCCTGAAAATCCAAAGCTTGCTCTTAGCTTGAGCAGATCAATGAAAGATTTTGTTGCCATAATTTTTTCAGAGGAAATAAGCCAGGCTGCAGCGATCGAAGGCAGAACGGCAAAACTAGTTCCATCGATATTCAATGAAGCGGAAGAAACTTTTTTTCCGAAACGTGAAGAACCATCGAAGGCTACATTGAAAGAGAGAAAATATTTATCGGATAGAGCATAGTCTGCATTTAAATAAGTGTTCAGCCATCTTACTTTACCAAGATCGCCACCCGTTCTTCTTAAGGTGCTAACACCGGTACCTACACTTGTTAAATCATCTGTAGCGGAATTGGCTCCGAATCCAAAATCCTGCTCCATATGGCTTTGCTGAAAACGGATACCGGCATGCGCAGAAAGATGATGAATCCGGTTAAAACTTTGATCATAGGAAATACGTGTATCATTATACAAGGCGAGTATTCTTTTTGTTTGCGATCCTAATCGGCTATCGGCAACTGTACCATCAGGCAATGTATCATTAACCACGCCTTTTCTTGGAATAAAAAAGTTTTCACGAACCTTGTCAACAGTAACGCCGATAATCGTACTTAAGCTGATTGGTTTAGTGAGAGAATAATTGAACCCAACCGATCCAAAAAAACGATAGTTTTTGCTCAAGCCAATCATATTGTCGATCAAAGCAACGGGGTTGCTTACGTTAAATGTATCTGTATCGGTAAGCGAGGGAGATTCTATTCCTTTATCAGAGACTTCATTTACTCCAATAAAAGGGGATTTGATCAACGCTACATAAATGGGATTCGTTTTAGGAGCAATGCCTTGATCTTTTAAATTTTGCTCGTTGAAAGTAAAGCTAAGATTTGTCGTTACTAAAAGGCGGCGACTAAGATTTAGATCGGCATTAAAACGCGTATTATACCGATCCATTTTTGTTTCCCTGATTATACCGGAATTAGACAAGTATCCAAGCGAAAGAGCATATTTAGCAATATTATCGCCGCCGGTAATTTTCATGTAATAATTCTTGAGAAAACTTTTTTTGAATACTTTATCCTGCCAGTCGTTCTCTTGATGATAGCGATAATAATCAGGATTTGAAGGGTCATCATTCATGTACCGGGAGGCTCTTACCTGACTTTCGGGAATTCCGCCCGATTGCAACACATCTGATAAAAAGGTCCTGTAATCATCAGCATTCATTACAGGTATTTTTTCCGGAGTAAAATTTATTCCACCATAAACTGCAAAGTCAATTCTAGTTGCAAGTTCCCTGGCTCTTGTAGTTGTAATGATGATGACGCCATTACCTCCTTTTGTACCATAGGTTGAGGAACCATCTTTTAGTACAGTAATATTTTCAATGTCCTTAACATCAACGTAAGCTAATGGATTGGTGTAATTGTTTGAAATGATTGAATTGCCATAATCCTTGATATCGAAAATTACTCCGTCTATGACTACCAACGGCTGGTTTGAAGTGTATAATGATGAGATGCCACGTAAAAATAAATTTGCTCCAATATTCGGTGTGCCCGAACGCCGTATTGCCATTAGGCCAGCGACTTTCCCCTGCAAAAGAGCATCGGGCGTTTCATCTGTACGAGCCCAATTGCTTTTTGTTTGAAAAGAACTTACTGAATAAGGAACTTGATTTTGAGGAAGGTTGCCAAACGGCATATTAGCACCATCATAAAAAGATGTGTAAGCCTCTTCATATAAAACTGCAGAAACTGTTTTGCTTCCCTTTAAAGCAATTTCTTTTCTTTGATAGCCTTCACCTTCCAGCACAATAGCAACATTGTAATTGGGCACTCTTATAGAAAATGTTCCGGCGCTATCTGAAATAGCCGCTGAAAAATCCTGGTAAGTAATTCGTATCCCGCGTAAAGGTTTGTGAGTAGCGGCATCAGAGATAACTCCGTTTACTACCGTTTCGTTATCCGATGGTTTTAATGGCCTGCTTATCTTAATTATATCACTATCCTGAGCATTGGCATCCTGCCCTTTCGCAGATAGAAGTCCTAAAGAGAAAAACAGGACGAACAATTGAAAAGTTATGAATAAAAATTTCATGTTTGTATTGGTAAAAAT
>DASYQS010000013.1:0-20092 GCA_036005185.1 Chitinophagaceae bacterium | reverse complement strand
GTGAGAGGAGGCGGGGACTAATACGCAAAATAGATCTATCAATCTATGTCTTTGCCAAGTTCACCCCGTCTCTTTTCACAAATATCTCACTAAGCTTTTTTCCTGCTATCCATTATTTCAATGAACTATTTAATCTAAAGGTTCTTTGCGAAAACCTTGCGCGCCCTGCGATACATGCATTTTGTATCGTGAAAAGATTTTTTTTAAGAGTGTTGAATAGTTGTGTACATGTGTTGAATCAGGCCACAGATGAGTGGGCTATTGAACAAAGCAAAAAAGCAAGGGCCAGATTTTTTTTAAAAAAGGCAGCTTTTATTATCTGAACGGCTTTTGCCTTTTGGTTGCGAACGGTTTGATCGGAAAGGCCGAGCTTAGCTGCGATTTCCATGGTGTTGAGGCCTTCGTAAAAGGCGAGCTGAAAAATATTGCGGCATTTTGGAGGCAGAAGCTGTATCTCTCTATCGAGCTCAGCGAGCAGCTCGGCTTTGTACATCAGGTGCAGGATCTCCACCTCTTTATCACCAGCCCAATATGAAAATTCTTTTTGGGAGGCCGACACTTTTTTTGAGTATTTTAAAAAATCAAAGCAGGCATTTTTTGTAACCACATAAAGAAAGGATTTGATGGCGGGCATGGATTCGAAATCGGCATGCCTGGCCCAAAGCTTCATAAAGCTATCGGCCACGATATCTTCCGCTTCCTGACGCACACCGATGATGCGGTCGGCAAAGTAAACGAGGGCTTTGCGATGCAGCTTGAAAATGTGAGCAAAGGCCTTCGCGTCTCTGTTCTTAAATGCAGCAAGAATTTTTATCTCCTCGTGATCCATGAGATAGTTCGGTTGTTTTAAGGGCAAATAAATGAGGGAATGGATCATTAAGGTTCTTCCGGAGATTGGCAAGAATAATACCATTTCCCATAAAAACATTGTGGTTTTACTTCTTAGAAATCCCGGATCATAACAGAGGCTCACTAAAAAGGAGCATGGACAAGGTGTGGTTACAAGTATAAAACAAAAACTTGAAAAAGTGTAAAACAACTGAGAAAAATTACACACAATGCCACTCGTACATTTACTAACACGCTTAACGCCCTACCTTATAAAACCTTTTACCCGTAAGGCTTTGAAAGGATAGAATGTGAAGGCTGAAAATATATAAATTGATCGTGAGCAAGGCTCGGTTTGATCAGAGAAATAAAGTCCGTCATGCCTTAAGTTATGCACACATACGCCCAAATATTTTCTTCACATTTTAAGCCCTTGCCGTTCCGAAATTTTCAACAAAAATCTTCTCAACATTTATGTCACAGCTCTTTTACTGTTCATTTCAAAACTTCAAACAAACCAAAAACAAAAAGAACTCATTGAACCGCTTATACAAAGAATCTCCCTTCAATTATTCAAGTTTGATCATTGCTTCTAAATAAATCTCAAAGCAGATTTCTTCAAATTTTTTTATGAAGAATTCGCAAATAAATTACGTGTCACGAATATAAGGATTATATTAATAGTGGGGTTATTGCCCCACAATATTTCGAAAACTTTCTAAGACCTTTTCCGATTCTTAAATGAAATTGAATGGGAAAAGATTTTAGTCAGGATTATCTAAAAAAATTCGGGAAAAATTTGAAAAATCTTCGCGAGATTAAAGGATATAGCTTGCGAGGCTTGGCTGCTGAATGCAAAATAGACCACAGCGATATTGGCAAAATGGAAAGGGGTGAAAAAAATATTACGCTGCTTACTGTTTTGGAATTAGCCAGCGCTTTGCAAGTGCATCCCAAGAAATTGCTTGATTTTGATGTTGAATAACCCACACTATTTAGCCTGCTTAGCAAATTATTCCTTTAACTTCAAACTCGTTTTTCCATATTTTTCTTTGTATTCCCGCGGGGTTATGGAAACATGGCGCTTAAATACTTTTCTGAAAAAGCTCATGTCCTCATAACCGCATTTGAAAGCTACCTGTTCAATGCTGAAGTTTTTATTTTCAAGCAATTTTTTTGCTGCTTCTATTCTTACACGCTGCAAATATTCAAGGGGCGAGTTGCCGGTAGCTTGCTGAAACCTGCGCATAAAATTCCTGACGCCCATGTTGCAGCGGCTTGCTAATTCCTGAATCGTGATAAGATTTGAATAATTTTTTTCGATAAATGCCTGTACGTCCTCAATGGCCTCATCATGATGGTCGTGCTGGAACTGAAAGATTGAAAAGCTATTTTGAGGCTGCTGATGAATATTGATCATAAGAATTTTTGAAGCGATGATGGCCTCTTCGTGCCCGCAATATTTTTCGATGAGGTAGATCATGAAGCTGGTGAAGCTGAAAGCGCCGCCGCAAGTATAGATGCGCCCCTGGTCGATGATGATCTTATCATCTTCGAGCAGCACTTGGGGATACATTTTTTTAAACAGGCCGGCAAACATCCAGTTGGTGGTAGCCTTTCTTCCATTTAAGAGGCCGGTCGCAGCCAGCAAGAAAGCGCCGACACAAATGCTGGCAAGCTCCGCCTTTTGTTCATATTGTTGTTTTATCCAAGCTATCAACCTGCCTTGTTTTTGGAGCACGGTCTCGATCTTGTTGGAGAACATGGCGGGAATAATGATGAGATCATAGAGGTCTTTTTTTGTCAATATTTTTTGCTCCTTTGCATAGAACGGCTTTTTCCAGTAGCGGCCATTACTTTCAGAGATAAACTCAATTTCAAACTCAACATTAAGAGGCTTGCCTGCAATAAGAGGATAGGTGCGCATGAGGGCAGCGAGGATATCGGCAGGCCCTGCTGCGCTTGTTGGCACCACATCATCATAATTTAAGATCGCAACTCGCATGGCATTAAGTTAGCAATTTGCTTGTATTGTTTCTGATTTTTTGAAATTTATCTGTGATATAAAGTTAAGTTGAACAATGGTTTTTTACAGATTTCATAAATGACAATTACCGGGTTGATATTGCCATTGAGTAATCAGCAGAATGCGATGGATATTATTGTTTAGCTTAATTTAATTTTTTAAAAGGATTTACCACCGGTTGTAATTAGGTATTGAAAGCTGCCACCAGATGAGGGGAACCGATGCGTTAACAAAATTCTTGTAATAGGTTGATCATGCCAATTGTTCTTGAGCCCCTGTTCTTCTTCTGTTGCAAGCGTCATCGTTTTTTTTGTTGCCTGCCAGGCATCGCCGTATTTCAAAGCGACCTTATTTCCATGCGATGTTGTGAACAAGATCGTTCCGGGCTGACTGATGTCTACCGAGCATACCGTCATAAAAGTTTGGGTGAGAGAAGTGAGGGGTTTGGAAGCTTGAAAACTATCTGTGATCAGAATTTTTTCACGATCAATATTTATCATTCTCTTCCATGTTTTAAGATCAGCTGATGCCGGGTACGCTTTCTCTATATTCATGATGAGAGTAGTTTGTTCTTTGTCTTTTTGATAAGATACATCAAGCGCCGCATGAATTGCACCTTCGCTTTGTTGCTCACCGTTTATGGTTGGCAGGTTGTGATAGGCAGAATTATTGAACCAAAGAGAATAACGATCTTTTGAAAATGTTTTAGCGGTATAGGTGCCCGAGCCCACATCAATGATGACCGGCTCGCCACCGGCATAAATGATAAAATCTCCCACATCATTGTGATTATGGCTTTCGCTATTATTGCCCCCGTGAGCGGAAATAAAGAGACCGTTGGCAAGCCTTGCCGTCATTAATTGTACATCGGGTAACCAGGCTTCTTGGCTTTCATGAAAAATTTCCTGACCCGCGGCAATGGTTTTGAAACCCATGAGATCGAATAATGCACGTGTGCGGTGAAATACCTGACCTATTGTATTGAACCCGCTGCCGCGAAAAAGCGAGGCGCCAAAACTGATGAGGCTTGTATCTGCCACCGCCTTGCCGAAACGCCAAACCATAATGGCTTCAGGAAATAGTTCGGGATGACTGTCGGCCACATTGACAAAATAGTTTGCGCTTATGTGTGTGCGATAAATATAAGCGCCCATGTTGCGGATAATTTTTTCGTTGTAAATATTGATGCGCTCATTGGTTGCAGCGGCCAGCAGGTTTAAAACATCAAGCACGCATCCGGCACCATTGCCCCAATAAAGAGGGCCTTCTTCGCAACCGCCATCTTCACCCATACCATTTATATATTGGTCGGTGATCTGCATGGCCTTGGAAGCATATTGTACTCTTTTTATTGGATCTTTTTCAAGCAATAAAACAGCGGTGAGGTAATTGGACATGATCCAAGGCGCCCAATTATTTAGCTTGGCATTGAGGTTACCGCCACCCATCCATTCATACTTTGTCGATTGCAGTGGAATAAAAACACGGCGGTTGACCTCATAATAAATACGGCGGCGGACGAGGGGGGAAATGCTATCGAGCTGCGGGCCCACGAAATAATCTGCAAGGGCCAGGTTGGCGGCCGTTTCAGCGGCAAACAGATCCACTACAGGTTCTTGTACATCAGGCAAACCCCTTCCTGCTTTTTGTATGAAGAGATGGGCGCTTACACCCCAGAAAGTTTCTTCGGATATAGACCAGATACCGTCAAGGATAGCATCCATAAATCTTTTTTTTCCTTCAATGGATTCTGCAAGTAAGAGGTTCCAAAGCCTGTAGCGTTTTCCGAAACTGATGGTTTCGTAGCGTGTACGATTGCCGTTGCGCAGGAAATCAAGTGTTACTGAAGCGGGAATGTTGGGAAAGTTTTCATTCAATGCTTCTTCGCCATTGTGCACTATATGCTGAAGGATGCTGTCGGGCAATGTTTTTTTCCAATCTTGAGGAGTTTGCGGAAAAGGCTTGAAACCGGATTGGCTAAGTAAAACTTGTTGCAGTTTTGAAGGAGGGCAATTTTTTTGTAACAAGTTGCGATGCGCTATTTGTGCAAAAGCAAAGGAGGGCAAGAATAAAAAAATGAGATACCTCAGGTGCATAAGATATTTTGAGATATTTCTTTGAGTTATTGATCAGGCAATCGGAAACTAAGATAAGATTTTGGCAAGTAGCGAGAGAAGAAGAGTTTTTACCGATTTGTGTGTTAAAGCGAAGAAGTAAAAATATGGTCGAAAAGATTTTATCTATATAACAGGGGTTTTTCAATCTAACCTAATGTTAGCCCCTTTTGCTTTCAGAATGGTTGATTCAATCTCTCTTTTTTCTTCATCGTCCAGTTTTTGATACGCCGTTGTTTTTTGTAATCCTGACCACATTAAAAATTCAGCATCCCGCTGATCCGAAAAAGTTTCTTTGTGTACGCTTGCAAAATGTTTTAATAGCGATACCATGCTGGGATAAAAAAGCTGATATATCAGTTCATGCTGACCCTCTTCGCCCCTGTTCACCAACACAAAAAAATCATTATTGAAAAAGCTAGACGTATCGTTTTTATTTAACCCAAAGCTTGCAATGCTGGCGATGGCCTTTTCATCTCCTTTTTGTGCCCGTTTGTAAAGATCGAGCAGCAAGCAGTGCATCATTTCATGAATTAGCGTGGCGGCGAGCGCCTTATCTGTTGCCTTGCGGTTAAACCTGTTTAGTTTGAGATGATATATTGTATCGCTGATCTGATATCGAATAGCGGCGGAATTTTCAAAACTATTACAGTTGACATCATATAAATAGATCGCAAATCCATTTTTATCCATGAGGGATTTTTGAGGGAATAGTGATTGATGAAGCACCGCAGAAAGGTCTTTGACCACACCGGGAAGCCGAACCAACGAAGAGGCATTTATAATACGAATGGATTGTGAAGAATCTCCATCCACATTTTTTAATGGCAATTGATTTGCCACCGCATGCGCCTGGGTTGCAGAATAATTATGCTGCCAGCGGAAAGGCTGAACCAAAAGAGACGATAAAAGAATAACGAGAATTAATTTCATGGTTTTAGAATTATCTACCTGAGTGAACATTTAAAGGTAGCTCACTACACAAAAAACAGTCTGCCGCTCATAAAAATTGGGTTTGCTTTTACAAAGGAGGCAAGTTTGAGATGTTTGCACTGCCTAATAAACAAAAGCCGTCCCAATAAATCGGGACAGCTTTTTGTTTCATTAAGATATAATACTTGACTACTGTAAATAAAGCGCTTTAACTTCAGCGTCGGATAAAACACGTGTATACACGCGCAGATCGTCCAAAGTGCCGTGCCAAACCGATGCAAAGTTCTTTCCTCCCGCAGGTCGATACCCGACCTGGTAGTTAAAATTTGCACCATCAGGATAGGGTAACCACTGGTTGATGTTAATGGAGGTGCCTATATAGCTGCCGTCAACATAGAATTTCAATCTGTTTCCATCGTAGGTTCCCACCAAATGATGCCAATGATCATCCACGGGCCAATCTTGTACGCCCGTAGTGCCATTCACATTAATCACACCGGAATAGGAATCAAACTCCTGCGCAAAAGCGGGGCTACCACCGTCAGCCCATACAAAATAATTTGTTGATACACCAGCCGAGAAATCATATTTGGCCCAGGCTGACGCAGACATATTTACATTCAATGGAACTTTAAAAATGTCTAGGCCATAACGCCCATTGAACTTAATAGCACTGTATCGGTTGCCTTTACGATCATCCACGTAGTTGTCGGCGCCAAATGTGGTTGCCACTGCGTCCCCCAGCTTGCCGGCATACTCTTTCAGGTTTGCATCGAATTCATATCTGCCTACCAAGCCCGAATCTAAATTGATCACCGGTTTGAAGATAGGTTTGAATGCAAATTCATTGGGCGCTGTATTGCCTGTTTGAGGTTCGAGTTTCTCCTTACTGCACGAAAAGAATGCAAGCGGCGTAATCGCGGCTGCAAGAATGAAGATTTGTTTTTTCATTTGTTTATTAATTTTTTTATAAGGGTGCAAAAATGATGTCGGATTAAAACAAAAAAAGTTTTACCGATGCGAGCAGTAGAGAATTCCTGGTGGAAACGTAGTTTAATAAATGCGAAGTGAAAAATTTTGAATCTGGGGGAGAACGTTTTGAAGAGGAATGATAGAATAGGAGAATGATAGAATTAAGTTCTTGTGAAATTGCCTTTTACTTATTCATGATTTGAGTCATCATCGAAAGTTATAATGGTGCGCTTTGTTTTCAGCAGATTCACGATTGTATCAGGATTTATTTTTCGCAGCTCAACTTTTATATTTTTTTGTTTGATCATTCCTTCCAAGCACCAATTGTTGTTGTTCATATCAGTGTAGCTGAAGTTTAAAGAAGCAATATTCTTCTGATTGAAAGGATGCAAGGTTAAATAGTGTTTTAAAGTATCTTGCTCAACCATGTATGTTTCAGCTACGCCCGGCTTCATGGTAGCTATTGTTACAAATCTTTTTCCATCTATTTCTCTTTCACTCCAAATGCGCCAGCAAGTGGTATCGTTTTCAATGAATCGCAAGGTGTCATTATTGACGATATGGTTTGTTACCAGCGAATATTTTCTCGACTGATTTGCTCTTTCTCTTTTTTCATACAAATTGTAAGCGAACCGCGTGTTTGAGATAAAAGAATAAGCGATAAAAAGGATGGCAATAATCTTAGGTAATCTTGTTTTAAGATTTTTACGGGGCGAGTATTCATTTTGAGACAGCTTAACAGCTTGTTTGGTAAGGAAGAAGTATGCTAATTGCTTGGCGTAAGGTGCTAATAAAAATAAATCTAAAAGAAGGATATAAAACGATAAGGTGAACACACCAACTTGGTAAGTATAGTTCAAAATAATGACATTGAGCATTACCACCGCTATAATGAGCAAGCCTGTAACACGGGTGGGTTTAAATAAAATCAGAACGCCTCCTGACAGTTCGAAAAAACCGGTGAAGACCTGATACGGTTTTCCGTATCCAAAAGTTGTCCATAACAAATCAAACGGGCTTAGATCCCCAACCGGTTTATATAAATCGATAAACGATGGGGAGATCATTTGTACTGGAAACAGCTTTATGATTCCATAAGCAAATGTTATACAGGACAGCATTACGATTACGCCAAGTGAAAACCAATAAAGCAGCTTATTGTAGTTTGATCTTTTCTTGTCAAGGATCGTCCACAATACACAAGCCAAGCAAGTCAACATTAAATAAACAACGTCTCTGATGGTATGCAGCGCCCCCGAGAAAGTTGTCCAGGTTTGAGGTATGTATTTAAAATGGAAGATGTGATTGTTAAGCCAAAGACAAGGTTGTACAAATATTTTTTCGCTGAGCCGCCATATAACCAATGAGCCTCCAAACAAATTGCCCCAAAAATTTTCTGTGAGGAGTTGGAGAATAAGAAATATGAAGAAAAACCTGAACGCAATTTTCTGCCAGTCAGTCCAGGGACGATTGCTGTTAAACTCTGCATTAGCTTTCATTTCGGAAAATTCTGATTTAGATTTTAAGAGTTCTCAGCCGGGTATTGAAGCATTGATCAGGTATCAAATTCTCCCCTTATCCATATACGCTAGCATTTTTCAAAGCGCTTTGATCATTTTAAAATTAGGAGAAAACCGATCGATCATAAACGGAACTGAACCATTGGCATACAGGGAATGACCAAAGACTTACTTTGCTATTTTAACGGTGTTTCAGAAAAAATAAGATGGAGAAGTTCATGATAAGATCAAATAAAAAATATATTTCGACATGTAGTCTCGGAAGAGCTCGAACTTTTTAAAGGAAGACTTATTATCAATAATTTGTTTTGACAGCTTTTCTAAATAAATTAAATTGATAGCCTTTGTAAATCCAGTCAGAAGCTGTAAATGCAGAAATCGGTTGGAGATCGTTTGCTATCTAAATTAACCCGCTTGTAAAAAAACCAATTCCGGTTATTGCGATGAGAATAGCAAAATACCATAAGATTCTTTTTTTTGATAAAATAGAAATGGCAGAAATTGCTATAGAGATTTGAAAAAGTGTCACCGACTTCGCAAGCAAAATGTGTTTTTGCAAATGCATTTCTGAGGCATTTTGATCCTTTTCAGCCTCCTTTTTAATATCCTGTTGCTGAGCTTTGTATTTTTTTTCCAAGCTATCCTTAAAATAGTTATCGCGATTTAACGAAACAACATCGGCTTTGATTCCTTTGGCTTGGTAAAACGCCCATTGATCTGAAGCCTTAATTTGTTCAATTAAAGCCTCATTGGAATGATGACCGGCCATCAAACTTGAAATTGCTGCTAAAACCGCTATTAATGCAGTTGAAATAGCAATATAAAAAGACCAGCTTTTTTCTTTCGCGGCTTTTTCTTTTTCAGCTTGCTCATTAATCTGTTCACTCAAACCTTCAGTAGGCACCTCTTGTTCTTCCATGACAGATAGGTTAAATACTTGAGTAAATATAAATAAGGTCTTTCTGCCCATCGGGGCCATTAACCACTGATTAACATCATTAAGATAGTTATGGCATAATCTTTTAATCGACTAGTATAAAAAAAATTATGAAAAAAGTAATCCTATCGCTTGCGTTAATGTTTGGCGTTGGTGTTTGTGCTATCAATGCGCAGGAAACAAAGACCAAACCTGTTACTACGCCTTCAGATAAGGTACATAACGTAGTGCACCCTCATCATAAAATTTCTCATGGTGTGAAATACAAACATAAAACCGCGAATGATAAAAAGCATGTTGTTACAACAAAGACAGAACATTCACAAGCGTTAAAACCCAAGGAAAAAACAGAAAAGAAAAATTAATTTTTCATATTTGTTCAGTTCTTTTGGTTAGCTGGGGTCTTCGCTATGAAACTTTCTGAATCTAAGATAAGATTTAGCAAGACCCCAGCTTGTAATTGGATTGAAGACATTTCCTGCATAAACCGACACAAAAGAGTTCGAGGTTTTGGGATATACCAATTTGCAACAACTGATATAGATAATATTATTTTGATCGTATTGATCGCAAAAAAGGCAGTATCTCTGAATGAAAGAAGGGCTCTTCAGTTCCCCAGAAAATGTAAGTTAAATGAAGATATTCTTTGGCAAACTGATATATATCTACGGCCGTTATTGTTTTATTCGTAACCGAATTGACATATCTGTATGTGCCATCCTGAACGGCGACGCCTGTTAGTACTTTCCTGTAACTATCCCTGATGAGTTTATAACTGTTTCGCATCTGACCTGGTTTATAGGGCAACAGATCAGGCCCGCCTACACCAATGTTATTTGCCCAGGCAAATTGATAAATGCTTTCAAGTAAAGTAGTGTCTTCGCCCGGTATATATCCGCCAGGCATAAAATTAGCGTAAACTATGACCGTTGATCGGGGGAATGCTTTTTTGAGAGCCGCCAAATTTTCTATAAAGGCATCCCTGTACCGCTTAAAACTGAATCCTGAAGGATGCAACGGGCCGCTTCCAACAGTGATCGACGTTTCTTCTGTATTAATGCCTTCGACTATTCCATCAAATTGCTTTCCTAACGCTTCATAGAGCTTATGTAATCTTTTTTGTACTTGGGTATCCCATCTTCTTGTTACCCACCCGGCTTCATAGTAATCCTGTTCATTATTATTCCTGAATTGATACTGCTTGCTGGCACCACCATGATAAATAGTATCCTGAAGCAGGTACTTGGGGGCATGATTATATTTCATTGAAAAAGAAACGTCTTGAAACTGTATGAATAACTTTTTCCCATATTTTTTTAATAGGTTCAGGTCTTCGTAAATCATACTGAAATCATACTCGTCTTTCGCAGGCTCCAATTGTCTCCATGAATAGGCAATTTGCACTCCTTCAAATAACGTATTAGTTGCCCAGGTGCTGGTATCTTTTAATAGATCCCTATCCATTCCTATAAACATGAAGTTCTTTATTTGAGAAAATGAAGTAGCTGATATGAATAAAGTGAGTATAAAAAGCAATTTTTTCATCTTTGAATACTTAAATAAATATTTTATCATTAAAATTCGAACAACTATTGGGATAAAGGGCGGGTAGATGGATGATCTAATATTAATCTTTTTCTTTCCCGATAAGTCTGCTTGTTTTCTTCGCGCACTAACATTTTGAAAAGCAACAGCGAAATGTTTTATAAACTACGATTTACTGACGAGTAGCTTCTGACTTAAAGTAAAAGATCAGAACTTAATATACTGTCTTAGATGATAACCTTTGTTGTAAATTAGTAATTTGTCTTGAATAAGATGAGGCGGAGTCTTCATCCCTATTAAAAACATCAATTGAAATGTACAGGTTTTGTGAAAGATGGTTGTTCTTAGGGTTGATCTCACAATTGCTAAGTATTAACATATCAGCGCAAAAAAATGACAGCGCTATTTTTCATGCAAAACTGTCAAATATTTTCAATATTAGTTCTGGCATTTATCATGGGTTTATTTTTGCCCACTCCCCTTTGGTTGAAAACACAAAAGGCGCCAACCCGACCGGTATCGAGATCAACTTCGGTTGGCAAAGAAATGATGCAACAACATGGGATCTTTGTAATTGTTTTCCACGCAAAGGATTATTAATTGCTTATTATAATTACGATACTAAAATTTTAGGAAAAGGTATCAGTGCAGCATACTTTCTGGAACCGAATTACAAATTGGGAAAAAAAAGTTTTTTTTCCGTTAAAGGTGCTGCAGGACTTGGCTATCTGACTAATCCCTTTGACTCCATCAGGAACCCGACAAATCAATCTTACAGTGCCGCCGTGAACGGTTATTTATTAATTGGCGTCGGTCTTTGGTTCAAACTCAGTGATCATTGGTGGCTGAATGGTTCCGTTAACTACCAGCATGTTTCCAATGCGGGATTGAGTCAACCTAACAAAGGCATTAACTGGCCAACAGCAGGCATTGCAATAGGATATCAGAAAAACCCAAGACCTTATTATAGTGGTATTCGCAGTAAAGAAAAATCATGGAAAGGTAAGCCACTACGATGGGATATGTCCGTATTCGGCATTGCGAAAAAAAGTTTTGACGAACACGGAAACCGGAAAAGATTGCCTTTGTTTGGATTCAGCTTGCAGGGGAGCAAGCAGGTTGGACGGATAAATATGCTGACCGTGAGTACAGAGATATTCCATGACGAATCCTTACGGATGCAATTAGAGCGTGATACCATTGAAGCGAGTGCAATAAGAGCTGGAATGGCATTTGGCCATGAATTTCTCTTAGGTAAATTTCTTTTTAGTCAACGGCTGGGTGTTTACTTATTTGATCAGACTCCTTACTACGACCGGATATTTCACCGCTGGGGAATACATTATTTGATAAACAGGCATTTTGGAATTGGTTTTAATCTCCTGGCTCACCGCCACGTTGCAGACTTTATAGATATCAGATTTAGTTATTCATTATAAATCGCTGCAGACCCCACGGGCCAGAGTTCGAACTTTTTGATAGAAGGCTTGACAGAAATATTTTTTTCATGGTATTTTAAATTACCTTATAACTTAATTTGTTTGCCTGTTGATCATTTATGGGAAAAAATTGTCTCCAGTTATCGAATAGACTGTGCTCACAACAATATAAAAATGTATAACGGGCTAAATCATTAAATCAAAAGCCCCATTTTTTTTGACATAAGGTGCTTTATATCATAAATTAGAGTGTTAGCGGGACTCCTATTCACTTTAAAATTTTTCTTATTGATAAGTATTTAAAATATTGACTTGATATCATGAATCAATTATTGAAAACCTTTGTCCCGATTTTATTTTTGACTACTATAGTGATTTCATGTGGACAAAATAATTCAAGTCCATCGAAAGAGATGATCTCGCAGTTATATCTTAAAAGAGGAGAAATCATTTCCTGCGGATCGCCAAATAAAGAATTCGGTTCTGTTGATTTCGAAATAACCGGTAATGGAAAAGTAAAAAACGATTTCAATATTGCTGTAGAACTGCTACACTCCTTTGAATATGACGAATCCGAAAAAGTTTTCGCTAAAATAATCAACGAAGACCCCCAATGTGCCATGGCATATTGGGGAGTAGCCATGTGCAACTTTCATCCTTTGTGGGAACCGCCCTTAGAGGCGAATCTTAAGAAAGGTTCTAAAGCTATTGAGATTGCAAACTCGATAACTGCAAAATCAGATATAGAATCCGGTTTCATAAATGCTGTTGCAGCCTATTATAAAGACTGGAATAAAACAGACCCACATACAAGATGCATTCGTTTTAAAGAGGCAATGGAGGAATTACATAGTACATATCCGCAGAATAAAGAAGCGGCTATTTTTTATGCATTGGCACTAGATGCAACTGCTGATCCGACTGATAAGAGTTATGCAAATCAAAAAAAAGCGGGCGCCATTTTGAATGCATTATACACCAAGGAACCAAATCATCCCGGGATCATTCACTACATTATTCATACGTACGATTACCCAGGCCTGGCCATACTCGCATTACCCGTGGCAAGAAGATATGCTGCGGTAGCTCCTTCGTCCGCCCATGCACAGCATATGCCCTCACATATTTTTACAAGGCTGGGACTTTGGGATGAATGTATTAAGTCTAATCTGCAATCCGTTTCCTCCTCAAAATGCTACGCACAATCGGCAGGTTTTAAAGGACATTGGGATGAAGAACTGCATGGTCTGGATTATCTGGTATATGCTTACCTGCAAAGGGGTGACAATGATTTGGCTAACGAACAATTGAAATACTTAGGAACGATTGATGAAGTGTATCCTTCCAATTTTAAAGTTGCGTATGCATTTGCTACTATTCCGGCACGAATTGCTCTTGAAAACAAAAACTGGAAAGATGCTGCTGCCTTACAACTGCATGAAAATTTTTCATGGAATAAATTCCCTTGGCAGGAGGCTATCATTCATTTCAGCCGTTTATTGGGTTCAGTACACACAGGAAATTTACACACTGCAAAAGATGAGTTAGCAAAACTTAATCAGCTACATGACAATTTGGAAAAACAGAAAGAAGGATACAAGTCGAAACAAGTGGAGGTACAAATGAAAGCTGGTGAAGCATGGATATATTTTGCATCAGGGAAAAAAACAGAGGCATTAAATTTAATGAAGACAGCAGCAGATATGGAGGATAGCACTGAAAAGCATCCGGTAACTCCATGCGAAGTGCTGCCTGCAAGGGAGCTCTTCGCTGATATGTTGCTGCAAATGCAGCAAGATGAAGGTGCTTTGCAAGCGTATGAAGAAGTGCTGAAAAAAAATCCCAATCGTTTCAATAGCTTATATGGTGCCGGCAGTGCAGCTGAAAAACTCGGCAATAGAGAAAAGGTCTCTACGTATTTTAGACGTTTATCAGAAGTAATAGATTCAGCAAACTGCGACAGGTATAAACTTGCTGCTATAAGATCATTCTTGATTAAGAGTCCTTAGTTTCTTCTTAAAATTTCGTCTTCGTCTCTTCAGATATTGTAGAACTAAGCCGCATAAAGTCGAACTCCTTTCTGAAGGGAATGAAACAGATAGAACGATTTATAGACGAAGTATTTAAGGCTAAGTGGTCCCGGCAGGTTCAGTATCGAAAAAAATTCTATTGTATTTTGGGTTTTGTATTTCAATTTTGGTAAGAGTATCCATTCTTCTACACGACTTTGTTGCTTTACTCAAAACCAGTAAACGGAAATATGGAGATATCCCACTTTCTCGAGTTTCATGCTGTTTTATTTTTAGTAGAATCCTTTTTTTTGAGTAGTCTGAAATAGAGCAACGGTATTACAAGTAACGTAAGGAATGTCGAAGTAATCGTTCCACCCATGAGAGATATTGCGAGGCCCTGGAATATTGGATCAAATAATATGATTACTGCACCAAAGGCCACAGCTCCAGCCGTTAATAAAATCGGTGTAATGCGAACGGCTCCTGCCTCTATAATGGCTTGTTTTAATGGAACGCCTTCTTTCAGGCGAATATTGATAAAATCAATAAGCAAAACTGAATTGCGGACCATAACCCCTGCCAGTGCAATAAAACCAATCAACGATGGAGCTGTGAAATACGCATTCAACATCCAATGCCCCAGCATAATACCAATCAATGATAATGGAATAGCGGAAAGCATCACCAAAGGAACTTTAAAATCCTGAAACCAACCAACAATGAGCATATAAATAATTACCAGCACCACAACGAATGCAATTCCCAAATCGCGGAACATGGTATACGTGATCTGCCACTCGCCATCCCATTTCAACGTATAGTCATTTTCAAATTCAGGCTGTTCATTGTACGATTCGTTGAGCTTGTAGCCTTTGGGCAACTTAATATTTCTTAGTTTTCCTGAAATATCCATCATGGCATAAAAAGGACCTTCCAATCTTCCGGCCAGGTCAGCCAATACAAACACAACACGTTTTTGATTTTTTCTGTAGATGGGTTTGTCTTTAATAATTTTTGTGACCTGGACAAGATCGCCTACTTGGATTGGATCTCCCTGTTGGTTTAATACTTTCAGATTTTTGATCTCGTTGATGCTTCCTTTATCTGAATCTTTTAATTGCAAAACGATATTTACAGGATCAAAGGAAACCGAATCGTGAAGTATGCCCACCGGCATATTTGACAAAGCTGAATTTATGATGGCCGTAATTTGAGCAGGAGCAACACCAACACGCATTGCTTTGTCTTTGTCCACTTCAAAGCGGTATTCTGTTTGATCTGATTCTGTCATCCAGTCTACATCAACTACTCCCGGAGTTTTGGAAAATAGTTCTTTAAGTTGACTTGCAACTTTAGTCTGTTCATTATAGTCAGGTCCATAAATCTCGGCGACAATGGTAGAGAGTACCGGAGGGCCGGGTGGAATTTCTACCATCTTTACATTAGCATTGTACTTCCTGGCGATCGCTTGTATTGCAGGCCGGAGCTGTTTTACTATTTCATGGCTTTGAATATTGCGTTCTTTCTTATGCACCAGGTTCACTTGTATATCGGCAACATTCTCCCCGCTCCTTAAATCGTAATGACGAATTAATCCGGTAAAACTTATCGGGGCGGATGTGCCAACATATCCCTGGTAATTTTTAACCAGTTCCTGTTTGGATAAATATTGTGCAATTTCATGAGCTACAACATTTGTTCTTTCAAGTGTTGTTCCTTCGGGCATATCAATCACAACCTGAAACTCACTCTTGTTGTCAAATGGAAGCACTTTTACGATCACCCATTTTGTATAGAGAAACGAAACGCATCCCAGCAAGATGACAATGGTGCTTAGTATAAAAGCCCAACGCTTCCACCGGGTCTCGAGCATTGGATTAATGACAGCCCTGTATATTTTATAAATTTTTGATTGTTCGAGTGGGCGATACTCCCTTTCTTTATGACCTTCTTTTTCTCTCATAAAAATATAACCGAGATAAGGTGTTAAAGTAAGCGCTACAACGAGTGAAAGCATCATTGCAATAGAAGCCCCGATTGGCATAGGGCTCATATAAGGTCCCGCCATTCCGGACACAAAGGCCATTGGCAACACTGCGGCAATAACAGTAAACGTTGCCAGAATGGTGGGATTGCCAACTTCATTGATTGCAAAGATGGCAGCCTGTAAAAAAGGCAAACGCTTCATTTTAAAATGCCGGTGCATGTTCTCTGCAATAATGATGGAGTCATCAACCACAATACCTGTAATAAATACCAGCGCAAAAAGTGTAATTCTGTTTAGTGTATAATCCATTAAGTAATAGGCGAACAAGGTCAACGCAAATGTTACCGGCACTGATAAAAAAACTACCAGTCCGCCGCGCCAGCCCATGACCAACATAACAAAACCAGTAACGGCAAGAATCGCTACCAGCAGGTGGAACAAAAGTTCGGATACTTTTTCAGAGGCTGTTTCTCCATAGTTCCGTGTTGTTGCGATTTGCACTTCCGAAGGGATCAACTCTTTCTTAAGGTATTCGACCTTTGTTATTATACGATTGGAGAGACCCCTGGCATCCGCTCCTTTCTTTTTAGCAATCGACAATGTAATGGCAGGATAATCGGAATTAAACTTTGTTGCTAACTCATGACCATTGCCATAAAAAACATACTGGGAAGATCTCTCTGCCCCATCTTTAACAGTGGCCACTTGTTTTAAATAAACAGGTTGCCCCTGGTTGGTTCCGACAATTAAGTTTTCTACCTCATCACGACTGGTCAAAAAATTTCCTGTCTCAATAAAAAAAGCTGAATCGGACCGAATTATGTTGCCTGCCTGTAACTGCGAATTACTTCCCTGGATTTGTTTTGCAATAGATAAAAAATCAACATGGCTTTGTGCCATTTTATCTTTATCCAACGTCACACTTACCTGGCGGCCTCTTCCACCAATAATGGAGATAGAAGCGACATCGGGCACTTTTTTAATTTCGTTGGTGAGTACTTGTCCAAGTTGTTTCAGGTCGTAGTCGTTGTATTTATCACTCCATAATGTTAATCCAAGAACAGGTACATCATCGATAGTCCTGGTTTTTACTAATGGCAAGGAAACGCCCGGAGGCATCTTGTCCATATTCTTCATCAATTCGTTGTATAGCTTCACGAGTGATCGCTCAACATCTTCGCCTACATAAAATTGAACGATGATCATGCCCTGGCCTGTCATTGAAGTTGAGTACACATACTCAACACCTTTAACATTGGAAATGATCTTCTCCAACGGTTGTAAAACCCGTGCTTCTACTTCTTTTGGTGAGGCACCAGGATAGCGAAGAAAAATATCTGCCGTAGGCACCTCTATCTGTGGTTCCTCTTCACGCGGGATGAACATCGCACTATAACCACCAATCAGGAGAAAAGCAATCATCAATAATATGGTGAGCTTTGATTGGAGGAATGCCTTTGCAATATTTCCCGATAAACCTTGTTGCATAAATTATTTTTGGAATTACAATTACTATTTGTCGATAGTCACCATAGAGACTTCAGGGATCTCTTTCACTACTACAGGGGCTCCATTATATAATTTGCTTTCTGATGAGCGAATGAATTTTTCGCCTTTAGAAAGACCAGAGATCACTTCGATTTTATCGCCGTGAGTTTTTCCCAGGCGGATCCACCTCAACAAGGCTGTATTGTTAACGCTGACGGTATAAATGCCCGTGAGCTCATCACGATTGATAATAGCAGAAGAAGGAACAAGCACCGCATCGTTTTTTATCTGCCGTGTATCTTTCACAGGAATGCTTACACCCGCAAACATGCCAGCATAGATATCTTTCTTCGCAGTTTGGGGAATGCTGATCTTAACGATGTATTGTCCACCGGTGAATTGAGAAGAAGGGTTGATCTGAATGATCTTCCCATCAAAGAATTTCCCGGTTGACTTGAGCTGTATATTAGCGACATCACCCAAATGAATATTGCTGATATCGGATTCTGCAATAGATGCTGATACTTGCAAAATTCCATCCTGTTCAATTGTCAATATCGGCATACCGGGATTAGCAATGCTTCCTGCTTCAGCCAGCTTCTGCGTCACTACACCCGAGAACGGTGCAATTAAACGACTGTAAGAAAGATTTGCATTTACTTCAGTTCGCATTTGTCTGGCAGCCGCTACTCTTGCTTTGGCGGAATTATATTGCAGCGTCACGTTGTCCAGTTCTTTAGCAGTAGCACTTTGCTGTTTGTATAAATTATTGAAGCGGTCATAATCTTTTTGTGCAGTAGCATACGCACCTTCTGCTTCAGCGATCATCGCATCGGCCTGCGCTCTTTTTGCTTTGATATCTTCATCCCAGACGCTGGCGAGTAATTGCCCTTTGTTTACTCTATCACCTATTTTTACGAAAATATTGGTGATGCGGCCCATCACTCTTGTACTGATATTAGCTGTTTGAACAGCTTCTACCTCACCGCTTGCTAAGACTGCGGGCTGACCACCTGCTGAAACTGTTGAAAGCGTAACAGCAACAGGTTTTTCACCTTGCCTGCCGCCTGCCTGTCCGGTAGGCAGGGCAGGCAGGTTGGTTTCATTCTTCTTTTCGTTTCCGCCTGAGCAAGCATTTAATCCGGCCAGGATGATTATCATCAACGAAGAGTATAAGGTTCTTTTAAACATAGTGATCATATTTTTTGAAATGATATTATTTGCTGGTTGTTAAAAATTGCAGTGATGCTGCAGCAAGATTATAATTGAACACTGCGTGCACATAGCCGATTTTTTGTTGTGACAACTGCGTTTGTGCCATCAGCACATCGGTCGTTTTTACCAATCCCTGTGTATAGCGATTCTGCAAAACACGTAATGCTTCGGAAGCCTGTTCAACAGCCAACTGTTGTTGCTTCATAAAAAAGGTCGCATCAGATAATTGGCGCCTGGCATGATTGATCTGCAATTGAGCTTCACTTTTTTGCTGATCCAGTTGTTTGGCAATTTTCTCTTTCTCCAAACGCTGTTGTGAAATAGTATTCTTCGTGCGGTTGCCATTAAAAATATTCCATGACAATTGAATCCCTGCGAAGTAAGCATTAGCATTGAAACCAAGCATGCTTTTATCATTCGATTGCCAGGTAGCAAATGCATTCAGTCTGGGCAGGTAACTCATTTTGGATGATTTGATCATCATATCATACGATTGCATTCCTTTTTGCAATGCTTTAAAATCTGATCGCTCATTGAATAAGTCTGTGCTATCTATGGTCACAGTAGTGATGCCGATGGAATCGACAATATAAACTACGCCGACCGGTCTGCCCATCAGTATGCTCAGCATATCTGAAGCATCGTGTATCCCAGACTGAGAATTTTTCACCTGTGTTTCGATATTCATTACATGCAGTTCAGCATTCAGCAGGTCTGATTTTTGGATCAAGCCCTGGTTGTAATAATCATTGGAAGTTTTGTAAACAGCTTTGGCTGTTGCCAGGGCTTCATTCAATACTTTATTTTCGTCATAAGCCATCTGCAACTGCAGATAGGCTTTTTCTGTTTCCAAGCATAAATACTCCTTGGTTCGTTCAGAAAGGAGTTTATACACTTCTACCTGTTTGGCGGCCGCTTTACGCTGATAGAGCATGTCAACATTCAGCAGTGGCTGTTGCAATTCAAACTTTGCGGAAAAGTCTGATGTAGCAGAAGGATTGTTCAGTAGCTTCGGATTGAAGTCGGCTGCCGTAATTGATCTCTGTTGCAGTCTAAATCCAAATGCATTCAACGGG
>DASYQS010000012.1:0-84334 GCA_036005185.1 Chitinophagaceae bacterium | reverse complement strand
GCCAAAATGCAAATAACTCTGCACAACTCAACATTGTTCTGCAAAACGCTACACAGAATTGCATAACCCGGAAAGTGATCTTTTGAGTGTATTCATATTTGTGTTGTCAAATAAATAAAAACAAAAACTCTATGAGACAGCACAAAAAGAAAAAAGCAAACATCTACTCTCCAACCTTTAAAGTAATATGGGGAGCAAAAGCTGAGACAAAATCAATTGATGATTTAGTAACAGCGTCATGGAATTTCGCTTATACAGCCCTATGGAATACCTCCATCTTTTCAGCTTCCGAAATTGAGCAGGCAAAGACGATCATTAAAGACTACCTGACCGCTTCAAAAAACCCAGAAAAAGGCTATTCAGCCTTTGTACAAAGGATTCTTTTGACGAGACATTATCTCAACAATAATCCTAACAAATTTGTTCCGCTACCATCCCTGTGGTTCGATAGAGAAAATTTAAATGGCTTCGCAGGCACAAAAGAATGGTATCTAAGCATGCTTGCAGTAAGAGAATCCTTACCCATGTATAAGATCGAACTGAAGGCATTTGCAGAGGCCATTCTTGAAATGCAGGAAGACAATTCATCCCAGAACTTTCATTACTGGAGAAATTATTTTATAGAAAGGAAAACTCCAGGCTTGCTCAATTTATTTCTCAGCACGATTGCTAACCAACAATACGAACTATAATTTTTCAGGAGGACTGCCCTGTGAAAAAGAATACAATTCAGCTTCGACCCTATTCTATGGCGGAGCTGGCAAGACTGTACTGCGTTTGCGATAGAACATTCAAAAAATGGATAGCCCCGTTTGCAGAGGAAATTGGATTAAAGCCCGGTCGCTATTATACAATCAGCCAGGTGAAGATCATTTTTGAGAAGCTGGGATTGCCGGGTGAAATTCAAATTGATTAGCTGCACAACGCTACATTGTTTTACCTAACCCATCATTGTTTTACACAACTCTGCATAACCCTACACAAACCGGAAAGTGAAATTTTAGCTCAATGCAATTTTACATCATCAACAACAGCAAAATGGAAAACACGAAAAACGAATCATCATCCAGTAACATTTTTCTCACCGGCATTATCCTGCTTGCTAACCTTGATTTTGCCGGTTTGATGGATTACGCAGTAAAAGCATTGATCGGTGGTGCGATTTGGCTTGGCTATAAAATGACGGCTGATTACATCGAAAGAAAAAAAATAAAGAAATGAGCCTGACGAAAAAAATAATAGCGGGTGGGCTTGTTGGTGCAGGTGCAATTGCAGGATATAGCTACTACCTGAAGATGAAAAGAACAAAAGCTCAACTTGAAGTGGTGCCGCAAGCCAGCCTCCATGAAGTGAATTGGAATGGTATAACAATACGTATAGACCTCCTATTGAAAAACCCAACAAAGGGGAGCTTCTCTATCAAGTTTCCCTTTGTTAAACTGAAGTACAAAGATTCATTGGTGGGTAGCTCACCGGTTGTTGACAAGGATATTAAAATACCTGCGTATGGTCAGGCGAAAATTGAAAAGATTTTAGTGGACATACCGATCATGAACATTTTTTCTGTCTCGTCGTCAATTTTAAAGGCGATCAAAAGCAAAGAAGATGTAAAGATCACGGCAACACTCGTCACGACGATTGATCTGGGATGGACAAAGCTGCCCTTTGAAGAAAGTCATCAGATAACATTGAAGAAACGAGACCAGTAGCAGTGATTTAAATAATCCGCACCCTATGGAAGCAACAAAGAAAAGAAAAATAAAAAATGGAATTGAGTATGATCATTTGTTTCCAAGACCGAAAGGAAAAAACAAGACAATTAAGCGAGATGCCAACCTATCTCACACCGTAGTCTTTATTCCAAAGGTGGTTACTAGAACTCTTGATCAAACTAAACATATCGCAAAAATATTAAAAGGCAAAACAGTTTATGAAACATGCTCTAACATCTGGGATTTTGTATATGGGCACATTAATTATGATAAAGATCGTAAAGGTTATGAACAGATAAGAAGCCCGGCAAGAACCTGGCACGACAGAAAAGAAGGGGTGGATTGTGATTGTTACTCGGTGTTTATATCAAGTATCCTCACTAATGTCCAAATTCCACATATCCTTAGAATCACAAAGTACCGAAGTGATCAATTTCAACATATCTACCCCGTCGTGCCTTACAATGGAAGAACAATAACAATAGACTGCGTAACTGACCAATTTAATTACGAAGTACCGTACAGTGAAAAAAAAGATTATCCTATGGATCTGCAATATTTAAACGGTTTTGACGGCGATGGCATGGAAGAATTAGGGAAGATCATTAAGCGAAACATGGCAAAGAAAAGTTCGCTCCCTAAGAAAACAAAAAAGGCTGCACCCTTGATCAAGAAATTAAAGGCTAAGAAAGCTGCAAAATCAAATCCAACTACTCCGAAATCTTCCGGTTCTTCTGTGCCTGCTGTCAAAAAGAAAAAGAAAGGACTGCTTAAAAAAGTAGTGAGCAAGATCAATAAGATCAATCCCGCTACAATCCTCCTGCGCAATGGCGTGCTTGCTTCAATGAAGTTGAATGTAAAAAATGTTGCAGGGAGGTTAAGATGGAGCTATCTCACTGCGGAACAAGCTGCTGCTAAAGGCATCATGCCAGAAAAATTTCAGAAACTCATAGCAGTAAGGGAAAAACTAGAGAACATTTTTACAACTGCAGGTGGCAAGGCTGATAATTTAAAAAAGGCCATACTTGGAGGAAAGGGAAATAAAGATAAGGCGGTAAGCGGTTTGGGAATGCTGCCTATGATCGAATGGTCGGGTTACATGAATGAATATACACCACTTGATCAACTGCTCGGTCCCGAAACTTATTACTCAGAGAACATTGAAGGTATGCAAGGCTTGGGTGAGTTAGGCGAACCTGTTACACTCACTTCTATTGCTGCTGCTGCCGGTGTAATTGCAGGAATTGTTGGCGCATTAAAACAAATTGGCGACATATTCGGCGGCAAGGGAAAAGGCTCTGAAGATTTTGACGAAAGCAAAACAGATGCCGAGAATAATATAAACAATGATGCGGCAAATTCATCTGCACCGCTTCCTGCTACTGCAAATAATTTTCAGCAATCCAATCCCCCAACTGAAAACAGTTTTAATGAGGAAGATCCTCAAGAAACCACTAGCTCAAATGCTGTCGTAAAAACTCCAAAAGACGATTTGCCCGAAAGTGACATTACTGAAAATGATGAAGATGATGAGACAGCAATAACAAAAACGAATTCCACCCCCGCAACAGATACTGATTCGGAAGAAAACACAGGAAACACACCACCGCCCGATAAAAAAAGCTTTTGGGATAAAAACAAAAACTGGCTAAAGCCGGTAGCTATTGGTGCTGGCGGATTAACACTCGTTGCGATTGGATTTCATTTAATGAAAGGAAACAAAACACAGAATAAATCTTCACCCGCTCAGTCGCTCTCAGGAGTGCCCCCAAAAAAGAAGTCAAACAAAAGAAATCACCATAGAAAAACAAAACATCAGCCCAAGAAAGCAGTGGCGCTGGTATAAACAAAAACAAAAAAATTCAATATGGCAAACAAACCGAAAAACCAATACATGCAGAAAGCAAAAAAGAAACACTTTCTCGCTCAAATGAATGAAGGCCTCCCCACCAAAGGCCACCCAAAAAACACGATGCTTGAAACCGGAAAAGATATTTTGGTCGGTGTACTGGGCGGGGGGCTAATAGGTGCAGCAATAGGAAAACCATCCATGCTGGTCGGCATTGTAACAACTGGTGTGGGTCATTATTCAGGTAATAAGCTTGTTCAAATTCTTGGCATTGGAATGATGGCCTCAAACGGTTTTCAAAAATCAACAACCGTAAGTGGATTGGAAGGATTGGACGGCGTAAAGGAAAGAGTGAAGGCATTCAAGGAAAGCATGTCAGACAGATTTTACCTGGATAAGATCATGAAGAAGAAAACGGCTTCAACAACAAGCGGCATTGGCGAACTGCAATATTTCAATTACCCTGATACAATGGGGGAGCTTGCAGCTCTGAATGACATTGAAAAACAGATTGAAGAAAGTGCCCTGCAATTCAAGGGAGGAGCAAATGCAGAAGAATACGAAGTAGGCGACGTTGATCTGGACGAACGCCTCATGTAATCAATAACCTGAAAAACAAACTAAAATTCATAATCCCTAAACTGAAAAACTATGTTAGGACTACTCGAAGGAATCGAAGAATATAATAATGCCGGTGCGCTTATAGGCATCGAAGGCATTGACGACAACGAATTGCTTGGCGCACTTCGCAGAATGAACCCGATCAAACGTCAACGAACGATCAACAAACTTTCCAGCACCGGCGCTCCCTCAAGGGGTTCCCGAGCTGAAATGGAAAAACATTTTGGTGAATTGCCTGACCATATCAAAGAAGGTCTTGCTAATGGTACGCTCCGGCTTGCTGATCAAACAATTTATTCGATCAAACCTGTTGCATCCAAAACCATTAAAATGTTTGAAACGCAGGATGATAAAGAAATCGGTCTGCGCAATATATCGAACGCCAAGCTTCCCAAAAACCAGGCAATTCTTGTAAGCGGAATTTATCTTCTTGCGGGAGTTTCGGCTGACGCAACAAAAGATAAGATCATTGCAACAGAGTTCAAGGGGCTTGAGAATTTTAATTCAATTGCCAACGGTGAGTTCTCGCTTAAGTGCAATAAAAGATCAATCGTCCCCGAAACATCGAACGGAATTTTCAAAACCAGTTCATATCACCAGGTTCCGATTGGGTATTACAAGCTTGCTAACCCAAGACTGATCGAAGATGATCTCTTGATCGAGATGACTATCGAGCTTGGCTCTATGGAGGGAATTGCAGCCAACACTTACATCCTCGCTGGACTGCATGGTACAATCACAACACCATAATAGTTCTCATGTTTAATAAATACCAGTGGACAGCTATAGTAGCTGGTATCTCTATACCGGCTCTATATCTACTGGTCAAACAACACCAAAAAATGACTACTGAACAAAAAAACCTGAAAGCCTTCCTCATCATGATCCAATATTCTGAAGGGACTTATGGAAAAGATGCTTACCGGAAATTATATGGAGGCGGAGTTTTTAATGATTTCTCAAAACATCCTGATACTCCTATAACCAAATATGGAATAACCAGTACAGCCGCCGGAGCATACCAAATACTTTTCAGAACGTGGCAGGAATTGCAGCAAAAACTTCGCTTGCCTGACTTCAGTCCGGAAAGCCAGGACAAAGCAGCAATTGAATTAATTAAACGGAGAAGGGCTTTGGACGATGTGATGGCCGGAAGATTTGCACAGGCAATTATTAAATGCAGAAAAGAATGGGCATCACTTCCGGGAGCGGGTTATAACCAAACAGAGAAAGATCCTAAAGCACTTGCAGCGGTGTACAAGCTCGCCGGAGGCAACATAGCTGCGTAATAACAAGCTTCAAAATTTTTTTATGAGCAAACGTGTAAAAAAGAGGTTTGATTTAGCAATAGCGGGGGCGAACGCTGTTACTTCTCAAACTTTTGAGTTAGATAAAAGCATAACCGCCATTCACGGTGTTCTCTTTACATCAGATCGGGATGATCTTATGTACTACCGGGGTTCTCAAAAACTTGAGATCAATCAGGAAGAAATTTTCCCTGAGAATTACGAGAGCAAACTTTTAATGACGGGACTGAATGTTTCACCGAATGAAAGGTATTATAAGATAAACGCTATGCCGCCGGGTAATGGAAAAGTAAAGATCGAATACAAGGATAGCAATGATGACCGGCTTCCTTTTGCTGCCTATCGTGTCTCTATTTATCTCGACTGTGAAATTTAATAAAATGATGCAAGAAGAAGTCATCGTAACCAATTTATCTATCACCAAGCCCGGAGAGGTTAAGAATTTTCAGATCAGGCTCCCGCATGATACCAGTCGAATCATAGGCGTAGAATTCGGAGCGATCAGGACCTTTTATGCTGAGATCGGGGACTATGTTGACCCTGAATGGTGGGCATTCCCGAACACAAATGATCCTTTGTTCCAGGTGAAGCCGAATAAAACCTTTGGGGAATTCACGTTGCAAACTCTTGGAGTTGAAAATATTTTCTACAGAGACGAACTGAAGAATAAGGACAGCAATATTTTCTGGGCGGATTTTTCAAAGCCTGCTTTGAATCAATTCCAGGAATGGACGCATTTTAATAGAAAGGAAGAAGTTGTGGTTGATGTTGATGGCAACACTATTGTTGAAGGTTGTTATAAAGATCGGTGGGGAATTATCAATACACTCATAGTCAGGTACACTCTCCACTTCTATTTATGGATTGAAAAAAAATCATGAGATGGCTTTTGATTATACCATAGAATATATACCGCGCAGGATGAAAGAACTTGGATATGGTACCGACTATCATCTAAGGATAAAATATCTGAGCCTCGCCCCATCTGAAGTTAGAAATGTTGAAGCGTACAATCAGCTCCTGATCTTAGTGGAGGTTGGAAATAATGCGAAAATCGAATCAGAGATGGGAACATTTGACTATACAGATATTAATTTAAGAGAGAATCAATTTGAACATACCGGGTTAATTACAGTGACAAATAAATCTGTAGATATTGTTAACATCCAATACATCCAGGTAATACCGAAAATAAAATCCAATGCCAGTGACAAATGATAATTATGACCAGCTTAAAATTGATAAGCTGAAATATTTTCTGGAGGATATGGCTGCAAAGGGCCATGCACGTCCCTATGAAGTATTTGTGGATAATTTGAAAGTAGTTCCCAAGACAGATGATCCAAAGAATTTTGATAGCTATGAATACTATATGAATGAGGATACTGAGAAAGTCCGGATACTCATTTATAATTCAAACTTGTCACCACGCAATGATCAGTATTGTTTCTATGTTCAAAAAAATCTTTCTGAAAAACCTTTAAATGGTCTCGGAGAAATTGAAACAATTGTACAGGAAAAATTACAGGCCAGAGATAAAGAGTATGAATTAACTCAGCTAAAAAAAGAACTTGAAGTAACAAAACAAAAACTCGAAGATGCAGATGAATATGTAGAACAACTGGAGCAGCAATTAGAAGAATCAAAAAGCAATAAATACAAGCTTGGAAAAATTGACCTGGTTGATCTCGGTTCACTCGTACTTGGAAAGTTTGCCGAAAAAAACGCAGCCGTTCTTTCTAAAGTTGGACTGGAAGGATTGGCAAATGGCTCAACACAAATTGAGGCAGGCAAAGCAGAGGAAACAGAGGCATCATTTCAAAAGAAGGCGGATGCAAATAATGATGTAAAACCAGAACATCGGCAATATCTCGGTTGGCTGCAACAATTAGATGAGTCTTTTGACGAAGCCCACCTTGAAGTGGTGATGAAAATATTGAGAAGATTTGCCGAGGATGCTTCAAGTCTCAAGGCGGTTGCTGAATTACTTAACATTCAAACCCCATAAAAACTATGAAAAAATTTCATTACGACATTTCAATTGAAGCAAAAGCCGAGAGCGAAGCAGAAGCAAAAATGATCGCTCTTACAACCCTGGCTTCGAAATTATCACAGGCAGAGCTGACAAGGCTTGCCCATATTGTAAAACACGACCCTGTAAAGACCGCACTTGCTAAAAAATATTTAGGAGTATAACAATTCTCATAAATCCAAAGGGGTACAAATCAAATCCTATGAATCCTGATACTTCCACCCACGATGAGTTTACACTCAAAGAAAAACTAACCTATGGCATAGTAAGCATAGTAGTGTTGGGTGGAAGTTTTTTTATTGGCAGAAGCTTGATCAGAAAGGCGAGATCAACTAGTGAGGAAAAAAAAACTTACGATGAGACTAACCCTGCCGCTTACGCACAGAAATTAAAACTCGCTTTTGAAAATGATAATTGGTTCGGATGGGGAACGGATGAACAAGCTATTCGATCAATCATAAGATCAGTGCCAAGCAAGGAAGAATTTAAGAAGATCATCAACTCTTACCAAAAGCTTTATGCGAGGTCACTGATGATGGATTTAAAAAATGAATTAGCAACTACTGAGTATAATGAAATGCTTGCGATCATTGCGGGAAAGCCTGATAAGAATGGTGCGAATGCTATTCTCCAAATTGGACAACCCCAATACGATGCCTGGGCAAAGAGACTAAAGGCTGCATTTGACATAACCTATTGGTTCGTTCCCGGTACAGACGAGGATGCTATCAAGGCAGTTTTTTTGGAAATACCAACGCAAGCTGATTTTCAGAAAGTCGCTCTTGCATATAAAAACCTGTTCGGGAATGACCTGATCAGTGATTTGAAGAGTGAACTGGAGTTCTGGGAGTACGGTTCTTACATGGCAATTATCAATAACAAACCCAAACAATGAAAACCAAGAATAAAACAAGCAAAAAAAATACTGCTGCCACTAAACAGCAAAAGAAAAAGATCATTGTAACGACGGTGGCTGTGGGTGCTGCTGGCATACTCGGATATTTTGGATGGCAGTATTTAAAAAGAAAAAAAGAAAGTAAAAAGGCGGGCGATATAGATGCGGTCATCAAAAACATGAATACAAGCCATGATACACCTTTGGTTGCAAATACACCGAAGCCAAAAGTTACTGCCAAAGCACAAACTGCTACGAAGAATAACTCAACTAGCTCATCCGCCTTTCCACTTCAAAAGGGAAGCAAAGGAAATAATGTAAAACTGCTCCAGGAAGCACTCATAGCAAAATATGGCAAATCTATTCTTCCCAAATATGGAGTAGATGGAGATTTCGGAACGGAAACAGTAAATGCCCTCAAAAAAGCCGGGCTTCCGGCAACGATTGATGAAAGCATGTTTAACGTGATCACTCAGGCGGTCAAAGTCGATCCTGCAGTGTTGGGAAAAGACTTATATAATGCAACTGCTTCTAAAAATTATAACAAGGCTCTTGCATTATTAAAAAAACTACAAACGACTACCGATTATTCTGCAGCTAACGAAGCTTTCAAAGAAAATAGAATTAACGGTGTAAGACAAACTATCGTCAATGGTCTGCTCAACACATTCAAAAGCGATACGCAAAAGCAACAGATCAAATTTGAGTTCTTGCGCATAGGGCTTCAATTTAATGGCAATAAATGGAGCCTTTCAGGATTTGATGGCCGGTCAATTGTTACAACAGAGCCGACAATGGTTTGGGTAAATGCAACTGATGGATTGAAAGTTCCGGCCAGGATGGTTCTTGGCAACGAAATAACAAAAAGGCTTGACTATACGCTTTTCGAAAATGCAGGAAAATACTTTTTAGTGCAAACCAAAACAATAAAATATTTATAAAACAATACTATGAAAAGACATATTAAATACATCGTCGTGCATAGCACGGCCACGTTCGATCCAAAAGTTTCTCAATTCTACGGCGATTTCCATTTTGTAGTGGAAAGAGGCGGCGAGATCAAAAGAATTCATCCTGAGAATTCAATTGTAAAAAATGTTCCCTCTTTAGACAATGAGGCTATCCATGTCGCTTATGCCGGTGGTAGGAACAAATCAGGAAATCTTGGAGATACAAGAACACCAGTTCAAGAAGAATCACTTTTTAATAAGCTCGTCGCACTTTCAGTAAAATATCCGAGTGCGAGGATTTATGGGCATGATGAATTTGAATCTTCATCCGGTTGCCCAGGCTTCAGTGTAAAAGAATGGCTCAAGCATTATGAACCCGAGATTGCAGTTGCTTAATTCTTAATTCAATATTCTATGACAAATACTCTACGACTTGCTCTACAAAGCAAGGGTTACAAACTCTTTCTGCGACCTTTTGAGTTGAATATTGTCGGTGTTCGAACAGACAGCATAAAACCTAATTCATTCGACGATTTTATTCATGTGTTTTACAATAATGGGGAAGGCAAGTTAATTGAGCACAAATTTCCTGCAACAACAGACCCCGGCACATACTGGCTGCAAAACCCAATGAATCCGCAAGGCACAGCCATTTTAAAAGCTGGGCAATATCTCAATTCGCATGCGATGGGCATGCACAGAGGAAAATATTTGGCACTTGTTCAAAAAAGACCTGTCACTGTAATAAGAGATTATGATCGCAATGCAGTGTTGGATTTTATGAATGGAAAAGAAGATACCGGCTTGTTTGGGATAAACATTCACCGGGCTTCAGAAAATGGAACAACAAAAACGGTAGATCATTTCTCAGCAGGTTGTCAGGTCTTTGCTAACTCAACTGACTTTATTCTATTCATGTCCCTTTGCGAGAGACACAGAAATCTTTACGGTAACAACTTTACTTACACGCTCATTGATGAAAGGGCAATAAACAGAGAGGCAAAAAAAAACTTGTAATGGCTCTGTCCGCGGTAACGATCAGCGCAGGGCTTGCTGCATTTACTTATTCAATTTTAAAATACTAATACTATGAAACATTTTTTTCAACAAATCCTTCGGGACAAAAACGGAGAATTTTCTTTACGTGAATGTGCAATTGGAATTCTTCTGTTAGCGGTTGTGGTTAGCTGGATCGCGCAACAATTCTTTTCAAAGCCAATGCCTGAGTTTATGTTCTATTCCTTCACCAGTCTTATTGCCGCTGGTTGCTTTGGCTATTCATTTGAGAAAAAGACGTCTTTCAATAACAATCAAAATCAATAATTAATTCCCTATGAAAAATCTTATTATTTCCTTTCTTTCGGGACTTACCCTGGGTATCATCATCGTCTTATCGTTTCAGGTTTTCAGCAGTGACGACAGCGTTCCGAGCGCCGCGAAAATTGAACCAAAGACTTTAAAAAAAGAAGTGGCTAAATCGGAAGTAGGCTACATGATGTCAATGGATTCACTCAAGAAAAAAAGTGTTCAGCTTGGAGTAGAGTTAAAAGGCACAAAACTGGAGTTAGAAAAGACAAAACAAAAAAACAGGTCGTTACAGACGGCTGTTTATAAACTGCTCGACAAACAGCCCGAAAATGATTTAAATAGCTCTGAACAAAGTAATGGTCCATGCGATTCTCTCATTAATGCCGCCGGACAGCTAATACAATCGTCCACTGAAAAAGACAGCTTATATGATGTCGTCACCTCCAATTTGGAAGAGCAATTAAAAAATAAAGATTCGACTATTTCACTAAAAGATGAACAATACAAAGAAATCAAAGCCGCCTTTACAAAAAGCATAGAAGATGGGCAAGAATTGCTCAACAAGAACAAGCAATTGCAAAAGCAAGCGAAAAGACAAAAGAGGAAAAGTAAAATTATCTCAGCGGCTCTCATGATCTTAACGGGAGTTGGTGTCAAATCGCTAATACATCATTAAATATTTATCGAGAAACAAACCATGAAAGAGAAAACAATTGTTTCCGGCATAACCTTGCTAACATCCTTACTTAGTTATTGGTATGCAAAAGAGAATGGTAAGGACGCCGTACCCTATGTAATGTTCGGAGGATTTATAGGGTCGATTATAGGAGAAACTATTGCAGAGAAAAATAAGAGTATAAAACAATGATCCAGACTGTGTCATTATAGATCATGAACGATGAAGTCTTTCAATCAATATATAGATTCTGTAGTCTGTGGCGACGCTCTCGAGATTGTCAAGAAATTTCCTGACGAAAGTATTGACTGTGTGATCACGTCACCCCCTTACTGGCAGATGAGAAACTATGGCTGGAAAGGCCAATGGGGATTGGAAACAACTTATCAGGCATATCTTCAAAAGCTATGGGCCTTGATGGATGAAATTAAGAGAGTGCTCAAACCCAGGGGAACGGTATGGATCAATCTAGGAGATACTTATTTTGGGAGTGGCAATGACAGTGGAAAAAGAAAAGGGAGACGGGCGCAAAATATCCGAAAGGTAAAAACAGGGGAAATTGCTCCCAGAAAACCAAACAATCACCCTGCAAATAAGTTAAAGAAAAAATGCCAGGTTTTAATTCCTCACCGGTTTGCCATTGGCTGCACTGAAAGAGGGTGGATTTTAAGAAATGATATTATATGGGCGAAGCCCAACGGTGCACCCGAAAGTGTGAAAGATCGTTTTTCCAAAAGACATGAATTCATTTTTCTTTTTGCAAAACAACCTGATTATTATTTCGATCTCGATAGCGTTCGTGAAGAATATAAAGAAACTTCGCTCTTACGAAATAAATACCCTCAAATTACTTTTGGTGGTGACAGTAAAAATAAAAAGGTAAGCTTTGGAAAGGGAAAGAAAAATGGGGGTCAGCTAAAAACAGTAAACCTCAATCCAAATGGTAAGAATCCGGGCGATGTATCTGATTTTTGGTCAATACCCACAAGACATGGTTCAGCTAAACATTATGCGACATTTAACAGCGATCTCATTTTAAAACCAATTTTAGCAGGCTGTCCAAAAGGTGGAATTGTCTTAGACCCATTTTGCGGTACCGGCACAACAGGTGAAGCTGCATTGCAATTAGGAAGAAAATTCATTGGTATCGATGGGAAAAAAGAATATTGCAAAATATCCGAAAGGCGATTGTCAGATCACTCTTTAGGGGACATAGATGAAAAGTATGTAAGGCTATTTACAGATGTTTCACTTTTGGATTTACCTGACAGTATCCTTATTGAGTGGATTTCAGTTAGCGAAGATCAAAGAAGAAAAGGCCTTGCCACGAATGCCTTGATAAAGGAATTACAACAATTAAAGAACGATGGAGTAAACTATATTGAAGCAGCTCAAACTTCTTTAGGTTCTTATTTATTTGACAGCCTGGAAAGGAAGGGAATAATCAAGGAAGTAGATACGAATACCCTTGCGATAAGTGATGAAGCACTGGAAAATGCCCGAATCACAGGACTAAAAATTTATGAAATAATCACTACAGATCTAGAAGGTGTACAGATTTTAAAATCAAGCCTTGAAAAGTTCGTAAACAAGGTTAGTCATGATCTTGAAAACAAAGTACGTCATAATAAAAAATCTATTGAAAAGCTTGCAGCAGGTTTTGGAATTACTGACAAGACTGAGATAAAAGAGCTGACGGAACTTGCCATAGTGAAAAGAGCGAGGCGTTTAGCGCAGGAGGAAGGAACGATTCGAGAGAGATTTGATAAGATCGTTGATTTGTATAACTCGCAAGTGAATCTATCACACCGAACCTCGCAATCCATTTTACTGCAGCAGTATTCAACTCCCGCACCTATCGCATATCTCGCCGGAGTGTTTTGCAAAATAGATCAGGGGAAAACTGTTTTTGAGCCTTCTGCAGGCAATGGTTTATTAACGATTGCTGCCCTTCGTTCACAATGTTATGTGAATGAAGTGGACGTGCTTCGTAGAAGAAATTTGGAATCGCAAGGTTACGAGCTGGTGATGAATCAGGATGCAACAAAACCTTTCAGAGGATTCGAAAAAAAATTCGATGCCGTACTCACCAATCCTCCTTTTGGTATAACAGAAACTGAAGTGATGTATGACACTTTTCCAATTAAGCTATTGGAGCATTTAATGGCACTAAGAGCTTTGGATTGCATGAAAGATGAAGGCAAGGCTGCTATAATCATTGGCGGCCATACCAGGTGGGATGAGAAAGGCAGAATACAGGCAGGAAAAAATCGAATTTTCTTTAATTATCTCTACAGTCGTTACAACGTAATTGATGTAATAAATATTGATGGGCATAAACTTTATTCAAGACAGGGTACATCTTTTGACGTTCGTCTCATTTTAATTGATGGCCGCAAATCCACTCCCTACGGAGCTTCGCCAGTTTATGATCCTGCTAAAGACTATGTAGTAAAAACATTTGATGAGCTTTTTGAAAGAGTAATAGATGCAACCCAAAAAGATAACTCTATGAGATCAATCAATGATTTGGAAAAAGAAGCCCTAGCCCTGCAAAATTTTTTTGAAACTGAAGGGCTCGGAGATTTTTATAGTGACAAGATTAATCCTACCGCCTATCAAAATTGGTTAAGCACAAAAAATAAATTCCCTGATGAAAAAATGCTGGTGTTAGTAAAAACGGGTAGTGGTCTTTATGAAACCTACGACGGCGATGCAATGATCCTGTCGTCTATTCTATCAGTCAGGTTCAGAAAATCTTCTCAGATAAATGGCAAGCTTGTACATGGAATAACCATTTTAGATACCGGCATTAAGCGACAGGAAAAAGAAATTGCAAGAGCCGGATATAAATTGATTCTATATAGCGGTGGTATTCTTGAAGGCCTAGGCGCTCCTTACGAGCCAGCATCCGATGCCTGTATCGTTTTAAATACACAAGTGCCGGACAGCATGGCATTTGAAACCCTTTCTGCAGTACAAAAGATAAAACAGGAAGTCGGTGGCGATATTGACAACTTCGTTCGTCATCGTTTAAAATATCCCACCAAAGTTGCCTTGTGCAAAGTGCTATCGGCAGAGCAAATTGATGCCATTGCAATGGCCATCTATAATATTGAAGCGAGAGGACAGGGAATGATCATTGGTGATCAAACAGGAATTGGTAAAGGTCGTGTAGCTGCGGCGATGATCCGATATGGTGTATTGCAAGGACTAAAGCCAGTTTTCCTAACGGAAAAGGCAAATCTGTTTTCAGACATCTACAGGGATTTGTCTGCTATCGGTTCAGGACATTTAAAACCGTTTATTGTGAACAGCCGGGAACCTAAAACCGATATTAAGGATGAGGATGGAAATGTGATTTACCAGGCTCCTGAACCAAATGAGCAAAAAAGCATAATAGAAAGCCATGAAGTGCCAACCAAATATGATTTTGTAGTTGCTACTTACTCACAATTTAATTCACCTGATAAAAAACCTGAAAAGCCAAATTTTCTAAACGCTATTGCAGAGGGCAATCTTTTTATAATGGACGAAGCGCATAACAGTAGTGGTTCATCCAATACAGGTTATTTTATGCAAGGCACAGTTAGAAATACCAGAGGAGTAATTTTTCTCTCGGCCACTTTTGCAAAACGCCCCGACAACCTTCCGATCTATGCTATGAAAACAGCCATTGCAGATTGCAATATGACAAAGGATGAATTGATCGAAGCTATATATCGTGGCGGAGTTGCATTGCAGGAAGTTCTTTCAAGCCAGTTAGTTGCCGAGGGACAAATGATCAGGAGAGAAAGGAGCTTTGAAGGTGTTGAGGTTAATTATATCACTTTAGGTAACAAAGCTGAGGAGCATAAAGCAATTGCTGATAACATCACTGAGATTTTAAGAGATATTATTCAGTTTCAAGGAAGCCATGTTGACAAAGCAGTGGATGAGCTGGATAATATTGCAGTTGCTGAAGCAAAGGAAGTTGAAATAAGAGAAGGTACAAGCAAAGCGGGCGTTGACAATCTTCCATATTTCAGCAAGGTCTTTAATGTTATCAATCAAATGCTTTTTTCGCTTAAGGCTGAAGCTGTAGCTGAAAGAGCAATAGAAAGGTTGAAAGAAGGTAAAAAACCTGTTATTGCCTTTGCTTCAACAATGGGCAGCTTTATTGAGACAATGGAAAATGAACATGGACTGCCAGTTAGTGATGGCGATACGATCAATGCAGATTTTGCTGAAGTATTAAAGCGTGGACTTGATGGAATACTCCGTTATACCGAAAAAGATATTGACGGCAACCCCATTTTTAAAAAATTTGAGATCAGTGAATTTCCTCTTGATGCACAAATGGAATATCACCGGATTTTAGAAAAGATCAAGTCAGTCTCAACGGGTATTTCAATTTCACCAATTGATATAATCATCAAGAAAATTCAGGAAGCGGGTTATAGTGTAGCAGAGGTTACAGGAAGGAAATACGAACTACAACTAAATCTCAAAACATCAAAGGGTCTTGTACTTGCAAGAAAACGCATTAATACCAATGATGCTTTTCGACAGTTCAATAATAACGAGGTCGATGTCTTAATGATCAACCAAAGCGGCTCCACTGGTGCATCGGCACATGCCATACCGACCGCAAAAGTTTCTAAAAAAGAGGTAAAGCAAAGAGTAATGATAGTCCTGCAACCAGAGCTTGATATTTCAACTGAAGTTCAGAAAAGAGGAAGGATTAACAGGACTGGACAAATCTTACAACCGATCTACGATTATCTCACTTCAGCGATCCCCGCTGAAATGCGACTGATGATGATGCTCCAAAAAAAGTTGAAATCCCTTGATGCTAATACGGCATCCAATCAAAAGCAATCTTCAAAAATTCTTGACGTGCCGGATTTCTTGAATAAATATGGTGACAAGATTGTCAAAGAATATTTGGCTGATAATCCGCACATCAATGAATTGCTCGACGATCCATTATCCTTAAAACATTCTGGAGAAGATTCAGGCGGAGCGAACAATGTCATTTTTGAAGATGCTGCCATGAAAGTATCGGGAAGAGTGGCCGTATTATCAACTAAAATGCAGGCTGATTTCTACACCGAGATTTCTGAACGGTATAATGATTATGTGGACTATTTAAAGCAAATAGACGAATATGATCTTGAAGTGGAAGACATGAAGCTTGACGCAGAGACAGTCAGTAGTCATGTTATCCGCATGGGAAAGGGTGGTGACAGTGCTTTTGGAAATGATAGTATCCTGGAAAAAGTCAGGGCAAATGTGCTAAAAAAGCCATTTACAAAAAATGAACTGGAGAATCTCATAAATGAATCACTGAAGGGCAAAGATGCTCTTAAACAGCAAGAGGAATTTTTGCAGGAATATATTAACGAGGCAGAGAAAAAATTGAATGAAGCTCAAAAGGAGACGAACGAAAAGTACGATGACTTGATAAAAGATATTCCAAATGAAAAAAGGATAAAAAAATTGGAAGGTGACACTAATGCCTGGTCATCGGCAATAAAAGAAAGGGAAACGGAACTGGAAGAAGCAAGAGAGGCGCAGTTAAGCAATACCGAAAAAACATTTAATCACCGGCGGCAGTTCATGGAAAAATCACTACGGTTTTTCTTTGTAGGACGAATGCTTAGTTATCCGGTTGAAAGCTATACAGAGGGAACCATATTTGAACCCGCAGTGTTCTTAGGTTCTGTGATTGACAGGAAAAAGAAAAACCCATATACTCCCTCGGCGATTAAGCTCAGGTTCGCTATTGCTAACAGCACTAAGTATGTAACAATTCCCGCTTCTTATTCGGAGGATGTGATGGCAATAATCGGAGCCAGCGCAGATATTTCGCAACCAGGTAAAGCAGATTTATTATCCAATTGGGAAAAATACACAAAGGATAATCATGTTGACAGAAGAATCCGTCATATTATCACCGGTAACTTGCTTCAAGCCTTCGGTGATCTCAAAGGAAAACTTGTCAGCTATACTACAATTGACAAAGAGGTAAAAAAGGGTATCCTTATGCCGGAGCATTGGGACCCCAAAGAGAAAGTGCAGGATAATGTTGTTGTTCCTATTCTCAAAGCATTGCCGATCATTAAATCACTCGTACAGGATAAACACATTGTCACTAATAATGGAATTTCAATTTTCCGTACAAAGGATCATTTTAAGATTATTGTTTCTGCCTCAAGATCAAAAGGCGGTGATATTTACCTCGACAAACAAATCCTGGAAATTGTTGAAAAAAACAATTTTGAAAAAACGTCCGATAAAATGATAGCAGTTTTACCGGAGAAAAAAATTGACGAACTGGTGGAACTGTTGCAAGTCAACCACGGTTGTTCGGTAACCATCCAGGCGCATCAATTAAAAGATCTTAAAGTTGGAGCGATACAATACAGCAACAGAAAAAAAATTGAATTACCTCCGCCGGAAGAAAAACAAGCTGAATCTGCCAATGTTATTTCAATGCTCGAATTAGAAGCCGAAGCATTGGCACTAGAACTTGAATTATTGGCCGCATAATTAACACCCTATGATTAATCCCGAAAATTATCTCTCACAGATAGCAAGTATTGACAAAAGTTCTCTGCCTGTTCCCTTGCAAAAAGGGCATGAGTTCTTGATGAAAGCAACTGATGATGGAAACGATTGGCAAAAGTACCATGACAGTACAGCGATCAGAAACACAGTCAAGCTATATTTCGAGCGACTTTCTGATTATTTAGCTGAAACTCGAAACGCTAAAAAGAAAGAGGAAAGCAAACAAGGCAGGCGAAATAAAAAAGTTTCCTCACCACAGGCTAACGTTAAGCAAGTCCAAAAAGAAAATTCTGAAGTTAACACTGCCAAGCGCGGTGATGCGCCACCATTGTTGGTTGAACGAATACCAGAAGAACTGAGATTTATTAAGCGATTTGTAAACCTGAACGGAAAAACCAAAACAAAAGATGAAGTTCTCCGCTTCATTAACGCCTTGCAAAAGGCAATCCTGGAAAAGCGTATCAGGAAAACCTCTTTTTATGCCGAGCAAATCAGGTTTATCCAGCAAAAATTGATAGATGTTTATAATTCGATGAAACAAACGATCCGGATTGAGTTAAAGCCTGAAACTTACGAAACGCTAAAGGAAATAACAGCCGATGAAAAAGTAATGGCGTCAGTTGGCTTTATCAAGCGGTACATAGGAATGAACGGTAAGGCAGGTAAGAAGCAAAAAGCTAAACAGTTGCTTGATCAGATCAACCGGGCAATGGAAAAAGGAAAAATAAATGATAGCGACCCATACATTGTAGAGATTCATGAGCTGAAGAAAAATCTCAAATCATTTACCACAAATAAGACGGAAAAGACATTGGAAATAGAAAAGGCGGAGCTGAATGGATTGCAAGGGATTTTGGGTTGCGCTTGTCAAGAGCTGAACGGTATTAATGAAAAGCCAGCCGTAATGAATAGTATGGATTTCGCCAAACTGGAATTTGATACTATTGGATTAACAGGCAAATGGTTTGACCTGATCGGAGATCCTTCTTCCAATTTTACTGCAATGGTCTTCGGTAAACCAAAAATGGGAAAGTCCTACTTGTGTATTGACTTTGCCGGATACCTGGCCCGCAATCACGGAAAGGTCTTGTATGTGGCGAGGGAAGAAGGATTGGATTTGACACTGCAAAATAAGCTGAACGAAAAAAATGTCAAGCACCCTAACCTGTTTGTGGCATCGGTTTTACCGACTAATTTATCCCAGTATGATTTTATTTTCCTCGATAGCGTGAACAAACTTGGACTTACTCCTGATGATCTCACCAGATTAAAAGCTGCGAACCCTACAAAGTCTTTCATCTTTATTTTCCAATCAACTAAAGATGGAAAGTTTAGAGGAGCAAATTCTTTCCAGCATGATGTGGATGTCGTAATTGAAGTACCGGAGAAAGGAAAGGCCGTGCAGATGGGACGGTTTAACCAGGGTGGAGAGATTGAAATTTTTAATGACTATTCTATAGCTGCTTAAAAAGTAATTGCCCTATGGAACCTTTAATTAAGATTCAAGATTGGTTAAACGATCAATCTCCTAATTTAGAAAAAGAAAAACGACTATTCCTCACAGAAAAACAAATACGTTCTCATCCCACTTTCACAAATGCATCCGATGAAGAAGTAATTAATATTATCAATAGCCTTCATCAGCTTGCTCTTATAAGTTATGAAATAGTTTCAAAGGAGCTAAACGATAAGCTAGGAATTCTTCAAAAAGCAGCATAAAATTTGCATAATTTGTTGATTATCAATATACTTGTGTTATAAAATAACGCTCAATGATAACAAGTACAAAATTAAACCGCTTTGCAAAAACAGGAGTAGAATGTTTCTCAAAGCAAACAAATAGCTGTGTTATCTACACCAGGGTATCAACTAAAGAACAAGCTGATACAAACTTGAGTTTAGAAACGCAACGGAAGGGCTGTGAAGCTTATGTTTTAAAACTCGGCTATAATGTGTTGGCTTATTTTGGAGGCACATACGAAAGTGCTCAAACTGATGAAAGAAAAGAGTTTAAAAAGATGATTGATTTCTGCAAAAAACAGAAGTCAAAAGTTTCCTATATCATTGTGTACAGCCTTGAAAGATTCAGCAGAACAGGAGACAATGCAATTTGGCTTTCACGACAGCTTAGAGAATTAGGGATAACGATTATTTCTGTTACTCAACCTATAGACACTTCAAATCCGGCTGGAGTTTTACAACAAAATATTTTATTTCTTTTTGGTCAGTATGATAATGATTTGCGTAAACAAAAATCTATGGCCGGAACTAAAGAAAAGCTTTTGCAGGGTATTTGGTGTACCAAACCACCAAGAGGTTATGATATCGTAAAAAGAAATGGGCAAAGGTCGATTGAAATTAATAATATAGGAAAATTGATAAGAAAAGCATTTCTATGGAAAGCAAATGAAAACCTAAGCAACACAGAAATCATAAAAAGGCTACAAGCTCATAACTATAAAATGGATTTCAAAGAATTGCAAAAACTTTTTCTCAATCCATTTTATTGCGGTTTACTTTCCCATAAGGCTTTGAATGGTCAATTGGTTAAAGGGAAGCATGAACCCTTAATATCCCAAGAAATTTTTTTGAAGGTTAATGACATCAGATATAGAAATACAGGTAGCAAGCATGATCCTGAATATGAGAAAACTCCTTTGAAGCAATTTATCAAATGTGACAACTGTGGTGATTATCTGAGAGGATATATTGTCAAAAGGAAGGGCTTATATTACTATAAATGCAATAGTGATAAAAAATGCTCATGTAACAAGAGCGCAAAAGATTTGCATCAGACATTTATAGGAACTTTACAAGAACTTAGTTTAGAACAAAAATGTATTGAACTTTTCAAAGTTCAATTGCGTTTGATTTACGAAGAAGTGAATGAGGAAAGAGACAAAATGAATGGAGAATATCATAAACAATTAAAACAGTTAGATGAAAAAATAGAGAGATTGGAAGAGAGGTTTATTAACGAAGAGGTTAAAGCAGATTTGTATGAGAAATTTGCCTTAAAACTGAAGTTTGAAAGAAAGGAAATCGAGGATAAACTCAAAGACTGTCTCATAACGAGGTCGAACCTGGAATATTACATAGCACGGTCTGTTGAACTTACCACAGAACTCGCTACCATGTGGGATTCCAGCGATTTCACGCACAAGCAGAGGTTACAAAAGCTCATTTTTCCAGAGGGAATTCTGTATAATAAGAAAAATGATGAAAGTCGAACCACAAAAATCAATTCCATCTTTCTTCTAAGTGGCGGACAAATAAGGCTTTCAGAAGAAAAAAATAAGGGACTGCAACAAGAAATTCCATTGAAGTCCCTTTCGGTAGCGGAGATGGGAGTTGAACCCATGACCTCAGGGTTATGAATCCTGCGCTCTAACCGCCTGAGCTACCCCGCCATGAGGGCTGCAAAAATAGAAAGAATGAGATAAAGTTTGAAATCAATTTCATTGATCCCAAAGTGAAAAAAAGTTTAAACGTTTTTAAAAAAGTCCCTTTTGCTGTGATTTGTTTGTTTTCGGGGTATAAACTAATTTATTCACTTTAAAAATGAAATTATGAAAGACTTTATGTTAATTATCAGAACTGAGGGTGATCATCTAGTGGACCTATCCCCTGAAGAGCAACAAAACCATCTTCGCCAGTTAATGGCTTATATGGAAGATTTAATGAAAACGGGCAAATTAAAAATGGCCCAGCCTTTAGAACAGGAAGGCGTGGTAATTTCAGGAGTCAAAGGCAAACTAAAAGATGGTCCTTTCAATGAAACCAAAGAAGTCATTGCAGGATATTTTCTTATTCAGGTGAAAGATTTGAATGAAGCAATCCATGTAGCAAAAAACAATCCTGTATTTGAGGTAACAAAAAATGCAAGAATTGAGGTAAGACCAATCAAAATCATGCAAGGTATTACATAACTTAGCCGTACTATCACATCTCAAATAAAAAAGTCCCGACGTATCCGGGACCTTTTTATTTTCATCAGCCTCACTATTTTTTTCCTCCGCTCACTTTAGCAATAATGAAAATGATCAACGCGATAAAGCCAACCACTAGAAGAATGCCCCACACCATGCCAGCTTTAAAAATTCCTTCAACAACAGAACAACTGCCTAAACAAAGAGCCAAAAAGCAAACGAGCAAAAAAACAAATAATCTCTTACCCATCTTTTTATTCATTAAACCAAATCGCATACCTTTTTTTATTTAAATAAAATAAGTATAAAAACAAGGAAATATTCGCAATAATGGGGAATACATTCTACAATTTTTAAATTTATCAGCCATTTACTATCTCTCCTCCGTTGGGATGAAGCACCTGACCTGTAATATAACTGGCATCATCGCTAGCTAAAAATAAGTAGCAAGGCGCTACTTCAACAGGCTCGCCTGGTCTTCCCAATGGCACATCGCTGCCATGTGTAGCTGCCTTATCTGGTTTAAAACTGGCCACAATTAAAGGCGTCCATATCGGACCGGGCGCTACTCCATTTACACGAATACCTTTTTCAGCAAGGCTTGCAGAAAGGCTTCTTGTAAAAGCAACAATAGCTCCTTTGGTTGATGCATAAGGAAGCAATTCAGCGCTGCCACGATAAGCAGTAACCGAAGTTGTATTGATAATGCAGCTTCCCTTTTTCATGTTCGGCAAAGCAGCCTTGGTTATCCAGAACATTGAAAAGATATTTGTCTCAAAAGTTTTAATGAGATCTTTTGTTTTTACATCTTCAATTGTCTTGGCCTCAATTTGAATCGCAGCATTATTTACAAGTACATCAATTCTTCCAAATGTTTTCACTACTTTATTTACAGCAGCCATACAATGCCTTTCTTTGCTCACGTCGCCAGCGATCAGCAAACACTTACGTCCGTATTTTTCTTCCACAACTTGCCTGGTTTTTTCAGCATCTTCATGCTCATTTAAATAGGAAATAGCTACGTCAGCGCCTTCCTTGGCAAATAAAATGGCTACGGCCTTACCAATACCGCTATCACCACCCGTAATAAATGCAATTTTATTTTTCAACTTTCCGCATCCGGTTTTTTTTTGGATCATCTGAAACTGGCTGCGGGTCCATTTTTATTTCTTTTCCAGGTAATTTTTGTTGTTGCGGTTTTTTGATTCTTTTTTTTGGATTGCTTTTTTGCATATAACCTTTTGGGTCACAACAAAAATTATTATACCATTTTATTTAAACATGGTATTATAAATCATGTAGAATTCGCTCTACAGTTTTATGACCTCGATTTTCTGAAGTTGAGTTTTTCTAATTGGATTGTTACTTCAATGTGCTTTATTGGATGGCCCAATGCGGTATTTGATGATCAAAATGAAAATATTTGTTTCAATTTTTCACTTACTTTTTCAGCATTAGGCAGCATTGCTTTTTCTAGTCCCATATTTAATGGCACGGCGGGTAGATTCAAAGCGCCAAGAACTTCAACCGGTGCGTCCAGCCATTTAAAACATTGCTTTGAAATACGGCCGGCTAATGCTTCCGCAAAAGAATTGTTTTGCTGCTCTTCAGTAAGCACTAAACATTTACCATGTTTTTTTACCGACATAAAAACCAATTCTTCATCCAGGGGAAATAAAGTTCTTAAATCAACGATTTCTATTTGACCGGGAAAATTTTTGGCGGCAGCTTTTGCCCAGTACACGCCCATACCATAAGTTATAATACAGCAACTTTCTCCATTTTTAACTTTATCTGCATTCGCATTCAAAAGCACATTTGCTTTTCCGAAAGGAAGAATATAATCTCTTGCAGGCTCAATTGTTTTTGCCTCTTCAGTTCCCGGAACTTTACTCCAGTATAACCCTTTATGCTCAAGCATTACAACAGGATTGGGATCAAGAAAAGCAGCTTTCATCAAGCCTTTCATATCTGCACTGTTGGATGGATATGCGATTTTAATTCCTTTAATAGATAACAACATCGTTTCTACGCAACCACTATGATAGGGGCCGCCTCCACCATAAGCGCCCACAGGCACACGAATAATTGTGCCTATGGCAAACTTTCCATGAGTCAGGTAGCATGATTTTGAAATTTCACTAACCAATTGATTAATGCCCGGATGGATATAATCCCCAAATTGTACTTCCACAATCGCCTTCACTCCTACAGCGCTCATACCTGCTGTCGAGCCAATAATATATGCCTCTTGAATGGCCGTATTAAAAACACGGTGATCGCCAAATTGCTCTGCAAGTGTTGCTGTCTCTCGAAAAACTCCGCCTAATCTCCTTCCTACATCCTGACCGTACAGCACTACAGTCGGGTGTTCTTCCATGATCTCCCGAATCGCAAATAAGGCAGCATCCACCATAATCACTTTTTCCTTACGGGCAGGATTTCTTTCTCCTTTTTCTTTAGTAACTGACGTTGGCAAAAAGATATAATCTGCTACCTTTTTAGGATCAGGCTCAGCAGCATTTACAGCCTTTGTAAAACTATCCTTAATTTCCTTTTCAATTTTTATTTCATGTTCTTTTAAAGCATTTTCCGCACAGCCATTTTGCAACAAAATATTCTTCAGCTTTGGCAAAGGATCTTCTTCATAATGTTTTGCAAGATCCTGTTCTGTTCTGTAAAATTCTTTTCGCACTCCACTTGTGTGATGATTTAGCAACGAAACCTTTGCATGCACCAACCACGGTCTTCGCATTTTTCTTACATCATCAATTACCTGATGCATGACCTCATAGCTCTTAATAAAGTCAGTTCCATCCACACGAATTTTGTTCATGCCTTTAAACCCCTCGGCATACTCGTACGCATCCATAGCTCTTGATTCTTCGGCCGAAACACTGATGCCCCAATTATTATCTTGTACTAAATAAATGATCGGCAATTGTTTTAATACGGCAACTTGAAAAGCTTCGCTTACCTCGCCTTCAGTCACTGACGCATCTCCTAAAGAACAAACGATAACAGGCGGTTCACCTCCGTCAGTTCTTTTTAATAATGGAGATCGAATCCGCTCCAAATATTGTACTCCTTGTGCTATACCAGTGGTTGGGATTACTTGCATGCCTGTAGCACTGCTTTGATGTATGATTGTTGGCTTGCCTGGTTCTTTATTCGCCGGGTGCGAATAATAAGATCTTCCGCCGCTAAAAGGGTCATCAGCCTTTGTGAGTAATTGAAGCATTAACTCATAATGCGAGTATCCAAGTCCCAATAACAAGCTTTCATCCCGGTAATATGGACTAACATAATCAACAGATGTTAATTGAAAAGCAGTTGCTAGCTGTATTGCTTCATGACCCCTTGAAGTTGAATGAACATATTTACAAATTTGTCGGTTAGCTTCATAGGTTTCTGCCATTATTTTTGCAGAATACATTAATCGGTAGGCTCTAAGTAAAATTTCTGAATTCATAAATGGGCAAGCATTGAACAAACAAAAATATGAATTTGGAGTTTGGGAAAAGGAATTGCTATTACAGCTGTTAAACTAATTACAAATTACCAATTCTCAGTTCTATTATTTATTTATGCGGTGACTCTATTTGCATCTATTCATTTATTTTTATCCGCTTAAAATTATAACCATGCGAAGATTATTGGTTTTATTTTTACTTGTTCCCATCATTTCTACAGCGCAGAAAAAGCAGATCACTCTTGAGGATATTTACAAAAAGAGAACTTTCCAAGGGGATACTGTACCCGGGTTTTCAGAATTGCCCTTAGATAGCCTCATTGATCGAAAAGATGTAAAGGATGAAAATGGCAGACAGCTCGATACCAGAAATTTTCAGTTAAGCAATAACAAAAAGAGAATTATTTTTTTAATAGGTCGTGAGTTAATTTATCGACGATCATCAAAAGCAAACGCGTATTTATTTGATGCCATCTCCAAAAAAACGATCCGATTGAATGAAGGAAAAATCATGCATGTAAGTTTTTCCCCCGATGACAGCAAAATAGCCTTTGTAAAAGACAATAATTTATACCTCTACGATATACCGACCGGACATACGAGAGCTATTACAACAGATGGAGAATGGAATTATATTATCAATGGTAACTGCGATTGGGTTTATGAAGAAGAATTTGAATTTACACAGGCTTATCAGTGGAGCCCAAAAGGAAATTATATCGCCTATTATCGTTTTGATGAAAGCAAGGTGAAGGAATATCAGTTTACAATATTTGATAGATTTTATAATAAACAATACAGTTATAAATACCCCAAAGCAGGCGAAGCTAATTCCACTGTAGAGATCCATATTTACGACGTAAAAACAAATAAAGATGTAAAGGCGAAATATGAGCAAGGTGATATTTATATACCAAGAATAAAATGGACTAAGAATAATAACGAATTGGTGGTGTATTGGATGAACCGGCATCAAGATGATTTGAAATTATTGCTCACCAATGCTCAAACAGGAGCTAGCCAAACTCTGTACGAAGAAAAAAATAAATATTATGTAGAAATCACTGATGACTGGTGGTTTTTGAAAGACGGGCAAAACTTTCTTTTTACCAGCGAAATGAATGGGTATCGTCATTTATACCTCTACAGCATGGATGGAAAAAATAAGTTGCAACTAACAAAAGGAAATTATGAAGTGACTGATGTAAATGGCATAGACGAAAGAAATAAGATCATTTATTATACTATGGCTTATCCCTCCCCTATGGATCGAACATTTTTTGCGGTGGACTTTACTGGCAAAAAAAATTATCAGCTCACTCAAATCAGGGGACGGCATCGCATCTTATTAAACGATGATTTTACAAAATACTATGATTATTATTCAACAATAAACACTCCCCAGCTTGTTACCTTAAACGACGTTGTTGTAGATAATAAAAAAGGAGTTAGCGCCAAGTTGGTAAAACTAATCAATGACAATGCAAAGCTAAAAGCACGGATGGAGGAATACGGATTTGTAAAAGCTGAATTCATCCGGGTGCCAAATAGCAAAGGCGATACATTAAATGGTTTTATCATGAAGCCTGACGGTTTTGATCCTTCAAAAAAATACCCATTGCTGTTTTGCAACTATGGAGGACCAGGCTCGCAGGAAGTAGCAAATGAGATACATAAGTATTATTTCTGGTATCAGTTGCTGGCACAAAACGGCTTTATTGTAGTAGGCATTGATAATACAGGTACCGGTTTTCGTGGAGAGGAATTTAAAAAGAAGACCTATTTGCAGTTAGGGAAATATGAAATTGAAGATCAAATTGATGCTGCCAAATATTTTTCACAACTGCCTTATGTTGACAAAAATAATATTGGCCATTGGGGCTGGAGCTATGGCGGTTTCATGAGTTCGCTGGCAATTACTAAAGGTTCGGATGTATTCACAGCCGCAATTGCCGTTGCCCCTGTTACTTCGTGGAGGTTTTATGATAATATTTATACTGAACGCTATATGCGAACACCTCAGGAAAATGCTAAAGGCTATGATGATAACTCCCCTTTAAATTTTACTGATAAAATTAGAGGCAAATTCCTAATTATTCATGGAACAGCTGATGATAACGTTCATTTTCAGAATAGCGCGGAGATGATAACAGCCATGATAAAAAATAATATAGACTTTCAAAGCGCTTATTATCCCAATAAAAATCACAGCATTTCAGGAGTAAACGATAATACAAGCTTTCATTTGTGGAGCAAAATGACCAACTGGCTTTACCAAAATCTTGGTAATGAAAATGTAAAAACAGGCAAGCCTGTACAGAAGGCGTTTTAGGCTCCATACAAAGAGAAAAGAGGAAAAGAAACTTGATGTCCTTTTCCTCTTTTTATTGAAGTTTGTTTTAGTTGAATTCTTGTTTTTCAGCAAAAAAAGAACCCCCGATAAAATCGGGGGGCCCTAATCAAAAACCATTAACCATTAAACCTTATCCTATGAAAATTCGTGGCTAATATCGTTAATAATTTCTTAACCCACCAAATAATATTAAAAAAAAAAATTGCAGCATGTGATTCAGATATTCTTACCTTTTAACTCAAATAATTGAATATCTGAATTTCAAGAGGGAAAAGTACATATCGCAATCGTTTGCGTTAATTTAATTCATATTGATTATGAAAAAAATTGTGATCGCTGTTACTGGCGCCAGTGGATCTATTTATGCCAAATTATTGGTTGATAAGCTCCAGCAATTGCAAGGGCAATGGAATGAAATCTCGCTAGTAATTACTGATAATGCAAAGCAAATATGGCAAACTGAACTAGGGAATGAAGGTTTTAAGAGTTACCCCTTCAAATTTTTTGAAACTTCTGATTTTACCGCCCCTTTTGCTTCTGGCTCGGGACAATATAATATCATGATCATTATCCCCTGTTCAATGGGCACTTTGGGCAGAATAGCAAGCGGTATTTCCAATGACCTTATTTCAAGAGCTGCCGACGTAATACTTAAAGAAAGAAGAAGGCTGATCTGCGTTATCCGGGACACCCCATATCACCTGATCCATATTCGCAATATGGAAACGGTAACTTTAGCGGGGGGCATTATTTGTCCAGCCACTCCATCATTTTACAGCAAGCCTTCAACAATTGAAGAAGTAGCTGCTACCGTTGTTGATAGAGTACTTGACTTAGCGGGCTTTGAGATTAAAACATTCAGATGGGGAGGAAATAGTTAGAAGTCAAATGAGTCATAATAATCAAATTGGACCTCTTCAGCTTTTTATTTCTTAAAAGGTTTTACTCCCAGAGTAAATAATACGCCTCCGCTGTTAAGATGCACCTCTCCTAATCCGATACCGGACATTGGAACTTCAATATATGGCTCAACAGAAAGTGATAAACTTTTATTTAGCTGGCGTGTATAGCCACCGGATACATTGAGGATGGAAAAATAATGTTTGTTCTTATTTTTAATCTCGTGGTGATAAGTGGGATCTGGGCCCCATGCTGCCTTATAGATATAATCATATTTTTCACTCTTCATAAGATAAGAAGAAAGACCAGCGCCTGCAAACCAGTTTCTGTTGTCTTTGATCCCGAAACTATAACTCAGCTTTACCGGAATTTCAAGTACATAACAATTTGCATTTGCGCCTTCAAAAGTATAGCTTGGCGGAGGTGTGTATCCAAGCTTATAAGATTTTGCTTCTGCATAATAAACCTTTCTTGAAGCGTACAAACCAGTTCGCAGTGTAACTCTATTTTTTGTATAACCTATACCTGCTCCATACGATAATGTGACTTTCCCCACTTCGCTGCTTGGGGCCTTGCTTACATCAGGCCCTGCAGAAACTGAAAAACTAAATCCATTCCTGCCTTTGGTTCCAAGCTTATTTTTAGGAGATTTTCTGGTTTCCGTTTTCACGCCTTGGTCAGTATTCTCGATAACCTTGTTTTTATCTTCTTCCTTAGTAATACTTTCATTATTTATTTTCTCAACATCCGTATTATCAGGCTGTACTTTTAAATCCGGATTCACCGTTTCACTATTTTTTTGATTTGATTTTTGTTTATCATGCTTTGTTATATCTCTATCTATTTTAGTGTCAGCAGGAGTATTTGTTGATTTTTGATCATCAATAATAGCGGTATTGCTATTGTTTATAGGAGTTTTAGTTTCTAATTGAAACCGGCCAAAAGTCTTATTTTTCCTATCGCTGATCAATTCCTTTTTATTTCCCTTTCCCGCGGCAGTTATTTCCTGATCTTGGTTTATTGATGAAGTTTTTCCATTTCCCGTTTCTTTAATGGCGTCGACCGTTTTTTGTTGATCCAATTTTTGATCATTGCTGCCAGTTGCTTCTTTATTGGGTTGAATCTGATTTTTGCTATCCTGAACAAGCTGAGATGTGTTGGTCTTTTTATCCCACGGCTTTGATATTAAAAGAAAACTGCCTCCTCCAATAAAAAGGAAAAGCAATAGAAAGAAAATAATCCTTCTCCTGTCGTCCTTTGATTGAGGAAGATGCTCGTTTAGCAATTTCTCCATCTTCTGCCATGCTTTTTCATCGTAAGCAGGATGGTGCTGTTCTGCAGCCTCTTTTACTTTATTATCAAAATCTTCAAACTGCATTTTTGGTTACTTGTATTTGATTTTGTGCATATAAAATCTTTTGTAATTGTTTTCTCGCCTTTGCCAAGTTTGATTTAGAAGTACCGATCGAAATACCAAGCCGATCCGAAATCTCTTCATGGGTAAATCCTTCAATTACAAAAAGATTAAAAACAGTTCTGTATCCTGGTGTCAATTCCTGTATAGATCTTATGATCTCTTCATACGAAATCCTATCCAGCGCATTCTCGCCTCCGGACGATACCTGAATAATGCCGTTGTCTAATTCTGATGTAAACTGGTGTTTATGGTTTTTACGAAAATGGTCAATGGCAGTATATACCATTATTTTTCGCAACCAACCTTTGAAGGAGCTAACTACATCAGTATAAGCAGGTTTATATCGATGTATCTCCTTAAAAATTTTCAGAAAGCCGTCATTTAATATCTCAACTGCATCATCCTGGGTATTTGCGTACCGGTCACATACAGCCATGGCATATCCATAGAAAGAGGTATATATCTTTTTTTGGCTCTCCCTACTGTTCAACGCACATTTTTCAATGTGCATGCTTAGTTCCTCGGCTGATAGCAAATTCCTTTTTTGGTTTGGTTAATAATCGCAAAACAGACTCCAAAAGTTGCCTTTATGAAAGTTACTATTATTTTGATGATTTGGAATGAGCAATGCTCCGAAAGGCGGGAATGATGCTCCCAAAGGTCAAGCAGCAAAAAATTTCGCTAGGAATTTTGTAAAAATGAGATAAAGAGATGTAAAGCTCAAAAAATTCATGACAAAGCTTGTAATGATGATCCTTCCCCAGCCCATTTTGGCATTTAATAATTTAATTAGCCAAGCCTCAAAAATTGAGATAATTATATAAAGAACGGCCAATTCAAAAACTTGAGATACGCCAAATTCGGTCTTATTAAAAACTAAGAATAAAAAAATTCCTAAAAGTAATGATCCGATATTAGCCATAATGGAGTCAACCAGGCTCTTGCCAAACCGGTCGAACTTAAAAAGCACCATCACGATAGTTTCTATTATGACTGTAAATACTCCCATACCAAAAAGAATTACCCCCACTTTAACCAGGCTCCAGTCTATAGATAAAAGAAAATTGTTCATGTCCTATTTTATTGCTTAAAAATAAAACAAAGCCTTTAATGCTGATAAATCATTTTATCACAGGCAATTCAATGTAAGTTGGATATTTTACGTTGAAATAGATTGTATGTGTGGCTTTGATAAAATCTGCTTCTACAGCTTCAAAAATATTCGGAACAAATTTTTGAGGGTTGCGGTCAATAACAGGGAACCAGGTGCTTTGTATTTGTATCATGACGCGGTGCCCTTTTTTAAATACATGATTGATCTGATGAAGATCGATCACAAATTCTTCCGGTCGATTAGGAATAAGGGGCAAAGGATTGGAAAAACTTTTGCGAAACCTTCCGCGGAATACTTCCATAGCTATGGGCAATTGATAATTGCTCATAAGAAGGTTTTTCTGATCGAAGTTTGGATAAACATCTATCAGCTTCACAATCCAATCGGCATCAGTGCCTGTAGTGCTTGCAAATAAGTGTGCGATAATTTTTCCAGTAACCGTTAGATCTTCTGTAAGGGTATCCATTATGAAACTCACTACATCAGGTCTTGAATAAACGAAGCGCTGATCTTCCACCTGCCATGGTCTCCATCGGCTACCTGTTCCATAAGTTGCTTCGATTGGTTGCGTTCTATAAGGAATTGGTTTTGCCGGATCACTTACATAACTAACCTGACCTATGGTTGAGCTGGGTTTAGCAAATGAGCAGGTATGATTAGGACCTGGATACAATTTCATTACAATTACCTCTTTCGGCGGCCATGAAGTGTAAGTTTTCCATTGATTGCTTCCCGTTTGAAAACAAGTTGCTTCATCAAAGTTTTGGTTGCCAATTCCTTTTAGCCAATAGTCAAACCATTTTTTTTGCAAAGACTGAAACCATTCTGCAGTATTAGATTCAAAGGCAATCTTCCCCAGGCTATCTGCTCTTTGCCTTCCCCATTGACCATGATTCCATGGACCAAGAACGATATAATTACGATTAAAGCTGTCTTTTTTCTCCATGTGGCTGTACATTAACTGAGGCCCATTAATATCTTCTTGGTCAAAATAGCCCCCTACATGGAGCATTGGAATTTGTGGATGAGAAACATATCTTAAAGGAGAATTTTTTTGCCAATAACTGTCATAGTTCGGATGCTGAACAAAGCTATTCCATGTAGGAATTTTATTATGAAAATATTTCTCGTTTACATTTTTTAAAGAACCCAATTTCAAATACCAATCATAAAGATCAAATTGCGGAAAAGGAAAATCGCTATCAGTAGTTTTATCAAATTCTACTTCGTAGCTGTATTCCATTCCATAACTTAGCCTGAACGCTCCGTTATGATGAAAATCATCACCCAAAAATAAATCTCCCATGCAAGCCTGCTCTGATGAGGCTTTTAGAGCAGGATGAGGATCTACTGCTCCTACTAATGCCAGCCATCCGGGATATGAAATTCCCAAAATGCCTGCCTTGCCATTATTGTTCTCAGTATTTTTTATCAGCCAATCGATGGTATCCCAAGTATCAGTGCTCTCATCCACTGCTCCTTTTTGTTCAGCATGAATCAGTGGCTGGTGTATTTGCATGCTGCCTTCGCTCTTATATTTTCCCCGAATATCCTGGATCACAAAAATGTAACCTTCTTTTGCCATGTCAGCAACATAAGCCCAATCCAAAATATTAAAATCATCCGGTCTTTCAGCCCCATAAGGAGTTCTTATTAACAATATTGGAATAGGCCTGGAGGCATTTACGGGAGTAAGAATTGTAGTGAACAATTTTTTCCCATCCCGCATAGGTATCATAGCAGTTGTGTGTCTGTATGTACTAATATTATCAACTTGGGAAAATAACTGAAAGTAAAAACAAAAGCTAAAAGCAAGAGCAAATATTTTCTTCATAGTTCAAATTAGGTCATGAATGTAATAATAACTTATTAAGAGCTAGCGGTAGAGCTGTTTGTTGTTGCCATAAATTTTTTTAAAATAAGATAAATAATATATCCAATTGTACCACCTGTTGTATTTAATATTATGTCGTCAATATCAAATGCTCCTAAACCTGTTAATAGCTGAATTGTTTCGAACATCAGACTTAAGAAAATACTTAGGAGGGTTATTTTCCAAATATTTCTAAGTGATAAAAAAAGCAATGGAAACAGAATGCCCAGCGGAACAAACCCAACAATATTTCCACCTATATTGTTGTATTTATATTCCTCCTTTAACCGTTTACTTTTGTAAAACAAAGAAATGGTTGAAAAAGGTTTCAAATTTGCATGCTTCCATCCATCTTTTATTTTTTGTCGATTATATTGATGAGCAAAATAATTTTTGTAATAATGTGGTGATTTTTTAAAAAGGATATATTTTGTTAGAACCATTAAACTGAATATTAGAAGCATCCATAACACAAATCTTTGAATTCTTTCAGGACCATTCATAAAATAAGTTTTCAATTATATTATGACAGCATACAAAAACTCCCGATGCATTAAGAAGATTAGTGCACATGTCGGCGTTTAATAATTCCTCCCGATGCTTCTTTAATAGTATTGGCAAAAACAAATGCTTTAGGGTCGGCTTCATACACCAGATTTTTCAGTTTTCTTAATTCAAGTCTTGTTATGACCGTAAAAATAATGTCGCAATCAGCACTAATTTCAAATTTACCGGGTAAGTAACCTCTTTCACCTTTATAAATAGTAATACTTCTTCCCAATTCATTTACCAATCTCTGCTTAATAAGCTCGCTGTTGCCTGAGATAATTGTAACCCCGGTGTAAGCTTCAATTCCTTCTACTACATAATCAACGGTTTTTGTAGCAGCTAAATAGGTTAACACGGAGTAAAGGGCTGTTTCCATTCCAAATTTAAAAGCTGCAATACCAAAGATGATGATGTTGAGAGCCATAATAATCTCTGTGATCGTAAAACTGGTCCGCTTCCATGTATAAAGAGCCAGCACTTCAATTCCATCCAGCGCAGAACCCATACGCATGGTAAGGCCCATTCCTATCCCTAAAAAAACACCTCCAAAAATGGAGATTAGTAATTTATCGGTAGTAACAGTTGGGTAGGGTATCCAAAGCAGGCAAAATGCTAAGAGCAGAACGCATAAAAAAGTTCTTAAGGCAAATCGTCTGCTCACTGAAAAATAACTGGCGATAATAAATGGAAGGTTGCAAACTAATATCACCAAACCCAGATGCAAGTCATACAACTCGTGTACGAGTAATGAAATACCCGTAATACCGCCATCAAAAAATTTATTCGGCACCAGAAAACCTTTTAATGCAAACCCTGCAATGATCACTCCTACTATCATTAAAAGAATATCTTGTATTGTGGCAGCCAAGCCATGATCTTTCTGTATAGCTATGTCTTCTTTCTTTAGTAATCTAAGATTCTCCTGTTTTTTTGCTTCATATTCCCGGATAGCCGATTCGGTAAAATATCGATGCGAAGTAAAAAACTGTATTTGCTTTTTTCGCCATTCAGCACGGTTCTTTACAATGCCCAGTTTTATGTACTCATGAAATAAATTTTCTGAAATAGCAAAATAACGATCTGTTCCCAAGTAATGAAGATCAGCATCGCAGATAATACTTTCCAGAATATTGCTCGGAGCTTGAGGCAGCTTAGTGGCCATTATTAATCTACATACTTGGTTAATATCTGTTTCAGTATAACCAAAATCGGGAAGATAACTTTTCGCAAGTTTGCAAGAAATTTCTTCATGATTCTTATAACCGTCTAAAAAACCAGCATCATGAAACAAGGATGCCGTATTTAAGATTTCTACATTACAAGGTTCAATATTTTCTTTGTTGGCTAATTGTTCTGCAACTTTAATAACTGAGTTAGTGTGATGTGTATTGTGATAGGTAAAATCAGGAGACAATTCCCGCTCCAGTTTCTGCATCAAAAAAGAATAAGCCTGCTCATACCGCATACTATTTATTCATTTAATTATTGTACTAAATCCAGTTTAATCCAAGACCTCATAAACAACCATTGGGTTTTTTTTATTTTTTAAAGCCACTTCGCCGATCTTTCTGCAATTGAATGACTCTTTTACTTTTTGGTAGGATGATTCACTGATTATAATTTGACCGTCCTTCGCCACTGACTGCAAACGTTGCGCTGTATTAACTGCATCTCCTACTACTGTGTAATCAAGCCTACGAAGATTAGCTGAACCAATATTTCCCGAGATCATTTCACCTGGATTAATCCCGATCGAAACTTTTGGCAAAAAAGAAATATTGTTTTCGTGAGTGGGTAGTTTTTCTATAGCTGTGCGCACGGCCAGGCAAGCTTCAATGGCTCTGTCAAGATGATAATCTCCTCTGAAAACTGCCATTACCGCATCACCGATAAATTTATCAATGAAACCATTTTGAGCAATGATCTCTTTAACCATTACATCAAAATATCTATTTAACAATTGTACCACGGTGTCGGCTGATTCATGTTCACTGATCATGGTGAAGCTGCATATATCAATAAATGCCGCCGTGGCTTCGATCGTTTCATTCGCCATTAAAGAAGCTTCAAATTCACGACGGTTCATAAAGTTTAAAACAGTTTCATCCACATACATTTTAAGAATATTATTTTCCTTGATGGCATCAAGCGTTTTCCGCAATTGCTGAACATGCCCGATGGTTTTTTTCATGGTAACCTCAAGGTCATCGAAATTAATCGGCTTGCAAAGAAAATCGAAAGCACCACGATTCATAGCCGTTCGGATATTATCCATATCGCCATAAGCAGAAACGATAACGGCTTTTATTAGAGGACTTAAATTATTTAGTTCTGTAAGCAAGGTCAATCCATCCATTTCCGGCATGTTGATATCAGACAGGACTATGTCAATGTCGGAATTGGCATGCAATTTTTCCAGGGCATCGTTTCCGTTTGAAGCGAAAATAAACTCATACTCATGTTCCCTGATCTGCCGGCGGAATTTTTGCTTGATGAGTAGTTCGAGATCGGCCTCATCATCAGCAACGAGTATCTTTGTCATTGTACTTTCTCTTTTAATTTTCCTTTTAGTAAACTAAAATCGAGTGGCTTTGTAAGAAAATCGTCAGCCCCAAGACGTATAGCCTGATTGTAATTATCAGCATCGCCATAAGCGGTTATCATCATTACTACAGGTGGGGGTTGCTCAAATTTTTGTTTGATCTCACGCAGCAGGTCAAGACCGCTCATGCCCGGCATATTAATATCAGAAAGGATCAATACTGCCTCATGCACGTGCTGGTTTAAATAACGAAGCGCCTCTTCACCCGAGTACGCAAATACAAATTCCATTTCTTTTTCCCGGATCTCTCGCCTGAAACGTTGCTGAAATAATGTTTCAATGTCTCGTTCATCATCAACTACTAAAATCTTCATGTTAGTTAGTTTGGTGGTTATAAAATAAATTATTGAAAGGGTAACCGAATAAAGAACTCTGCGAATTCACCTTCTTTTGTTTCAACCTTCAGTTCCCCTCCGTGGCTTTTTGTAATAATATCATAGCTCAGCGACAAGCCCAATCCCGTTCCCTGACCTGTTGGTTTCGTAGTAAAAAATGGCTGAAAGATCTTATCAAAAACCTTTTGTGAGATACCCATGCCATTATCCTTAATCCTTATCTCAATTTTATCGTTCACCTTTTTTGTGCTTACTGAAACGGTGGGTTCATAGTTTTCCGGATGGTGCTTGCTTTTTTCTGTGACAGAATAAAATGCATTGGTAAACAAATTAAGTAAAACTCGGCCAATTTCTTGCGGAACAATGTTTATTTTATCAATTGTGGTATCAAAATCAGTTTTGAAGCTTGCGTTGAATGATTTGTCTTTCGCCCTTAGCCCATGATAGCTTAATCGCAAATATTCATCTGCCAAAGCATTGATATCAGTAAGTTCTTTTTGGCCGGTGCTGCTACGGGAATGCATTAGCATTCCCTTTACGATAGCATCAGCACGTTTACCATGATGAATAATTTTTTCAAGGTTTTGTTTCACGTCATCTGCGATTGCCGCTGCATCCTGGCCGTTGCCCTTTGCCAATTCCTCTTTCCATTCTTCAATCAATTCTATACTTACTTCAGAAAAATTATTGACAAAGTTTAACGGGTTTTGAATTTCATGTGCGATGCCGGCAGTGAGTTCCCCAAGCGAAGCCATTTTTTCTGATTGGATGAGTTGGGTTTGGGTAATCTTTAATTCTTCCAGCGCCTTTTCCGCTTTGTTCCGTTGTTGATTGATTTCTTCCTTTTGATTTTGCAGAAGCAAATTTGCACGTTGTTTATGTATATTATTACGGTAAAGAATAATTGCAAGTATCAAAAACACTCCGAGGACGGAAAACAGGATGTATGACCTCAATTGGTTTTTATACTTAACAGTCGCTGCTTCCAGACTTTGTTGACGTTGCTTCTCAACAAAGAAAAGATTCTGTACTTGTATTGCTTTTTCCGAATTAAACAGACTATCCTTAAAAGCTATGGCTATTTTTTGGTATTTGAATGCCTCATGTTCATTAACAGGTTCATATACCTGCGATAATAATTCACTGGCAGCAATTATGCCTTTTGCATAATTAGTCTTTTGCCCTGCTATTAAAGATAATTTACCATAAGCGATAGTGGAATCTGTATTTCCCTGCTTATTATACAAATTTGCTATGCCCAGGTATGTTCTGCTTAGAATAAGAAAAGAGCTATCAGCTATTGCATAGGTAATGCCTTTACGAAAAAAAGTCATTGCCTGTTCAGCATTTCCTTTTTTAGTCTCCAGATCACCTAAGTCTGTCCAAAGACCAGGCGCCAGGGTAAGGCCTTTACTGCTATCTGCTATTTTATAAACTTGTTCATAAATCCGTGAGGCCGAATCCAGGTAATTCTGTTGGGTATAACTTCTTCCAATTCCTCCCAGCGCCATTGCCCGTTCAAAACTATCGTGATTCATTTCAGTTATTTTCAAACGCCGGAAATAATATGAACGGGCTTGAACGTAGTCTCCCTGCTCGTAATATACATTCCCAATATGTCCGAGCGCCGCACCAATACCAAACAAATAATTGATATTTTCACTGATGGCTAAACTTCTCTGGAAAATATCCAGTGCTTCAGGATAATTGCCTTCCTGGAAAATCACAATACCACTTCTTCTTAAGCAGTCTGCTTCTCCTTTTCTGAACTTTAACATCCTTGCCAGGGCCAGGCCTTCGAGAGCATATTTCGTTGCAAGTTTATGGTCTGACGGAAGATATTGAATAGATAATGTACTGAGGATGGATACACGATTCGTGTCTAGTTTGGATAAAGCCAATTCTTTTTTAAGACTGTCAATAATTGATTGTGGACTTTTAAGAGTTCCAATAACGGGTTGTGCACTTATCAGGCTAACGAACATTATAAAAAAAAGGCATCCTGTTATCTTCTTCATATCATTTATTTATGCCGGAAGTGAATGATAAATTCTGATTCTTTCCCTTCTTTTGTTTCCACTTTCAACTCTCCACCATGCGTTTTAATAATATCATAGCTTAATGACAAGGCTAAATCGGTTCCTTGTCCTGATGGCTTAGTAGTAAAGAAGGGTTGAAAAATTTTTTCAACTACTTTTTGAGGAATGCCATTGCCATCCACGGCATTTACAAAAACATTTCTCAAACTATCAAGCTTGCTTGGGACGTTCATATAAGTTAGGATCAGCATCAACAATAATATGTTCACTGCTTGCTTCATTATAATGACTGATTTGGCAATTGAATAATAAACCGGCTAAGGTGAAAATATTTTCCTAATGTTTACTATGGGATACCTTGCAAACTTGTTCAGGTAATCGGGTTTGCAGGCAACTGAATAATAAATTCCGCAAACTCTCCTTCCTTTGTATCAACACTAATCTGTCCTCCGTGTCCCTTTGTTATAATATCATAGCTCAATGACAATCCTAATCCTGTTCCCTGCCCGCCAGGCTTTGTTGTAAAGAATGGCTGATAAATTTTATCGAGAACTTTTTTTGGAATTCCTATCCCATTATCCTTTACCCTTAATTCCACTTTATCATCGATCATTTTTGTGGTTACTAAAACAGTCGGTTCATATTCGCCATTCAATTGCTTCTTTTTTTCCGTAACTGAGTAAAAAGCATTCGTAAATAAATTAAGAATTACCCTTCCTATATCCTGGGGAATGATATTTATTTTTTTAATGTCTGGATCAAAATCAGTTTTAAAATTTGCATTGAAGGTTTTGTCTTTTGCTCTTAGACCATGATAACTTAGCCGTAAATATTCATCGGCCAAAGCATTGATGTCTGTAGGTTCTTTTTGCCCTGTGCTTGTTCGTGAATGCATAAGCATGCCTTTTACAATCGCATCAGCTCTTTTGCCATGGAAATTTATTTTTTCTTGATTTTGCATCAGATCATCGATGATCTGGGAGATATTTTCTTTTTCCTTCCCATTAAAATTTAAGCTTGCAAGATTTTCTTTTAATTCACCGGCCAGTTCTACACTTACCTCGGAAAAATTGTTAACGAAGTTCAATGGATTTTGTATTTCGTGTGCAATGCCTGCGGTAAGCTCTCCCAATGAAGCCATTTTTTCGGCCTGAATTAATTGTGATTGCGTTTTCTTAAGGCTATTGAATGTTTGATTTAATTTGTCAAATGCTTCGGCGTTCTCTAATGCAATAGCAGCATAGATGGCAATATTGCGCAGCATAAAAAGATGGTGGTCAGAGTAAGCGCTTTTTTCAAAGCTCTGCACCGTTATTACGCCTAAAATCCTTTCTTTTGCTCTTAGAGGAAGATAAATAAGTGATACGGCCTGGCGGCCTTCTTTGGGCGTAGGAATATTTTGCACATAGTTTTTGTAGTCCTGCCCAAGATCGCCCATAATAATTTCTTTGCCACTGATAAAACACAAAGCTCCAAAACGGTTTTCTTCATAAATGGAATTGGAATAGAATGGCAAGGCTTTTCCATTTTCATAAGTAGCAGGGAATTCTATTCTTTTCAGTGCTTCATTATAAATTCCAATTCCAAACACGGAAGCGTCCATTAAGGCATTCACATTATCATACACGGTGCTGATAATTTTCTCCACTGAAAGGGAGGAGGTGATCTTTCGGCCAATTTCACTAAGCAATTCTACATTGCGATAAGATTGCTCCAATTCATCTTTTTGTATAGAAAGTTCATGCGCCTTATTGTCGATTTCGTGTTTTTGTTTCTGCAATAAAACATTGGCCTTTTGTTTGTGACGATTGTTGCGAAATAGAATAACGGCCAAAACAATAACCGTGGCAAGTCCACCTAAAACCATAACCAGGAATGCACGTTCTCTCCGGTTTTCAGCCATCTGCAATTCTTTATCCTTTTTCAGCAAGGCGATTTCTGTTTGCTTTTTGTCAAGATCAAAGTTTGCCTGAAGCATTGTTGTCTTTCTTGTAATTTCGGCTCCGCGAAGGCTGTCCTGTAGATGTGAGGAAAGCGACAAGTATTTGTAAGCAGTGTCCCATTTTTTAAGTGCGGCAGCCCCATCAGCGGTCAACTTCGACAGCTCGGCGAGATACAAACGATAGCCAACTTTTTCTGCAAGCATGAAGCCTTGCTTTCCGTAAAACAAACCGCTATCGGGGCGGCCTGAATGCAGAAATGCTCTGCCAAGTAGCCAGTAACCCCAGGAAAGTCTGTCCTCGTTTTTTTGTTTTGGTTTGTAAAATGAGACGAACCGATTAATATTTGAAAAAGCTTCAGGATACTTATTCATTCTTTCATACACGTCGCCGATATTACCGTAGGCAATGGAAATCGACTCAGGATTTTTCAATTCCAATTCGTAAACAAGTCCTTTTTGATAAGCATCTAACGATTTGGGATAGTCACCTTGTGTTTTGTAAGTTTTGCCCATTGAATTATAGGAGCCAGCCATCCCGGCCGTATATCCTATTTGCTTCGCTTGATTTAATGCATCTGTATAATATGGAATAGCTTTAGCATATTCTCCAATTACATTGTATAAATAACCAATAATGCCTTTTACATCGATTGCTAGCTTAATATTTCGAGATTCTTCAGCGGTTTTTTCAGATTTCAAAAGATCATCTAGAGCCTCAATATACTTTCCCTCATCGACCGACATTCGTCCACTGTGACGAAGCACTAAGGCAATTCCATTTTTATCGTTCAGTTTTTCAAAAATCTTTAGTGCTTTTTTAAAATTGTTGTGACCTTCCGAGTAATTAAATTTATCCCAGTTAAGTTGAGCTGTATATAATGTGGCATAAGCCTCGCCCTTTTCATAGTGCAATTTTTGAGAAAGTTTCAAGGCTTCCGCAACGTAGGGTTGTGTTAGCGTACGATCCACCCGCCTGATTTCCTGGGCAATATTGTTTAGCAGGTTAATTCTTACAGTATCTTCCCCCGGATGAGCATTAAGCAGATTTTTCAAACTGTCAACCACAGGATTTTGCGCGAACAGCCCATAATAACCTGCCAGGATTGTTGTAAACAACAGCAGTAATTTTTTTCTCATTAGTCTGGTTTTATAATAAAATAATTTAGGAAAATCTGGATGGTTTCTTTGCAGTAATACACTGCCAGGTCTCAGCTTTTGTTTTGATGGGGAGCAGATATTAAGTAAAACAGCGTTCTTAAAATAGGATTTTTTCTGCAATAATCACAAAATCATTAACTCATAACTTTGAATACTTTCCATTTTTACCTTCCCGACACAATTAAGGAAGCAATCCGGTCTAAAAACGGCTTAAACTGAGGTTGGCTCATTTGAGAAAAAGCCGTTACAAAATCTTCTAAGGACCATTGGCAGATGTACATAATATGTTTAATGAAAAGAAGAGATCAAATTATTTTGATTTTGCTCGCTGCGCTGCCTTTTTGAATATATCTTTTAAAGCAACAGAATCAATATCGGCGAGTTTATTGATGTATAAACAGCCTTTGCCTGTTTTATGCTTTCCCAATCGTTTAAGCTCAGCAGAGTAAGCCTCATGCCCACCGGGCAGGTACAGACTTATATTCTGTTTCCTGGGCGAAAAGCCAATCAAGCAGGAATCCCCTTCATGTCCACTCGCATACTTATAATGATAGCTTCCAAAGCCAATGATGCTGCCACCCCACATTTTAGGCTCTATCTTGATTGCCTGCTTTATCATCTCAAGAATAGCAAAAGCATCTTTCCTTTTTTGTTCATCAGAAATTGAATTGATAAATTTCTCGACAGAAGCTTCGTTTTCTTTGGTTTTTAATTCTGCCATAAAAAAAATTTATTCAAGGTACAAAAACAGAAATTGCAGAGTTCAATGAGCGCTAAAATATTTTATAACAAGTTTAGACGGGGCAACATTTTTCCATGCAGTTGTAAGAGCATCCATGAATAAAGCTTTCTTTACCCTTTTTAGATTGATAAAAGTTGATCCTTGCTTTCCCCACCCGCCTGGCACTGGAAAAATGATCTCTTTGTTAACCGAACAAAAAACTGATTGATCAATCAAGGAAAGTTTTACCATCATAAAATTCTTGTCTTCATGGATGGTAGCAAATATTTTTTTGCCAACTTTAAAAGCTGGCAAATGAAAGTGCAGATATTCTTCCGTTTCCGGAAGAGCAAGAGCTGCTTGTCGTGCTGTTTTAATAGAAACCAAGATTAAATATTATTTGAAATTACCTTTTTCGGAATTACCTTTTCACAGATGACCAATTCTTTTTTACTTTATGGCGCCAATGGCTATACTGGTGAATTAATCGCCCGATATGCATCTGATTATAATTTGTACCCCATACTTGCAGGCCGAAGAGAAGAAGCGCTGAAACCTCTTGCAACAAAGCTCAATTATCCTTATAAAGTTTTTGATATAAACGACACACACGCATTATTCGAAGCATTAAAGGAAGTAAAAGTCGTCGTGAATGCAGCAGGGCCATTTCAATTTACCGCCAGGCAAATGATTGAAGCCTGTTTGCAGACTGGCACTCACTATTTGGATATCAATGGCGATATTTCAGTATTTGAAATGATCAGAGCTTATGACACAGCAGCAAAGCAAGCCGGTATTATGTTGTTGCCCGGTGCAGGTTTTGATGTAGTGCCCACCGATTGCACCGCTTTATTGTTGAAAAAATTATTGCCTGATGCCAGCACTCTTAAACTTGCTTTTGCGAATCTAGGTGGAGGGCTTTCCCATGGAACCGCAACAACTATGGTAAATAAACTTGGAGAAGGTGGCGCTGTTAGAAAAAATGGAAAGATCATTCATGAGCCACTTGGCGCAAAAGGGATGTGGGTTGATTTTGGAATAAAAAAATTATTTGTGATGACAATTCCTTGGGGCGACATTGCTACTGCATATTACTCAACAGGAATTGGCGATGTTGAATCATATACAGGCATCTCACCTAGGATCTACCGACTAGTGAAACTGCAGTTTCTATTCAATTGGCTATTGCGAACAAATTTTATTCGTAAAGCGATAAAAAAGAAAATCGATAACCGTGCTGCCGGCCCTACTGGTGAACAGCGTAGTAAGGCTATAAGCTTGATTTGGGGACAGGTTACAAATGATAAGGGCGAAAAGATGACGGTGAGAATGAGCACTCCTGATGGCTATACCTTTACTATGCAAACTACCCTAGCCATTACACAAAAAGTTTTGCAGGGAAATTTAAAAATAGGTTATCAAACTCCTTCAACTGCGTTTGGAGAAAATTTTGTAATAGAGTTCCCGAATGTAAAAAGAGAAATAATAAAATAAAAAATTATACCCGATAAAAAACCGTGTCGCAAATTACTTATGACACGGTTAAAGAATTAAAATATGGAAAATTATACAATCGCTTCGTTCGCATTGCCCTGCTGCTCATTTAAATTAGGTTTTACTGCTTTTATCTTGGCTGGTTTCTGAATCTTTTGCCTTTGTCTGGCAACAGCCTTCGCAATATCAGCCGCAAATAGCTTACTTGCTTTTTTTAAATTACTGGTAAATTTTTTTTCTTTCACACTAGTTCTGTATTCATCCAGCGCACCGGCCAGCTTTTCATACACTATTTTTCTTGCTTCCTTTTTTGATAGCTTTTTAGAAGACGTTGCTGCTTTATCAGTCATATGTTATTGATTTAGTAACCTAAATTTAATTGTAAATTAATATTCACAATGTTAAGTTTTTTCAAGAGGTCCATTTTAATCGCCTATTTAAGCCCAAATGAACACTTGACCATCATGATCGTTTTCCTGTGAAACTATTGATAAACAAGGTTTCCGAATCCTAAATATCCAATTGAATATGCTGAAAATCAAAACAATTAGGTTTGTATAAGGAAATTGTTCATTCTACTTTTACATCGTTGAACAAAACTAAAAGCTGCACTCAGTAATTTGTAATCATCTTCACTTGCTTGTCTCGCTCTTCGATTGCACTCTATTTGCTTGTTTCCCGGTTGCCCCATAGTCCGCTTGTCATTTTTTCGGTTGTTTCCATGCAATAATTTTAGTAAACCCATTATTAATCAAAAAATGAAGTATTATGAAAACAAGAATCAAAAATTATGTAACCATTGCCTTATCAGTTGTTTTTAGTTTTTTTACAACAATTGTATCGGCAAATGATGGAGAGAAAAATCCTCCTGTTGCTCAATTGAAATATATTGGCAACATAAAAAATCAACCAGTGTTTCAGCTCGATCTTAACGCTGATAAAGAAAATGATTTTCTTATTTCGATTAAAGATGAGTATGGCGAACCTCTTTATTCTGAAAGAGTAAAAACAAAAAACTTTACGAGAAAATTTCAGTTAGATACGGATAATCTTGGTGATGCCGTATTAAGAGTAGAAGTGAGAACTGGCGACAAAAAACCTGAGGTCTTCATGATTAACAGAAGCAGCCGTTTTGTTGAAGAAACCAGTGTCAGCAAATTATAAACAACCATGAATATGGCCGGGACGATTTGCCCGGCTATGTTCATTTTAATTGTTCCAAAAGCTTTTCATTAAGACGAACGTAATCATCATTCTTAGCTTCCTTTGCCAATTCAATAGATCTTTGCGCAGATGTTTTTGCCTCGTCTTTTCTTCCGAGTTTAGCTAGTGTATTTGCTTTTTGGTGATAAATCCAATAACCATTGGGTTGCTGTTCAATGGCTTTGTCAAACCATGCCAGCGCTTGGTTAAGGTCTTTGCCATTATCAAGGTAGTATAAAGCAGCTTGGAAATAAGGGCGGTTGTCCTTTGTCATCAGGTTGCTAATTTGTTTCATCACAACGCTTTCCACATCTGCAGAAATAGGTAAAGAAACAACTGTATTTTCCCATGCCATCTGCAACTCACAGTTTGAAGGTTTTACATTGATAAACTGCATAGTAAAGGTTTCAATTTTATCCCTTACAGTAGTTGATTTTACATTTATTCTTACCATATCATTTTCTTGCTTATAGTCAGCTGGACTTGTTACATCTAATTGTTTTGTGATGATAATTGTCCAACTATCTTTATCAGGGATGGTAAGAAGGCCATATTTACCTGAGGGAATTTTTGTGCCGCCCACAGTTACCTCATCGGCAAAATTTATAGTAGTTGCATTATTGGCTCCGGTACGCCAAACTTTTCCGTAAGGAACTAGATCTCCAAAAACTTTGCGTCCTTTTACACCCGGACGTGAATAAGAAAGCTCAATAGATGAAACTCCAAAATCCTGCTTAATTGTTTGAGGAGGGCTTGGGGCTGGCGTTTTAAGAGATTGGCCATTTACAGAAAAAAAAGCGGCAACAACTATCAGACATACAATTAATTTTCGCATAGCAAACAAAATTTAGAAGACAAATATAGGGAAGTCAGCGTGTCAATTGGCAAATGACAGTTGGCAATAGGCAGTGTAAGCTTAATTATTTACTTTAATTATTATGTAAGTAGAATGATGCTCTTTTATACTGAAGTTATATTCGTTGTTTAATGCTTTTTTAATCCTAGAAAAATTTCTTTGTCGTACTGCGGTAACTTTCATCAAAAATCACTGGTCAATGTCAAATGGAACGGTGATTGTTACCCGCTTTGCTTTTTTATTTTTCTTTTTCCATTTAGGGCCTTCTTTGACAAGCCGGATAGCTTCTTCATCACATTTTTGGCAAAGGGACTCTTCTACTTTGATATTGACAGGATCTCCGTTCTGATTTACCTCAAACGAAACTTTTACCTGTCCGTTATCGCGTTTTATTTTTAAATCATCGGGAACCTTGATATTGTTAGCCAGGTAAGTATCATAATTTGCCCAACCATCTGCAGGTTCAAGCTCTTCAAATTTTATATTGGCCGTACGTGAACGATTAGTGTCCATCTTCTGGCGACTGATGATTTTGTCCGGAGAAACTTTATCATCCTGCATGACCACTTGGTTAATAACAACATTATTCCGCAATTTGGCAAGGTTATTTTCAAAACCGATTGAACGTACTTGCACATTTAATGCTGAATCAGGAGAAATTAATGTGAAATAACCTTTGGCATCTGAGTATGTTCCAACATTGTCGTGCGTATTCGTAATATTGGCAAACGGCAATGGATTATTATTTGCATCAACTACTCTTCCGCGGAAATAATTGGTAACAGGAATTCCGATTTTTTTGTCCACCGCTGCTTGATTGAATTTAAAACTTTCAGCCGCATTCACTTCACTTTTTTTATAGTTGTCATTTAAAAGGCCGTTATTATCTTTAGTTGGCATCTGGGCCGAAGGCATTTTACTTTTTTCGGCTGATTTTTTTAAAACTGCGACATCTTCATTCCTAACACCAAGCCCACTTAAAGCTTTAGTTGAATCTTTTATTTTCAATTCTTGTAATTGTGGTTGGGTATTTCCCACAACGGTAGGGGAAGATGAAGTCGTAGCAGTAAGATTATTGTCACCAGAATCGACGGAAATATAAACTCCTGAAGATTTATTTTGCAATTCTTTTTCAGAGGTTGAAGTTTCTTTTCTTCCAAGGGTCTTACTAATGGTTCCTAAGTAAGTCGTATCTGTTGTTTTTAGTGTACTGGAATCTACAATTGGAGCAATAGACTCGGGTTTTGATTTTTTCTCTTCCAATATCGCAACTGATTTGTTTTCGTTGTTTGCAGTAAGCCAAAAAGCTAAGAAACCACCGCTCCCAATAACGATCACAGCAGCAGCTACTTTCCACCATTTAAAAGAATTGCGGGGTGGCACCATAGAGATGACTTTAGCATCACTAATTCTTTCCTGCAATTTTTTTTCCAGCTCTAAAAGGTCTGATGCCCCATTTACAGTTGTGGCACCATACCCTTCCAAAGCATCTGCCAGAAAAGGATCATCCAATGCCGCCTTTTCAAGCTCATGCATTTCTTTAGGAGATAACAAACCCCTGTGATATTTTTCAATATCGACAGCAGTATAAGTTTTATATTTTTTTTCTTCAGACACTCTTATTTATCGTTTTACTTTTCTTTATCAATTTATACTACTCATACTCGCTTATGCTTCTGATTTTTTGCTTTCCACTTCCGGTTTTTCCATGCATATTTTTAAATTTCTTCTTCCATTTTGGATAAAACTGCGAACCTGGTTCCACTCCTGCCCCATCAATTCAACAATCTCATTATAACATTTACCCTCTAAATAAAAAAGCTGAACAGCTTTACGTTGATCCTCAGACAGGGTAGTTAAGCAATACTCAAGCCGTTGAAAATTTTCTTCTTTTTCCAACACACCATTCAGATGCACATTTTCTTCGCTTTGCATAAGAGACTCCGGAATTGCTACTGTTTTCAAGTTTTTTGGAGTTCTTAGTTGCATTAAGCAATGATTTTTGGCTAACTGATACAGCCAACTTCTGAAATATTCAACTTCATGCTTTTTAAGCTTTGTGATCAGTTCTTCAAATATTTGCATCACTGCATCCTTTGCCTTTTCCGAATCTTTAAAATACTTCAGGCAAACACCATAAACAAGATCCATGTACCGCTGATATAACTGTCCCAATACTTGCAGATCACCGGTTTGTTTATATGATAAAACCAGTTCTGTGTCGGTTAATAAGTTGGCTGATATATTCTTTAAAAAACCCACTTGGCTAAAATTAGCAAATATTATTTCAGTGATGACTTATGCAATTCTTAAAACAGTTGCATCTCTATTCTAGGTCCCCTATAAAAAAGATACTATTCTAGCTGGTTCCGCTGCTTGTAGCTTGCCTGCATTTATCCTAAGCAGAAAATTCTACTAACAGCCGGTTATTGAAACGGAGCTGGTTTCTACCGGCTCCTGATTTTGTACTGCTAAAAATCATAACAAAATCGGATAAAGCAAATAAAAATTCAATAAATGTTCAGGCGGCTATTTCAAAATTTTTCCGAGCCCTGCTCAATCAAATTCAACTCTTCATATCGAATGGAAACAAAAAGGAAATGGTTATTATTTGCTGCAATTGTATAATCAATCCGGTCAGCTTGTTTTTACAGCAGAAATTTATGTGGATGAAGATGCGAGGCTGCTAAGCATTAACCTGCCTCGGTTTCAGCAGGCAATTATTTTTTAAGAATGACCAACCAAACAAACGGAAGATCATATACAGAAAAATTGATAATTAATGGAAATTAAGCATTGTCCTTTTCTATAAAATTGTTAAGAAAAGGCTTTTTTTCTTTAAGCATTTCTTTAAACTATGTATCTTGAAATCCTATGAAAGCCTCCACAGCCACCATTTCCCTGTTTTTGCCTGTTCTGTTTTTTTCTAGCTTACATATTTCAGCACAACAGACCGATTCAATTACTGTATCTGTTGAAAGACCACTTCACATTAGGGCATTACCACCAAACAAAAATTACCTTTCAGCAAAATCACTAATTGTACCTGGGGCTTTTATTAGTTATGGATTTACTTCATTAAAAAGCGGCGGATTGCAGCAACTAAATAAAAGCATTTGTGAAGAGGTTACAGAAAATGCTCCTAATTTTTGTACACGGGTAGATGATTACTTAAAGTACACGCCTGCTGCCAGCGTGTATTTATTGAATGTAGTAGGAGTAAAAGGAAGACACAAATTTGTCGGCAGAACCATTATTTTGATTGCTTCAACCTTCTTATCGGAGCAATTAGTTACTGCACTTAAACATGGTACGCATCAACTGCGCCCTGATGGCTCTACTTATAATTCTTTTCCTTCCGGACACACTACTACTGCTTTTATCGGCGCCGAAATGATGAACCAGGAATTTGGGTGGCGATCACCGTGGTATAGTGTTGCTGGCTACTCCTTGGCATCAGGTACTGCCTTGCTGCGCATCATGAATAACCGTCATTGGTTAAGCGATGTGATTGCAGGTGCAGGTATTGGTATGCTGACCACTAAATGCACTTACTGGCTCTACAGCAAATGGGAAAACAGAAAGAATAAAAAGCTGCTTGTCTATTATTAGTGAATCATGTTGATCCAGAGTAAGATTTCCGTTTTAAAAATAAGCGACAATTAAGAATGCCATCAATACATACGCAGACCAATAAGTCGGTGTAAATTTTAACGTAAAGGCTTGGTATTGTATTTGCGTTACGGCGTTTGTTTGTCTATTTTTACACTTATTTAAATGCCTGACCCTGAAGAGATTCCTAAAAATACTATGGCGCTTTTTGCTGGTCATTTTTCTGCTGATACTGGCGGCCTTTATATTCATTGAAACTCCTGCGGGTCAAAACTGGCTGGCGAGGCAATTCACTAAAAAATTTTCCAGGGAATTAAATACTAAAATCGATTTTCAAAGAGTCAGTTTCTCACTATTAAACAAATTAAATCTTGAAGGCTTTTTGATGGAAGACCAGTTTCATGATACGTTGGTTTATGCAGGTAACCTGCAGGTGCGTATCACCGATTGGTTCATTTTTAAAAGCAAGGCAGAACTAAAATATATTCAGCTTGATAATGCTGCTATTCACTTAAATAAAGTTGATACTTTATGGAATTATCAGTTTCTCATAAATTATTTTACCCCTACCTCCAAAACCCCACAGAAAAAAGCAGGTATTGAATTCAATTTAAAAAAAGTGGGTTTAAAAAATGTGGTGTTTACTCAAAAAGATCCTTCGCGAGGTGAGGATATAATGGCCGCAATTGGTAGTATGGAAATGGATGCTAATGATATCAGCATCTCAAAAAAGAATATTGATATCACATCGCTGAATCTTACTCAACCCTTGTTCAGTTTATATAATTACCCTCGAAAAGGCACTTCAGGGCAAAAAAAAGATACTATTGTTACTCATCCTCCTACCCTAGTCGATTCATTATTGCAATGGAATCGAGCGGGCTGGACAATGAATGTCACTTCGATCAAAATTGATAATGGCGCTTTTAAAAATATAAAACAAAGCAATAGTTCAACATCTTCTTACTTCGATCCAAAGGATATTGAGTTTACGGCTATTAAAGGGCAATTCAATGATGTAAGATTGGATAAGGATACTTTCTCAGCAAAAGTAAATATCAGCAGCAAAGAGAGAAGCGGATTTATGGTAAGATCATTGAAGAGTGATTTGAAGATCAATCCAAAGGGGATGTTCTTTAGTAATCTATATCTGCAAACAAATAATAGCTTAGTAAGGAATTATTTCTCGATGAGTTATGATGATATGAGTGATATGGCCGACTTCATTCATAAAGTAAGGATGCAAGCTGATTTTGATGATTCGCAGATAGACAGTGATGATATTACATACTTTGCACCCGCTTTAAAGACTTGGGACAGAAATATTAGCATAACAGGTAAAGTAAGAGGGACTGTTTCAGATATTTCAGGAAGAGATCTTATAATAAATGCTGGCCACAATACTTATATAAATGGCGATATTACATTATCAGGATTGCCAGACATCGATCAAACTTTTATTGACTTTAAGTCAAATGACACTAGAACGAATTACGCGGATGTAATAAAATTTGTGCCTGCGGCAAAGGGTATTACTAATCCCGATTTGGCAAGCCTGGGCAATATTCATTTTAATGGAAGCTTTACAGGTTTTATGCATGACTTTGTAACTTTTGGTACCATTCGTACCAACTTGGGTACAATTACGAGCGATTTGAATATGAAATTACCCAAGGGAAGGGAACCAATCTATTCAGGAAACATTGCAACTACTGGTTTCCAATTGGGCAAATTCATTCATAACTCTCAAATTGGACTCATTACTTTCTCCGGTGTAGTAAAAGGGCACGGTGCCAGCATAAATACAATAGGAGTGGATGTAAAAGCAAACATCAGTGCATTTGATTTTAATGGATATAGGTACCATAATATTATTACCAATGGTAAGTTGGAAAAGAGATTATTTAATGGATATGTATCTGTAAACGATTCAAACCTGCAGACTACATTGAACGGCTTGATCAATATAAACGGTGCACAATCGAAGTTCGACCTTGTAGCTGACGTGCAAACAGCAAATCTCCATGCATTAAAATTTACAGAAGATAGCATCAATTTCAATGGAAAATTCAATTTAAATTTTACCGGAAATAATATTGATAACTTTTTAGGAACGGCACGTGTTAGCCAAGCTAATGTTGTAAGAAATAGTCAGCGTCTTGCTTTTGATTCATTGGTATTACGTTCTGATTATGCAAATGACATCCGAACACTTGCGATCCATTCAAATGAATTTGATGGAACAATCACCGGCGATTTCCATATCGCTGATTTGCCAAATGCCATTCAATTGTTTCTTAATAAATATTATCCTTCCTATATAAAAGCTCCTTCTCATGTAATTACACATCAGAATTTTAAATTCAACTTAACCACGCGTCAGGTTGATCAGCTTGTACAGGTGATCGATAAAAGCTTAAAAGGGTTTAATGATAGTAAAATTGAGGGCTCGCTTGATCTTGCCCAAAACAAACTTGAGCTTACTGCCCAGGTACCGCAATTCACATTCAATGATCAATACAGCTTTAATAATACAAACATTCAAGGCAAAGGAACGTTGAGCCAGCTGAGCTTGAATGGAAGCATTCAAAATGTAATAGTGAATGACAGCATCAATTTACCGAATACGAATTTCAACGTGATTGCGCAGAATGATTCATCAAAAATAAAAATTTCAACAGCAGCCAATCAGGCGGTAAGCAAGGCTGATTTAAATGCCAGTGTAATTACCTATAGTGATGGTGTAAAGATCAATTTTGATACTTCATCCTTTGTATTGAACACTAAAACATGGACCATTGATAAGGGTGGAGAATTAAGTTTTAGAAAAAATACAAATACGAGTGGAGAAGTTGTACTTCGTGAAAGTAATCAGGAGATCAGATTACGCACAATACCTTCTGATGAAGGAAACTGGAATGATTTATTAGTTGATCTGGCTAATGTAAATATAGGGGACATATCTCCTTTTTTTATTCCTAAAGCAAGGCTGGAAGGCCTAATATCGGGTTCAGGAAAAATTGAAAATCCAGGCGCAAAAATGTTGGCCACGGGAGATTTTAAAACTCAGTTTTTTCGCTTCAATGGAGATTCAATTGGGGAATTGAACATCAGTAAGATAAGCTACGATCATCAACGTGATGGCAATTTAAAATTAACCATTAGCAATCCTGATTCAGCACACGTTATTCGCGCTAATGCAAATATTTATCTAAGAGGGAATCATGATGATAACCTTATCGCAGTTGAAACAAAAGAATATCAGCTTAAATTTCTCGAAAGCTTTTTAGGAAATCTATTTTCTGATATTGCAGGCTATGCAACAGGCAAGGTGGATATTAAAGGCAATTTGAATGCTTTAGATTTTGTTGGAAAAGCTCGTCTGCACAATGCAGGGATGAAATTAAAATTTACGCAAGTATTTTATAAGTTAAGCGATAGCGACATTGAATTAGGGGAGCATGAATTGAATTTAGGAACAATAAAGTTGACGGATACGATTACTAAAGGAACTGCTACAGTAAGAGGAAGTTTATTTCATGATTCATGGAAGAACATGAACTTTGACTTGGATGCAAGAGTAGATGGTCGGCCTATTACATTAATAAATACAACAGCAGCAGATAACAGCAGTTTTTACGGCCATGGGATAGGAACAGGCTCAATGATATTAGTAGGATCACAAAACGATCTGTATATGACTGTTGATGCAAAAGCATCAGAAAACGATAGTTCTCACATCACAATTCCCCCTGCTAAAAGCAGGGCCTCGGAAATGGCTGATTTTTTAGTGGAGAGAACACACGGGCGCGCCGTTCAAGATACTCAAGCAATTGCTTCTACGACTAAAATGACTTTTGATATTGATTTGACTGCTGATCCGCATACTACTATTGAAGTGATCCTGGATGAGGTTACAGGCGACGTAGTAAAAGGCAGAGGCCGTGGCTCATTAAATATTCACAGTGCTACAGGTGAGCCTCTTACTCTCAATGGAAACTATGACATTGAAGACGGAAGTTACTTGTTCACCTTTCAATCGTTCTTTAAACGTCCGTTCGAGTTAAGAAAAGGCAGCAGTAATTATATAAGATGGAATGGCGATCCCAATAAAGCAATGATTCATTTTGATGCCCAATACACAGCTGAAAAAGTAAGCTTTGCACCATTAGCTGCTTCATGGGGATTGACATCAAATGTGCAAACGACAAGAGAAAATGTAAATGTGATCGTTACTATGTCTGGGGAATTGTTCCAACCTAAATTTGAATTCAAATTGGATTTTCCGCCGGGAAGCATCGCTATTACAGATCCTACTCTTGCCTTTAATTTAACCCAAATAGAAAACAATCCAAATGAGATAAATAAACAAGTTACTTACCTCATTGTATTTAACAGTTTTGCACCGGTTGGTGGCCAGGGCAGTGCTACAGCTGCTACTGCTTCGAGTGGAATAGGAAGCGCTATTAATGAACTTGCTTATAACACCATTAGTAGCTTATTGTTTAATGAACTGAACAGACAATTTAGCAACATTCTTGCTCAAATATTTAAAGATGATAAGTTGAAAGTAATACTCAGCGGTTCTGTTTATAACCGAAATCTTGTAACGACAAGCAGCAGCAATAATTTTCAAATCAATACCAGTAACGTAAATCTTACTTTGAGTCGAGCATTATTTAATGACCGTTTGATTATTACAGCAGGCAGCACTCTGGATATTCCATTACAAACTCAGGCTACACTTGAACAAAAATTCCAGTTTTTGCCCGACGTATCAGCTGAATGGCTAATAAATCCAACAGGCACGATCCGCGCTACTTTCTTTTATCGTCAAAATCTCGATTTCCTTACACCAACTAATAATTCTACTACAGCAGTTAGCACAGCAACTAAAACCACAAAAACCGGCGCCGGGATAGCTTACCGAAAAGAATTTGATCACATTGGTGATCTGTTCCGAAAAAACAAAAACAGGAAAAAACAAAATCAACCAAACAATACAACTACTCCTTCCGCCTCAACTACACCTCAGCAGGAATTAAAAGGTTCAAATAATTAAGGGAAAGAAATGGAGTAGATGATTAAAGAGATTATGCCTTTTTTCACCTCGTATTACTCTAAATTTCCTTTCATCTTATCAATTTGCCATTTTGTTCCAAGAACCATTACTTTCATACCCCTTTCAATAATGATCTCATCAGGTGGATTAATTAAATATTTTCCCTCTGAATTTTTTATACCGATACAATTAACTCCTGTTTTTTGCCAATTCATGACATCTTTCAATGACCTATCCTTTATTTCATCAGGCAAATTTTCATAGGCCACAGATTCAATATGAATAGGTTCACCTTCTTCACCGGACAAAAAATCAATAAACTCAATAACATCAGGCTTTGAAACCAGCGTTGCCATATGTGTGCCCCCGATCCGGTCAGGCATGATTACGTTGTTTGCTCCGGCTTTTTTTAATTTAAGAACAGAACTGTAATCAGAAGCCCTGCTGATGATCTGTATATGATTATTCATAGAACGGGCTGAAAGCACAATAAATACATTGTCCGCATCCTCTGGCAAAGTAGTGATCAATGCTTTTGCATTTTCAACTCCGGCCCTTTTCAGTACTTCATCCTCAGTGGCATCGCCTATTAAAAAAATAAGGGTAGGATGATCACTGGAAATCTTTTCCATTCTTTCCTCATCTCTTTCAACTACTACAAAAGGCACATTATGCATTTTTAATGTAATGCTTGCCTGCTGCCCATTGCGTCCGTAACCACAAATAATTACGTGACTGTTTAATTTATCGATCGCTTTCATAATTCTTCTTGTTTTAAAATATTTATTGATCTCGCCGCTGGTCACAAACTGTGTAATACGCGTAATGGCAAAAGCAAACGATGCCCAACTAGCAATAAGAAGAAACATAGTAAACACTTTGCCTGCATCGGTAAGTGGTCTTACTTCCTGAAAACCTGTAGTAGTTACAGTGATTGTTGTCATATAAAAAGCTTCCAGGAAATTATATTTCTCTATCACTACAAAGCCAAGAATGCCAGTAATAATAATAGCATGAAGAATAATAAAAGGTTGCAGCAATCTGTATGTCCAGCGTTTCAAAAAAAATGTTTGATATAAAAATAGTGAATTGTGAATGGTGATGATGAGTGGATACCTGAAAATTGACGCTGAATCACCCATAATAAAACAAAAGGGCAGCCAATAATGGCTACCCCTTTCTTCATTGTTAAACCTTGAGCTTTAACGCTTATTAACAACTATCTTCTCTATTGATTGCTCTCCGGTCTCACGGATAACTACACGCAAGCTGTAATAACCAGGTGCAAGGTTATCTATTTCCAAGTTATTGTTTGTAATACTACTCCATTGTTTAACCATTCTTCCGCTAACATCAATCAGTGAAATATCACGTGTGCCATTCACATCTTCAAAAACAACTTTTGCTTTACCGGCAAAGCTTGGGTTAGGATATACGATGATTCTACCGGCCTGGCCCTCACCACGCACAGCTCTTATTTCGCTAAATTTTGAATTGGCATCAATATCAATTTCTCTTAGGCGGTATTGAGTAATGGCGTTTGCATTGTTATTATCATTGAAACTATAATTGAGCAAGGAGCTGCTATTGCCATTCGGCGCTTGCGTAGGTACAAAGCCAACTACCACCCAAGCACCATTACCAATCTGGCGTTGTATTTCAAAACCGCTTGCGTTTATTTCTTGGGCTGTTTGCCATGTTAAGCTCACACTGCTACCACTGCTGCGTTTAGCATTGAAGAATGTCAAACGCACAGGAAGAGGAGCACAGCTATTTGTGATCAGATAGTTTTGTGTGTTGGGTAAACCTGATGTAGTAACAATGATCCACATATTCTTATTAACATCCGGCGCAGTTGAATTTCCGGTATACGTCAGGAATCCTGAATTGTAAGTCTGGCCCGGTGCCAGCGTTTGATTTAGTGAACTTTTATCATCAGCCAAAGCATCTTCTGCACCAAATGTGCCCAACGGCGGATTGTCCAAGTACGCTTGATAGCTAACTACAATGGTCTGATTGGTGTTAATGTTCTTAATACTTGTTTGGTAAGAACGTGGAATGTTACAGTCTAGTAAACCAGTCACCTGCGGATAATTAAAGGCAAATAAGTTGTTGCAGTTAACACACTGAGGAGGCCAGCTTGAACTAACTCCCGAGTTGGTGGACCAAAGATCCGCTCTCACTGAAACACCTGTGCCACATGCGGCAGGCACCACGGCTGTAACGCCTGTGAGTGTAATCGTGGCAAATCCCTGTGCGTCCACTGCGCTCCTTGTTCCCGTATAACCGGTAATAACGGGTACACTATTATCAGGTCTGTAAGAACTCAACGCCGCGGGCGGTGTTACATCATTTTGAAAAGCCAGGTTAATAAATGGGAGAGGACCAGTTCCATTTTTCCTCAGATCCGCAGCCTTCGGTGCATTGTGGCTTCCTGTTTCCTGGTTGCTGCTGTTACAGTTCCAGTAATTGGGATAGTCTGCCTCTAGCCAGGCCTGGATTACAACAAGCTTGTTACCATTGTTGTTTGCGATTTTGAAAGTTAAATTGAAGGTCACACTGCAATGTGTGGCATCAACCGGCGTGCTGTTCGTGATTTCAAAACCAACATTCGATACGGTACATTGTGCATTTAATTTGGCATACACACCAAATAAGGCAATTAAGCCTAGTGATAGTAAAATCTTTTTCATTGCTTCAAGGTTTTAATGAACAATTTTTTTTAATAGTTACGAATATGATGAGTTATTTCATCCTTAATTGATTAAGGTGATTCAAAGGTGTATGGTGGACATTAATAGGAAGGATTCAACAAAAGGAATGGAGCTACCAATCCAATGAAGGGCAATTCAAGGTGGAACAGGTATTCAAATAGGATGTGACTTGAATACACAGGTGTACGGAGGGTAAAAACAAAAAGTTTTTTACAAGGGGTAGGGATTAGAGCAATAAAAATGAAACGATTATTAGTTTTCAGAAATGATCAAAAGTTTCGATCATATCAGGGTACTTCGCAGATAAAATTTTAAGGAGGCTTTTCGGTACAGATAGTGAGATTGAGAATTGAGAGTGCTAAACTACAAACAATTTTTAAAAGTGCAAATGAGCTATGAAAAATTTTTTACAAAATGAGTGATTTAACATTCCTGAGCTATCATTTGCAATGGCTCAAAATAATAAAGGTGGTCAAAAGACCACCTCGTTTGTTGTTAAACCTTGAGCTTAATTCTTATTAACAACTATCTTCTCAATAGATTGCTCTCCTGTCTCACGTACCATAATCCTCAGATTATAAAAACCTGGTGTTAAGTTTTCTATTTGAAGGTTATTATTTGTAACATCTTTCCATTGCTTTATCAATCTGCCATTCATATCGATCAATGATACATCACGTGTACCTTCTGTTTCTTCAAATATTACATTTAGTTTACCCCCGCTAGTGCTTGGATTAGGGTAAATAATAGTTTTAGCGATTTGGCCTATGCCTCGTACCGCACGTATTTCACTGAATTTTGATCTTTGGTCGATATCAACTTGTCTGATTCTATATTGGCTAACGCCTTTTATAGCATTCAGATCATTGTAAGTATAAGTGAGTTCTGATGTACTGTTGCCGCCTGCTGCCTGTGTCGGCACAAACGAAACAGTTTGCCATGTTCCGGTACCAATCAAACGCTGAACTTCAAAACCAAGGTTGTTATATTCAGAAGCACTTGTCCATTTTAAAGCAACAGTATTGCTACTGCGCAAGGCGGTAAATGATTTCAAATTCACAGGCAGAGGAATCTGGCTTCCGCAACCTATGCGCAAGATTCCGTTTACATAGTAGGCAATATTAAATCTGAATTGTCCGTGATGCCCTAAAAGATTATTATTATTATTAGGCCCGGAATAATAGCAATAAGACACAGTACCATTATTTTTTAAAGTGCCGGGACCAAATATTACTCCTTCTACAATCTTGTTGCTATCCAGGCTTGTAACACTTACAATTACCGGCAAATTGTTTGGATCCACGGCAGATTCAAATGATAGCGTCACACTACCGGTTGCTGACAATAATTGTCCGTCAATAATGGTATCCGGGCAATTGCCGCCACCATTATCTATGATAGTTATTTTGTAGTCATTAATACATGGAAAACTTTGGGCAAAAACAAAGCTTGCTGATACAATCAGTAAACATGAGAGTAAAGTCTTTTTCATGGCTTCAAGGTTTTTGTTAAAAATTTTGTTTTGGCGCTTCAGAATGCGATGTGATTATTTCATCCCCTTTGATAGGATAAAAGACAGCATGATGGCCTTAACAGGAAGGATTTTTATAAGAAACATATTCCTGAGATCGTTCGAAGAAGACAGAGCCATTCAAATAGCAGGTGATGACTGAATACACAGGCGTACGGAGGGGTAAAACAAAAAGTTTTTAAGGGTTAGGAATTAAGCAATAAAAAATCAGATGGTTAAAGTTTTAGAAAATCATCAAAATTGGATTGTAGGCACTCTCGCAGAATAAAATTTTAAAGGGCTTTTCAGTACAGGATGAAGAAGTGAGAGAATTGAATACTAATCTACAAACAATTTTTAAAAGTACAAATGAACCATGAAAAAATTTTTCACAGAATTGAATGATTTAACATCCCTGAGCTAGCATTGCAATGACACAAAATAAAAAGGTGGTCAAAAGACCACCTCGTTTGTTGTTAAACCTTGAGCTTAATTCTTATTAACAACTATCTTCTCAATAGATTGCTCTCCTGTCTCACGTACCATAATCCTCAGGTTATAAAAACCTGGTGTTAAGTTTTCTATTTGAAGGTTATTATTTGTAACATCTTTCCACTGCTTTATCAATCTGCCATTCATATCTATTAATGATACATCGCGTGTACCTTCTGCATCGTCAAATATTACATTCAGCTTACCACCACTAGTGCTTGGATTAGGATAAATAATAGTTTTGGAGATTTGGCCTATGCCTCGCACTGCACGTATTTCACTGAATTTTGATCTTTGGTCGATATCAACTTGTCTGATTCTATATTGGCTAACGCCTTTTATAGCATTCAGATCATTGTAAGTATAAGTAAGTTCTGATACACTGTTGCCCCCTGCTGCCTGTGTCGGCACAAAAGAAACAGTTTGCCATGTTCCGGTACCAATCAAACGCTGAACTTCAAAACCAAGGTTGTTATATTCAGAAGCACTTGTCCATTTTAAAGCGACAGTATTGCTGCTGCGTGAAGCCGTAAAGGCTTTAAATACTACCGGAAGCGTAATTGGAGTGCCGCAAGGAAATAGCTGGCCATTAATGTCATAAGCAACCGTAAATCTGAATTGTGAATTGTGACCTAAAAGGTTATTGTTATTGTTTGGACCGATATAATAACAATATTTTACATCCCCATTATTGAGTAATTCACCTGAGCCAAACGTAACACCTGTTACCAGCACAGGGTTGTTTGGATCAGTAATATCACTAACCGCAGTAATTAAAGGAACATGCGCAGGATCAACGTCCGATTCAAATGACAAGGTTACACTTCCTGTAGCCGAAACGCCGTTAACATCAGGGCAATTGCCCCCTCCATTGTTAATTTTGTAGTCAGCAACACAAGGTCTTGAAATAGTCTGTGCAAAAATTAAACTTACTGATGCAATCAGTAAACATGAGAGTAAAAACTTTTTCATTGCTTCAAGGTTTTTGTTAAAAAATTTGTTTACATGTTACGTAATATGATGAGTTATATCATCCTTGTTGATGGTGAATCAATGGCAGCGTGATGGCCTTGATAGGAAGGATTTTTAAGGAATAGAATTACTACTTCCTTAAATCAATTCAAGGGGAACGAGGTATTCAAATAGGATGAGAACTTTGAATACACAGGAGTACAGAAGAAAATTTACAAAAGGTAAGGATTGAAGCAGTGAAACTGGTGTAGTTACATTACTTTTTAAGGAATTTCTTTGATGGAGGATTTGCTTATTGGCTTTTCTAAACAGGAGAGTCGGAAGGAAAAAAATGGATTAGAGTGCCAAAATAAGAATTCAATTTTAATCATGCAAGTTTTTCCAATATTATGAAGAGGATATTTTTTTTTGCACCCATTCCATTGCCTTTTGAAATTGCTCTTTTTGGGTAAGATTTGTATTATCGAGACAAATTGAATCTTTAGCCTTTTTTAAAGGACTTACTTTTCTGTGAGAGTCAATATAGTCGCGCATTTCAAGGTTGGACTTTACTTCTTCTATCGTAATGTTTGGGTTCTTTTCAAACATTTCTTTAAACCTACGTTCCACTCTTACCGAGCTATCGGCCGTCATAAAGATTTTCAGCTCAGCATGTGGGAAAACTACGGTTCCAATATCCCGGCCATCCATAATAATTCCTTTTTTTGCACCCATTTTTTGCTGCTGAGCCACGGCAAACTCCCTTACTTCCTTGATGGCGGCAATTTCGCTTACTTTTTCAGCGACCACCAAGTCCCTGATCACATATTCAACATTCTCACCGTTTAGATACATTTCACTTGTCTCTGCATTCGGGCTCTTTTGAAATTCGATATTTATCTGTTTTAAAGCTGTCTTTACTTGTTTTTTATCTGTCCAGTCCACATGATTGCGTAAAAAGTAAAGGGTAATAGCCCGATACATAGCTCCGCTATCCACATAAATATATTTCAATGCCTTTGCTAATTGCTTTGCCAGCGTACTTTTACCCGTACTCGACCATCCATCAATCGTGACAATTATTTTTTTCATACTAACGATTCAGGCTCTTTCAATTTGCAAAAATAAAAAAGGAGTATCGTATGATACTCCTTTTGAAATTAAATTTAGTTCCATTAAGCTTTTGACTTCTCTTCAATCTTTTTGAAGGAAAATTTCAGCTTTTGGTTTTCCTTATCGAGATCAGCGACCAAAATATCGCCGGCTTTTACATGCAAGCTCAAAATTTCTTCTGCCAACGGATCTTCAAGATATTTTTGGATAGCTCTGTGAAGAGGCCGTGCACCAAACTGAACGTCGTAGCCTTTGTCTGCAAGGAATGATTTTGCATCTTCAGTTAACTCGAGGCTAAAGCCAAGATTGGTTAATCTCTTCATGACACCCTTCATCAGAATGTCGATTATCTCAAAAATATTTTCTTTAGTAAGAGAATTAAATATTACTACGTCGTCAATCCTGTTTAAAAACTCTGGAGAGAAAGTTCTCTTTAATGCTTTTTCAATGATTGCCTTATTGGCTTCATCTTCATTCTGTACTCTAGATGTTGTAGCAAAACCAACACCAGCCCCAAAATCCTTTAATTGACGAGCCCCAATATTGGAGGTCATGATAATGAGCGTATTTTTAAAATCCACTTTTCTTCCGAGCCCATCTGTTAGTTGACCATCATCCAAAACCTGCAATAGAATATTGTAAATATCAGGATGTGCCTTTTCAATTTCATCTAATAGAATTACGCTGTAAGGCTTGCGGCGAACTTTTTCTGTTAACTGGCCACCTTCTTCATAACCCACATATCCCGGAGGCGCACCGATCAATCTGCTCACCGTAAATTTTTCCATGTACTCACTCATATCAATGCGTATCAAGGAATCTTCAGAGTCAAACATATATCTGGCCAATGCTCTTGCCAATTCTGTTTTACCTACACCTGTAGGACCAAGAAAGATAAATGTGCCAATTGGCTTTTTCGGATCCTTCAAACCAACACGGTTACGCTGAATAGCTTTTACCACTTTTTGAATAGCATCGCTTTGCCCTACCACCATCCCCTTCATATCATCAGCCATCTTACGAAGTTTCTCAGTTTCTGCTTGTACCATTCTTTTAACCGGGATACCTGTCATCATACTCACTACTTCAGCTATCTGCTCTTCACCAATCGGGTAACGCTTGTGTTTGCTTTCTTCTTCCCACTCTGCTTTCGCTTTTTCCAATTCTTCACCCAAACGTTTTTCAGTATCACGCAAAGAAGCGGCTTCTTCAAACTTCTGACTTTTTACCACCTTGTTCTTTTCATTTTTTACATCTTCGATCTTTTTCTCAAGCTCTACGATATTAGGTGGAACATTAATATTTTTTAAATGCACTCTTGCTCCTACTTCATCCAATACATCAATCGCTTTATCTGGCAATAGACGATCAGTAATATACCGGTCACTTAGTTTCACACAGGCGTCTATCGCTTCGTCATCATAAATTACATTGTGATAATCTTCATACTTGGTCTTAATATTTACAAGGATCTTGATCGTATCCTCAACAGATGGCGGATCAACCATTACTTTTTGGAAGCGGCGATCCAATGCGCCATCTTTTTCAATATACATTCTGTACTCATCCAAGGTGGAAGCACCGATACACTGCAACTCACCTCTTGATAATGCAGGTTTGAAAATATTACTTGCATCTAGCGAGCCGCTGGCGCCACCTGCTCCAACAATTGTATGAATCTCATCAATAAACAAGATCACATCTCGGTTCTTTTCCAGTTCATTCATAATGGCCTTCATTCTTTCTTCAAACTGGCCACGGTATTTAGTGCCGGCTACCAGTGCAGCTAGGTCAAGAGAAATGACCCTTTTATCAAAAAGCACTCTTGATACCTTACGCTGCACAATCCGTAATGCAAGACCTTCTACAATAGCGGTTTTACCAACACCTGGCTCACCAATGAGAATTGGGTTATTCTTTTTACGGCGTGAAAGTATTTGAGATACCCTTTCAATTTCTGACTCGCGACCAACAATAGGATCCAATGCGCCCATTTCGGCAAGCTTTGTAATATCACGACCAAAATTGTCGAGCACGGGTGTTTTGCTTTTTGCAGTTCCCTGCTGTCTGGATGATTTTGATTGAGAATATTTTTTTTCTTCGTCGAAATCATCATCGTTTTCTTCGGAGTATTCTGAGCGAACGTCATTTGATTTTACTATGCCCAACTCCTGCCTGAATAAATCGTAATCCACGTCAAATTGATTTAAAATTTGTGTTGCGATGTTTTCCTTATTCTTTAAGATGGAGAGCATGAGGTGTTCCGTTTCCACGGTGGTGCTTTTTAAAGCTTTTGCCTCGAGAACGGTTACACGTATTACTTTTTCAGCTTGTTTTGTTAATGGAAGACTATTTATATTGGCAATATTTTTACCGGTCTTATCTTTTACCGCTAATTCGATTTCTTTGCGTAATTCATAAAGGTCAACATTAAAGCTTTTCAAGATACGGATAGCGGTATTATCTCCTTCCCGGATCAAACCGAGCAAGAGATGTTCGGTGCCTATAAAGTCATTTCCCAATCTCAACGCTTCCTCCCGGCTGAACGAAATGATCTCTTTTACCTGGGTTGAAAAATTATTATCCATTTTGAGTTAATTGCTTGTGGTACAATAATAACGAATATTTTTGACTGTTCTTAAATTCTATTTATAAACGTATTGTTGATAAACTTAGTTGTTCATGGAGGTCAAAATAGATACCAAAGAGAAATTTCATGTCATCACGCTGTCTCAAGCCAATTTATCTGCTACTATGACAGATGAATTATCTGATCGTTTACTTTGTTATCTCCAAACTGATATTAAAAACATCGTGCTTAATCTTAAAGAGCTACAATCATTAGACAACATTTCTGCCGAAACTTTAGTTAAGATTCAACAAAAATTTTATGATAACAATGCGTCTTTTGTGATTTGCGAACTCCAACCTAAGGTAGAAGAATTCCTGGACAAGGATGAATTGTTGGAAATGATGAATATAACACCCACCGAAAGTGAGGCTGGTGACATTGTGCAAATGGAAGAGATTGAAAGAGAATTACTGGATGAAGATAGTCTATAGCTTGTGGTCGAAGCGACCTCTATGATAATAATAATCCCAATTATAAAGGATATTTTTTAACCACATAGGTACATAGCTTCCTAGGTACACATAGATTTTCTATGTGTTTTATATTTATTGTCTAGTGACGTCATCCATTCAAAAATATCTTAATCAATTGCTTTCTCAAAAGCTTGGATTGCAAATTTCGTCTTTCCGGTTCCATTCAATTGGTGGTGGCTGTATCAATGATACCTACCAGGTTACAATTAATCATAATATCAAGCTTTTTTTGAAAATCAATTCAATTACTAGGTTTCCTGGGCTTTTTGAAAAAGAAAAAAATGGGCTTGAACTTGTCGGTAAGCAAAAAATTATTCATGTGCCTTCAATTATCGCTTATCAGGAAATTGATAACAGTCAAATTCTTTTGCTTGAATGGATTGAAGAAGGCATTAGAACCGAACAGTTTTGGAAACGGTTTGGTGAACAATTAGCTGCTTTGCATCGCCAAACTTGGTCAGATCAAGATGGTCAGACAAGATTTGGATTGAATAAAGACAATTATATAGGCTCTTTACCCCAATATAATAATGAACAAAAAAGCTGGGTTGAGTTTTTTATCCATTACCGGCTTCATCCGCAAATAAAAATTGCTCGGGAAAAACATTTGCTCCAAACAAAACACCTGACTTTATTTGAAAATCTTTTTACCAGATTGCCGGAAATATTTAATAATGAACAATCCGCTTTTCTTCATGGTGATCTTTGGAGTGGCAATTTTATGTGCAATCAAAATTCTGAACCAGTGTTAATCGATCCTGCTGTTTATTTTGGCCATCGCAGTATGGACCTTGCTATGACAACTTTATTTGGCGGCTTCGATAAGCTATTTTATGAATCCTATCATTATTATTTTCCCTACCCGGACAACTATCGTGAGCAGTGGGATATCTGCAATCTTTATCCGCTGTTGATCCATCTGAATCTTTTTGGGTTGGGTTATCTAAGGCAGATTGAAAGCTCCATTCAAAAATTTAGCTAAATAAGCAGCAATAAATCAGCAATTCAAATCTTAAATTGCAAACTTGATCAGAAAATCACCTGATTAGTTATTTAGTGCTCTATGCTCGGTGTTACTATTTTAGGCAATAATTCCGCAGTTCCGGCTTTCGATCGTCATCCTACCAGTCAAGTAGTAACGATAGATGGTAACCTTTTTTTAGTTGACTGTGGTGAAGGCACCCAAATACAAATGATCCGTTACAAGATCAGACGCAGCAAGATCTCACACATTTTTATTTCTCATCTCCATGGCGACCACTATTTCGGATTGGTGGGTCTTATTAATAGTTTTGGCCTATTAAATCATTTGCAAGACCTGCATGTATTTGCCCCTTCGCCATTACAGGAGATTATTGAATGGCAATTAAAAGTAGCAAGCACTACCCTTCCTTATAAATTATTTTTCCATACCATTACTAAAGAAGAAGTGTTGGTGGATGAGGAAAAGTTTATAGTAAAATGTTTTCCCACCAGTCATCGCATCGAGTGCTATGGATTTTCTTTTCATGAAAAAAAGAGCAAGAGAAAGCTCAATGTTGAAAAAGCAAGAGAATACAACATTCCCATTTCGTTTTATGATCGAATAAAAAATGGTGAAGATTATGTTCAACCCGATGGCACGATTATAAAACATGAGTGGGTAACAGAAAATACACCTCCCGGCAAGACTTATGTTTTCTGCGCCGACACGAAATATGACGAATCAATCATCCCTCATATCCAAGACGCCGATCTGATCTATCATGAAACAACCTATCTCGATGCTTTGAGAGAACGAGCTGAGGAACGCTTTCACACTACAACTAGACAAGCGGCTATGATCGCTAAAAAAGCGAACGTAAAAAAATTGCTCATTGGTCATTTCAGCAGCAAATATGACACGCTGGAAGAGTTTGAACAGGAAGCAAGAGAAGTTTTTTTGAATACGGAGTTGGCGCTAGAGGGGGTTACTTATAAAGTTTGAACCCTCCAAACCTCCCTAAAGGGAGGCTTATTGCCTCAGAAGTTCTACTCAGTTGAATAATGATTCATCATCTGAGTTTAATATAAAAATCATCAAAGTTTTTCCTTAAGCCCCCTTTAGGGGGGTGAGGGTTTATGATCCACAAATAAAAAAGCGGGAACTCTTCTCTCCACACCCATTCCGTATGCTTTCCATCAGGTCTTACACTTGTGATCATTTTTGACTTGGAAACCTTCCTCATTTCTTCAAATACTTTTACCATATCCGGTTCCATGCTTTCACTTTCCTGCTTGCCGCAGTAGAAATAAATTTTCGAATTTACTTTTTTACCCTTTGTTTTAATATCATCAAAAATTTTAGGAGCGATCCAAAATGCAGGAGAAAAAACTCCAGCGCCACCAAATATTTTGGGATATTTTAAAACGGCGTACATAGAAATTAGTCCACCCATAGAGCTGCCGGCGATAAAAGTGTTTTGCTTATTCTTTTCTGTTCGATAATTTTTATCAATAAAAGGTTTTAATGTTTTTACCAAAAAATCTAAGTATTGATCACCTTCTCCCCTTCCAAACCTTTCCATATCATAAGGGCAATACTCATTTGTTCTTTTTACTCCTCCATGATCAATAGCCACTACGATGATCTCTTTTTTCCGGCCACTGATGGAATCCAAGATCTCATCCACTCCCCATTCACCCGCAAAAGAAGTGGAATCATCGAAAACATTTTGACCATCGTGCATGTATAAAACGGGATAATGCTTTTGTGAAGTTGCATAGCTCGGCGGCAGATATATCCAAACTCTTCTTACTCTATTTAGCTGTGGAATGATAAATGCTGTATCAATGATGTGCACATTTTTACTCGCTGTACTAACCCTTGGTTTTCTTACAAACCTGTCAGCCCATTCCTCGATGGCTAAATTGATGGTGGTATCGGATGAAAGTCTAAAAAAACGGTTTGGAATATCAACCCCATTTTTTCTGCATTCTACTTTGCTCCAGCTCCCTCTGGTGATCTTGAACTCATGCATGCCATCGGCAAGCTTAGTTTCAACAAAATAATTTCCTATTGCATCTTTCTGAAAGCGATAATTTTTATCCTGTGGGTTCCAACCGTTGAATGAACCGGCCACAAATAAACTGCTATCTGATGTATTGCTCGTGGGAAAAGAAGAAATAGTAAATCGAACAGTGTGCTGAGAAAAAGCTAATAAAACTGTTACAAGAAAAAACAAAGAAATAAATACTCGCTTAATCATGAAAGCTGCAATATTAAAGACTCTTCATTAACCCCCTGATCTTTTCCAAAAGCTTAGCACTCGCCGGCCAAACAGGCAAACGAACAGCATTACTGCACAGACCCATTTCATCGAGGTAAGCTTTTACGCCGCTGGGGCTGCCTTCAGCAAACATAGAATTGATAATGTCAACATATTTATAATGGAGAGGAAGCGCTTCATTAAATCTTCCGTCCAGACAAAGACGAACCATTTCCGAATAATCTTTAGGATAGGCATTGGCAACAACGGAAATGACTCCTGATCCCCCACAAGCGATCATGGGCAAGGTGATGAGATCATCGCCGCTGATCACCAGAAAATCTTTGGGCTTGTTTTTTATGATCTGCATGATCTGGTTAAAATCACCGCTTGCCTCTTTGGTTCCGATAATATTTTGACATTCATTGGCAATGCGCACTTGTGTTTCAGCCGTTACATTTTGCCCCGTGCGACCGGGAACATTGTACATTATAATTGGCAAAGGGGAATGAGCATTCAGCATTTTGTAGTGCTGAAAAATTCCTTCTTGGTTAGGTTTGTTGTACGAAGGTGAAACAGAAAGAATGGCATCATATCCTTTCAAATCAAAGTTTTTGAAACCATCCAACACATCATGAGTATCATTACCCCCAATGCCTGCTACCAAAGGAATGCGGCCGGTTGTAACATCGCTAACGAAGGAAAAAATTTTTTGCTTTTCTTCACCATGAATGGTTGGGCTTTCACCGGTTGTTCCCAACACCACTAAGTATTCCACTTTACCCTTAATCCAAAAGTTGATGAGCTTTTGAAAACTTTCCCAATCAATAACTTTGTCATCATTAAATGGAGTGACGATTGCAATACCTGTACCTCGAAATTTTTCTTGCAAAGACATTTTATAATGAGTGATGAATAATGAATTGTGAATAATTATTAAGCTTCAACTTCTTCCCAGAATCCCATGCTACCAAATTTTTCAATTCGACGCTTGATCCTCTCTTCGGCAGACATTTGTTTTAACTCACCTAGTGTAGGTAATAAAAACGACTTTAAAATTTGCGCCGCTTGGTTATAATCCCAATGAGCACCACCATCAGGTTCTTCGATAATTCCATCAATTAATCGAAAACCAAGCATTTTATCTGCCGTCAGTCTCAATTGCTCGGCGGCCACTTCTTTCATATCCCAGCTACGCCACAAAATAGAAGAACAACTTTCAGGGCTGATCACCGAATACCAGGTATTTTCCATCATATACACACGGTCGCCAACACCAATACCCAGTGCGCCACCGCTGGCGCCCTCGCCAATGATCACACAGATCACCGGCACCTTCAAGCGGATCATTTCATAAACATTTCTGGCAATAGCTTCGCCCTGTCCCCGCTCCTCGGCCTCAAGACCGGGATAGGCGCCCGGCGTATCAATGAGCGTAATAATGGGTTTATCAAATTTCTCCGCCAGCTTCATTAGCCGCAAAGCTTTTCGATAACCCTCAGGATTGGCCATTCCAAAATTGCGCATCTGCCGCGTTTTTGTATTGATGCCTTTTTGCTGACCAATCATCATCACCGTTTGTCCATCGAGCAAAGCAAACCCACCTACCATGGCCTTATCGTCCTTCACGTTTCTATCGCCATAGAGCTCCACAAAATTTGTTGTCATTTTTTCAATATACTTCAACGTGTAGGGCCGGTCGGGGTGGCGACTCAATTGCACTTTTTGCCAACTGGTCAGGTTCTGCGTAATTTCTTTTCGCTTTTCAAAAATGCTGGCTTCCAGTTTTTGAATAGCATCGCTCATATCCACCTTTGTTTTTTCGGCGGTATGCTTCAGCTTTTCAACTTCATCAATTAAATCCTTGATCGGCTTTTCAAAATCAAGGAATTGTCTGTTAGCGTTAGAGGGCATAACTTTTCTTACAGATGAGCGCCAAAATTAGGGATTCTGACTGAAGTTTGAAGTTCAAGGGTCATTGTGAGGCCGACGCGATATATTCACAATTGACATTTCTAATAAGCATTGACAACTTGATTAATTAAACGGCCTTAGAAAAAATGGCGTTAAGAAAATGACTGAATGAAGCGTTAAGCCGAAAATGATGCGGAGCTTTTTGATATGCTGATGCGCAGATACGTTTAATGGTAATTATTTAGTTTGGCTTTAGACTTCATTTTCGGTAGCGGAATAAAGTCATTTTCAGCCATTTTTTCTACAGCCTTGATTTTTCTGCCTGCAGGCAGGCAGGTCAACTTTGGAAAGAGAACGAGGGTGAAGCCTTTTATCTTATCAGCATAACCGTGCCTTTCTTAAACTTCTTTTCATCTCCTTGTAGTTGATACTCGCACTGCCAAACAAACATCCCGGTTTGTTGCATGGCGCCATTTACCAAACCATTCCACCCTTTTTGAGGGTCCTTGCTATAAAAAATTTTTTGACCCCAGCGATTATAAATTTCAAAACGATAATTAATAAATCGCCCGCTCACGATGGGTTTAAACAAATCATTTTTTCCATCCTGGTTGGGAGTAAAAGCATTCGGAAAATAAATAAACACGGGGCAATCTTTTGGCCGCACCACAATATTTTCTTTTCCCTTACAACCATTTTGATCGGTGACTTGTAACCAGTAATTTCCTGGCTTATCAATATTGAGATAAGAATTGTTAGTGCCATTGTTCCATAAATAAGAACTGAAAGATCGAAACGGTTTTAGAGACAATTCGTCAAAAGCACACATCACAGTATCTGCAATAATAAAATGCGATGGACGGGAATAAACATCTACTTGAATCGTATCAGAAGCGGTACACCCATTAATGGTATTTGCCTGCACGGTATATGTTGTAGCCATTGAGGGAAATACTTGAATGCTGTTGTTGGAAAGTTGAATAAACCCCACAGGCTGCCAATCGTAATTAGAGAAACTTGTATTGGCTGAAAGAACAATTGTATCTCCTGTGCAAATGCCAACATCTTTTCCCAGATCAATAAAAGGTTTATTGATGAGCATACATTGAACTTCTTGCTGAAGATCATACGATGAAATGGTGAAATCGGCAGCCGCTGCAATGATCCTGTTTTCCGAAATATTATTCCATGACCATGCAGTTGGAGTAATGTTAAATGGCAGACTTGTAATAAAATTTGCAGCTTCTCCCAAGCAAGCCAGGGTGTCTCCATTCTTGTGAAGGGTGGCAAGCTCAATGTATTGACGATTGGAGGTTGTGTGGTTTTTGACAAAGCTGAGGTTGTTTCCTTTTTTTTTAAAGCTCCAATTATAATGTTCGAAGCTAAAATTGTAGTGGCCATCAATAGGGACCAAGTCGGTTGAAAAATCGATCGCCTTTTGGCTCACGAGATTTTCATGATCATCAACCAAGCCATAAAATGCTTTTTTAGCTGTATTGTCAACACTTGTGATCAAAGATTCCCCTGACGGTAATATCTGAATGGTGGAACTGGAGGAATGAGTTACGCCCGAATAAGTGGTTGCATAGAGCTTGGAAAAATTAGGATTGAGATTTTCATCAAAAAGCACCTTATAATAATAGGTATTGGCATTGCGTTGAAAAAATATGCCGAACAAGGCCATGTTTCCATTCTCCAATTTAATTGAACTATAATGGTTGCCGGGCGATTCAGATTGTATGACATTGCTGGATATTTCCTGAAAACAAAAATTCTTTTGTGCCTCAATATTCCCCGTGTTGTAATCGAGTTGCATAGTAGTAAAAAAACCGCCGGCGCCTGAGATGAAACAGGTTGATGTATTATCATAGGCTTGTCCCAGCACTGCAATTTTTCCATTTATTAAAAACATACCTGCAAGATTGGATTGATCTACGATTAAATATTTGCTCCAAACAACCCCACCCGTTGGGTTGAGCCGCATGAGAATGGATGATTCGTGATCGTCGCCCACAGAGAAATTGATCCCTCCTCTTTTCCAGCTCACTAAAATATCTCCGGCCAGACCTTCACAAATGTTATATACATGCACTTCGTTGTAGTTGCTGTTGTTGTTAAGAGTATAAAAATTTTGCCAAAGTAAATTTCCGTTTCCGTCTGTCTTGGCCAGGTAAACAGCATGAGAAAAATTGGGCTGCAATGCAACGCCTGCTATTACAAATGTTCCGTCTGTTAGTTGTATGATCTTAGAAAGATTGAGCTTGGAAACTCCCTGTAATTGTTTGCCCCAAATTATATTTCCTTCTTTATTTAATTTCAGCAGCAAGCCTTTTTTGAAAGGGTAGTTTTTTATTTCGCCAATGATCAGGGTTTCCTGTTCGGCTGTAGAAATATGGTTGGTGGCATAAATAGAATCAGAAGAATAGTAGCCGATCTTAAAAACAGTATCTGCACAGTTTTGGCCGTGTACAGATAAGACAAATGCAAGAGTAAGGACAAGTAAAATTCTCTTCATTCATCCCCAAGTTACTAAGCAAAGCAGCCAAGCATTGAAGAACCGCCGCCAAAATAATGTTAAGCCTAAATGTTTTTCATCGAATGCTGATAAAGTGAGGCTGAGGACCAGATTCAATTACGTTTTGCGGGACACGAAAATCAAGAGATTGCCTATTGCCGTTTAGAGGGCATGTCTTTTCTTGGATGAGTACCAAATCAGGGATTCTGACTGAAGTTTGAAGTTCAAGGTTCATTGCGAGGCCGACGCAGGAGGTCGAAGCAATCTATTCACCATTCACATTTCGCCATTGGCAATTCACATTACAATTATGAAGTGACTTTAAGCTTTTCAAATCATTGAAAACATTAATAGCTCGAAAAAAACACAACAATTTAAATAGCATCGTAAAACCACCTAATCACCAATATTAAAATGAGTTTGCAATGATGAGCCTGGTATATATTATTAGATGTCTGAATTTCTTTTTTGTTTTTCATCACTTATTTTCCCTTTTTATTTCTTCCAATTGGCGTCACGTAACGTATCGTTTTATGAACAAAATAATTCCCTTTTCGAAACAAAACCTTCGCAAAATCTTTCTGGGTATGGGTTTCCTGTTTTCTCATTATGTAGCATTTCTTTATATGAGTTTACAAAAAGCGTTTCTATGTTGGTATAAAAGCCGTATAAAAATGTGTAATTCCTTTTTTCAGTGGCAAGGGTTATGCACGATTTTTGCTGTTCGCTAGGCACCTTTAAAAGGATTTTACATACTTATACCCCTAGCACAATGAATAAGTTTCAAGAACTTGAAACCACTGCCTTAGTTGAAATGCTCGCCAACCATACTACACATTTAACTGCCATGCTGGTAAAAACTGTTAGCAGTAAAGAATATGAAGCCTGCAAAAAAATAATCGAGGAATTACAGTTGGAACTAAATCTCAGGTTTAATTCAGCAGACCGAAGCAGAGGTACACAATATGACCCCATCATTCAAGATTAGATAAGTTATTGATATTATCTTCCAGTGACTTATTCACATTTTTCAAAGCTGACTTAAATGTTTCATTCGCATCAGACTCGGATAATGAGTTATAAGCAATTTGCCTGAATAAAATTTCTTCAAGGAGGCATTCGATCCTTTTAACTGGGGCATAAAAATCAGGAAGACCTACATTCTTATTTTCCATAGTTTTTTTACCAATTTACTTTGCACGATTGAATTGACCATATTTATACGGCTCAACCGCCAAATAAAAAACTTACACTCAACGGAGTCCCGTGCGGAAGACCCCGTTGAGGCAAACGTTAAATAAGAATGGCTCAACACGTACGGATTTGATCCATTGAGCCCGTACTATGACAATCACACTAAATGAGCTCTCAGCATCCACGCCATTTTCTCGTGGGTCTCCATTAGGCTGGTAATAAAATCGCTAGTACCAAAATCATTAAATTCATCGGCGAATCGACTGATGTTTTCACGCAAGTAAACAATAATACTTTCATGGTCAGCGAGCAATTCACGAATGAACCCAGCACTGTCATTTTTTTCTCTCGACTGTTCGGTAAGATGTGTCAGCCTCAAAAATTGTGAAAGGGTTGCAGGAGCATAATCACCCAACATACGGATTCGTTCCGCCACATTATCCATCGTGTCGTCTAACTGTTCATATTGACTTTCAAAGAAAATATGCTTGGCCGAAAAATCTATTCCCTCAACATTCCAATGTGCATTGCGTGTTTTGGTGTATAGCAAAAATTCATCTGCCAGTATCTTGCTGAGGATGTATGAACCCTCATTCAATTTTTCTTTTTTTATTCCAATGTTAGTTTGTGTAGTCATAGTTGTAAATATTTAAAATAAAACATTGTCACTTCCTATCGGAGTTTTTAATTATCGATCCCATGCTAATCATCCCAATTTGAATACTCTAAACGTTGTTAGCTTCAGCTGGTAACTTTATTTTTTGCACCTGGCTTGCATTCGAATTGGCCACTTCGGAAACGAGCTGATCTTCTATCCAGCCGAGAACATAATCTGCATCGCCTTCCCAGCCCGGCTGACCCAATACAAAATGATTCCTTCCTATTCTTTCCTTATAATCCAAAACAGAATCGTCTCTTTTTTTATATTTTTTAAAATTGCGGTTATTTAAATGTGCAGGGATGATATGATCAGTGCTGCCGGAAAGTATCAGCAAGGGTGCATGTGCTTTTTTGAAATCAACTTTTGCTGCGCTGCTCAATCCGCCTCTTGCCACCATCTTCGATTCGGGAATGGTGAATTTTTCATAGGCTGCCTGTTGCTCCTGCAATGGCATTCCATTTACAAAAGCATATTGCCAATCTTTGAAAGACATCAGGTACGTTTTTTTCAGCGATGTAAATAGCCCCAGTGATTTCCATCCGCCTCTCAAAAATGAAAACTCGTATGGAAATACGCCCAATGGCGGAACGGAATGAATGGCAACTCCTGCTGCCGCCAAGTCACGATTGACAAGGATCTGTGTCATAAGACCGCCCAGCGAATGACCGATCACGATTGGTTTTTCTGCAAATCCTTTTATAACATTTGCGTAGCTGTCAACAACCTCAGACAGGGTTAATTTAGTTAAACCAACATTTTTTGAGGGATGCATGCTTCTTAATTCTGCAACGGAGCCCTCCTTGTATGGCCAGGGTGGCGCAATAGTTTTGTAACCCTTGCTTTGAAAATAAGTTTGCCACTCGTCCCAGCAATTGCTACCGACAAATGCGCCGGTAACAAATACAATGTTCTTTGGATTGACATTTTTCATTGTTTTCGTTTTATTAGATTTAATATGTATAGCAGAACAATTTTTGTTTTAACTGTGTTTCAAACCGCCATTAATTTGTGGTTCAGATTTTTGGTGACTCGAATTTTTTTCTGCGCCAAGCAGGGCTGACAACAAACCAATTTGAGTTGTCAATACATAAAGGATAATCTATTTTGATTTATTCTTTCAAGCCCGCAGGTTATACATAAGGAACTTCATAATTTTCCAAATGGGAGCAATCGGCAGAGATATATTTTCCTAAAGCTATTAAATTCTGCTGAGAACAAAATAATCTGTCTTTTAGCTAAAGTTTAATCGCGTGTACAAGATCGAGGCGCTCTAAAATTGCTCTATACGTTTTGCCCTTGCAGACTCATTTACCGTCACAAAACGCTGCAATGGAACTTGTTGAATTATTTGCTCTCAATTTCTTGTGATTTTATTCAGCTGCTTTCCGGTAAAATTTCACGAAATGCCAGCGCTTGGGGCATAAGTTTTGTGGCATTTGTTAGTAGTTCGTTTTACTAAAAAATAATAGGGCAAATGCATTTAGCAATAACAAAAAATACGAGTCTTTCCAGATCATTATTGGCAGGATTTACCTGTGGTCTCATCGCAGCATTTTTAAATGCTGGTTATACTTTCTTTTATAGAAAGGCCACCGAGTTCACCGAATATAAAGTGATTGAACCCATGCTTATTTTTATTGCATTTCCTTTATTCTTCGTAACTGCAGGAATCATTTTCTTTGAAATGATAGAGAATATGAAAAAGGGAAGACTATTCTTCATTATTCTGTCTTTATCATTAACGGTGGTTGCAGTTATTCTTGACCTAAGCCAGCTTGCCAGCGAGCCTGCCTATTTATTGCTCGGCATTATATTAATCACAGGGCTCCTTGGCTCTTTCTTACTTCCTTTTTTAGCCACGCATCCCAAAATTTTTATGGATAAGGAAGAGCTCTCAGAAAGTGTCGATTCCTAAAATCAGTCAGTTTACCATCGCAGTTATAACATACAAGAATGTTCATAGGTCTTTAAAGGTTGAAGCGATGAGTATTGCCATCGCGTGTCCTTATTTTTCTATTTGAATTTATATTCTTAAACGCTTTGCCAACAACCTTTGAAAATGAAATATCAGTAAAATTCGCTCTTCTAATCGGTTTATCGATGGAAATCACAGCTATGCTCCAGCCTTCCACACCGAGAGAAATTCCAACGGTATTATTTTCCAATATTTTTTTCAGCTTAGTAGTAGTTCTCATTTCTTTTCATTTATCAAGCTTTTGGATTTTTTAGCTGACCACGCGGTGTCTGTGTGAATGTAATCTTACAAATTTTCTATTAAAAAATCAGGCTGGTGTGACGCCGTTTTTAGAGGTTACCCATTGAATGCGGATATTTAGTAAGCCCTGATTAAAATCTGTTGCGGGGTTTTAGATTGACTGGAACAATGCCAGTAACCAATTTTTTGCCTAAAACTTTAACAGTGGCAACAAAAACAAAAGTGGATGCCGGTTAAATAAAGACTACCTTGGGAGTAATAATAGATTAGCGTATACTACATGAAATAATATCAATGATGTAACAGTTTTCTGCTTATAACAATTCATTGTTACACTTCGAAGAATTAAACTACTCTACGCTGTATTTGCATTTTTATTGGAATATTTTTTTAATTAAACAGCTTATGCAAAATAATGGTCGAAGTTAAAAAAGAAGGCGTATTGCTAAAGAAAACCAACCTGGGCTTTGAAAGCGAAGGTGTATTGAACCCAGCAGTAATCATGAATGGCGATAGTATTCATGTTTTTTATAGGGCTGTGGGAAAAGGTAATTATTCGACTATCGGGTATTGTAAATTAAAAGAACCTCTAATAATTGCAGAACGATTGGACAAGCCCCTTCTTTTCCGGGAGTTTGGCTATGAATCGCATGGCATAGAAGACCCGCGAATTACAAAAATTGAAGATTTGTACTATCTCACATATACTGCTTATGACGGAGTAAATGCGTTAGGAGCATTGGCTGTATCAAAAGATCTGCAGCATTTCGATAAGTTAGGATTGATAGTACCGCAGATCAGTTACGATGAATTCAGTCGCCTGGCTGAATCCAATGGTGTAATTAATGGAAAATATCTTCGCTACAATATACACGGCGGCATTCATAAGGTTGAAGGTAAAAAAGTTTTTCTCTGGGATAAGAATGTAATTTTTTTCCCGCGGAGAATAGACGGCAAATTGCATTTTCTCCATCGTGTACGACCAGATATTCAAATCGTCGCTGTAAATGACCTGAAGGAGCTCACCAATGAATTCTGGCAAAATTATTTTCTTCATCTTGATCAAGGCATAGTGCTCACACCAAAATACAAGCACGAAGTGAGTTATATTGGAGGAGGATGCCCTCCTATCGAAACAGAACATGGCTGGTTATTGATTTATCATGGTGTGCATGATACAATAAAGGGCTATGTTTATTCAGCTTGTGCAGCATTACTTGATTTGCAAAATCCACAAAAAGAAATTGCCCGGCTTCCTTATGCTTTGTTCAAACCCGAACACGATTGGGAACTGTTAGGAGAGGTGAACAATGTTTGTTTTCCTACCGGTACCGTTTTATCAGGGGATACACTGTATATATATTATGGCGCTGCCGATGAACAAATAGCATGTGCTTCGGTCAGCATTTCAACATTGTTAGAAGAGTTAATACTTAATAGAAAAGAAGATGAAAAATGAAACCCGTTTAAATAATCGTTTACCTGAAATTTTATTTATTACTTCTTATCCTCCCAGGGAATGTGGTATAGCTACTTACTCACAGGATTTAATAAAAGCTTTAAATAATAAGTTCAGCAATTCTTTTACGATAAGAGTTTGCCCCCTTGAATCGGAAAATGAAAATCATGTTTATACCGATGAAATAAAATATTTATTGAACGTAGATCATCAGGATGCATTTACCAGTTTGGTAAAAAATATTAATCATAATGCAAATATCCGGTTGGTAATGATCCAGCATGAGTTTGGATTTTTTGAAAAGAAGAAAGATGAATTTATGCAATTTCTAAATGCACTTACCAAACCTGTTGCTATTGTTTTTCATACAGTGTTGCCGCATCCTAATGAATCATTAAAAGAAAACGTGCAAAAAATATCAGGCCTTGCCGAATCTATTATAGTCATGACAAAATTTTCGGCCGGGATATTAACCAATGATTACGGAATACAACAAGAAAAGATTACAGTGATTCCTCACGGCACTCACTTAGTACCACATTTAGACAAACAATTCTTGAAGAATAAATATCAATTACAAGGGAAAAAAGTACTGTCTACATTTGGATTATTAAGCTCCGGGAAAAGTATTGAAACCACTTTAGAAGCATTGCCGGTTGTTGTCAAAACAAATCCCAATATACTGTTCCTTGTTATCGGCAAAACCCATCCCTCCGTTATTAAAAATGAAGGAGAGAAATACAGGAACATGCTCGAAGCAAAAGTTGCAGAATTACAACTGCAGCGATATGTAAAGTTTATTAACTATTTTTTACCTCTTCCCGACCTGTTAGAATATTTACAGCTTACCGATATTTATTTATTTACCTCCAAAGACCCTAACCAGGCAGTAAGCGGTACCTTTTCTTATGCTATCAGTTGCGGATGCCCCATTATTTCTACTCCAATTCCTCATGCCCGTGAAGTACTAAAAAATGACGCAGGGATCATTTTCGATTTTGAGAACCCAAAACAATTAAGCGAAGCGATAACCGGTTTATTGAAGAATGAAGAGTTAAGAAAAAATATTGGTTCAAACGGCTTGCACCGCATGGCATCAACCGCCTGGGAAAATGCTGCTATTGCTCATGCTCTGTTGTTTGAAAGAATATGTAATAATGAAATTTTATTGCGTTATAATGTGCCCGCCATAAATCTTGATCATGTAAAAAAACTAACAACCGGTTTTGGAATGATCCAATTTTCAAAATTAAATCATCCTGATATTGATTCTGGTTACACATTGGATGATAATGCACGGGCATTGATCGCTATGTGCCGGCATTTTGAGTTGACAAGAGACGAAAATGATCTGAAGTACATAACTATCTATTTTAATTTTATAAAATCCTGTCAGCAACCAGGCGGTAACTTTTTCAATTATATAAGCCAAGAAAAAAAATTCACTGAACAAAATAATTATACCAATCTTGAAGACGCAAACGGAAGATCCATTTGGGCTCTCGGTTATTTGCTTTCTCTAAGCAATTTGTTTCCTGCAAAATTTATATCGGGTGCTGAATCAATCATGCAAACTGCTTTGCTGAATGTAAATAAAATTCATTCTACAAGAGCAATGGCTTTTGTGATAAAAGGATTGTATTACCGGAATACAAAAAATAAATCGGTACAGGATATACAATTAATAAAGGAATTTACAAACAGGCTGGTTCAAATGTACAGGCACGAGAAGAACAATGAATGGCAATGGTTTGAAAGTTATCTGACCTATGCCAACAGTCTTTTACCGGAAGCAATATTGTGTGCATGGATTGTTACCGGAGAACCTATATACAAGGAAATTGCCAGGACGTCTTTTGATTTTCTTTTGTCGAAAATCTTTGTAAATAATAGCCTAAAAGTAATTTCAAATAAAAGCTGGTTGTACAAGGAAGAGCCTCTTGCATCCATAACGACCGGTGGCGAGCAGCCTATTGATGTTGCCTATACTATTCTTGCATTAAAAAAATTCTACCATGTATTTAAAGATGAAGAATACAGGAATAAAATAGAAATAGCTTTTAATTGGTTTTTGGGTAATAATCACCTTCACCAGATTATCTACAATCCGTGTACAGGAGGATGTTATGACGGGCTGGAAGAGAATTATGTGAATCTTAACCAGGGTGCCGAATCAACAATCAGTTACCTTTTGGCCAGGTTAACGGTTGATACAGGGTACCATTATAGAAGCGGTGCCAAGCAAAAAATAAATATACGTGAAGGTTATTTAATTAACCAGGAGAAAGCGATTAGTTTAAAGCTTGCATAATTTTTTTTAAATACTATAATAAAATCATAATAATGAAATCCACAAAAGTTTTATTCATTACCACTTCGCATGATAAAATGGGCGATACAAATGACATGACAGGAGTTTGGCTGGAAGAAATTGCTGTTCCCTATTATTTATTTAAGGAAGCCGGCGCTGATATTACCCTTGCTTCGCCAAATGGAGGCCGGGTTCCTCTTGATCCCAAAAGTCTATCTGTTATTCTTAGCACGTTCAGCACAAGACGTTTTTTGAAAGATCAAGAAGCAATGAATTTTTTATCCAATTCACACCCGCTTGAGGAAATAAATGCAAACAATTTTGATGTAGTATTTCTACCGGGAGGCCATGGTCCCATGTGGGATCTTGCGGATAACAAAAGATTAAACCAATTGCTGGAAGCTTTTAATAACGAAAACAAACCTATTGGTGCGGTATGTCATGGTGTGGTTTGCCTATTGGCATTAAAAAATAATGAAGGGGAAGTTTTAATAAAGGGAAAACAACTTACATGCTTCAGCAATAGTGAAGAAGAATTATCAGGATTAACCGGTATAGTGCCATTTTTGATAGAGACCAAATTACTTTCCCTTGGAGGAGTATATAGCAAAGGCGAAAACTATGTCAGTCATGTAGTAGAAGACGGAAACATCATCACAGGTCAAAATCCTGCCTCATCAAAAGAAGTTGCAAGAAAAATAATAGCACTGGTACAGCATAATAAATTTATTGACAAACTACTTCAAACTGCCTCTAATTAATTGCACAAAGATCCACGATATTTCAATCAAACTTATGTAGCAATATAATAAATATCTATTCGTTCAACCGATCAATTTGATCCGGTAAATTTCTCTTCTGTTAATGATGAGGTTCAGATAATCAGAATCATCGGAACTTGCACTCATAATTCCAGACAATGATTTTTATTATAATCACAATGCTGCTTGTTTTTTTGAATGGCTTTTTTGTTGCTGCAGAATTTGCCATTGTAAAAGTGCGGGCATCGCAGATAGAAGTTAAAGTAAAAACAGGTCAACGCACTGCTATACTTTCAAAGCACATCATTAAAAATCTTGACAGCTATCTTGCTGCCACACAGTTAGGAATTACGCTAGCAAGCCTTGGTCTTGGATGGATCGGAGAACCGGTAGTCTCAAAGCTCATACTTAGCCTGATGCATGGTTTGGGTATCAATATCAGTGAAGACCTTGCTGAAGATATTGCCTTGCCTGTCGCATTTGCCATTATCACCATTTTGCATATAGTGTTCGGCGAACTGGCACCAAAGTCTATAGCTATTCAGAAATCAGAAAGAACAACCTTATTAGTTGCTTATCCTTTACAACTATTTTATTTCGTCTTTAAACCTTTTATATGGCTGCTGAATGGTATTGCCAATTTTCTTCTGAAAATTATTGGTATTAAGCCAGTGCATGGCTCCGAGGTTCATAGCAGTGATGAATTAAAATATATTGTAGAACAGGGGAAGGAAAGTGGCGCCATTGAAGAAGCGAATTATAATATCATCAAAAATGCTTTTGATTTTTCTCAAAGAACGGTAAGGCAGGTATTGATCCCACGGCTGCAGGTAGTGGCTATTGACGAAGATAATTTTAATGATGAACAACTTGAAGAAGTAATTGAGGAAACCTACTCAAGAATTCCGTGCTATAAACATTCGCTTGATAATGTGACCGGAGTGGTTTACCTAAAAGATTTATTGTTGAAGTTGAAAAAAAATGAAGAGATAAAAATAAATGAATTATTGCGTCCTATCATTGTTGTTCCCGAATCAAAAAAAATAGGTTCGCTTTTAAAGGAATTCCAGTCAAAACATCAACAGCTTGCTGTTGTAGTTAATGAATACGGGGAAACGGAAGGAATAGTGACAATGGAAGACATATTGGAAGAGCTGGTGGGGGAAATCCAGGATGAATATGATGTAGAAACGCCTTTTGTGCAAAAGACAGCAGAGAAAATATATACAGTTATTGCTTCTGCATCTATCAATGATATAAACCACTATCTGCCACATCCTATTGAAAAGTATGAAACATACGAAACACTTGCAGGGATACTTATCGGAAAATTCAATAGGCTGCCAAATACAAACGAAAAGATAAGTTTTGGTGGTTATGAATTCACCATTCTTAAGAAATTAGGAACTGCCATTCTACTTGTTCAATTGCGGGATCTTGAATGAGAATATTATGAATCAGGTTTTCTATAAGGTGGTTTATATTATTGCTCCATAAGAGGAAAATAATTTCCTTACCACGCACGAAGATTCATTTACCGGATATAAATCCTGTTCCGCCATTCAAAAATCGAGACTCGCTGATCGATCGAAAAAATCGCAGCATTTAAATTAAAATCTTCTTTACCGGTTGGAAGAAAATTTCTGCCGTCTGGAAAAACCGCCACTGTATAGGCTCCCTGCACTTCTAACTTGCTCACGCATCAGGAATTTTTCCAGTCATAAAGAAAATGCTCCTGCTGCAATAACCAATTTTTTGAAAATTCAATTACCAATCATGTTCACTTGTCTTGTTCTCTGTTTTATTGCTAAAAGCCGATGGAGTAAAAACATATTGCTCTCACTCCAACCACTAAGAAAAAATCTTCAATATATCAACGGTAGAAAAAAGGGTCTATGAAAACCAGGATCACTTAATCTTGCATCCTTTATGACATAAAAATAGTGAGGACGGTGTTTTGTGGGTGTGGATCAGTTAACTGGCTTTGCATTGGCAAGGCCAGCACTGTTTAGTGAATAATCAAAATCTCTTGTCAGGTTTGGTTCGACTGGAACTATTTCCCGGGGTCTGCCTGGTATCTTTTTGAAGGAGCAGCATATACAGGCGTGGCAAGGCCCTGGACGGACATGAATCCGCTAATTAAATTTTTCATTGGTTTACTTATTGTACTTCTTAATAAGCGCTCTCGCTTTAATCCCCGATTGTTTTAAATCTTTATCTGTCCAGTTGCCATCTGAATTTGCACTTGGAAGCAACACAGAACAGGTTTCATTTTTATCCGATACCGACCAGGTGATCCAACTGATTTTATTTTGCTCAGCCCAATCAATCCATTTCATCCATTCTTCTTCATTGATGGCGCCATCACCACTTGCCTCCATCCCCGCGGATTCAGAAATAAAAATGGGGATTCCTTTTTTCAACGCATAATTGCATCGATCTCTTAATTGCTGCTTGTGAGTGGCCGCATAAAAATGAACCGTGTACATAATATTGCTGAATCCCTGCAGCGGTGCATCAGCAACCAAATGAATATCCTGGTCCCAATGAGGATTTCCCGCCAAAATGATATTATCACTATCATACTTCCTGATAACATTTATTATTTCTGTCTCATAATTTTTCACTTCATCCCAAGTTTCGTAATCAGGTTCATTGACTAATTCATAGATAACATTTGGATACTTTCCATATTCATTAGCTATTTGGGCAAAGAATGCTTTTGCCTCCTGCAGATTGATATTGTGACTATGCCAGTCGATAATCACATAAATACCTATTTTGATAGCGCCGTCCACAACTGCTCTTATTTTTTGAACAGCTCCTGCAGAATCTTCCTTGTACCCTCCCCTAGGTTCAATGCCCATAGCTGCACGAACTACAGAGCAATTCCAATCCTTATACAACCATGACACAGTATTTTCATTATAGAAACGTGGCCAGAAGTTATGCCATCCGTAACTCATGCCACGTAACACGACAGGGTTTCCTGTTTCATCGCACAACTGTGTTCCCTTTACTTGCAGATGCCCATATTTTTTTACAGGTTGCGCTGCAAGAAAACCAAGAGCCGCAACATTTAAAAAAACCAGTATGAGAAATTTTATTTTCATGAACAATCATGTTTTTGTTTATTGAAATTTTATTACCAGATAGGCACGGTTCCTTGTTTTTATCTTAAAAATAGTAACACATTGAATAGAAAATGAAAAATTTATAATCGTTGAAACGCCATGGCCTGCCGCTAAGCACATGAAAAAACTCGATTTTTAAAGAGTCTTTACCAGAACACTAGCAACGGGGTAAAATCTCTTGTCAGGTTTGAGATCGATCAGAACTATTTCCCGGGTCTGCCTATATCGCGTGGTTTCGCTCTGCCGCCTGGCTCTGCTGTGAAAACCTCGCAAAGACGTTGTCTGTAGCAGACTCCCGCGAGGACTGAAATTGGCGTTGCAACGAAAAAAATCTCTAATCTGACCTATTTTCTTTAGCTTACTTCCCGATTTTATGAGAAAGGATTGAATTTGTGCTGAATGGCACAAATTCTTTTCCGGAGTTAAACCTGTTGCGATGCGTTTCCTTTTTTTGACTGCTTTATTGTTGCTAACATTTTCTGTGCTTGCTCAAAGCGAGCATTATAATTTTTCCAGGCTTGATAT
>DASYQS010000011.1:0-115024 GCA_036005185.1 Chitinophagaceae bacterium | reverse complement strand
ATCAACATTTTTAACTGGATTTTTTCTCTTTGTTCTACCTGAAATTTATTTTAATATCCGGGTATGTTCAAACCCAGAATAATATACCTTTTTGCCTGCAGCATTCCGTTTTCGCGTTTAAGGGTAACAATCCCGCTACCGCCTCGCTTTTCTTGCTTTTTTCTTTCAGATTCTGTCAAAAATGGATCATCTTCAAAAAGATATTCATCGATCCAATACTCATTTTTATCAGGTTCCTTTACCGTTACATGAATATGCTGCGGTATGTTACTGTTGGGGTAAGATGCAGGTCTCAAGGTATAGAATTCATAAAAACCATGTTCATCAGTTTTCATCCAGCCGCGAATATAACCGTGACGCTTTCCCCATTCCTTCGAATTTTCTTTTGGAGTGTAACGGCCAGCTTGATCTGTATGATAGACGTAAATTACAACATCCTTGGCTGGTGTCTTACCATCACGCTCATATACAATTCCGCTGATCTTGATCTTTGGGCCTGATTCATTAAAATCAGGTAAGGTATCAATAGCATTTAACTTTTTAAACGGAACTGCAGTTTCGTAAATCGCCTCGCAACCTTCACAATTTCCGCCCACTTTTTTTTGTGGCTCTTGTGAAGTCTTGTTCTTATTTTGCGAGCAACCCGTAATCTGCAAGCATAACAAACTACAGCATAAAAAAATAAAAGATTTCATATCAAAGATTTTAAATGAGGAATCAAAAACGTCCATTCGTAAATCTGGGGTTTACTATATTATTAAACCGTGAACCAAAACGGTATGAAATAGCAATACCAGTATGATAATTATAACTGGTGGAAAGAGCTTTTAATCTTAGCAACACTTCCTGTGATGTAGCACCTTGCTTTGAAAGATGTCGTTGATCTTTGATCAAGCTGGCATTGCCATAGAAATTTATCGAAACTCCTTTAAAAAGCTGGAGTTCAACATTAGCCTCTACGGACAGATTAGTTTTGGAAAGATCATTGAAATAGCTATAATAAGAAATGCCGGAGCCGAGACTCCCCCAAGGCTGTGTAAAGGCAGCATATAATCCAAGATTGTTTGATACAAGCATCTCAGCGTCTTTGTCATAAATGGTTTCTTCCAAATAATTACGATGAACAGCTTCTAGCATATAACGCAACACTAAAAATTTTGTACTCGATAGTTTATAAGGAAAGATATTATATTCAATCCCGGTTGCAGCACTGATCGCATTCTTTAAATTATCATAACTGCTTTTGCGCACAGCTGTTTCAAAAGCTGCTGACCATTTTTTCGACAAACTTTTCACGAAGTTTTGTTCCGCTTCGAAATAATTGTTGTGAGTTGTTAGCTCAGTCTCTTTATCCTCCTCTTCAAAAATATATTTATTTGTTGAGCTGCTGTTAAAAACAAAGAATTCGAGTTTTGATTTTTCAGTAGTTCGTCCGGCAAAAAAATTGCCTCCAAATCTTTTTTGCTTGTAATTCTTGTCACCACTAAAATTCACATTCCCGCCTATCTTGAAATTCCAATAATTCCATTTGTCCCTTGAATGAGTAACAGTTGATTTTTCTTTTTCCACAAAAGAAATGTTGAGCTGGTCATAAACACCCAACCTAGCAAGGCAAGGTACGATGCCCGCTTTTATTACTTGTACCAACTTTTCCCTTACGCTGTTTTCAGTGCTCCCAGCCGTCATAAAAAAATGGAGTGTATCGGAAAGAGGTTGAAACTGATTCTGACCAAGAAATTGCACAGTAAATTCCTGCCCGCCACTGCCTGCTTGTTGATTAATGATAAGAACATGCACATCAGATTCCTTACGGTCACGCACAAAATCAGCGATGGGTATTTGCTGTCTGATAAAATCAAAATCGCAGTCTATATTGCTGCAATCAATATATAGCTTAATTCTGTTTTGGGTGAATTGAGCGTTTAAATAAGATGTAACAAACATAGCGGTTAAGAGAAGTATGCGTTTCATAACCATAGATTTTGGTAAATTCAGCACAAGATGGATCATCAAAAGCCAATTTTAAAAACCTTTACATCTCTAGTAATGCAATCTTGACAAACAGCAAAAATGCAAAGAAGATGGTTTTTTTACCTTAACGTCAAGTAAACTTGACTATTCATGTAAGTGAATTTGACCAGCCGTTTTCGTAAATTTATTTTGAGTTATGAAAGCATCTGCAATCATAAAGAAGTATAAATTATACCACATCCTTTTTTGGCTGCTGCTTTTTGGCGGATGGTATTTCTTTCGTTACCAGGATTATTCTTCACGAACGCTGGCCATAAAGATTACACTACTGAAAGTGGCCGATCTGGCTTTGATGGTCTATGTCACTAACTATTTGCTCATTCCCCAGTTTTTGTACAAAAAGAAATATGTCTTGTTTGGTTTTACATTTATCCTACTTGTTTTTGGAAGCAGTATTGGTAAAATGTGGATCGAAGGTCAAATGATGCACAGGCCTGAGCTCTTCACTATTTTTAATCGCTATTTCAAAATAAGGTTTTATGACAATGTTATTCCTCATTTTCTTTTGGTGAGCACCGGTGCGGCTTTCAAATTATTGCTTGATTATGCCAAAGTACAACGCCGGCTTGGAGAAATGGCAAAGGAAAAAGCAGAGGCCGAGTTAAACTTTTTAAAATCGCAGATCAACCCTCATTTTTTATTCAACTCGCTTAACTCGGTCTATTTTCTAATTGATAAAGAAAACCCGGGTGCAAGACAGGCTTTGCATAAATTTTCCGATATGCTGCGTTATCAACTCTATGAGTGCAATGATAACAAAATACCCATTGAAAAAGAGATCGGCTATTTGCAAGATTATGTGGATCTTCAAAAGCTACGCAGAGAAGTTCATGATGAGGTGCAATTTACCTGCTCGGAAAATGTGAAAGGTTTTTTGATCGAGCCGTTATTGCTCATTCCTTTCGTTGAAAATTCGTTCAAACATTTATCGCATTTTAGCACAGGCAAAAAAAATCTTGTAAAGATCAACGCCGACCGAGCAAATGGTGAATTTTCTTTCAGCGTAATGAATACTATTGAGTACGCAAGCACAAAAGAAGCTGTGGGAGGCATCGGCCTAAAAAATGTAAAGAGGAGATTAGAATTGTTATATCCGAATAAACATTTATTGGAAATAAACGAGCAGGACAATTGTTTTAATGTTAAGCTTAAATTGAAAATTGAAAATTAAATTATGAACTCTTCAGGAATTATCAGTTGCATTATTATTGATGACGAGCCTTTAGCCAGAAAGGGATTGAAAGAATACATTGCTGATGTGGATTTTCTAAATCTCGTAGGCGAGTTTGATAACGCCGTAAAGGCCTCGGAATTGTTGAGCAAGGGAATGGTGCAATTGCTCTTTTTAGATATACAAATGCCAAAAATAACAGGGCTCGATTTTTTTAAATCCCTGCATCATGCACCACCTGTAATTTTTACTACTGCCTATCCACAATATGCCCTGGATGGTTTTGATTTAAACGCCTTAGATTATCTCGTCAAGCCCATTTCATTTGAGCGTTTTTTGAAAGCTGCTTTAAAAGCAAAAGAGTATTATGAAATAAGGCAGCATAATGATGAACCATCGATCACGAAAAAAGAAGACTATTTTTTTATCAAGGCAGACAACAGATTAGTAAAAGTTTTTTTTGATGAGATTTTATTTGTGGAGGCCCTGCAGAATTATGTAACCATTCAGACCGTTGATAAAAAATATATCACCTATCTTACTTTTAAATCAGTAGAGGAATATTTACCGGCTGACCGTTTTATCAAAACACACAAATCGTATATTATTTCCGCTTCAAAGATTGATACCATTGAGGGCAATGATATTCGTATCGGCAATCATCACGTACCCATCAGCAGAAATGAAAAAGAAGAAGTAATGGAAAAATTGCTGAAAGGAAAATTTCTAAAAAGATAGTTGAAGAAGGCACAAGAAACAAGGCTCAAGTTTAATACGCCCCTTGTACCTTGTTTCTTATAATATATTTTCATCCTTAAACTGGTACTGTTCTTTGATCTTTCTCATGACTTCATCCATGCTGGCTCGATGATCCTCAGGCTTCCACTCTCCTCTTTCCCATTGATCCAGCTCTTTATCGATATTTTTCTTTTGAATTTCTGTAAGCTTATCCACCAACTGATCTGACATTTCTTTTTGCTTTTGATAAAAGACTTTTTTCTTTTCATACAATACTTCCTTATCTGCACGAATTTGATTTTCATCAGCCGCCATTTGCAACAATTCTTCTTTGGCAAGCGCAATGTCATAAGGTCCGATCGGCATAATAAGCTTGGACAATACAGGGCCAATTTCTATCAAAATAATTAGCAAAGAAACCAGCAAACAACTCCAAAATACACTGCTTTCTTCTCCCGATAAGTCAGACAAAGCTTTATTCCTTTCTAAGAAACCCATATTAGCCGTAGCTGATGCCTCATAATCTTTTCTTTTTTGTTCCATATTGGTCTTTGCATTTACCAATATACTATCCTGGCTGGCAATATTTTTCTCCAGTAAAGATTGTTCCACAGCAAACTGATCTTTAGCTTTATTATAAGCATCCATTTTTAAATGTGTCAGTCTTTCAATTCCTCGCTGACCAGAACCACCTGTACCATCTGCTTCCTGTACATAAGAAGTTTGTAAATTCCGCAATTCATTTTCTATGGCAAGTTTTCGATCAGTCAGTCTTTGTCTTTCGGCAGTTGTAGCAGCCATTAGCGCATTATTTTCTAAAGCAAGCAAGCTATCATTTCGTTGAATTTTTTTGTGAAGGTTTTCCGTCATCTTCACATTGATTTCTTTTTCAAAAATTTTCAACTCCAGTGGTCTTGCAATGGTAAATCCGATCAACAATGCCAGCGCTAATCTTGGTAATGCCATCCACAATTGTTTACGTTTGCTGATGCCATATTTACGCATAGTAGAAACCAAAAACCGATCGAAATTGAAAATGATCAATCCCCAAATGAGAGCGAAACCTAAGGTCCAAAGCCAGTTACCAAATACGGTATATACCGCATAGCCGGCAGAAATTGAAGCCAGCACAAATGTTGCCAGCAACACACCACCTAATCCCGAGTATTTTGCATGTTCAGAAGGAAATTGTTTCAACAAATCCTGATGAGCACCGGCACACCACCATAAAAATTTTTTATCATTCGGTTTCCGGCTTTCACCAAATGAATCATACGTGTACAAGCCATTATCCTGGCCATTGTTTACTGCCATAAATATTAGTTTACGTAATAAAAAAATAGAATTGCTTAATAAGGTTGAAGTGGAGTCATTAAAAAACGAAGAAAATTGTCAGATATTATAAATGCAACGTTAAAGAAAAAGAAAAGGGGATAGGTGAAGGATTCAGAATATTAGAATTCAGAATAATAGTATGGAATAAAATTATTTTATGTCATTGGTCTATCTTGATAATAATTTCATCCCATCTTGAATAATGGCTGAAATTTTGCAGGCTTAAAGAAAACGTAAACCTATGAATGCAAAAGAAAAGATATATGATCAGCGCACATTTGATGATGAACATATAGCCTGTCCCCGTTGCGGATGGGATGGTACTGGCGCTGAAACTCATGTGGCAGGCTTTTACGGCATCGGCAAATTTAAGGAAGTGTTATGCCCCAGGTGTAATGAGTATTTGGGCAATCTCACAAGGGACCGCTCTATAGGTGAAGGCGGAAGCAAGTTAGACTCACAAATAGGACCTAGCTAATTTATTTGCTTTATCGCTATGCTTATAACTCATGTTCGGCTTCTTCCTTAGAAACCAATGATGCTTTTTTTTGTTTTACAAGCTCTATAGAGCAGTATATTTTAATTTCATTGCTAACCACTACTTGACCAGCTTCAGTAACTGCATCCCACATCAGTCCAAAATCTTTTCTGTTGATCTTTCCTTCAACAGTAAAGCCGGCTCGTATTTCTCCCCCCAAGGATCAGTAACAGTTCCTCCGTATTCAACCTCGAGCTCAACTGGCTTGGTAATATTGCGAATGGTAAGATCACCATAAAGCATATAATTTGCACCATGCTTTTTAAAGCTTGTTCTTTCGAACTTTAGCTGGCTATACTGATCTGCCGAAAAAAAATCGGGTAATTTTAAATGCGTATCTCGCTGTGCATTGTTGGTGCCTATGGAATTTATATCAGCAGTAAATAAAATTTTTGAGGCTTTTGTAAAATCATCCTCTTCCGTTTCTACTTCCAAATTAAATTTTTTAAATAGCCTGTAACGCTTGTGATCATTAAATGTCTTACTTTGAATTGGATCTCAGAATGTGCAGGATCCACTATCCAATATTATGATGAACCACCGAAAATCCTGCCGTGGGAAGCACAAATTGAGACATCCGTTTTTACAAGTATAAATGTGCAAGAAATACCACAAAGGTTTGAATGAATCTGTTACTTGTTGTTTAGTATGCCTCTTATTTTGTTTGCCTGTTCGATCAGTTCAAGCAGATAGTCATAGTTTTCTTTTTCAAGGCAGCTTTTAAATTTTCTGAGCTGAGAAATATGCTCATTCAAGACATCGAGTACATTGTCTCTGTTTTGTTTAAAAATAGGAACCCACATGGCCGGATTGCTTTTTGCTAACCGAACTGTGCTTTCAAAACCAGCACTGGCCAATTCAAAAATGGCTTCTTCTTCTTTTTCTTTCTCAAGTACTGTGTTTGCCAAAGCGAAAGAAGTGATGTGTGAAATATGACTTACATAAGCCGCATGCAGATCATGAGCTTCGGCATCCATTTCAAGCAACCGCATTCCAATTTTTTCAAACATATCTTTTGCCCATTTCAAGGCATCAGCATCAGAATCTTTTCCATTACAAATGATTACTGCCACCTTTTCAAACGCCCCTTTCACAGCTGCCTGCGGGCCGCTATATTCGGTTCCCCACATAGGGTGTGCTGCTACGTAACGTCCTCGGTTAGGATGATTTTTTACAACTTCAATTAATTGTGACTTGGTTGAACCAAGATCGATCACAATTTGATTGGTTACCCTATTCAATACCTCAGGCAGCAGTGTTACCAAATTATCTACAGGAATGGCCAGAACAATTACTTCGGATTGCTGAATGGCATCATCAAGCGGTAAAATTTCATCCACTAATTCCAATTCCAATGCTTTTTGAGCATGAAATTCATTTGCCTCAACACCTATGAGCTTTCCGGAAATTTTTTTGTCATAAAGCTGCAGGGCTAATGACCCTCCAATAAGGCCCACTCCTACTATTGCTATTCTTTTTCGTTCCATTGAATTACTAATTATTTATTTTTCATAATTAATTCTAGTAATTGCTTCACCAATTTTTTCTTCGGTTGCACATAAACTCACCCGTATATATTTCTCTCCGGCATTGCCAAAAATACCCCCCGGTGTAATGAACACATAAAAATGATGAAGAATAAAATCAGAACAATCATAACAATCTTTAAATCGAGGATCAATTTTTGCCCATACAAACAATCCAGCCTGGCTTTTTGAATATTCACAATTCAATGTATTCAATAGCTGAAAAACTTTTTCTCTTCGCTTTTGGTAAACAACATTTACCTGCTTTTGCCAATCTTTACCTAATGACAAAGCTTTTGCTGCTGCCAACTGAACAGGCAAAAACATGCCACTATCCATATTACTTTTAAAGCGAAGCACGTCATCAATTCTTTCTTTTGCTCCGCAAAGCATCCCTACTCTCCATCCCGCCATGTTGTGAGATTTGCTCAAGGAATTCAGTTCAATTACACAATCTTTTGCACCATCGAGACCGAGCATGCTCATTGGATCATCATTTAAAATAAAACTGTAAGGGTTATCATGAATGATCAAAAGATTATTGTTTTTAGCAAATGCAATAAGTTTTGCAAATAGTTCTTTGGTTGGTAAATGGCCAGTTGGCATTTGAGGATAATTGACAAAAAAACCTTTAACCGTTTGAGGATATGTTTTGATGATTTTGTCGAGTTCTCCAAGATCAGGTTCATAATTATTTTCTTCGAGCAGATCATAATACACCGGCGTTGCTCCCGATAATTTAACAGCGCTTGAATAAGTGGGATATCCGGGATTAGGAACTAATACAGCAACTCCTTCCTCAAAATAAGTCATGCAAATATGCATAATGCCTTCTTTACTGCCGATCAATGGAAGGATCTCTAAGTCCGGATTTAATTCAACATTATACCATTTCTTATACCATGCGCTCATTGCCGTGCGCAATACTGGTGAGCCTTTGTATGATTGATAAGCATGTACATTTGGTTTTGCACTTTCTTCGTGTAATGTTTTTATAACATCAGGATGTGGCGGCAGGTCAGGACTGCCAATTCCAAGATTAATAATATTCCTACCCTGCTTATTCAGCTCATCTATTTCTCTTAGCTTTTGAGAAAAATAGTATTCGCCAATGCCATTGAGCCGTTGTGCGAGTTGCATAGACTTTATTTTAGAATACAAGTACCAAAAAACAAATAACAAGAATCAAATAAAATACAAATCACAATATTTAAATAGACCGTATGTTTTAATTTGAATATTGAAATTTATTTGAGATTTGTTTTTTGTCATTTGGAATTTTAAACCATTATTTCCACTCTCCTCGTTTATACACACCATATATTTTTAAATGTTCTGTAATCGACCTTATGTCTTCAATCACTTTTTCAAACTGATCAATGGATTGAAATTCCATATCAGCGTGAAAACTGTATTTGAAATCTGTATCAGGGATGGGAAAGCTTTGAAGCTTGCTCAGGTTAATTCCGTCCTCTGCAATTTTTGTCAACACCCTTGCAAGGCTCCCTCTTGAGTGATCAGTATGAAAGCTTAAAGAGGCCTTATCGGCGCCATTTATCTTCGGCGCCATGTCCTCTCTTTGCAAAATCAAAAATCTTGTGTAGTTGTTTTTTAGCGTATGAATGTTAGGGACAAGAATATCCAAATCAAATAATTCGGCAGCTAATTTGGCAGCAATGGCGGCAGTATATTTATTTTTATGCTGGTGAATATGTTTTGCGCTTAAAGCCGTGTCTTCCGTTTCTACCAGTTTCCAATCGTACTTATCCAAAAAATCAAAGCATTGTTGAATTGCCATTGGATGAGAATGTACCTCACGAATATCTTCCAGCTTTACTCCCGGATTTACTAATAAATTTTGTCTTATTTGCAAATACACTTCCCCAACAATAACAAGATTGCTGCGCTGCAATAAATTATAATTTGCTAAAATGCTGCCGGCAATTGAATTTTCAATGGCCATTACTCCACCATTACTTTCTTTTTTGCTGGCGGCAAGTTTTACTACTTCTCGAAATGTGGCGCATGGAATGACTCCGACGTCCTTTCCAAGAAATTGTTGCGCTGCCATTTGATGAAAGCTGCCTTCATAACCTTGGATGGCAAACCCCGCTCCTTCTCGATTAATTCCAATCATCCCAGCGCTTGCTTCATTTTTTAAAACTTCCTTTTTAACCATAAGTTTCATTTATACCTCTAAAAAAATATCCCCCGACAAGTCGGGGGATGTGTATGTTGATTTTCGTTTTAAAGCTTATTAAACTTTCAACAAAGCATTCCCCGCTTCTGGCTAAAGAAGTAATAAAAATAAAACGGGTATGCATTTGCGATTGTCATGGTTCAAAATTAATGATCCATTTTAAAGAAAAAAATTATTACGCTGTTTTTTTTGAATGTCTGACCGAGTCAGCCTCATTCATCCTAATGCGACGGCCACGGAAGTTTTTTCCATCAATAGCCCTGATCATTTTTTTGGCCGCTCCGGGTTCAATCTCAATCCAGCTATTCATCTCCTTCATATCTACCCTTCCCAAAACCTCTTTATTTAAATCACTCATATCAAGTATGAATTGCAGAAAACTGGCCTTATAAAACCCATCTTTAGTTCCCAAGTTTACAAACAGCTTTTGATAATTTCCATTTCCAAAGCTTCTTCCCCTTGTATCACGATGAGTTCTGACAATTCTTTCTTCTCTCAGATTCAGATCTGCAGCATTTTCATAGTATTTTAAAAAGCGATCAAATTCTAGTGCAGCTACTCGTTGTAATATCTCTTCTTTTTCTACGGCAGCAAACCGTTCTTTCAGCAGAGGCAGATAGGTTTCATATTCTCCATGGCTGATGTCGGCCTGTAGCATTTTATCAATGAAATGAAAAAATTGTTTGCGACAAACGTCTTTTCCTGCTGGAATATCCATTTTGTGAAACCGGTTATTCAGCATTCGTTCTATTTGCCTTAAGCGATAAATTTCCTTTGGTGTAACAATAGAAATTGAGATCCCGCTTTTTCCTGCCCTTCCTGTTCGACCACTCCGATGTGTGTAAACCTCCATATCATCTGGCAATTCATAATTAATAACGTGAGTAATACCTTGCACATCAATTCCTCTTGCCGCAACATCCGTGGCGATCAAAAGTTGTAAATTTCTTTCCCGGAAACGGGCCATTACCTTATCCCTCTGAGCCTGAGTAAGGTCGCCATGCAGAGCTTCAATATCATATCCTTCACGAATCAAGGATTCGGTAATATCCTGTGCATCTGCCTTGGTTCTTGTAAAGATGATGCCATACAAACCAGGGTTGAAATCAATAATGCGTTTTAGGGTTTCATAACGATTTACCAATGAGGTAACAAAATATTGATGATCAATATTAGCAGCAGCGGCATTTATTTTTCCGATCGTAATTTCGAAAGGCTGCTTCATGTATCGCTTGCTTACTTGCCTTATTTCTTCAGGCATTGTAGCGCTGAATAACCAAGTGCTTTGACGGTTAGGGGTATTTTTTAAAATAAATTCAATATCATCTTTAAATCCCATATTGAGCATTTCATCCGCTTCATCCAATACTACGTAATGAATACTTTCAAGATTGATGGCCTTGCGCTCAATAAGATCAATAAGACGACCAGGGGTAGCTACAATGATATGAGATCCTCTCTTTAGATCCCTTATTTGCATGCCAATGGAAGTTCCTCCGTAAACAGAAGTCACTACAATATGGTCTGTTTTTCTTTTAAATGAATTGAGATCGTTAGTGATTTGTAAACAAAGTTCACGGGTGGGACAAATGATCAAAGCCTGTGGAAATTTTTGTTGCTTATTTATAAGTTGTAATAAGGGAAGCCCGAAAGCCGCTGTTTTGCCCGTACCTGTTTGAGCAAGGCCGATAAAGTCTTTCGTTCCTTTTAGCAGAACAGGTATAGCCTTTTCTTGAATAGGAGTTGGCTGAGCAAATCCTAATGCTTTAACGGAATGAAGTAAACCCTCATCAATACCAAGCTCTTCAAATGAGATCACTGATTAAAATTAAATTAAATGAGTAAAGTGGTTAATCTGCAAAGATAAAGGTTAGAGAATAGATAATAGCGATAATGAATACCAACTTAAACCTATAAAAAAGCCATCCCGAAATTTCAGGATGGCCCTCGATTGCTTGCCACAAAAGCCTTACTTATTTTTTAGCACTTGTATCAGTTGACATCTTTGAAGTGTCAGTCTTCATAGTAGTGTCTGCCGGAGCCGGAGTTGTTGTATCAACTGGTGCAACTGTAGTGCTGTCAGTCGATTTAGACTCTTCACTACTGTTGTTACAAGCAGCTAAAGCTGCAGCGATGATTGCAATTGCAAAAAACTTTTTCATTCTGTTGAATTTTTGAGAATTGTTAACAATAGATTTCGTGTTTATACGCGGGTATGGCAAAAGGTAACCCGGAATTTAAAAATTTTTTTTACCTGCCTCAGGGTTACTATTTTTAAAACTTCGTATTAAATAAAGGGAACAGTGAAAGCCGAAAGCAACGAAAAAGCTTTATTACAAGGATTGGCCTGCAGCGATAAAAAGGCTATTGAAACGATTTATAGAGAGAATTATAATATGGTTCAGTCACTGATAATCAATAACAGTGGCTCTGCTGACGATGCAAAGGATATTTTCCAGGAAGCCATGATAGTTCTTTATGAAAGGGTAAGATCAGGGACATTTGAGCTAAACTGCCTGATAAAAACTTACGTTTATTCGGTAAGCCGGCGTTTATGGCTTAAGCGGCTACAGCAAATGAATCGATACGCACCTACTCTCGAAAGCATACATGATACAGTACCCGTAGAAGAGGAAATAGAAGAAAATGAAAGGATCAATAATGAATTCGCAACGATGGACAAAGCGATCAGCAGCCTTGGCGAGCCTTGTAAAAGCCTTTTGGAAGCTTATTATTTAGAGAAAAAAAATATGCAGGAAATAGCGCTATCGTTCGGTTATACAAATGCTGATAACGCCAAGAACCAGAAATATAAATGCTTAATGAGATTGAAAAAGATATTTTTTGCTCAATACAAAAACGGAAACGGAAATGGATGACATAAAAATGCTCGATGCGGTTGAGAGATATATTCGGGGTGAAATGACGCCGGATGAGCGACTGTATTTTGAACAATTACGCAAAACCAACCCCGAAGTGGATCAATTGGTGGTTGAGCATACCTTGTTTTTACAGCAAATGAACCGTTTTGGAGAATGGAAGAAATTTAAGCTGGCTTTACATGATGTACATTCAAATCTTGAAGAACAAGGTAAAATAAATTCAGGCGAGCTAGAAGGCAAGGCCAAAAGAGTTTATTTATGGAGGCGCTACAGGCGGGTTGTTGCCATTGCTGCTTCTATTGCAGGTATTACAACAATCGCCATTAGTGCCCTCGTGTGGTCGTTCTCGCCTAAGCCTCAAACTTCTGAGCTTGAAAATTTAAAAAGAATAATTAAGGTTCAGGAAACTAAAACTAACCAAATTCAAACTGACCTGAAGCACGTTAAGGATAAAGTCAATTCACCCATTGTGAATTCCAGTTCTTTGCCTATTGAATTTAAATCAGGAGGAACAGGATTTCTAATTGATGGAAAAGGTTTGATGATCACCAATGCTCATATTGTAAAAAATTCAAGAAACATCCGTGTTGTTAATACAAAAGGGCAACAATTCAATGCATTTGTGGTCAGATTAGATGTTCCTCGAGATGTTGCTATTATTAAAATTGATGACGACCAGTTTAAGCCATTTACATCACTTCCCTACGGAATTCGAAGAACAACTTCAGATATTGCAGAGCCGATATTTACCCTCGGCTACCCCAGAGATGAAATTGTTTACGGTGAAGGATATTTAAGCGCAAAAACCGGGTACAATGGAGATACTCTAAGTTGTCAGATTTTTATTCCTGCTAATCCTGGCAATAGCGGCGGGCCGGTTTTTAATCATGATGGTGAAGTGATAGGCATTCTTAGCGCTAAAGAAACAGGAACAGAAGGCGCCGTGTTTGCGGTCCAGTCGAAATATATCTATCAAGTTTTAGATGAACTGAAGAAAAGTTCACTTTATAAAAATATAAAAATGTCTACAAAGTCGGCAGTAAGCAAATTGGATAAAAAAGAGCAAGTAAAGAAATTGCAGGATTTTGTATTTATGGTAAAAGGTGATTAATCAGTTTCCTTATAAAAGCGACCCCGACGTGTCGGGGTTTTTTTATGTCCATAGTCGCTCGGGATACTCTCCTTTTTTTACCAATTCATTTAATCTTTTTTCCACTTCAGGCGCATCTTCTTTGTAAGTAACCCCAAACCAAGGTACATGTGTTTTAATTACTTTGATTGTACCACCGTCCTTAATAAATTGATCGGCCACAATAGGAATAAAAAATTCGGCTTTTGTATTTTGAATATTATCCTGTAAAAACTCACGAAACATTTTTTGCGTGTATTCAAAAATAGATGGGTGAAAACACCAAAAGTTCATAGACACAGCGCTGTTTAAGGGCAATTCCTTGGGTTCCTTATCATCGTCGCAAATAACTCTTCCATCCTTCATCGCAATATTGATCCTTTCAACTATTGAAGAAAGATTTCCCTCAGCATCAACCTGGCAAACACCGCGATTTACTGTACCATTTTCAGAAAGCGTTTGAAGCAGGTCATACCCCAAAATGGCGTACCTGTCAGGTGTGCACTCACTTTCTAAAAAATTGCTTGCTTTTTTGAAAGCATCGTAGCCATAAAAATCATCTGCATTGATTACTGCAAAGGGCTCCTTTACCAGTTCCATAGCGCAAAGCACAGCATGTGCCGTGCCCCAAGGTTTTTTCCTTTCTTCAGGTACAGGCATTCCTTCTGTAAATGAATCCATTTCTTGATATACGTAATCAATATCAATATGGTCCTTCAACTTAGGTTCAAAAATTTCTTTGAACTCCTTGGCAAATTCTTTACGAATAATAAAAACTATTTTTTTAAACCCTGAACGTATTGCATCATAAATAGAATAATCCATGAGTGTAGCTCCACCCGGACCAAAACCCTGAATTTGTTTGATGCTTCCATATCGTGAAGCCATGCCTGCTGCAAGAATCACTAATGTAGGTGCTGTAGGTTCCATGCTGATGTTTTAACAGCAGCGAAATTAAATTAATTTCGTTTTCATGCAGCCTTTGTTATTTGAATCGATCTGTATTGATGAAGTGAATACCTCACTAGTAAAAGAAAAAAATATAAGGCTTGTTGTTCTTCGACTTGATAAAATTCATCCTGTAATTTCCGGTAACAAATGGTTTAAGTTGAAATATTATCTCGAAGAGGCAAAAACCACAGGCAAAAATCATATTATAACTTTTGGTGGAGCTTTTTCAAATCACATCATTGCCACTGCGGCTGCTGGCAATCTGCATCATCTAAAAACCACAGGTATAATCCGCGGCGAAAGACCAGAAGCTCTTTCACACACTTTAATGCAAGCCGAGGAATACGGAATGCAATTATTTTTTCTAAGCCGTGAAGATTATCGAAGCAAAAAATTACCTGCTGACTTAAAAGAAGACAATAAAACCTATTTGATCCCTGAAGGAGGTTATGGAATAAACGGTGTAAGGGGAGCAGCTGAAATTTTGAATTATTGCAAAAAAGAAAACTATTCGCATATTGCTTGTGCTGTAGGAACTTCAACCATGATGGCCGGCCTAATAAAGGCAACCTTGCCTCAACAAAAGATCATCGGTATTCCCGTTTTAAAAAATATTATGATCCTTGAGCATGAACTTAGCGATTTATTATCAGCAGACGAGAAAAAGAAAAAATTTCAGCTTATCGATAATGATCATTTCGGAGGGTACGCTAAATATACCCAAGAACTTATAGATTTTATGAATGAATTTTTTAAGACCACATCCATCCCATCAGATTTTGTTTACACCGGCAAATTATTTTACGGGATTTTGGATATGATAAAAAACAGTCTATTTCCGTATGGAAGCAATATATTGCTCATCCATAGTGGCGGGCTTCAGGGTAATTTATCCCTTCCAAAGGGAACGTTAATCTTCTGAAAGTTTTTTTCGATCCTCCCCTATCTTTGCAAGCAATTATAAAAGAATCCAAACCTTTTTTCGTTATAGAAATGATGAAAAAATCAATCCTGCTAACTACGATCATAATTACTTGTTTATGCTATAAAATTTCCGCCCAGGATACACTGCCAAAATTTACAGTAAAGAATGTGGGCAATAACCGAATCATTATTAGCTGGACAAATAATTACCAACAGGTAAAGCAGATCAGCATTCAGCGCTCAGCAGACAGCCTAAAGAGTTATAAAACTATTCTCACAGTGCCCGATCCGATGAATAAATCTAATGGGTATGTTGACACTAAGGCCACTAGCGACAATATGTTCTATCGCTTATTTATTGTTTTTGACAGATCGATGTTTACATTTTCAATTCCAAAACGGCCGGTGATTGACTCATTGCAAATGGCCGAGACGGAGCGAAAAAAAATGCTTGATCCCTTTAGTATTGAGATAAACAAACCCGAAAAAAGTATGGATTCGACCTTGAAAGCGAATGGCCTTGACTCAAAAAACAAACCTAATATTTTTGTTCCTTCTATGTTTGTATATACATCAAGAGATGGAAACATACATTTGAACTTGCCGGATGCAGGTTCAAAAAAATACTCTGTAAAATTCTATGACGAGAATGATGAGTTTCTATTTGAAATAAAGAATCTCAAGGAACAATCACTCATTGTTGATAAAAGCAATTTTTATCACGCTGGCTGGTTTAAGTTTGAGCTATTTGTTGATGAAAAATTAAAAGAAAAGCACAAATTTTATCTTGGAAAAGAATTTTAAATTCTAAGGGTATCAAGATTATCTCACTCATTACTCATCACTAATTACTCACCTCTAACCGAACATCAAACACTTTTTCAAAATTTTGTCTAACTTTTTCTTTTGCTTCTTCGAGATCAATTTCCCTTCCCAACTCTTTTTGTAATGAAGTGACCTGCTTGTTTTGAATGCCGCAGGGAATAATGTAATTAAAGTAACTAAGATCGGTATTTACATTGAATGCAAACCCATGCATAGTGATCCAGCGGCTGCAACGAACCCCGATAGCGCATATCTTTCTTTCCTTTCCTTTAATGTCAGGATCGATCCATACACCAGTTTCACCCTTCGAGCGGCCCGATTTGATTTTATAATCTGCAAGAGTAAGAATAATTACCTCCTCAAGATTGCGGAGATAGTGACCAATATCTGTATCAAATTTTTCAAGATCAAGAATAGGATACCCAACAATTTGCTGAGGCCCATGAAAAGTAATATCTCCACCACGGTTAGTTTTGAAAAATTCGATGCCTCTTTGTTTTAATCTTTCTTCACTCAACAGAACATTGTTAATGTTACCGCTTTTACCAAGAGTAAATACGGGAGGGTGTTCAACAAACAATAAATAGTTCTGAGTTGTAAGTTCAGAGTTCAGAGTTCTCAGTTCTTCGGTTGTGGGTATTAACGCTGGTATTTGACTTCTGAGCTCTGACTTCACCTTCACATTGCCTTGGAGCAAGCTCTCCTGGTAATCCCAAGCCGATTTATAATCCATTTGCCCAAGATCTCTGAAAATAACCGATTGCTTTATCATACAAACAGCAAATTTAAGAACAAAGCCACAACCCATTAACTTTGCCACTATGCTATAAAAAGTTGAATGAAAAAAGAACTTATCTATAACGAGGAGCAAATACAAGAAAGTAATGATGAATTGTATGAGCGATTTAATCTTACCGTTGACAAGGGCCAGGAGCCGCTGCGCATTGATAAATTTTTAACGAATAGAATTGAGAGAGCTACCAGAAATAAATTGCAACAAGCGATTAACGCCGGTTTGGTACTGGTTAATGGAAAAGAAGTACGCCCTAATTATAAAGTGAAAGCAAACGATGAAATTGTTCTTTACTCAGATTTAAATCCTGAGGAAACGGAAGTAGCTCCCGAAAATATACCACTGAAAATTGTGTATGAGGATAAAGATTTGATGGTGATTGATAAGCCCGCAGGTATGGTTGTACATCCTGGTAGTGGGAATTATTCAGGCACATTATTGAATGGCATTGCTTATTATTTGCAAAAGCAGGGTATAACGGAGGAGGTATTGCCGAGATTTGGGCTGGTGCATCGCATTGACAAAAACACGAGTGGATTGTTGATGATCGCAAAAACGGACAGGGCTATGAGCCAACTTGCTAAACAGTTTTATGATCACACGATCAAACGGCAATATCTTGCGCTAGTGTGGGGTGATCTTAAAAAAGACGAAGGGACCATCATTGCACATGTAGGCCGTCATCAACGGTATAGAAAGCTATTTGAAGCCTACCCAGACGGCGAACATGGCAAAGAAGCGATTACTCATTATAAAGTTGTTGAAAGATTTGGTTACGTTACATTGGTTGAATGCGTACTTGAAACAGGCCGTACACACCAAATTCGCGTACACATGAAGTACATTGGCCACCCCTTGTTCAACGATGATTTTTATGGCGGCGATAAAATTGTAAAAGGAACTGTTTTCAGCAAATACAAGCAATTTGTAGAGAATTGTTTTGCCATTTGCCCGCGACATGCGCTACATGCACGCACGCTGGGATTCATTCATCCCGTGACCAGCAAAGAAATGTTTTTTGAAGCAGAGTTACCTAGTGATATAAAGGAGTTAATTGAAAAATGGCGCAAGTATGTTTCTTCAGTTGGCAATAAGCAATAGTCAACAGGCAATTGACAAATATTCTTCTTGCAAGGAATTGCTATTACATATTCTCTATTTTTTGAAATCAAATAAAGTGGCTGTAAAAACTCCTCTTTCTCTTTTTTTGAAAACCATATCCCATGTGCCATTATAATAAAGTGTTTTTGGAACAAGGTAATTCCTAAAATGAGTCATCTGTACTTCCATATGCACATCAAAATCATACACGCCTGCATCATAACTGATATCATAATTACGACCTACAATTTCCATGGTTTTGGTATTGAACCAGGTAGTGATGTTGTCAATCACAATATTATCCTTTTCATCACTGTTTAGCTCTTCTTTTGCCTTAATGGTAAATACATAACAATCTTGGCCGTTATAATCCGTCATATCGATAAAAAAATTATAATTTTTTGCTACATCAGGATCAAATATGTTTATCTTATTTCCGATGAATGGTATTCCTGGAATTTTTTTTCCAGGATCAAAGAACAACATCTTTAGCTGCTCCTTGTGTTTTTCAATTCCTGATTTTGATTTAACGTTATGTTCAATTCCTTTGACGATATTATCTTCTCCACAAACTTGTTTTTTTGTAAAAAAAAGACTTGCGTAAAGCTCAGCCGTATAATAATTAAAGTTTTTATCTGCATCATACATATTCCCTGTTGTATTTTCCTCTACCGTTTCCATAGTACGACAACCATTGGCTACATGCTGAATAGTTTTGCTTTGCAGCGAAGCCTTCACCTTCCCTTTTTTATCCATCATCTGTATATCATTTAAAGAAGTAAAGCCCAGTATATGAAGCGTTCGAAAGGCTTTATAAAAACTGGTATCATTTTTTATTAGTTGGAGAAATTTTATTACATCAAGATTATTGCGAACCACTACCTCAGAAAGAGTGATCATTTGCTTCAAGCGTTCATTATCCAATGAGTCCTCCTGACCCGACAGCGAACTATAAAGAAATAGGTAAAAAAAAACAGGTACGATGCGTTTCATCATACCTGCAAAATAAAATGTTTTAGGCATTCTATCGTTTCAATGGAGAAACAATCGAACTTTTTCCCTTAGCAGCGTGAATTGCCTTGCCAGCCGGTTGATTGTATAATTCCGGATTCAAGTATTTCCCTTTTTCACTAGCTGATTTATTCATTTCTACGGGTAATGCAAATTTTTGTGCGGCTTTGTCATTACGAACAGCTGTAACTTGCCAGCTCACTTCAATATTGGGCACGCTGGTCATAATTTCAAAACTATTGTTCGAAATTTTTTTGCTAACTCTTGCCATTGCAAATTGGGTCTCATCCACAATCGTTAGCTGGTATTTAAAATCCTTGTTGATCGCATCAAAATAATTCGGAAGCTTTATGACAGCTTTTCCATTTTCATCAGTTACAGTATTACCGTTATACACATTTTGTACTTCGGGACTTTCCATAGCATAATGGTTTAGGTATTTATTGGCTGGGTCAAGAGGATGATCAATTCTAAATGCCTTCACTCCTGTTGCTGTAAAATTGCCATTTACCTGCACATCCCCTTCAAAATAACCTGCGTAATTTGTTGTTCCTGCCCCAGCCACAGCATATATTCCATATTTTATTGGGGAAGGCCCTTGGGTAACAAGCGAACCTCCGACTGCAAACACGCCTACATCGCCTCCAAAGAAAGTGCCGCCAGAAAAACCTGTGCCTTGTGTGGGTATCAATGATAAATCTCCGTTTTGCGATGCAAATCCATAAACACCATTGCCCGCCACATCATTTCCTTTATAAAATCCTGCTACCCCACCATTGTAAAATTGATTACTTGAATCCACGCCTATTAATGAACCAGCCCAATCGGGTGCAAGAAGGCTAGAACAATTACTGTAACTTATAACTCCAAAATTTGTATTGTTGCTTTCAAAAATATTCGACTGCCTGTGCATACTCAAATCCGGAGGCGTGCTAAAGTTAACATCTGAACGAAAGCCCGTTGCATCTGTCGTTGCAATATGAAGTTTTGCTAAAGGTAAGGTAATGCCAATCCCTACATTCGTTCCATCATCAACAACTTGCGAATTTCCCAGTGCAGTTCCATTGGGTGTCCATTTGGGTAAGAAATTGAGCGTTCCAGTGCCCATTACACCACCAGCGCTGGTTAACGTTTGCCAGGCCGCATTTCCGGATGCATCACTGACTAACAGTTTATTTACTCCCTCGCCAATACCTGTTAATTGCAGGCCACCTGCAGTGCGTAATGCAAGTGGGGTGGCATTGCTGCTTGTGATGTTAGCGGCAAAACCGCTTCCATTTGTTAATACGCGCAATGAATTTGCAGCTCCTGACGAATTATTGTAATTAAAAATGCCAGCCCCCTGTGTTCCTGTACTAGTTGCCCTTATTGCCCAACTGGTAGCTCCTCCATTTGTAGAAACATTCAGCGCATCTGCAAGGTTAGCTGCATTGGTATTTTGAAAAAGCGCAGCATTACCCGTTCCATTTGTTGTTGCAGATAGGACAGCAGCTGCATTAGCTGCATTGGTATTTTGAAAAAGTGCAGCATTGCCTGTTCCATTTGTTGTTGCAGATAAGGCAGCGGCTGCATTGGCTGCATTGTTGATTTGAAAAAAAGCACCTCTTCCTGTACCTGTATTAATTCCATTGAAAGCATCGCCCGCATCTGAATTTGTAATACTGAACAATGGTCCGCCGTCCGATTGCGTTTTGGAGAAGGGCAGTTTAAGGGTTGGGTTGGGATACGTGCCCTGTAAATCTCCGCCTGCTGCACCACTTGGCGGAAGGGTTACACCCGCCGAGATCATTGCCTGAGTAACCGCGCCATTTGCAATGGTTGGATTTGGATAGGTTCCAGTTAATGAACCACCCGCAGCACCACTTGGTGGAAGGGTTACTCCAGAGGCGATCATTGCCTGGGTTACCGCACCATTTGCAATAGTTGGATTTGGATAGGTTCCCGTTAATGAACCTCCCGCGGTGCCTGTAGGCGATGCAAGTCCTGAAAATAGAGAATAAGGAACAGAAGACAATTGCGTTGTTCCCATATCCAAAAAATTACCGCCGCCGGAGGGATCAATTTCCACTTGCAAAAATTTTCCCCCAGTCCCCCAATTTATTCCACCAATCGTGCCGGTTACATTTGTTGCACCTGCACTGCCCATGGCTACATTGAACAAACCAAAATAATTGGTGACCACAGCCCTTGTTTCCCTATAAACAACAGTGCCTCCAGCACTGCCATCATGTATGGAGAGCCGTAAGGCAATGGGTTGATTTATCAATGCATTTCCTACAGAGTTACGGGCCACGCCTTGGTAATTGAATTGATTCGGTACCTGGCTCATTGCAGACAATACAATTATCGTCAATAAAAAAATGGATAAAATTTTTTTCATTGTAGTCAAGTTATAGATTGGCAATTTTTTTTTACTTGATTGTTTTTACAATTCTGAAAGCTGCTTTTTTGATGTGCAATCCCATGATCGGGTCAAGCTGGACATGCAACATATAAACCCCTGCGGGAAATTTGTTCACATCAATTCTTTCAATACGATCGAGTCCATAAATGAGAAAGTTTTTATCGTAAACTTTTCGACCAAGAGCATCATATAAACGAAACCATACCCTACCTTGCTGTTGGGGATAAAAGCCTATATCAATGTATTTGCTTGTGGGGTTCGGAAAAACCTTTACCTCTCCTGGGCCAAAACTACTGGTATTGTTTACGTTGCTCACAACATTTGTAAAAGACTGCAAAACGCCATTTGTAGTTACAAACAAACCGTCGCCGCTTTGCAATATGTTTACAAGAGTCATTTCTCCTACACTCCAGTCAATCCGATAATAGGAATTCGGATCATTAAAGGTTCCACCGGTTGAATTGATTACGCTAGGGATAATGCTAGTTTGACAAAAGGAAAATGAAATGGCAAGAAATACAGCTAATGAAGAGAGTACAATTCTTTTCATAACAATTGGTTTTGGTTAAATATATAAATGCTTCAAAAGGAAATTGGTGATTAGATAGTGGCAATTTAAAACTCAGTTGAAGGTAGATAATTTGTTTGGATGAACAGTTTTGTAAAACTACTTAGGAAAAACCATTTTATAATCAACACTCACTTTTCCTTTTGAAATATCTTCAAGTTTTCCTTTCATCAGTTTCTTTTTCAAAGGAGGTAAATAGTCAATAAAAAGCTTTCCCTCGAGGTGATCATGTTCATGTAAAATGATTCTTGCCGTAATTCCATGAAAAGTTCTTTTGTGAAATTCAAAATTTTCATCTTGATACCGTAGGGTCACGATCTCATGGCGCAAAATATCTTCGCGGATTTTGGGAATGCTGAGGCAGCCTTCATTATACGACCACTTTTCACCATTGATGTCTTCAATATGAGCATTGATAAAAACTTGTTTTATACCCGGATCATCAGGATACTCTTTTCTTTCATCCGGTTCCATATTTTCAAATATCTGGTGGCTGTCAACAACAAAGAGTCGGATGTCCTTATTTACCTGGGGAGCGGCTAAACCCACCCCATTGCTGGCGTACATGGTTTCCCACATATCCTCAATAAATTTTGACAGGTCCGGGTAGTTGGGAAAAATATCCTTGCTAACTGTTCTTAATATCGGATTGCCGTATGCTACAATTGGCAAAATCATTGTTTAATTTTTCAATTGCTTGATTGTTCTAAGCATGCAAAGTTACCGGCAATTCAACAATCCAACAATTTAACCACCAGCTTACTTTTTAAGATATTCTTGCAAAAGAATAGTAGCCGCTATTTCATCGATCAATGCTTTGTTCTGTCTTTGTTTTTTCTTTAAGCCCATCTCAACCATAGCACGGAATGCTATTTTTGAAGTAAACCTTTCATCTACTTTTACAATAGGGATAGCAGGAAAGTTTTTTTGAAGCTCCTCAATGATTCTTTTTACTAATGGAGTAGCATGGGTATCCGTATCATCCCAATTCTTTGGTTCGCCGATTATGATCAACTCTACTTCTTCTTTGTTAAAATAATCTTTCAAAAAAGAAATGAGTTGTTTTGATTCAACAGTTGTTAACCCGGTTGCGATAATTTTTAATGGATCAGTTACCGCAAGACCGGTTCGTTTTAGACCGTAATCGATAGCGAGAATTCTGGGCAATTATTGATATTTATTATTGATAAATAAATCTGCAATTACAAATACAGCAAATACTACACTTGCAATTCCATTAGCTGTCATGAATGCAAGATTCACCCTTTTCAAATCATTTGGTTTTACAATTGAATGTTGATAAATGAGCATGCCAACAAATACTGCTGAGCCAATCCAGTATAACCATCCGAAGCCACCTAGTATGCCGGCTGTAATGACGCAAGCAGCGCTCAACAAATGAAGTAATTCAGAAACCCTTAAGGCCCTTGATTTGCCTAGCCAAGCCGGTATGGAATATAATTTTTGCGATCTATCAAACTCTTCATCTTGCAAAGCATAAATGATATCAAATCCACTAACCCAGAAAATAACAGTCAGGGAAAACAGAATTGGTAAAAATGAAAAAAAGCCTGTAACGGCAAGGTATGCGCCAATCGGCGCTAGCGATAAACCTAGACCAAGAATTAAATGACAAAGCGGCGTAAATCTTTTTGTATAGCTATAACCTAACACAACGAGCAGCGCTATGGGTGACAAGAAAAAACAAATTCTGTTTATAAAATAGCAAGTGATAATAAATAAAAAAGACGAGACGACTGTGAACACCAACGCATTATTTGCAGAGATGATCCCAGACGGAATTTCCCGGATAGCCGTTCTTGGATTTCTTGCATCAAAATTTCTATCAAGGTAGCGGTTAAATGCCATGGCAGCACTGCGGGCAAAGATCATACAGATAACAACAAGCAAAAACTTTATTAATATATCTTGTTTTAAAATATGAAATCCACTTTTTTCCCATCCTATCGCTTCATTCAATGTCCATCCAGGTAATTGATCATTCCAAACGATTAATCCAAGGAAAAATCCAATCAGCGCAAAAGGCATAGCAAAAATGGTATGAGAGAATTTTATTAAACCGAGGTAGCTCTTAACTGTGGGCATTTTGCAAATTTAGAGAGGTTTCTCTAACTCTCCTTTGGGGTCGGGGGTATTCTGCTTCTTACCAACTCCCACAAAACCACTCCCGCCGCTGTAGCAATATTCAGCGAATGTTTCATTCCTAACTGCGGAATTTCAATGCAGCCGTCGGTTAGTTCAATGGTCGATTGCTCCACACCAGTCACTTCGTTTCCGAATATTACAGCAAGTTTCTCATCTTTTCTGAATTCCATCTGCTGAAGCAGATGGCTATTCACCGCCTGTTCAACTGCATAAATTTTATACTCTTGCTTTCTTAACTCATCAATAGCCTCACCAGTTTTTTTAAAATATTTCCACTCAACGGTTTCTTCTGCTCCTAAAGCTGTTTTTTTAATTTCTTTGTGCGGCGGGTGGGCCGTATACCCACAGATATAAATGGCTTGAAGTAAAAACGCATCGGCTGTACGAAAAACACTGCCCACATTATAAGCGCTACGGATATTTTCTAAAATAACAATAATGGGGATTTTTTCAGACTGTCTGAATTCTTCAACTGATTTACGTCCCAATTCGGTCATGCTCAGTTTTCGCATGGAAACAAAAGTAATTCACATTGGTCAGTTGAATAAATACAAAGCGATGAAAGCAATTATATTTGCCATTGTGCAAAAGAGAAACCATTTGAGCCGATTAACTATTAAACCTATAAACCCGCTTGGCTAAATCCACAACATCGGATACCCCTCTCATGCAGCAGCATAAGGCTATCAAGCAGAAATATCCTGATGCTATATTGCTGTTTCGCGTGGGAGATTTTTATGAAACATTTGGACAGGACGCCGTTATTGCTTCCCAAGTATTGGGGATCACATTAACCAAAAGGAATAATGGGGCTGCTGCATCTTCTGACCTCGCCGGATTTCCCCACCATGCTCTTGATACTTATTTACATAAGCTGGTTAAGGCCGGATATCGCGTAGCTATCTGCGATCAGTTAGAAGATCCAAAACTGGCAAAAGGGATTGTAAAAAGAGGGGTAACTGAAATGGTGACTCCGGGTACAACCGTCAATGACAAAATTCTTGAACACCATAGCAATAATTTTTTAGCAGGAATTCATTTTGCAGAAAATGACCAATATGGTCTGGCCTTTCTTGATATTTCAACTGGTGAGTTTTTTGCGGCGGAAGGCGATCGTGAATATGCAGACAAGCTGCTGCAAAGCTTTAAGCCCGCCGAAGTGGTTTTCCAGCGTCATCAGCAAAAAAAATTCAAGGAATACTTTGGTGGCAAAATATATATCTACACGCTCGATGAATGGATCTTTGATCAGGCCTACTCTGAGGATATTCTACTAAAGCATTTCCAAACGCATTCACTCAAAGGCTTTGGTGTAGATGATTTGAGCAAGGGCTTGATTGCCGCCGGCGCTATTCTGCATTATTTGAAAGAAACTGAGCATCCCAACCTGCAGCATATTACCAATATTCAGCGCATTGACAAGGATGATTTTTTGTGGATGGATCGCTTCACCATAAGGAATTTAGAATTGGTGATCAGAAATTCGGAAGCTGGTCATACCCTTTTAGATGTATTGGATAACACAGTTTCGCCAATGGGAGCCAGATTATTGAAACGTTGGCTTGTATTTCCCTTAAAAGATATTCAAAAGATCAACGAGCGGTTAAACCTGGTTGAATTCTTTATACTTCAAACCGAATTGAGAAACAAGATCACCCATGCCATTAAACAATGCGGAGATGTGGAAAGGCTGGTTTCAAAAATTCCGCTCAAAAAAATCAACCCCAGAGAACTATTACATGTGGCGAAAGGGCTTAAACAAGTACAGGAAATAAAACAAATTTGTGCTACAGCAGATAATGAATATTTAAAGAGATTAGGCGACGCTTTAAATCCTTGTCAATATATAGCTGATAAAATTTTTAAAGAGATTGTTGAAAACCCGCCGGCCTTAGCTATCAAAGGAGGCATGATCAACAGTGGAGTTAGCGCAGAGCTTGATGAATTGAGAAGTATTGCCCATAGCGGAAAAAATTATTTGGCCCAGCTTCAACAAAAAGAAGCAGAGGCAACAGGTATTTCTTCTCTTCGTATTGGTTTCAACAATGTATTTGGCTATTATCTGGAAGTAACAAATTCGCATAAAAACAAAGTGCCATCGGCGTGGATGCGAAAACAAACGCTTGCAAATGCCGAACGCTACATAACACCTGAATTAAAAGATTATGAAGAAAAAATAACAGGAGCGGAAGAAAAAATATTGGAGATCGAATGGCAAGTATATGAGTCATTGCTGAATGAATTGATGGACTATCTGGCTCCAATTCAAACTAACGGAAATATTTTAGCCATTTTGGATTGTGTTAGCTGCTTTGCTTACAACGCCATTCAATACCAATATAAAAAACCCCAATTGCATGATGGCGATGAGTTAATGATAAAAGATGGCCGACATCCTGTAATTGAAAGAAATTTACCTATTGGAGAAACTTACATTTCAAATGACATTGAGCTAAATAAAATTGAGCAGCAGATCATCATTCTTACAGGGCCAAATATGAGTGGCAAATCGGCTTTGTTGAGGCAAACAGCTCTTGTGACCTTGATGGCGCATGCCGGAAGTTTTGTTCCGGCAACTGAAGCAAGGATTTCTTTAACCGACAAAATTTTTACAAGAGTTGGCGCTTCAGATAATTTAAGCGGAGGCGAATCAACATTTATGGTAGAAATGAATGAAACAGCATCTATCATTAATAACATCACTCCAAAAAGCCTGATCCTGCTTGATGAAATTGGAAGAGGAACCTCAACATATGATGGCATTTCAATTGCATGGAGCATCGCAGAATACTTGCATTCCTCTGTTCATCAACCAAAAACTTTGTTTGCTACACATTACCATGAGTTGAACGAACTCGAAGAAAAATTATCCAGAGTAAAAAATTATCACATCACAAATAAAGAAGCTGGTAATAAGATTATTTTCCTTCGTAAGCTGGCACGAGGCGGCAGCACGCATAGTTTTGGAATACATGTGGCAAAGATGGCAGGCATGCCTTTGACTTTGATTGAAAGAGCAAATGAGTTACTGTCTCATCTGGAAAACAAGCACGTAGAAGAAGGAAATGAAAAGTCAGAGAGCAAGACTCAGTCTTTAGGAGGTAAAATGAAAAAGATCTCTCTGCCCCAAATGCAACTCTCAATCTTCGATGCACACACTGAAACTTTTGAAGAAATAAGAAAATTGCTTGATGGTATTGATATCAACCGCCTCACCCCAGTAGAAGCCCTTTTAAAATTGCAGGAAATAAAGAATAAGCTGAAGTAAGCAATCGATTTACAATTCCTGATTCGAACTAAATATAACTCAGCCACCATTTACGATGTGTGCTTTTATAACGGTCATATTTTTTACATAGCGGGTACAATACAATTACCACGAATAACCATACTGCATACACACCAGGCAGCGGAAAGCCTAATGATTCGGGCTTAAAGAAGAAAAAATTCTCGATCTCTTTCGCTGAATGGCCCTGGATATAAAATAAAATAACAATTAGCGTATGGATGATATAAAAATGAAGGATATAATAAAACATCGGCACACGGCCATAGATATTCATGATCTTGCTAAAGCGGTTCTGGATGTTTTCAATAAAGGCCAGCATCAAAATCCCCGGCCCAATCGTCATGCACAAAAACAAAAGTGATGGCGGGTATTTGTTCAAATTTAAAAAAGAAAGAAAAGTAAATACCGCTCCCCTTGGCTGTTCCGACCATGGCACCGGATCACCATACATATTGGTGAATCGCAGGAGGAAAAAGAATACTATAATTCCTAGCCCTATGCGGATGAGCATTTTTTTACGCCACAATGCATCCATTTCTTTTTTATACAGAGTGCCAAAACAATATCCAAGCAACATCACACCTGTCCACGGTAAAAAAGCGTACACGATAATGGCAAAATGAGTTTTATCAAAGTTGAGTGTCGAAAAATTGGAGAAGTACAGCAGATTAGCCAGGTCGCCGCCTTTTAAATTTTTACTTACGGCAGGATAATCAAGAATGTTATGGCCAAACACAATAATGCAACCGAGGATGAATAAAATATTTAGAGGAAGAAAAACTAGTAAGCCCAGTAAGATCATGCTTACACCAATGGCCCAGATCACTTGGAGAATAATAATGTGAAAAGCGGGATCAAACCGCCATCCGAAAGTAATAATAATCATCTCAAGCAGAACAAGAAATAATCCCCGTTTGAGAAGAAACAGGCTAAGCTCTTTCTTCGATTTCTTTTGGCTCATCAGGAAAATAGATGTACCAGCAAGAAAGACAAATATCGGCGCGCAGAAATGTGTAATCCAACGAGTGAAAAAAAGCATGGGTGTGGTGGTAGCCAGGTTTGTTGGATCCATAGCCACCGCTGATGCACCGCCTGACGAAACTTCTGGTTTGTAAAGGAAATCTCTTACATGGTCAAGAGCCATGATGACCATGACAAGACCACGCAAAATATCAATGGATTGAATACGATTGCGAGAGACAGTTAGTTGGTTCATGATAGCAATTAAAAATTCAAAAGTAAAAATTTAAAAAAATATTGAACAAGTTATGAAAACATGACATAATTACCACTAAACAACCGCTACATCGCATCAAACCAAACCTTTTTGTCATCATCCCAGCGACCATTATAATTAATAAACAATTCTTCACCTGCCTTTATAAAATGTACGGCTTTAATCGTGATCACATTTTTTTCAAAATTCATTTCGTATTCACAGTTTGATTTGTAAGAATGATTATAAACAGATACATAGCCCAAGGCCATGCAACACTGATCTTTTTTTATCCCCCATTCAAAAATATAATCGTGCAGCAAGGTTTGATCAATCAATTTCCTTTCATCTTTACTCATTACAATAACCGGTGATTCTTCAACTATTGTTCCCATTTCAATATTTTCAGAAGTAAAAACACCGCGGCCCATGGATGCAGTTACAGCAATATAAAGACAAGGCAAAATCATAACTACAATTTACGAATCGGGTTTTAACTTCTTCTCTTGTACTTAACCTTGAGTCCTTAATTTTGCCGCATGTTGGAAGAAAAAGAGCATAATTTTCGCGAGCAATTTGAAACCATTGTTCAATCGGAAAACAGGCAACAGCTTTGTGAATTCCTAGACAATCAAAATATCAGCGATGTTGCCGAATTGATCTATGAATATACCGATCATGAATCATTGATCATTAGTTGCATGTCCATACACCGGGCAGCAAGCGTTTTTAAAATTCTCGAGCTTTCAACTCAAAAAAATATTATCAGGGAGCTGCCTCCGCATAAAACGGCGGCCTTATTGAACGAGCTTCCTCCTGATGACCGCACCGATTTTTTGGAGGAGCTGCCCAGCAATGTGGTCCGAGAGCTTATTAAATTATTAAATGCTGAAGAAAGGAAAATAGCACTTTCATTGCTTGGGTATCCTGAAAATAGCGTGGGGCGGTTGATGACGCCTGATTATGTTTATGTATATGAAAACAATACCGTGACAGAGGTGTTGGAAACTATCCGTAGAAAAGGCAAGGACAGTGAAACTATTGATGTGATCTATGTCATCAATAAAAACGGGGAGCTGTTGGATGATATTCGCATTCGCGAATTTTTGCTGGCTCTGCCTGATAAAAAAGTTTCCGATATCATGGATGAGCGGGTAATCTCCCTGAATGCTTATGATGATCAGGAAAAAGCGAATGAAGTATTTAAAATGAACAATCGTGTAGCTTTGCCAGTTGTCAGCAACAGTAACAAACTGCTGGGTATTGTAACTATTGACGATATTCTTTGGGTAGCTAGCGAAGAATTTAGTGAAGACATTCAAAAAATCGGTGGTACTTCGGCACTTGACGAACCCTACTTGGAAATGCCTATCTTTCGACTCTTCAAAAAAAGAATTGTATGGCTCGTAGTTTTATTTTTAGGTGAAATGCTGACAGCGACTGCTATGGCCTATTTTGAGGATGAGATCGCTAAAGCAGTTGTGCTAGCATTATTTGTTCCTCTGATCATTTCAAGCGGCGGTAATACTGGTTCACAAGCATCCACACTTATCATTCAGGCAATGGCCGTAGGCGAAATCACTATTGCAGATTGGTGGCGGGTTATTCGCCGTGAAATCATTTCAGGACTATTACTGGGTATCGTCTTAGGAATTATAGGCTTTTTTCGAATCGTGATATGGCATTCCATTTCACCCACATTATATGGAGAGCATTGGATGTCCATAGCCATCACTGTTGGCATCGCATTAACAGGTGTTGTTTTATGGGGCACAATTTCCGGCAGCATGTTGCCTATCCTTCTTAAAAAACTTGGCGCCGATCCTGCTGTCAGTTCCGCACCTTTCGTTGCTACACTCGTTGACGTTACAGGTCTTGTTATTTATTTTTCTGTAGCTTTTTTAATTTTGAGCGGGAAATTATTATAGTGTCTCTTTTTTTCATAAACCCATCTAGCAAGTTTAATACTTTAATTTTTATGACAGATGTTTTGGTAGAGATCATCGATTACTCAGACGAGTATGCAAACGATTTTAAGAAACTTAATCTTGAATGGTTGGATAAATACAATCTAACAGAGTCACATGATCTTGAAATAATCAATAACCCTAAAAAAAACATACTTGACAATGGCGGATATATTTATCTCGCTAAAGCAGACGATAAAATAATAGGAACTGCCAGGCTGGCAAATAATGGAAACGGCGTGTTTGAACTAGTAAAGATGGCTGTGATACCCAAATTCCAAGGCAAAGGCATTAGCAAAATACTCATCGAAAAATGTTTGAACAAAGCCAAAGAATTAAATGCCAAGAAAATATTCCTTTATTCAAACAGTCAGTTGACGCCTGCCATTACGCTGTATAAAAAATATGGTTTTGTACATGTTGATGCAAGTAATTCTCCTTTACTCACAGCTGACGTTAAAATGGAATTGTCTTTATAGCGATTTTTCTTCTTTCTTCTACCAAGACAAAAAAATAAATATTTGTTCTTAAAAATTGACCAGCAATAAGCAACCCTTTCCCGCTTTGCCTCTTCTGTTCTTTTGATTAACTTAGAAGACCAACCAACATTAATGCGCTACCTAATCTGCAATCTTTTATTCCTTATTCTTTTTAGTAGCTCCCCTGCACAACAACCACTGTACACACATTTCAAATGGTTTAAGGTTGAAGATGGCTTGCCACAAAGCTTTATCAGTGGTTTAAAACAGGATGCCGATGGTTTTTTATGGATAGGAACAAGAGATGGGCTGGCAAGGTATGATGGAAGAGAATTTAGGGTCTTTCGTCATAATAACAATGACAGCACGAGCCTTAGCTCCAATGTCATTATTGACCTTTATCTCGATCCGCTGAATTTACTTTGGGTAATTTATGTGAATCAAAAACTTGATTGCTTTGATCCACGTCGGTTGCAGTTATCATATAAAAATTCATTTCCCCAACTTCAGAACCTTTTATCAAAATTTAATGTAGAAAAATTTATCAGAGATCATTCGGGAAGATTTTGGTTAAATACCAATTACCAGGGAATTATATCTTTTGACCCCGCATCAAAAAAAATTACGCAATTCAATACTGCAAATCAAAATCTTAAAAGCAATAATAACCTCGGCGTTATTGAAAATACAAAAGGCCGGATTTGCGTATTTACTGATAAAGGACTGGAAATTTTAAACAAGCAGGGAGCGGCAATTGAAGAGTTTATTTCCTTTCCTTCTTCCTTGAACTTCAAATTTATTTATGGTGCTCATAATAAAGTGGCCTGTTTGCCAGATGGAAGCTTGCTACTTACAAATATGAACAGGCTGATCAGGTATGATCCTGTTATGAAATCTTTCGCATCAATTCCATTGCCGCCAGCGGTACCACCAGAAAAAGATATCATACATCACCTGCAGGTTGGAAAAGATAGTCTTCTTTACATTGAAGCTGCCGGGGGTGTTTATCGCTTGGAAAAAAATTTTACGCTGACTTATCTATGGAAATATCCCAGCGCAAATCCCGTAGAAAATTATTCCATTTCTTTTTTAGTCGATCATTCACAGGTAATATGGTTTGGTACCAACGCTGCCGGCCTGTGTAAAATAGATCTGCAAGCCCTGCCGTTTATGGCTTCCGTGTATAAAAATAATTTTCACAGCGACGTTTTATCAAGATTACCTTCTTTGTCTTTTGAAAAAATCCCTTCATCATTGCAAGGAGGAAAATGGTCTTATGGCTTGCGTTACTGCTATGGACCAACTCACAATTTAGCTTTAACGCACTCTGAAAAAGAAATCGCGGAAGAAAATAGCCTCGCTTTTACTTATAATAATGGCAGGCTATTACCATTGCCGGTTCCAAAAGGTAATCACCAGGCTTTACGCGGTTTAAGTTTTTCGCCCTCAGGAATTTTATACGGAGTCGATCTTGCCGGAAACATCTGGCGGTGGCATTCTATTGATGAGATGCCTGATTCAATTGCATCCATTCTTTCCTTAAAAGCAGGTCACGTTGTCGACATGGAGGCCGACGATAAAATTCTTTGGATATCTACCGACAAAGAAGGTCTTTATAAAATTGAACACACCACGCTGCTCAACAATTTTCAAAAAGGCAACAGTAAAAAAGATCTTCCTACAAATCAACTTACCGATCTGTGCAAGGATCCATCTGATCCTGATATTCTATGGATTGGCACATTGGGACAAGGTCTGATAAGGTGGAACAAATCAACCGGGACGGAGAAAATTTATACAACAAGTGACGGTTTTCCGAATAATACCATTTACAGCATAGCGCCCGATGAGGAAGGCAATCTTTGGATTAGCACCAATAAAGGAATTTGCAGGTTTAATCTAAAAACAAAAAACATTAACAATTTTGACGTTACAGATGGATTGATTGGCAATGAATTCAATCGCTTTCACCATTTACGCTTGCCCGATGGACAAATTGCTTTTGGCGGATTAGAAGGATATACCATTTTTGATCCCAAGACTTTTACTCCTGACACATTTCCCACACCTGTCGCCTTCACAAAGTTGTTTATTAACAATGTGGCAACCGACCTGGTTGGCAATCAAAAAAATTCAGCGGGCATTAATCAGCTGCCGGAGTTGGTTTTACCATATAACAAAAATTTTCTGAGTTTTGAATATGCCGGTCTTCAACTGAATCAACCAGGAAAAATACATTATCGCTATAAGCTAAAGGGATATGATAAAGACTGGATTGATGCAGGTACTCGAAATCTTGCCACATATACAAGATTGCCACCGGGAAAATATACGCTGCTTACCAATGCCTCTAATACTTCAGGCAAATGGAGTCCATTCATTAAACAATTGGCCATCCGCATCAGGCCTCCGCTTTGGGCTACGTGGTGGGCCTATGCTATATATGCATTGGTCATTGCAACGCTGTTCAGAAGTTATTGGAAATACCGGGTGAACCGTATCCGCATGCAAAATGAAATCGTATTGGAGCAAAACAAAGCATTGCACTTACAGGAGGTGGATGAGATTAAGAACCGTTTCTTCGATAATATCACTCACGAGTTTCGAACACCACTTACACTCATCCTCACACCTCTTGAAAAATTAAGCCGTGATAATTCGCTTTCTGCCTCACATCAACATGTATTATCAAATGCACATCGCAATGCCGGGCAATTACTCCGATTGATTAACCAATTACTGGATATTTCGAAAATCGAGTCAGGACAGATGAAAATAAATCTATCTGCTGGCGAATTGGATGAATTTGTAAAAAGATGTATCGAGCAATTCTCTTTGCAAGCTAAAGAAAAAAATATTCGTCTTTCCTTTTTAAATGAAGGAGTAAGCGGCCATTATAATTTTGATGAAGAGAAATGGGAGAAGATAATTTTAAATTTGTTGAGTAATGCCATAAAGTTTACACCAGACTCGGGTAAAATTACTGTATCACTTAAATCAAAAAAAGATCCCGGAATTTCTCAAACTAATATAGAATTAACTGTTGAGGATTCAGGAGTTGGGATACCGCAAGAAAAACTATCTAAAATTTTTGATCGCTTTTACATGGCAGACGATTCAGGCACAAGAAGTCACAGTGGCACCGGAATTGGCTTATCACTTGCCAAAGAATTAATACAATTGATGAATGGAAGCATTCATGTAAAGAGCGAGTCTGGCAAAGGGACAGCATTTGCTGTCATCATTCCAATTGAGAGAATTGAAACCGCTATTGAAATAAAAGATAATGTTGAGGAGATCATGGCCCCATTTTCTGCCCGGCCGACTGGCGGAGATTTTGTTTCTGAAGAAATTACTGAAGGTCCGCTACTGTTGGTGGTTGAAGATAATGACGAGTTGCGGTCATTTATCAGTGAAAGCCTGGCTGCGCATTGGAGAGTACTGGAAGCATCAAACGGAAAAATTGCCTGGGAAATTATTTTAAAAGAATTGCCTGAGATAGTGGTCAGTGACATAATGATGCCCGAAATGGATGGCGTAGAGCTTTGTGGGGTTTCAAAAAACGATGCCAGGACAGAACATATCAGTTTTATTTTATTAACTGCAAAAGCTGCTCACCAAAGCAAGCTGACAGGTCTTGAGGCGGGGGCTGATGAATACATCACCAAGCCCTTCCATTTCGATGAACTGGAATTAAGAATACACAACCTGATTCAACAACAGGAACGCTGGCGAAAACATCTTCAAAAACAGTTACTGCCGGAAAAACCTTTGCCAAAACTGCCGCACGTAAATGATATTTTTATTCAGAAATTATATAAAGAATTAGATGAACGAATTGATGAGTCTGGTATGGATGTAGAAACCCTCGCAAAACTCCTAAACATGAGTCGTCGTACCTTAAACAGAAAATTGAACGCTTTATTAAATATTTCTCCCAATGATCTTATAAGGCGTTATCGCCTTCAAAAAGCAGCTAGTTTGATTGCATCAGGTCATAGTATTACGCAAACTGCCTATACTGTAGGGTTTGAAACTCCGTCCTATTTTACTCAATGCTTTAAAGAACAATACGGTCTCACTCCTTCCGAATTTGCCAGCCAGAAAACTGCTTAGCCTCACCCCTAACCCCTCTCCACTGGTGGAGAGGGGAATATGTCCCAAAATTGTAAGCCTTTGTCCCAATCCTGAAAGCCTTCCTCAGATTGCTAAATTATGTTTGTGAAATACTTCATCCCTAAGTTCTGAATATTAAAACGAAAACCTATGCGACCGAAACTTCTGCTTTTCTTTATTCTTTTTTTTCCTTCTCTCGCAGGGATCAGCCAAACAAGTATTAAGGATAAAATAAGCTATGACGGTTACTATCGCACACTACCTGATACACTAAATCCATTTAGTTATTATTTGCGATTTTATCCCGACGGAACGGTAATTGGATATTCCACTGCCGGCAATCCCAATAATCTTGTTTCCTGGTTTAAAAAAGACCATAAATCTCCCTCGAAAGGTCAATATGTTTTGAAAGATTCAACCATCTCCTTCTCACTAAAAAGTGAAGAAGGAACAGTGCTGTATGATGGTATTTTTCTTCCCGACAACCGAATATTTTTTTCTGTCAAAAGCCTTATTAATAAATACCAGGGTAAGGAAGAATATTTTTTCCTGAAGATGGATGGACTAAAATAAATGAACACCACAAAAAATATTAATGATGAAACTCTTTTCAATTTTACTCATCGCCCTTTCAGTATCTCTTTTGGTAAGCGGTCAAGGTACCATGGTGAACAATAATACACAAGGGTCAATGGATGTGCAGGCCGAGATAATCAAATTAAAAGATGTGATCAATGAGCTAAGGGTAAACGAGCAGCAATCGGACAGGACGAAGTATCAAAAAAATTATCAGCTTATTGTTAACGGCTTGGACATTATTAAGGAAATGCACCAGGGCACAGTAGAAATTACTGGCGCCAGAAGTCAGAATCTTCTTTATAAAAAACTCATCGATATTAATAATCCTTCCACCGATGTGCTGGGCTTTCAATTATTGGACGTACTAATCAATACGCTTGAAAATAACATCAGCCTCCTCCCTCTTTTGGAAAAAGAAAAGAGCAGATTGAAAGTCCAGGTTGCCAATATTTTTGAAGGATTAAAAAAAATGGTGCCGCCACTGCAAATTATTACAAGCGCTGTTTCGATTGTATCCTCCTTCAATACATATAAGCCAAGGATCGAAAAACTTAGCAAGAAAGCAGATTCGCTGGTAGTAGATGTAACTAATCCGATAACAAAGGAAGTGATGCAAAGAATAACAACCCAACTGGAGCCTTACATCTCATTTTATACCGAGCTGAACAGAACCAATTTAGCTTTTGAAAATGCACTTTATCAGCACGAAATTGAATACAGGGATTTCATTGATGAATTAAATAACTTGAAAGACTTGATTGAAAAGAAGATCAATCTCAATGAATCCATCACCGCGCAGATCAATAATGCTTTTGATATTACCAACTCTTCATCGCAGGATTTCAATTACAAAGAAAAATTGAATAATGATACGATACAGGATCTTCTGGGCAATTGTATCAGTGTATATGAAATGGTAGATCGCTATAAAAAATTTACCAATGATTTTATTGTGATCCAAGATGATTTCTATAAAAACAATTTGCAGATACTGCAAACGATCGCCAAGAATCTTCCCTTTAAAGACACGGAAAAAATCAATGGATTAATCGCAGAATTAAATCAATTAAAAAACGGAGACCCAGCTTCCAAAACAGCCGCTTTTGACGCCAGCTACAAGCTGCGGTTGAAAAGTATTCTTGCAAAGTTGTATTCCATTAATAAACTGAGAATATAATTAATTCATTCACTCTTAAAACGATTGAGTTATGAAACCCATCATCTACCATCGACGTCATCAATGCATTCCTTTTTGCTACCTGCCAAATTCAACAGCCAGCAATTCTGAATAGCTAAAGTCGAAAACTGATCATATTCATTTACCACCAAAAAAATAAAACATGAAACATAAGATTACAATATTCAGCATACTACTGTTCCTGCTTTTTATAATAGCATCTGACAGATTGTATGCGCAGGGTAACAGCGTAGCACCCGACAAAACGATATTTGAAACAAAGCTAACAGACGCAATTAAAACTCATATCGACGGCAGTTTTGCGATCAGCACAGATGCAGTAAGCACAGAAGGCACTGATAATATTCTTTCCGGAATAGCAGCTTGCCTTGGAGTTAGCAACATGAATTTTAGAGCGGTATTTAATAGTTCGAATGTGCTAATGTCATTCAATGCTTCTGTTCCACCAGGTACTTCCCCGGTGAACTGGAGATCGATCCCCTTTGTTTCAAAAATTTATCCTGATACGGGCTTGTTAAAAATACCGGATGTTATCCGAAATAACCTGAACCTGGGCAAGGCTGCAATTGAATTTACAGATGATGCCGCTAAAATGAGCAAAGTAAATTTTGAACTCGCTTACAATGCAAACTGGACTATTCTAAATGAAGCTAAGCTTTCATTGAGCAACATTACTGTAGGAATAGAAGCCGATCCCGCAAGTCCGACCAGCGCAACCGGAACGCTAAGCGGAAATTTTTCCATGGCCGGCACTGCAGGCGTGCAAATATCCTCAACGCTTTCAAAAAACATCGGTGATTGGAAGATCTCTGCCAACATCGCCGATTTCTCTTTTGCTGAACTGCTTGACAATTTCAACTTTACCGAATCGGCGTTTCCCAATGCCGCTGTATTTTCAAAAATAATGGGCACTACTAACCTTTCGCTTGATGTGTTTCCGTTCAAGCAAAAATTATCCATGACCATTGCTAATATCAGCTTCGGCACCTTGAACATTCAAGCGGAACGATTGGAAGGAACTGATGTAGCAGCCAGCACAACAGCCAGCACTCGCCTGGGTTGGGGACTTTTAGCCGGGTATTCTTTTCCTACTGAGTTTGCTTTCAACAGCGATAAAGTGGAGGAGCCTTGGCGAGGAGCGCTCAGCTTTTTGGATAAGCTAAAAAATAAGACGGGCATCTATTTCTCAACTTATGAAGGTGAGCCCGTCAGCATGTTACCAATTTTTGAGGAATTAGGTTTTGAAGGCCCGATATATAAGGGGATCACTTTTATTACGGGAATGAACATCAGCAGTGGTTACCAGGACCTGAAGAGAATATTGGCCAATACAACATTTAAAAAATTATTGGTTTCTGACGTACCCGTAGATAACCTCACCCTGCAGGCCAATCTGCCAATGGATCCTATGCAGATGAGAGTGGAGGCAGCTGTACAATTTAAAGAGAGTTTTAATCTAGGAGAGATTGTTTGGCTAAGAGATATCAAACTCATTCTTGAAGCGAACGGGGGCTCACCTGTTTTTTCACTTGCCTCGAATATCAATGTAAAAGTTGAACCGAACAAAGATCCACTAAGTTTCTTCTTTAAAGGCAGCGCTGAGCCCTCAGCATTAACGATCAGCGGGTCAGGTTCGCTCACGAATTATTGGAACAAGCCCTATGGTTTTCCAATTAAAGTTGGAAAATTAATTTTTGGCACCGGCATTAATTTTTCTTATGACATACCCGTTCTTGATAATACCATTATGTCGGGTGAAATGGATTTCGCCGGAGTAACATGTGAAGGAACCATCGGTTTTGATGTAAATCAAATCTCAAAGAATTTCATACAAGCAAAAATTGCAAACCTTGATTATAAAAAGATCACCGATTTTTTCTGCGGACCTGATATCAGAAGCAAGATCTCGTCTGTGCCTTATCTCGGCAATTTTTTAAACAAAAGTCGCCTGGATACTGCAGAAGTAAGACTGGCCCTACAAACCTTCAGCCTCATTTCATATGGTATTTCTAAAGAAATCACCCAGGGATTATCGGTGAAAGGCAAAGGAAATGTCGTTGACTGGAAAGGTGATTTCGCTTTTACTCTTGATGGGCCGCAAGCCGGTTCGAATATGGGACTCTCCGCACTTGGAAAAATGAATAACATTCATCTTAAAGAAGGTGGTCTTACTGTTTTCAAAATCGCAGCCGCCACAGGCAAGTCGGATCCTGAATTATTTGTTGACCTTACTCTGAAACACGTTATTAACGATGCTACCAGTGCTTTTCTCAGCGGCAGTAACGCGCAGGCAACACCCGATCGTTTTGTGTATGTGAATGGAGCTATTAATATCCTGGAAGTGGCCGCAGCAAATATGTTTTTGGAACTAACCAACCAGGGTTACAATTGCAAGATGAACGGTAATGTTTATGGCTTCTTAAATGGTTCTATCGATGCACAGCTCAATTTTTCAAAGCCACTTACTAGCTATGCAAAAGCATCAGCTAATACGGGTATTCTTTGGACAACCCTGCAAGGGTATCTTCCCAAAGAAGTCGCCGTGCTTGGATTTGGCAATGATGTGTGGCAGGAATTGATGAGAAGAACTATTAGGATCCAGAGCATGAATTTTGAAGGCAGCCTTGATGTGCTAAAGAAAAATGCAACAGTAAATATGGTGTACTACATCGGCAATGAAATGAAAACAGTAACTGTTACGGTTCCCGTCAGCGCTGCTGCGAACTTCTTTAAAGGGGTAGCCGTGGAAATGGCAAAATCAGCGAAACCAATATGCACGAGTATTCAAGACGGAATTGTGAATGCCGGCAAACAAGTAATTTCAGGCTTTATCAGCTCAGCAGCCCCAATCAGCCAGACCGCAAAGGAAGCAGTAACAGTTGCTACCTCAGCCGTACCAAGCCAAACATTACTGAATGCAGCTCCAACCGTAAGTACAGAGGTTAGCGAAAAAGCGAAAATATCTACAACTGCTTCTATCAATTTTTTCAACCAGGTAGCCCAATTCTCCGGGGAAACAATAAAAATGATCTATAACACAACAAAGGATCAAATCATTGATAAGGGCAGCAGAACGTTTGATAAAGCCAAGGCTTTCTTTACGGGCGCGGACAACGAAGAGTTGAAGATTGTGGATGGTCCCGCTTACTGGATATATGTAAAGAACCAGGGACAGGTATTAAAAGGCTCGGCCAGCCGAGTAAGTAATAATCCGGTTACGATGGGTCAGCGATCAGCAACTCCGAGAGCAGAAGAGGTCTTTCAACTAATTCCGACTGACGAAGACGGAAGCTTTTATCTGGTTTCTTCCTACAATGGTTTGCTTGTAGCTAAACCCAGACCAACTTACCTCTATGTTATTCCGCATGAAAGCGATCATAAGAAACGGGAACGGATGATGCTGGAAGCGGTTCCCAACGACCCGGGATGGTTCTACCTTAAATACAAGGATGACAACATATATGTTGAAATAAAAACGGTTGCAGTTGACAATATCCCGAAGCTCGTCGCAGCGCCTGTGCAGTACAGGCCGGTTTCTGACATGGGAAAATTCAGATTTGAAAAAGCAGCGGATGTCATTTGGGTTCCTAAAACATTTCCTTCTACGCTGACACCGGCTCAACCGTTGTTGGAAACAAGGACCTACACAATCGGATCGGACCTCGCCAACAGTTACCAATATACGAATGGTGTGTTTAGGTTAATTCCTGATCCTGATATTATTCGCGCAATGAACATAGGTAGCTGGGCCAAAGTGCCCGTTCCTAACGACAGGCTTATAGGCGTTGTGCTTGGTCCCCCTATGCCTTCCGGTAAAAATGGATCAGTTATCCAAGCTGAGGGAGATCCAAGTATTTACATTATGGAAAACGGGAAGAGACGCAGAATTCCTGACGTGGAAACTTTCAACATGATGAAGCTTACGCAGAGCATGGTGATCAAATTAAGTAAAACGGATCTCGAGCGGATTACAGTTGGCGTGCCTATTCCCAGCCGGCTAATTCCGATGATCCCAATGATGGAAAAAGCACTGTATCAGGTTTCCGGCGATCCAACCGTATATATTCTCTTCAATGGTAAAACACGCAGCATTCCCGACCCTGAAACATTGGGATTCATGGGTTATAATTCGAGCCAGGTAAATCAAGTATCAGCAGCGGACCTAAGCCGTTATTCCAGAGGGGATAGAATGCCTAGCAGAAAAAATGGAGCACTAGTACAGGAAAGCGGCAAACCTGAAATTTATGTAATGGAAAATGGATTACGTCGTTGGATACCGGATATAGAAACATCCAGAGAACTGGGATTAAATTCAGGCAGTGTTCAATCTATATCATCCACGGATATGAGTGCTATACCAAAAGGAGCGGATATACCATCAAAAAAATAAAAAAAATTCAACACGGACCCTTTGCATTTTGATGCTCTTCTTCTACCAAGCCCGGCTGTGCAAGCCGGGCTTTTTCTTTTGCACCAAATTTTGTAAACTGCTCCTTTTTTATTGTTCATGCATGCGGCTACTCAAATGTTTGCATGTTTTGAAATCAATATCTTTGCCGCATTAAATTAATTACCTAATGTGTGGAATTGTTGCCTACATCGGGCCTCGTGAAGCTTACCCGGTTATTTTAAAGGGATTGAAACGTCTTGAATACCGTGGATATGATAGCGCCGGCGTTGCTCTCTTAAATAGCGGGTTGAAAGTATTTAAGAAAAAAGGAAGAGTAGCCGACCTTGAAGAATCACTTGTGGGTAAAGACCTTCATGCTACTATTGGAATCGGGCATACCCGCTGGGCCACACATGGCGAACCCAATGATCGCAATGCACATCCCCATATATCAGCAAGCGGCAAGCTAGCCATGATTCATAATGGGATCATTGAAAATTTTTCTCAACTAAAACAAGACCTTACAAAAAAAGGATACAAATTTCAAAGTGATACAGATACTGAAGTGTTATTGAATTTTATTGAAGACATTCAAAAAAATAATGACTGCTCATTGGAAGAAGCAGTAAGAGTGGCTTTAAAAAGAGTGGTTGGCGCTTATGTTATTGTATTAATAGATGCAGATCACCCCGACACACTCATTGCCGCAAGAAAAGGAAGCCCTTTGGTTATTGGTGTTGGCAAAGGTGAACATTTTTTAGCAAGCGATGCTTCCCCCATTATTGAGTATACAAAAGAAGTAGTGTATGTGAACGATTATGAGCTGGCAATCCTCAAACCTGATGAACTGATCCTTAAAAATCTTGGTAATGAAAAACTAACTCCCTACATCACAAAGCTTGACATGGATCTGGCGGCCATTGAAAAGGGCGGCTATGATCATTTCATGATCAAGGAAATTTTTGAACAGCCAAGCACCATTCATGACTGTCTTCGCGGACGACTTGATATGGAAACCGGCACCATTACCATGAAAGGAATTGAAGAATACGCAGAGCAAATTATGAATGCAAATCGCATCGTAATGGTTGCCTGTGGCACAAGCTGGCATGCTGGTTTAGTAGCTGAATATATTTTTGAAGAGCTTTGCCGCATTAATGTAGAAGTGGAATATGCTTCTGAATTTCGTTATCGCAATCCTGTGATTAATAAAGGCGATGTGATCATTGCTATTTCACAAAGTGGCGAAACAGCAGACACACTTGTTGCAATCGAAAATGCAAAAAGGCAAGGTGCTATTATTTTAGGCGTTGTAAATGTAGTAGGCTCATCCATTGCAAGAGCAAGTCATGGAGGTGCTTATACACATGCAGGTCCTGAAATTGGTGTGGCCTCCACTAAGGCTTTTACGGCACAGTTGGCGGTGCTTACAATGATCGCTTTGAAAATAGCAAAAAGAAAAGGAACGATTGATGAAGATCGTTATCGGCATTTGCTCGATGAACTCCATGCCATTCCTGAAAAAGTTTTCAAGCTTCTTGAATCCACTCATCATATTAAAGAGCTGGCAGAAAAATATAAAGATGCAAGAGATTTTCTTTATCTCGGTCGTGGTTATAATTTTCCTGTTGCATTGGAAGGTGCATTAAAGCTGAAAGAAATTTCATACATCCATGCTGAAGGCTATCCCGCTGCCGAAATGAAACATGGCCCTATCGCTCTAGTTGATGAAACTCTTCCTGTTGTATTTGTTGCTACAAAAGATGCCTATCATGAAAAAGTAAAGAGCAATATGCAGGAGATAAAGGCAAGAAAAGGAAAAGTAATGGCCGTAGTCACTGAAGGTGATGATAGCACAATTGGCCTGTGTGATGATATTATGATCGTTCCTGAGTCTGATGAAATCGTTGCTCCCATGTTAAGCGTTATTCCTCTTCAATTATTAGCTTACTATATAGGAGTTTCAAAAGGCTATGATGTTGACAAGCCGAGAAATTTGGCTAAGAGTGTAACGGTAGAATGACCCCCTGTCTCCGCCTAAGGGGGAACTTGGGTTGAATATCTCTTTAATTCAGAGTAAAGTTGAGGTATGAATTAAGTGTTGAATTGTCTTCATAATTTCTTCAGCACTTCATCAAAACTGTTCTGCTTACATTTGCCTGTAAACCATATTACTTAATAACTCTACTTCTAAAAAGAGTTTTCAAAAAACTCCCCTTTAGGGGTTGAGGAAAAATCCCTCTCTGAGGCAATTACTGGGGGTATGAACGAAATTCAAAAAAGTCTTGTCGGCTCGCTTGGCTATAATTTTATTTCCCGGCAATACATACCAAAAGGAAAAGATGAATATTATCTGCGCAATATTCAAAATCGAAATGGAATTCAATATCGCAAATTAACCGCCTATGAAATCGAAGTTCTTGTACGCAACCGGAATACTTCTGATGATTGGAATAAAGTTCTGGTATCGGATGCCTTCAATGCCGAGCTAGTAAAAAATTGCAAGTTTTTTGGACTTGTTCGCATAGGGAAGCTTGAGCCGCTTTATTTATCGTTTCATGATATCAGGCTTACGGTCGGCTTATACAACAGCACGATCATAAGTTGTGATTTTGGTGATAATGTGGTTATTGACAATGTAAACTACATGAGCCATTATATTGTTGGCAACGAAGTGATCATTGTAAATGTAAATGAACTGTCAACTACGGATCATTCCAAATTTGGCAATGGTATTTTAAAAGAAAATGAAAAGGAATCAGTAAGAATATGGCTTGAGATATGTAATGAAAATGGCGGACGCAGTGTAATTCCTTTCAACGGCATGTTGCCCGGTGATGCATATTTATGGTCAAGATACAGGGATGATGAAGTGTTGATGAAAAAGTTCAGGGAATTCACTCAAAAGCAATTTGACGACAAACGTGGCTACTATGGAAAAATCGGCGATAGAACGGTGATCAAAAACAGTAAGATCATTAAGGACGTATGGATCGGCAGTGATGCCTATATTAAAGGCGCCAACAAATTAAAAAACCTAACGATCAATTCCTCACCTGAAGAAAAATCACAAATTGGCGAGGGTGTTGAATTGGTAAATGGCATTATTGGTTTTGGATGCCGGGTTTTTTATGGAGTAAAAGCAGTACGATTTATTCTTGCATCACATTCGCAATTAAAATACGGAGCAAGGTTGATCAATTCCTATTTGGGGAATAACTCCACCATTTCTTGCTGCGAAGTTTTGAACTCGTTGATTTTTCCCGCTCATGAGCAACACCATAATAATTCATTTTTGTGCGCAGCATTGGTAATGGGGCAAAGTAATATGGCTGCCGGCGCAACCATTGGCTCCAATCATAATAGCCGCGGTGCCGATGGTGAGCTGATCGCGGCACGCGGTTTTTGGCCAGGACTCTGTGTAAGCCTTAAGCATAATTCAAAATTTGCCAGCTTTACCATTATTGCCAAAAGCGATTACCCCAATGAACTGAATATTCCAATTCCTTTTTCTCTAGTGAGCAATGATGTGAGCAGCGACCAGCTGATCATTATGCCAGCATATTGGTTTATGTATAACATGTATGCTCTGGCCCGTAATGCAGTAAAATATGTTGACCGAGACAAACGAACCGAAAAAATACAATTGATAGAATATGATTATCTGGCACCTGATAGCGTGAATGAAATCTTTGAGGCAATGGAATTGATGAAAAAGTTTACGGGTGCTGCCTTTGCTAAAAAGAACAAAAAGAAATTATCCGATAAAGAAATTTACACAACCGGTAAAAACTTGTTGGAAGAAAAAAACAGTATAGTCAATGATCTTGAGGTCTTAGCCGAAGGTTTTGAAAACAGTCACCGCAGAACAAAATTGGTAAAGGCACTACAGGCCTATGGAATATTTAAAGAGCTTATTACTTATTATGGTGCTTCGCAGTTGATAAATTTTGCTATTGAGCAAAATATCAATACATGGGAAAAATTCTCGCAAACCCTTCCTTTGCAAGCAAAAAGGAGTCCTTGGGTAAACATAGGTAGTCAGTTGCTTCCGCAATCTTCAGTTGACACATTGATCAAACAAATCCATTCGGGAAAAATAAAAAGCTGGGACGAAGTGCATCAATTTTATCAAAAAAATGGCGAGCTATATAAAGACCAAAAGTTACAACATGCCTTTGCTTCCTTACTTGAAATAAATAAGATTACTCCTTCAAAATTTGGTAAAAAAATTTTTAAATCCTTTCTTGATCAAGCTTTAACAACACGCGAATGGATGACCAAAGCCATTTATGATTCAAGAGCAAAAGATTACCACAATGATTTTCGCAAAATGGTATATGAAACGCAGCAGCAGATGGACAAAGTGCTGGGCAAGCTCGATGATAACAGTTTCATCAAGCAACAGACCGAAGAATTTCAACAATTTAAGAAGCAGGTAAGCAGCTTATCAAAATTATTTAAGCTATAAATAAAAGCTCCCCGATTGGCGGGGAGAAAAAAATCTACCAAAAAATAATAATTTATTTGATCATTACTTTTTGGTCGTATCGGCGGGCATCTTACTTGTGTCGGTTGACATCCTGCTTGTTGTGTCAGTGGTCATTTTGTTTGTTGAATCGGTGGTCATTGTAGTTGAATCAGTTGTGGTTTGATCAGAGTTACCACTGTTGTTACAAGCGGCCATTACTCCTGCAAAGACTAAAATTGCAAATAATTTTTTCATTGTGCTTTGTTTTAAAAATGTTTAATAAAACTGCAACAAATGTACCAGAGGTGAGAATCAGATAGAAGAGCTCTAAATTTCCTCCGCTATTTCTTTCGAAAAAATAAACGGATGGGAACACCTTTAAAATTGAATTTTTCTCTTAACTGATTTTCGAGATAGTTTTTATAAGGCTGTTTAATGTCATCGGGATAATTACAGAAAAATGCAAACGAAGGAATATTTGTAGGTAATTGTGTAATGTATTTTATTTTAATCGGATGGCCTCGGACCACTGGCGGATGATAGGCTTCAATAGCTTTTAATATCATTTCATTTAATTTAGAAGTACTGATCTTTTTTTGCCGGTTCTCATATACTTCAATAGCTATTTCAATAGTTTTATAGATACGCGTTTTTTCTTTGACTGAAATAAATAATACCGGCACATCATTAAATGGCGCCAGCTTATTTTTTAATTCTTTTTCATAATCACGAGCTGTATTGGTTTTCTTTTCTAATAAATCCCATTTATTCACCAGTAAAACAATCCCTTTTCCCTTACGGGCTGCCAAACTATAAATGCTTAGATCTTGCGCTGTAATTCCTTTTTGTGCATCCAACAGCAACAGGCAAATATCTGCTTCATCAATGGCTTTAATAGCTCGGATCACTGAATAAAATTCGAGGTCTTCATGAACCTTTGCTTTACGGCGAATTCCTGCCGTATCAATCAAAATAAATTCTTTTTGGTAAAGTTTGTAGTGAGTGTGAATAGTATCTCTTGTAGTGCCCGCAATTTCACTGACAATGGTACGCTCCTGCCCCACCAATGCATTTAACAATGATGATTTACCTACGTTGGGCTGTCCAATAATTGCAAATCGAGGCAGAACGTCAACATCTTGCACTTCTATTGATTCATTCTCTATTAATTCCGTTATAGCATCAAGTAATTCGCCTGTACCGCTGCCAGTCATTGATGAAACAAAAAATATTTTTTCAAATCCAAGAGAATAAAATTCCGTTGCTTCAAGCATCCGTTCATTGTTATCTACTTTGTTTACCACTAAAAAAACGGGCTTTTTGCCCCGGCGTAAAACATTGGCCATTGCATCATCAAGATCTGTTATACCGGTCGCAGCATCGGTCATAAATACAATAGCATTAGCTTCTTCAACAGCAGTGATCACTTGTTTTCTAATCTCCTTTTCAAAAACATCTTCGCTATCAGGAACAAAACCGCCGGTATCGATCACATTAAAGCTTTTGCCATTCCAATCTGCCACTCCATATTGACGATCTCGTGTTACACCACTTATATCATGTACAATGGCCCTACGCTGTTCCATCAAACGGTTAAAAAAAGTGCTTTTCCCCACGTTCGGTCTTCCCACTATCGCTACTGTAAAACTCATCTTAATTTTATTTAACTCCGTTAGAATTTAAAAGTAAAAATTAAAAAAGCAACCCCTTTTTAACTTTTAACTTTTGACTTTATTAATATCCGTACTCCTTCAAATGTTGTTCATTATCCCGCCATTTTGGGCGCACCTTTATAAAAAGCTCAAGAAAAACTTTTTGATTCAAAAATTTTTCGATCTCCTCCCTTGCCACAGTTCCTAGTTTCTTGATCATCTTTCCTCCTTCACCCAGCATAATTGCTTTTTGCGTTTCTCGTTGTACAATGATCTCCGCCCCTATTTTTACCAAGGTTGATTTTTCCTTGAACTCCTGTACAACCACTGCCGTATGATAAGGGATTTCTTGTTCAAGCAGTTCATATATTTTTTCTCTTATCAATTCAGCAACAAAAAACTTTGTTGAAAGGTCAGTAAGTTCATCTTCTTCATAAAACTTTTCACCTTCCGGCAAAAATTCAAGAATAGTTTTTAAAAGCCCCCCCTTATGAGTACCAGCTAAAGCGGAGAGGGTCACTATTTTTTTGCAATAGCTTTTATCTTTAAAAAAATCAACTGCCTTTTTTATTTTTTCATGACCCACGGTATCAATCTTATTAACGACAACAATAGAAGGCACATTTAATTTTAATGTCAAGAAAATTTCATTGCATATATTCCAGTCATCGTTGATATCTATCAGCAGGATTGCAACGTCAGCATCCTCCAATGAATTTTTTACAGATTGCATCATTTTTTCATGCAACTTGTATTGTGGTTCTATAATACCGGGTGTGTCCGAAAAAACTATCTGATACTCTTTTTCTGTTAAAATACCTTTGATCCTGTGCCTGGTTGTTTGCACTTTAGGTGATACAATAGCCAATTTTTCACCCATTAATAAATTAAGCAAGGTGCTTTTACCCGCATTGGGCCGACCAAAAATGTTGACAAAACCTGCTTTCATAAACCGTTACAAAAGTATTCATAAAAAAAGCCTCGCTATGGGCGAGGCTTTGTTGCGAAGGGAAGATTCGAACTTCCGTCCGCCTAAGGCGGATATGAGCCCCTACAACTTCACAATAATTTCAGACCAAATCCAGTTTCTGCCTTTAGCAGATTTTAACTGCTTTTCCCGTTGCTTAGCTGCTTCTTTTATTTCATATTTGCTGCGAATAGACTAGTTCCCATGGTCTGTATTTTATAGTCCAACCCTTTCTTCCTAATTTATTATGTGATTTCAACCTTTCTTCAATATTGGATGTAAACCCAATATAGATTTTCGAATATTTTTTACTATATAAAACATATACAAAAAACATAAGGCTCTTTTTTTAAGAGCCCTAGCTTAGTTGCGAAGGGAAGATTCGAACTTCCGACCTTCGGGTTATGAGCCCGACGAGCTACCACTGCTCTACTTCGCGATGTGGAGCGCAAAGGTAACCGTATAGAGGTTATCAACCAAACAAAAAACCAAAAATTATCCTTACGCTGCAACCATATTTGCGCATTCTTCCGCACAATGATAGCATAGCTCTGCACATATTCTGCAATGATCCATATTATGCTTATTGCATTCTTCAGCGCAAGCATTACAAATATCTGTACATAGCTGACAAATAGCGTTGGCATGTTCGCTCTCCATGCTCATGAATTGCGCTGCCGTTCTGCATATTGCGGCACATTCCATATCTAACTGGATGCACTTCGCCATTTCATTCACATTTGGCTCTTTTAAACAAGCTGATGCACAATAATCACAAATTGCTGCACATTCAAGACATGCATGAATACATGTTTGGTATGCTTGGTTCATAGTAATTGTTTAACCGTTTTATTACAAATACTAAACCATAATGATCCATAAAAACGAAAAGCTCCCCTTATGGAGAGCTTTTGCTTTTTGTTTTTCTTAGTTATGATCGTTTTGAAATACTACTGGCGCCACTTGTTTTAATTTCTTTTATTAATCCATTGCCTTTATAATGCACATCACTGGCGCCGCTGGCATGGGCGGATAGTTCTTTATTTACAGTAATACTAATACTGCTTGCACCACTGGCACGAACATTACAATAATCAACGGCAAAATCATACCCTTTAAAATCGCTGGCACCGCTAGCTTCTACTTTAAGATTTGTGGCGGAACCTGATACGTTTATATCCGAAGCTCCGCTTACATTAACCGTTAAATTGTTTGCAACAATTATTTTTCCGTCCTTGAGATCGCTTGCTCCGGAAAGGTTTATATCTAAATCCTTCGCATTGATACTTCCCTGAACATGTACATCACAGGCTCCGGCAGCCATTAACTTAATGATCTCTTTAAAAGAAATATAGGCTTTCAGTTTTAACTTATCACCATTCCATCCTTTCCAGAACTTTCCCTCTTTTTCAAACCATATTTTCAATACTCCTCCTTTTACTTCTACTTTGATATTTTCTTTATACTTTTCTTCTGATGCACTTACTGCCACAGCTTCTTCATTACCCTGAGAGATATATACATCAAACGCATTTGAAACAGAAATAGCATTAAAACCTTTTGCCTCTCTTTTTTCTGCATTCGGGTCATTAACAGTGACCTGAGCTTGTAAAGAAGCAATAGACGTAATCAGAACGAATGTTAATAGTAGCTTTTTCATTTTTTGTTTAATTATTTTACCCTTTTAAATTTACCTGATCCGGATGAAGTATAATCCCTGATCATTCCATCTCCTTTTATAAAAACATTTCCTGAACCACTAATATGAGCAGATAATTCTTTTGTTACTGTTGTTCTCACATTGCCCGACCCGCTAATAGATACTTTACAAAAAACAGTTGCGAGATCATAATCACCTATATTGCCGGAGCCACTGATATGGAAATCTGAGTTCTCTGTATTACCCGAAAAATTAGCATTTGCGGAACCGCTGAGGTTTACGGAGAGATCTTTAGCATCGAGACTGCCCTTCATATTCCCCGAGCCTGAAATATGGATCTTTAATTTGTCTGCTTTTAAACTCCCCTCAATATGCACGTTACCTGAACCCGATGAAGACAAATAGTCGATATTTTTTACTGAAACATACGCTCTGATTCTTTTTGAGTGAATACCCCAATCAATTTTGAGCTTGCTGTTATTTTCAAGATAAATATGAAGAATTCCATCCTTTACTTCGGTTATAACCTTATCACGCCACTTTGTATCATCAGCGCTAATAGCAACCATTTCATCATTTCCTTGTGTTAAGAACAACTCAATACTGCCGGAAACAGCAACTCCATGATACCCCGAAACAGAACGTTTTTCGGCATTCGGATCATTGATGGTTTTTTGAGCGTAGAGACAAAAACAAATGTTAAGTAAGATGAATGTTGAAAATAAGTTTTTCATATTTGTTATTTACTTACTTTTTTAATATTAGAGTTGCTGGTTTTTAAATTTTTGATCATGCCACTGCCCCTATAATATATATCGCTTCCACCACTGGAACTGGCATTCAGTTCTTTGTTCACCGTAATTTGAACATCACTACCTCCGCTGGCATCAACTGTGCAGTTGTCAGTGATCAATTCATAACCTTTAAAATCACTACCTCCGCTTGCATCGATGCTAAGGCTTTTTGCAGTTCCTGAAATATTTACATCAGAACCTCCTGATGCATCCACTTTCATTTCACCTAAATTTACTTTTCCCTGAAAATCGGATCCTCCGGAAATATCTAACGATAGTTTTGACCCGGAAATGCTTCCATCAACAAATATGTCTGATCCCCCGCTTGCCTGCAGCATATCAAGGTTTTTGTATGACACGTATGCTTTTAATTTTTTGTCTCCTTTTTCAAATACAGCATTTAAATTATAGTCGTACCAAATTTTAAGAACACCATTCTTCACCTCTGTTTTTATCTTGTCGCGGTATTTGATTTCTGAAGCGCTTACGGCAACTGTCTCTTCTCCCTGACTCAGATAAAGGTCAATACCGTGTGAAACTTCTATTCCGTGGAAACCAGATAGTTTTCTTTTCTCTACATTGGGATCGTTGGTTGTTTTTTGAGCAAACATTGAGATTGACAAACCAGCCAAAAAAATAGAGATGACTATTTTCTTCATAATAGTTGAATTTGCTGTAGTACGAAAGGGATGGTATAAAAGTTACAGATTTTGAAACTTTCTCCCTTAATTTTGTGCTCGTAAAGTTCCCGGGGTGTTCCGACCTAAACCGTCGAGACTGAGATTATACCCGCAGAACCTGATCAGGGTAATGCCTGCGAAGGAAGGTGACAATTCATAAATCCTTTTCTCCCCCGCATTTCCCTCTCATTTATTAATCAGAAATCATGATTTAACTGATGTAAAGGATTTGTACAAACCCTTTAACTGTTAGGTAATGGTTTATTAAAATTTAAAAAATGAAGAGGATTTGTATTACATCATGCCTGGTGTTTGGCGGTTATTTCAGTTTTGGCCAGGAAAAATCCGCTGAAAAAGACAGCTTTTACAGCCTGTCTCCGGTAGAAGTTAAAGCCATAAGGGCTGCGGACCGGGCGCCGGTAACTAAAACTAATATTTCAAAAAAAGAAATTGAGAAACAAAACCTGGGGCAGGATCTTCCTTTTCTTTTAAATCAAACCCCTTCAGTTGTTGTTAACTCCGATGCGGGTAATGGTGTAGGATATACGGGCATACGGATTCGTGGCACTGATGCTACCCGCATAAATGTTACACTCAATGGCATTCCTTACAATGACGCCGAAAGCCAGGGGACTTTTTTTGTCGATCTTCCTGATTTTGCTTCTTCCGTTAGCAGCATTCAAATTCAACGGGGTGCAGGCAGCTCATCAAATGGAGCAGGAGCATTTGGTGCAACAATAAATTTTAGCACCAATGAAGTAAACTCAAAACATTATGCAGAGTTGAATAACAGTTATGGTTCTTTTAATACATGGAAAAATACAATCAAAGCAGGAAGTGGATTGATTGGCGGTCATTTTACAGTTGATACCCGTTTGTCAAATATTACGAGTGACGGCTTTATTGACAGAGCAAGTTCAAAGCTCAGGTCATTTTATTTTTCTACTGCATTCATCGACAATAGTAATACCATTCGTTTTAATTTATTCAAAGGATATGAAAAAACTTATCAAGCATGGTATGGAGTTTCGGAGGCTGATCTTAAAGCGGGCCATCGTAGAATAAATTATGCCGGAACTGAAAAACCAGGTGAGCCTTATGAAAATGAAACAGACAACTATTGGCAGGATCACTATCAATTATTTTACACTCATCATTTTAATCCACACCTTGCTTTTAATACAGCATTATTTTTTACAAAAGGAAAAGGGTATTATGAAGAATACAGGGCTGACCAGCCTTATGAGATGTATCATTTACCGGCGCCGGTTGTAGCAGGTGATACCCTTTTTACTTCGGACTTTATTAGACAGCTTTGGTTGAACAATAATTTTTATGGAGATATTTTTTCGCTGCAATACCACAATGCAAAAACTGAATTCACCATTGGCGGAGCTTACACTCGATATGAAGGGAATCATTACGGAAAATTAATTTGGGCTTCAAATGGCTTAACTGGACCGACTAGATGGTACGATTTAAATGCTTTAAAAACAGATTTTAACAGCTATGCCAAGTTGCTGCAAAAATTTTCAAATAGATGGAACGGATATCTTGATCTTCAATACCGACATATAAAATATAATATTGATGGCTTTCGTGATAACCCGGATCTGTTCATCCGAAACAACTATAACTTTTTTAATCCAAAAATTGGAGTTAGCTATACCTACAATGGCTTGAATGGTTATCTGTCATATAGTATAGCTCATAAAGAACCGAATCGGGACGATTTTGAAGCGGGAATGAGCCAGCAACCGAAAGCTGAACGATTAAATGATATTGAAATTGGGTTTGAAAAAAGAAAATCAAATTACGGTTGGGGTGCTACCCTTTATTATATGAAATATAAAGATCAGTTGGTATTGACGGGAAAGATCAACGATGTGGGAGCTTATACAAGAACAAACATTCCAAATAGTTACAGAACTGGAATAGAACTGCAGGGGAATATACAACCTGTAAACTGGTTGAAAGCTGCTGCCAATCTTACCTTGAGCAAAAATAAAGTTCAACATTTTACCGAGTACATTGATGATTATGATAACGGTGGTCAAAAACAGAATAATTTTTCTTCTACTGATATTGCTTTATCACCTGCAATCGTAGGAGCGGCTACGATAAGTATTTTACCCTGTAAAAATTTTGAATTTGATTTATTGAGTAAATATGTCAGCAAACAATATCTGGATAATACTCAAAACCCTGGGAGAAAGTTAGATCCTTATTACGTACAGGATGCAAGAGCCATTTATACTGTGAACAAAGGATTTTTAAAAGAAGCAAATCTCATTTTGCAAGTGAACAATATTTTCGATAAAAAGTATGAGCCCAATGGCTATACGTACAATTATATTTACGGCGGAGAGTTGAGTGTAAATAATTATTATTTTCCAATGGCAGGAATCAATTTTATAGCAGCGATTAGCCTAAAGTTCTGAGTTGGGAGTCACAGGTTCCGAACCTTATTCAGAACTCTGACTCAGAAACTCGTAACTCATTTTCCGAACTTCTCTTGCCAAGCTAGTATACCACCAACAAGGTTTTTGGTATTTTCAAAACCCATCATGTCCAAAAACAGGGCAGCCTGACCGCTTCGATTGCCGCTACGACAATAAAATATCAATTCCTGATCTTTCAAATCTTCTATTTCATCTATCTGCATACTTTGTATCATTCCCAAGGGCAATAATGTACCGCCAATATTGAAATCTGCATTTTCATATGGTTCTCTCACATCAACAAGATGCAGTTCTTCGCCCGCATCCATTCTTTTTTTTACTTCCTCGACACTAATATTTTCCATAAAAATTTTATTAAGGTATTTGATTGTTTGCTGTACTATCCGGAGCAACAGGTTTTTCAGTTGCCAGTTTTACGTTGATAAACTGGCCGCTTCGGATTTTCAAAATTTGACCTTCTTCATCATAACGTTTTGGTTGCTGGTCGACAATATAGGAATTAAGAGTATCTGATACACCCGGTGCGTAGAGTATAAGCAGGTTAATCCCATTCGGCTCTACCTTTGCTTTTGCTTCGCCATAGGTTAAACCTATTAAATTGGGAACTCCATATACCATTTCACCAACACCTGTTCCGATCACTAGCAATACCTTTGAACCCATTCTAATCTTAGTTCCGGGAGTAATCGTTTCGCCCTTGTATAGCTGTTCTAATACAGAGTTCTTTGCGAAATCCGATTTATATGCCGTGTCTGCAGTTAATCCCAAGCTTGATAAATTCATGATTGCATTACGATAGCTGAAACCTATCAAATTAGGCATATCGACCATAGGTGCTACGGCGCGGTTAACAGTAAGGTAAACAGTACGGTTTACTTTAACTACGGCATCGCTTTCAGGCACTTGCTTGATAACAGCTAACGGAGGCATTGTATCAATAAAGACGGAATCTTGTACCACAATATCAAACCCTTCCTTATCCAAAATTTTTTCTGCCTCGGCAAAACTTTTACCCACGACTAATGGAACAGTGCGTGAGCGGCCATGATGGGTTAAAAAATTCAGAGAAAGAATAAACGTAGCAAAAATGGCTACAGCCAAAACAAAGGCCGTTAATATGCTTAGCCATAGTGGACGGTGTGTGATAAATTTGAGCATGCTTAACTGATTAAAGCTTCTTCAACCAATTTGGTGTAAAATTCCTTTAAAGTCCATCCCATTACACGAACTTGTTGCGGAACAATGCTGGCTTCACTCTGACCAGGAATGGTATTTATTTCAAGCATAAAAGGTTGTTTTACCCTTTCATTATAAATAAAATCAATTCTTACTACACCGCGGCAGTTGAACACCTGATAAATTTTCTTTGCTGCATCACGAACTTTATCTGCAATTGCTTCTTCAACATTAGCGGGTGTTACCTCGGTGGACGCCCCTTCATACTTGGCTTCATAGTCAAAAAAATCTTTTTTGCTAATTACCTCTGTAATTGGCAGAACAATTATATTGCCTTTTGTTTTAAAAACACCAACAGTAAATTCTCTTCCTTCAATAAACTCTTCAATCAAAACCTGATCATCTTCTCTAAATGCTTTCTCAACTGCCGCACCAAATTCGTCAGAGGGCTGATTTACTTTCGACATGCCAATGCTTGAACCCCCATTGTTTGGTTTTACAAAAACAGGAAATGTTAGCTTGTTAGCTACCTCATCAGGGTTTTCAAAATTATTTTTTATCAATAACTCCGATTTAGCGACATAAATACCTGAAAAAGCGGCCACAGCAACTGTAAAGCGTTTATTAAAAGTAAGCGCCGAGGTGGCCGCATCACACGAAGTATAAGGAATATTTAATGTATCAAAGTAACCTTGTAGTTTTCCATCTTCACCAGGGGTTCCATGCATACCAATAAAAACAGCATCAAATTTTATCTTTTCATTATCCAGTTGTAATGAAAAATCATTTTTATTGATCTCAGTTTTCCTTCTATCAGCTAATTCATAAAACCATCCTTCAGGGCGAACATCAATTTTATATACATTGAATTTTTCGCGATCAAGATGATTATCAATAGTTATAGCGCTTTTATAGGAAATGACGGCTTCACTGGAAAAACCACCGGTTACAAGAGCGACATTTTTTTTCATGGATTGAAATTACAGCGCAAATATTGAGGAAAAATTGCTTTGCCGGAAATAAAATTCTGTTAGAAGATCACTTGCCAGTTATAAGCCATTAGCCTTGAGAATAGATATCGCAGCCTATAGCCAGAATCTGGAAGCAAAAATTGAGATAGATAAAACTAAAGAAAATAAGAAAGGTGAAGGATGCATTTGCCTTCACCTTTTTACGACGGGAAATATCACCCGTCACTCCTTGGCAGTTGGAAACTGCGTTTGTTTAATAGTACAAGATAAAAAAAATTGGCGTTAACCTAGAAAATCACTGTGATTTTTTTTCCACAGTTTAATTATCTAAATGTGTAATCTTTCTTTTTTAGCCATCAGTTCATCCACCGTTTCCCGGTACATTTCATCGGGTACACAACAATCCACCGGACATACAGCTGCACATTGCGGCTCTTCATGAAAACCCTGGCACTCTGTACACTTATTAGGAACTATATAATAAATATCGGTGGCTATTGGCGCATTTTTTTGTTCAGCATCTATTACTGTCCCATCCATTAACGTGTATGAGCCTTTAACGGTAGTACCATCAGTAATTGCCCATTCTACCCCTCCTTCATATATTGCGTTATTTGGACATTCAGGTTCACAGGCCCCGCAATTAATACATTCTTCTGTTATCTTGATTGCCATAAGTTTAATTTTGGGTTTTTATTAAACAAATTTGATTCTTAATTGCACAAATATAAAATGATATAATTCTTATACAAATGATTTTAGAACAGAGAATTGATTGGTTAAGCAAGTTAGGAAATTATATGATGAGTGATGAAATAGCATGGAAAGAAGCAAAGCAAAAAGCCTCTCACGAAAACGGTTGGTTTACCCCCCAATTTGTTGAGCTTGCTGTAAAAAACATTGCTCAAAACTTTCTTAACCCTGATTCTTTACATAAATGGGCTGCTTCTTATAAACTTCAATCCGCAAATTTCAAATCTCAAACCATTGGTGTGGTAATGGCGGGAAATATTCCACTAGTCGGTTTTCATGATCTTTTGTCAATATTTATTAGTGGTCATAAAGCAATGATTAAACCATCCTCAAAAGATAAGGTTTTAATAAAGCATCTGGTTAATATTTTGATTGATTGGGATTCTGAAATAAATGACCTGATACAATTTTCTGAAATGCTAAAAAAATGCGACGCCTATATTGCCACGGGCAGCAATAATACTTCGCGATATTTTCAGTATTATTTTGGCAAATACCCTCATATTATTCGCAGCAATAAAACTTCCGTTGCCATTTTAGATGGTAATGAAACGAATAAGGAATTGGAGCAGCTGGCTGATGATGTTTATCAATTCTTTGGTTTAGGCTGTCGCAACGTAACCAAAATATATGTACCAGAAGGACATAATTTTGAACCTTTGCTTGCTGCATTTAAAAAATATGATTACCTAATCCAACATCATAAATACAAAAACAATTACGATTATAACCTAGCTATCAACTTACTCAATAATAAATTCTACATGACCAATGGTTCAGTTTTGTTGATTGAAGACGCTTCAATTTTTTCTCCTATCAGCCAATTGAATTACGAATATTATACCGACAAAAATTCAATATTGCCATTGCTGCATGACAATCAGGAAATTCAATGCATTATTGGCCATGATAATATCCCTTTTGGCAATGCTCAGTGTCCAACCCTGTTTGATTACGCAGATAAAGTGGATACGATGGCCTTTTTGATTACCGTTTAAAACTTATCCATTCCATTTTTGACTATTTGTGTTTACATTTGTAGGTGCATGAAGTACGAAGGCCTTAGTAAATTTCTTGTTAAACTAAATCAATGGTTCGTTAACTGCCTTCAGTCTTCATTATTTTTGAAGTCGAGGCACAAACTTTGCCTGACAACAACTATTCAAAAAAAATAAAATTTTAATACGCCATGAAGTTGAAGCAACTATTGCTGATCGTTTCAATAAGCGCAGGATCAGCCTTAGCCAGTGTGTGGGGCTATAATAAATTCACACAACATCAAACTGAATTTGTGCAAACACAAGGCGGTTTACCCGTAAACTATGCCGGCTTTTTTGATAAAAATACTTCCGGCGACCCTGTCGATTTTTCAAAAGCTGCCAACTCTTCAGTACAAGCTGTGGTCCACATCAAGACAAAAATTCCGGCCAAAAAACTAAGTAATGATATACCACGAAGCCGCGGATTTTTTGATGATTTTTTTAATGATATGCTTGGGCCCCAAATTATTCCAGAGCAAAAAGCATCAGGCAGCGGAGTCATTATTAGCGAAGACGGTTATATTGTTACAAATAACCACGTGATTTCAGATGGTGATAAAGGAGTTGCCTCGGAGATAAACGTTACGCTCCATAACAGAAAAACGTATAAAGCAAGAGTAATTGGTTATGATCCGAATTATGATCTTGCCGTTTTAAAAATTGACGGTGCCCACCTGCCATTCATGCTATATGGTAATTCAGATGAAGTACAGCTAGGCCAATGGGTATTAGCGGTCGGTTATCCTCTTTCTCTTGAAACCACAGTTACCGCAGGTATCGTGAGCGCAAAGGGAAGAACCATTGGCATCAATAGCCGCCAAGGGCAAGCTCCTGTTGAATCATTTATTCAAACTGACGCAGCAGTAAATCAGGGTAATAGCGGTGGTGCGCTGGTAAATACAAATGGGCAACTCATTGGCATTAACTCTGCTATACTTGCACCCTCGGGAACTTATGCCGGTTATTCGTTTGCAATACCTGTAAATCTTGTAAAAAAAGTTGTCAGTGATATTATTCAATATGGCAATGTGCAAAGAGGTTATTTAGGCGTAAGTTATCCCACTCAGGAATTAAGCGAAGAGCAAATGAAACAACTGGGCATTCAGGATAGTGAGGAAGGTGTTTATGTTTCTGCTGTAGCTCCTGATGGTGCTGCTCAAGGTGCAGGGATTAAAAGAGGTGATCTTATTACCAAAATAAATGGAACTGAAGTAACAAGCGGCCTTGAGATGAGCTCTGTATTAGCCAACTATAAACCAGGCGATAAAGTTCAGGTAACTTACAAACGCAAAGGATCAGAGCTTACAACCGCAGTTGTATTAAGAAAGTCACCCGGAAATTATGATGCAGTTGTATCAGCTAATGTTGAAGAGCAACTTGGTGCCGACCTTGAAACTCTCGATTCTAAAAAGGCCGATCAATATGGCATTGACGGTGGCGTTGTTGTAAAGACAATCAAAAAAGGCGGTGCTATCAGCAAAACAAGAATGGAAGAAGGTTTTATTATTACCAGTGTAAATGGTGTTGATGTGAAAAATGTGGAACAGTTAGGAAAAGCTTTATTAGGTGCAAGAGGAACTGTGAAGTTAGAAGGTATGTATCCTGGTTCTGATATGTACACTTATCCACTCAATCTTAATGGTGATTAAAAGAAATTCTGGTTATATTTTAAAAAGCCGCTCAATATTTCAGGGCGGTTTTTTTATGTATCCTACTATTGAATTCCATTAGCGTGAAGACAAAAGTTTTATTTTTCAAATACTAGATAATCCCAGGCCTCCATTTTAAAATTTTTATCTTTTGAAAAATCTTTTTGTAGCGTTGCGAAAACTTCTTTGAATTTTCCGCTCAACTCATCATTGATTGAAAAACTGAGATCAAGATTAGAAAGATTCAAAATAACCAGCACTTCATGATGTCCATTTTTCTTCAAGTAAGCAAATACATGTTTATCATCGCTCGTTTTAATTCTTATTGTTTTTGATTCCGGGTCTCCGGCCCGAAGTGCTGGATTGTTCGAATGCAAACTCAACAGTGTGTTATAAAAATCATGCAATTCGTTTTTTTCATTCCAATTAATTTCATCTTTTTCAAAAAATTTTAGCCGTTTCAGATTTGGTAATTCTTGCCCACTATAGATCAATGGTATTCCGTTCCAGGTACAACTAAAAACAGCAAGGACTTTGGCCATATTACCGTATTTCTCATATTCGCTGCCATTCCAGCTATTTTCATCATGATTGCTAGTGAACCATACTCTCATAGATGCATCACCAATAGCATCATATTCTTTTAAAACTTTGTCAAGTTCATTGATAGAAAGATGTTTCTTATAAAAATCCTCTGTTTTATGCATCCATGTCCAGGTATAAGCAGCATCGAATGTGCCCATGTATTCAGGATGCTCAATAGGATCCAATTCACCAAGCCAGAACAAGGGTTTTATAGCATCCAGTTCCTTTCTCGCTTTTTTCCAAAAATCTAGCTCTACCCAGAAAGCAAGATCGCAACGAAAGCCGTCTATATTACACTCAAGCACCCAGAATTTCATGGCATCGATCATAGCGCTTACCAATTCAGGGTTATGAAAATTGAGCTCAATAATATCATCCATGCCTGATGCGATTTTAAAATCGCCGGTTTTGCTGTCTATCTCATAATATTCCGGATGTTCTTTTGTCCATTTATGATCCCAGCCTGTGTGATTAGCCACCCAATCAATAATGACTTTAAAACCCAGCGCATGCGCTTCTTTGACAAGAATTCTGAAATCATCCAACGTTCCAAACTCAGGATTGACGGATGTATAATCATAAGCAGCATAATAACTGCCTAGCACCCCTTTCTTATTTTTTTGAGCTATAGGAGTAATAGGCATAAACCAAATCGTTTTTACTCCCATATCTTTTAAACGAGGTAATTCTTTGATGAATGCCTTAAAGCTTCCCTCTTTGGTGTATTGGCGAATATTTATCTCATATATATTAGTTGCATGCGTCCAATCAAGTGGTTTAAACTCGTAGGTCATAGATAGTGCTTCTTCTGTTTGCATGTAATGAAGATTGGTATTTGTGAAAATAACGACTTGAGCGATGATAAGAAAAATTATGTTTTAACAGCATCATTATCTTCATCCACAATGTATTCAGTAACTTGCGGATTAACTTCTTCATAATTCCTCCACACAGAAAATTCTGATTTGAATGAAGCAATTTGAAGTTCCTATTATTTATCGCAGCCCATTGATCACCGCCATTAAAAAAAAGCGGAAAGAGGCTGATAAAATGAAAAAGGACTTTACCCCTACCCTCCTTGATATTGGACCTTTGCAAATCTATCTGGCCCGGCATTTTGGTTTTTGCTATGGAGTAGAGAACGCTATTGAAATCGCTTTTAAAACTGTAGAAGAAAATCCGGGAAAAAGAATTTTTTTATTGAGCGAAATGATCCATAACCCACAGGTAAATTCCGACCTGTTGATACACGGAGTAAAGTTTTTACAAGATACTTACGGAAATACATTAATACCTTTTGACGAGCTGAAACCGGACGATATTGTTCTCATTCCTGCATTTGGAACCACGTTGGAAATTGAAAAAAAATTGAGCACCATTGGAATTCAAACCGAAAAATACAATACCACTTGCCCCTTTGTAGAAAAAGTTTGGAAGCGCTCTGAAGGAATTGCAAAGCAAAATTACACAGTAATCATTCATGGCAAACCAAAGCATGAAGAAACAAGAGCTACGTTTTCGCATGCTTCTGTAAATTCTCCATCGGTTATTGTAAAGGACATGGCGCAAACAAAAGAATTAGCAAAATATATTACCGGAGAAAAATCTCAATCCGCTTTTTATGAAGAATTCAAAGGGCAATACTCAGAAAATTTTGACCCGGAGGCTGATCTGCAAAGAATCGGCGTTGTAAATCAAACAACCATGCTTGCCAGTGATACACAAGCTATCGCCGATTATCTGAAACAAACAATGGTAGATAAATACAACTTAGCGCCGGAAAATATTGAGGAGCATTTTGCTGACACTCGTGACACTCTTTGCTATGCCACTAACGATAATCAAAGCGCTGTGATCAGCATGCTTGAAACAGAGGCAGATCTTGCAATAGTTGTAGGCGGTTATAATTCATCCAACACTTCACACCTAGTTGAGCTATGCGAGGAAAAGCTGCCTACGTATTTCATCAACAGCGAAGAAAAAATCATTTCTTCAAAAGAAATTTTGTATTATAATTTTCACAGCAAAGAAGAAATTCTTACTTCCGATTATCTGCCGGATAAATGGCCTCTAAAAATTCTTCTTACAAGCGGAGCTTCCTGTCCTGATGCATTAGTTGAAGGAGTGATTAATAAGCTCATCAGTTTTTACCCATTTGGCGAAAAAGAAAATTTACAATCTAAGTTGCCCCTTTAAGAGGCAAGGGGTTTTATGCCTGAGCAGGTGGGCCGCCGAAATTGAAAGGTATCTGCACTTCTTCAAGATCTTTTATCCCGCCATTTACAGATTCATACCTTCCAATATTTTCAGTAAGTGCTTTCATTAACCGTTTTGCATGTTGTGGCGTAAGAATAATCCTCGATTTCACTTTGCTTTTCGGGGTGCCTGGCATCACATTCACAAAATCAATTACAAACTCTGCATGAGAATGTGTTATAATAGCAAGATTGGCATAATTGCCTTCGGCTACTTCTTCTGAGATCTCAATGTTGAGTTGACTGGGCTGCTGCGTTTGCTGATCCATTTTTTTAATTTGTTTTCAAAATTAGGGAAACAAAAAAGAAGTCACACCAGCAGACCTTTTTTTGCGATTTATTTATCATGCTAAATGAGTTGTGAGAGCTATTCACGCTATAGGTCCTGTATAAATTGCAACAATTTTTTGAGCCCTTCTTCTTTAGCAATATCCAAAGAATTTTCCTTTATATAATCTTTTACCTGTCTTGAATATTCTGAAAATAATTTTTCAATATTTTTTTTGTTTGCAGGAAGAAAATCACCGTGCTTATAGGATATATAGTATTCAGTTTTCTGTAAAAACAAAGTGCTTTCACCCACATTCAGGCGAGGTTTTCCATCCACTGTATAATAGTTTTTATTAGCAACAGTAGAGTTATTTGTGTACGACTGTCCATAAGCTCCTGTTTTTTGTTGATCCATTTCCTGCAGCATTTGTTTCCGGGCCAGTTGAATGGATTTTTTATACGATTCGATCAATTCATAATAAGAGTCTTTATTATAATAAAATGAATCCTGACCCATGACAATTACGCTGATAGTTTCAGGGTTACCAACAGCAAGCGAATCACCTTTTTGATCTATGAAAAGCACCTGTTCAAAAAGTTTATGATAGTTCAGCATAGCTTCAGCTATTGTTCCATCTCTGAAAAAAACTTTTCCTTGAATATATTGTGGGTATCGATACAGATCTTTTACTGTAAAAACTTGATTTATTTCCTGATCTGCTTCTACTGCCTTTACAGTTTGCTGTGTAAAGGATTGAAACCATAACAGCAAGATGAGTATAAAGAAGGAAATTGTTCTCATGCGCAGGCGTTATTTACATCATCTTAAAATTACAATAATAACCGCTAATAAGCATTGAGAGATCCATTGTTTCCAGAAAGGCAAAAGGCTGCCTCACGACAGCCTTTTGCGATCAAAGAATGTTTTATTAGTCAATAACAACTTTATAAATTTTATTATTACCCCAATCCGCTATGTACATTATCCCTTTTGAATCAAATGCCACATTTTGAGGATAGCCCAGTTTTGCCGCCGTTCCAATTCCAGGAGTATCTTCCGAGCCATTGCCACCAACTACTGTAGTTACCACGCCATTCTTTAAATAGCGTATGGCTGCATTATCAGCGTCAGCAATATACAAGCCACCTTGTTTATCAAATGTGATCGAATAAATGAAGGCAAATTCTGCCTCCAAAGCGGGACCATCTAAAAAGCCTTTAGTAGCTGCACCAGCAAAAGTGGTCAGTGTTTTTGCCGTAAGATCCAGTACTTTGATTTTAGAAGGACCAGATGAAGGATTGCTCACTACATAAATTTTTGTCTCTGTTGGATCCACTTCAATATTGCCATACAATGCAAATTTAACAACACTGGTATCGCCATCAACATTACCAGAGCCATGTGAAACAAGCCGCCAAATTAAAGTACCGGAAGGTGAATATTTAGCAATGCTTGAGGTACTTGATCCGTTGCCAGATACATAGATATTTCCTGAGGCTCCAACTTTAACTCCCTGAACGCGTAATGTTGGAGTAGAAATTAAAGTAGTAGCAACGCCTGCTGGAGTTACTTTAATTATTTGCCTGTCATCTTCGTCAGCAAAATAAATATTGCCGGCAGCATCTGTAGTTAAAAATTCCCCACCGCCATCTAAAGTGGCTAATGTGCTGACAGTAGAGCTAGTCAGATTTATTTTTCTAAGATTATTAGATCCTGACCAGTCAGACGGAAATATATTGTCACTGGGATCAATTGCTATACCTTCAATATCTTCAAATTGCGCAGTTGACAATGGTCCGTCTAAATATCCTTTTATTCCGTTTGTTAAAGAAGTTACCGTATAGGTATTTTGATATGTAAATGTAGGGCCTGTGTAAGTGGTACCGTTAAAGGTTACCTCTACCTTACCTGTACCTGTACCAGGCTGTATCTGCGCTTGTATGTTATTTGAAGTAGCAGAAACAATAGGAGTGGTTTTTCCGTTAACCTTTACTACGATTCCAGCCTTGTCGGGAAAATTATTTCCGCTGATCGATAGAATCGTGTTTTTTGGACCAGCACTCGGGCTGATGTCGATGATACCAGCATTTTGTGGTACTTGCTTAACATCTACCTTTTTATAACACGAGAATAATAAAAACCCGCATAGAAAGGTGACGATGGCTACACCACTAAGTTTGCTATATAAATTCTGAAGAGTTAAGTGTGGCATATTTTTTTTGAATTAATGTTAGAGCTTTTGGCTTTTATAATTTATTTAATTACCTGGGGCGCAAATATTCTAAAGTAACAGTTGCCCTTCTTGAACTAATTCCAGCACCCCATGTGAAATCAAGAGAAAAAGTTTTGCTAGCTGGACTATAATAATTAGATGGTCCGGGTATATTCGTTGCACCTCCCGAACTACTAACAGTCACAGGATTTGGGACAGTTGCTTCGCTTATGGTTAATATAGGAACACCAATACCAACCCCTGTGCCATCTGCCCAAATTTGCAGATCGCCATAAGAAACTGCATTAGGAGAAATAGTGATCAATTGCATTTCTATTGGAGCAAAATTTCCTGTCTTAACTGGATCACCATCTCTCAATGTGTATCCTGATAACTTGTAAATTCCATCCCATTTGTTTTTAAGACCTATTTCTACTACAGTTGATCTATTTTCAAAAGATACTCTTCCATCAGCACCTGAAACTGCCACCACTATTGTAAGTCCAATAGCATATCTTTTAGACAGATCCAATGCAGCGGAATTTGGAATATTGATCTTAAGCCATTTAGCAAATTCGCCAGGTTGAAAAGTTACTGTATAATCGGAGCCCGTACGGGGATTTGCTGCATCCACTGTATAGCTGGCAGAAGGTAAAGCAACCAAATCCGAACTATTTGCAATATTAAAAGCAGATATAACCGCAGGATCTTCTTTTACTGTAACAGTTAATGTTTTATTTAACTCCGTTTCATTAGGAGCATCTCTTCTAATATCTACCACACCTAATGATTGTGGCGTAGTTGAAAGATTAATGGTAACCAAGTTATAATTTGTTCCATTATCATTTGGAGCAGTAATAAACTTAACCACTGTCTGACCCCTGTCACCTAAAGGCTTTGCAAGTTCCACCTTATCACAGGAACTTAGTAACAAGCCTATCAAGGCAAAGATGGTTATAAGTCGCAGATTTATAAATTTCATACACGCATGTTTTATTTGTATAAAGGAGCTATTGCTCAAATAATTTTTTTATTTATCCCACCAGATTTTTGTGTCAGGCGTATCACCACCAATTCTTGAAGCAGCTTCTGCCACACTTTCTGCATTTACCGAATATTCATTAGCACCATAAGTATAGCGGCGTGGTATTTTGCCTCCGGCATTTACAGCATTGGGAGTGGGCGTAAGTGCAGGGATATTAGTTCTACGCCAATGTGCCCATGCCTGAAGACCATCTGGATAATAAGCAATATATTCCTGCAGTTGAATTTTTTGTAAATCACTGGCCGTTCCAGTTAAGACCACATTCGCATTAGCCAGATAAGTCGCAATAGTTCCCGATACCCCCCATTGGTCCCATGAGGCTTGAATGCCAGCCTGATAATTAGAAGCCACAAGTGAGGAGCTGATCCATCCACGCTGTGCAGCTTCTGTAATAGCTAATCTTATGTGAGCTGCTGCTACAATTACCAACGGTGAATTAGCAGCTCTTTTACCTGCAGCAAGTACCTGCGCATAATTAGTATTTGCGTTGCCAAAAGCAACTGCATCGTCTCTTTTTAATCCGTATGGAAAACCAACCGTAGATGAACCAAATGCAGCCTGCCTAGGATCTCCCAATGAAGCCATAAGGTCGGTCATTAATTTAGATTCTGCATAATCAGTGCGACCATTGTACAAATTAAACCAGGGATTCTTAAAGGCAGTAACATTTCCTGGATAATTGAGAACGAGATTGTCTGCATTTGCAGAAATGTATCCGTCTGCATCATTGTAAGCAGCAGCAAAATTGGTAGCTGCCCATTCACCAGCATTAGGATATACCTTACTTGTACGTAAAGCAATAAGCATTTTTAAAGAGTTAGCTAATTTTTTCCATTTTGCGGCAGCGGCGGGCCAAGCAGCTTGTGTATAAGAACCTGCTCCAGGTTTAAAATAAATGATATCTCCTGTGGGAGCAGCAGTATTAGCATCGATCTGTACTTTAGCTTCTGTCAGTTCTTTAATCAAGTCTTTATATATATCTTCCTGCTTTTCGTATTTGGGAGTGAGATTTTCTTCTCCCGCCAAAGCATCAAAATAAGGAACATCTCCCCAACGATCAGTTATTGTCCAAACAATATATGCTTTTAAAATGCGGGCAACCCCAATCTGATTGACATTGGCCCCGAATTTTGTTGCAGCTCCTTTCGTAGCTTCATTGGTATTAATGTTGATAATATTTTTCAGGTCCATTAAAATACCTGCATAAATACCGTCAAAATTCAATTTAGGTAACGCATATAGGGAGACATCTGTGTACTGCGTTTCAGAAAACATTTGAGCATACAGTCCACCCTGTGTGTTGGTGGCACCTAATGCTGATTCAACATTGGTCAATAAAGCCGCTGTTGAAGGCGTGGCCGTGCCATTCGGGTTTACATTGGTATCACCGAAGTCTTTTACTTTATCACAGCTCATAACCAATACAGAAACTGCTGCGATGGCAAAAAATGATTTAATAATTTTCATTTTATAAAGATTAAATACATTAACTAATTAAAATCCGACTTTAAGATTGACACCTAAAGAACGAGTGCCTGGGAATTGACCATTTTCTCCATAAGTTGAGCTGATCTCCGAAGGATCAAAATCTTTAGTTTTTGAATAGATCAACCAGGGATTACGAGCAACTACAGAAAAAGTTGCATTCTGTATCGATCTTCCGAGATTACCCCATTTTTCAATCGGCAGCCTGTACCCCAAGCTAACTTCGCGCATTTTCACAAAGGTGAGATCGTAGATGAATTCATCATAAACATTGTTATTTACCAGGCTATGGAAATAATCTTGTGCTTCCACATACATATCCACCACCGATTTACTTGCATCCACGCCTACTACGTGTACACCGCCGCCATCAGCTACTCTATCGCGTATAGGAATTCCCCTATCATTTATCACTGCTGTACGTGCCGTCAAGCCGGAGAATGAGCCCCACATATCTGACAAGGAGAAGAATTTACCACCTTTCTGGAAATCAATATTCACGTTCAATACAATGCCTTTATAAGAAAAACTATTCTGCACACCACCTGTGTATTCCGGCAATACTGATCCAAATTTTACATTTTCTGCCTTTACGTAATGGCCCAGGTCATCCAATACCGGTACTCCATCAATATAAGTTTTACCTCCACCGATCAACATGCCCCAAGGCTGGCCAACCTGGTGAACAACAAGAGGTGTAGTAATACCGCTAAAGTTTACTCCGCCCGAAACATTGATCTGATCAACTCCTTCTGCCAATTCATTTACTACATTCTTGATTATTTTCGAGAATGCGGCATTTATGTCCCAATTAAAATCTTTCATTATGATAGGTCTTGCATTCAACTGAAACTCCAGGCCATTTCTTGTAATCTTACCGGCATTGATAAGTTTTGATGTAAAACCGCTTGCGCCGTTGACCTGGACAGCTATAGGAGAATTTGATGTGATGGAATTAAAATAAGTTCCACTTATTCCAACTCTATTCTTTAAAAAGCGAAGGTCTATACCGGCTTCTTTAGTTGTTTGAACGGCTCCTTTAATCGTGGGAGAAACAATTTGATTTGGCGTGCCCATTACGAAATTGTTATTCCATTGATCAGCACCTACACCATAAGCAAGTTCAAGATTGTATGGCCCGATGGATTGAGGCACCTCTCCCCAACTGCCTCTTATTTTACCATAGCTCAACCAGGGTAAAGCATTTTTGAGAAAATCGCCAAACACAAAACTTGCACCAACAGACTTAGTGAAGATATTATTATCGTCCGCAGGCAGGGTAGAAAAGAAATCATTGCGAAGAGTAAATTCACCAAACAAATAATTTCTAAAACCAATTGAACCTCTTGTAAAAGCAGCTCTGCGTTTTTCTTCAGACCTGAAATTAGATTGGGCAATTGGATCAATTGAATTATTTAAAGAAAAGTAATCAGGAATGTACAACCCGCTTCTGGTATTTGCCGATAAATCTCTCCTTAAAATTTTTACAGATTCTGCGCCAGCTAACAAATCAAGCGAAAAATCTTCAGTTATTTTTTTATTATAAGTGCCTGTTAACTCATAACGGCTATCATTAAAAAAAGTCTCACCTGTACCGTAAGCTGCTTTGATTCCGGTTTGTGTAGCACTTTTTTCGAGATCATAATAGATTCTATCTTCTGAATTTGTGTTTACAAGATTTTTACGGTAAGCAAACCTAAATTTCAGATCGTTATTTACTTTGTAACTGAAGTTAACATCGCCGTATAAACGATCACGCCTGAAATTATTTGTGATGTTATTAAAATAAGTATAGAAGTTATACCAGTAGTTGCCTGCGTAAAATTTATCAGGACTGGCAGCGCTATAGCTATTTGGATTCGCGTGATTCCAACTTGCAAGAATTCCGCCACCCGTAGAAGAAATTGGAGTCTTGTAGTCTTTCATCTCTTTTAAAATATCCATATCAAGATCCCTGTGAAACCACTGATTAAAAGAACCTGACGACTGATTGGAATAAGCATCATCGTTTTCGGCCTGCTGGCTTTGGGTAACATAATTAATGTTGGCGCCAACGGTAAAATGAGAACCAAGATCAATAGAGCCATTGGTTGCCAAAGTGCTTCTTTTTAACCAGCTATTTGGAATAATTCCTCTTACATCAAGATTAGTATAGGATAGTCTTAGATTATAACCATCTCCTGCTTTGGAAAAATTGATGTTATTATTTGAAGTAATGCCTGTATTGTAAAAATCGCGGGCATTATTTTTTTGAGGCACGAGTTTGGCCGTTGTGCCTGTATATTTTGTACCAGGATACCAGGAATACCATGGAATATATTCTTGCCCAGCCATGCGTGGTCCCCAACTTGCATCGTCGGTATAGTCGTGATAAAATTTACCATCCAATGGTTTCCATTCATCAGGCATGCCAGGCTTCCAAGTGAATTGGATCAGATCCCCTTCACCGCCACCAGCATATGAATTTTGATAATTAGGAAGAATATAAATCTTATCGAACTGAACTCCAGCATTTACTTCAATGCCAATTCCTTTTTGATTTCTTTTAGCTCTTTTAGTATTAATTACAATGGCTCCATCTGCAGCCTGAGGGCCATATATCGCTGCCCCAGTTGGTCCGCTTAACACTGTTAAATCTTCAATATCATCAGGGTTGATATCAACGGAATTTACAGGAGTACCATCAACAACATATAAAACGCTTTGACCGTACAACGTACCATCACCGCGCAGGCGAATATCAGCATTACGTCCTAAGGCAGCAACCGATTGGCTGCGAATTTGTATGCCCGCCACTTTGCCGGCCAGTGCATTGTTTAAATTGGATTGGCGAATGGTGGTCAGTTGCTGATTCCCTACAACCTGGGCATTGGATACTGTGCTTCTCTGAGTTCTTTTCGTGTTGTACCCTGTTGATACAATTACTTCACTCAAAGTTGAATTAGTCGTTTGCAGTGAAACACTAACAGTAGCCTGGCTTCCGATTGTAACCTCTTTACTGACTCGTCCCTGACTTGAAATAATCAGGATATCACCCGAATTTACTTTAATTGAAAAATTTCCATTTTGGTCAGCGTTAGTACCTTGTTTGGTGCTTTTTATTGTAACAGAAGCAAAGGGGACAGGAACGCCATTTTCGTCTGTTACCTGACCCGTTACAATGCGAGTCTGACCCAATGCTAATGTACATAACAACATCAGCACTGAAAGCAGTGATGCAATTTTTCTCATGTGAACGTTAATTTTTAAATTAAAAAGCAATGAGTTTCAATGAAAAACAGTCGATTTCAAAGGAAGGATTTGAAAAAAGAGACAGCCTCAGCCCTTGAAATGCTGCGCAAATAAAAAGAAATTTTTAACAATTCTTAAAAAAATAATTGTTACGATGCGGGAATTTTTAAAAAATAAGCGGCCAAATATTAGTACAAAACTAAAAAACCACCTCAATAGAGGTGGTTTTTTGAAAATTATCTTAAATCAATTAATAATATATCAATAATCATCTTCAGCAAATCTTGTTCTAGCACCCCCATTCATTTCATAGATCGTTCCCGGATCATCAGAAAATTCAACTTTCATATGAATGCTGTCAACCACATTGCCTGATTTGGAATGCCCTGCATTTAAAAGAATTTTACCGTCAGTTAAATTAACTGTTATGGGATAATATTGATTGGGTGCTTTATTCGCCGTAAAAGTTAAGTTAGTAAAATCTGCTTTGGCTTTGAATTTTACTTGCCATCCATTTTCAAAATCATCGATCCAAATTGAGTCGTTATTAGCTGCTGTATTATAAGTTGCTATTTTAAAATGACCAATTCCAAAAACGTCGGGTTGACCAGGTAAATCTAATGTTACCCACCATTCATTCGCCATTTTTTCAGCTGCAGTACCGCCAACATCGGGGAGTTCTTGTTTGCACGAAGAAAACAAGAAAATTACAAGTCCTGAGAATATTATTATCTTTTTCATACCTCGTAGTTATTTAAATTATTTATTGTCTTTGCCATGTTCTGTTTGAATTACTAATTCCCTGGGATGGAATACTGATTGTATAAACCAACCGCTTTGTAGCCGGAGTATATGTTCCTGTTCCAAATGCAGTACCGAAAGCAGTTGCTTGACTGGGTATTGAAATAGCTAAGCCATCAAGAGACACAAAAACAATTGGAATTATTGTGAGTCCGCTCCAAGAGTTATCGGTGGTATATGTTCCCTCGGCAACCTTGGTAACTGTAGCCGTATATGTTGAAGAACCGACATAATCATATTTACCGGATAAATCAACGCCTGCATTTTCATGAGCAGCTATAACTACAACCGTTCTTGTAGTAGTTGCTGAAAAATTATCTTTATTAGTTGCAGAATAAGTAATCACATACAAACCCGTTTGGTTTGTATTTACGGAACCCGATACTTTAACAGGTATCTCTGTTCCTCCTTCAAAGGCTTTAACTCCCGGATCTGTGAATGTGCTGCCTTTCACAACCGACATAAATTCATCACCCGACACTTGAAATACGGGGAAATGTGTTACTCTAGAAATCCCAACTTGTTCATCTGTATTATGGATTTCATCCTTATTACAGGCAACAAGCCCGATAATAACAGAAAGAAATAATAACTGAATTATCTTTTTCATTTTATAATCTTTTTAATTGCGACATTTTTAAATTTTATTGTTACAGTGCCCACCATACCGGTGTTGCAATAGGAACAATTTCTGGCGTATTTGAATTTCTCGTTTTTTCTACATCCGGAAATACCAAACGCTTTGGAAACAAACCAGGCGCGAGTACTGAATTCTTTGATACCACAAATTGACCGGGAACATAGGAAGCATTGGTTGAATAAACCGGGCTTGTTTTAGGATATCCTGCTCTGTTGCGTTCAAAAAATGCTTCAATATAATGAACACCATAACCAAGAGCGATCCATTTTTGAACAATAATAGCTTCGATCTTTTGTTCTAAGGACCCTGCAATTGGGTACTCATATACACCACCAGATGCAATGTAGGATGCACCATTTTGTCCCATGGAAGTAAAAGCTGCCAATACCCCTGCATCATACAATGCCTTTGCACCTGCTCCACCAAAATATCGCTCACGAGCTTCTGCTTGTAAAAAATATGATTCAGCCGTTGAAATAAAGATGACCGGGTCTGTAGGTCTTTGAACCAGTCTTGCAGCACTGCCATAAGTAGGATCTGTACTTAAAAAATCTCCTTGATGAATAGAAACCGGAGATGCGGTACCAAAATAGTAAGTGATCCTTGTATCACTCTTTGTTTGTAAAAAACTAGCCAGGGTTTTGCTTGCACGCAAATTATCAGGCGTGTTCAATTGGCGAATATTTTGTTCATACATAGGATTGTCTTTCCCCGCTATATCAGTAAAACCAAAAACGCCTGCATTGCCTGTCAAAAACTGGGCATTATCAGCATATAATTTTTGAATGCCTGCTTGAGCCTCTGATGCTTTTGCTTTCACCATGCGTAAATAGATCTTCAGCTTAAGTGTGTTTGCAAACTGCTTCCATTTATTAATATTTCCTGAATTTGCCCAATCAATTTCAGCAGCAACATCTGTATTTCCCACTCCCGGAAAAATCAAATCAACTTTGCCAGGGGAAGTATTTGTAGATGCCGAAAAATCTTTGCTTAAAGCTGTATCAATGCTTTTCAGTAGATCCGTATAAATAGTATAGCCATCATCAAATGCCGGATTTAAATTTGCAGTTCCCTGTAGTGCTTCGAAGTAAGGAACCTTATCATATAAATCCACCAGAACCTGCATGGTATAAGCTTTCATGACTGTAGCCATCAAATAAAAATTCCAATCTTTTGTTTCTTTTGATTTATCAATGATGAATTGATAATTTTTAAGACCAGAAGAAAATAAACCCGTGTAAGGACCATTTAATTGGCTACCGTCAACATTATAAGCATCAAGCTGACGATACTGGCTTGAAAGCGCAGACTGAGTTGCATATTCACCCCAAATAGCTCCCAAAATGGCCAGATCACCACCTACTCTGGCAACCGTTCCAACTACTGCAGCCGGAAAAACAAGTTTGGGAGTACCTTGAGAAACGGAGGGTGTATTCGGACTTTGATTTATATCCAATGTTTTTTTACAACCGGTTTCTATTAACAAGCTCGCTAAAAAACTTGCTAATAGTATAGAATTTCTTATTGACATCTTCATTGTAATAATTTTTTAATTAAAAACTTGCTTTCAGTGATACACCAAATTGTTTTGATGTAGGTCCTGTTCTAAATTCTCCAAATTGGCTAGTCAAATCATTTCCTAGGTTAGTGGCTTCTGGGTCCAGATATATATTAGATCTTGGAGTCCAAAGAATGAAGTTGCTGCCATATACACTTACCATAAGATTTGTTGCCTTTATTTTAGAGGCCAACGCCTTGGGTAGTTTATACGACAATGCCACATCTCTTAATTTCAAAAATGATCTATCAACAAATCGAAGATTATAAGACATGGCTTTATTTGTTGTAGGATACCAGAATGCATCATAGCCAGATTCTACAATAGGTGTTGTGTTTTCCTCATAAATTGGTTTGCCATTTGGATCAGTTCCAGCTTCAATAACTGAATTGGGTATAATAAACGGCCTGCGATCATTATATGTGGTAACAAAAGCGTTTCCTGTAAACTGCAGCAAATCACCTGTGCCAGTGTACATGATTCCACCTTTTCTGTAATCAAAAGAAAAGCTCAGCTGAAGTTCTTTATAGCTCAATGTATTTGAAAGACCCATCATGTAATCGTAATCGGCATTTCCATAAAATCCTTTTTCATCAGCTACCAGTGGCACGCCTGTTTGAGGATTTATGATGAGCTTACCGTCTTCTGTCATCTGTGGTACTGGAGCATAAACACCGAAAATATTTTTTCCAGGATAAGCTCTTAAGTCTGCATCATATAGCGAGCTCAATGGAACAAAATCAGGGCCGCCGTTCAGTTCCTCAACCTTATTCCAGTTTTTAGAAAATGTATAAGTAAGAGACCATACAAGATCTTTCATGTTTACCGGTTTTGCATCCAATGCTACTTCCACTCCTCTATTACTTACTAATCCAAGATTCTGAACTAACCCAGTATAGCCTGTTGATGGGGCAATAGGAACAGTAAATATTTGTCCATCTGTTCTTTTATCATAAACAGCGGCATCTATTCCCAACCGGTTTTTGAAAAATCTTGCTTCAACTCCAAATTCAGCTTCCTTGGTTATAATGGGTTTAAGACTTGAGTTGGCGATGGTATTGGAAATTCCAAAACCACTTACCCCGTTATAAGGCAGGGTAAGAGAACCAAATGGCAGGTTTATACTTCCGATTACCAAAGTTTGATCAGTTAGGTAAGGTGCTGGATCTGCCCCTGTTTTACCATAAGCTGCTCTGAATTTGAGAAGTGATAAAGATGTTTTGTTGAGTCCAAATGTTTGGGAAGCTACCCATGCAATGTTTGCCCCTGGATAGAAAACAGAATTATGATCGATTGGCAGGGTCGAAGACCAGTCGTTTCTTCCATTCAAGGTAAGAAAAACTTGATCCCTGAATCCTACAATGGCCTGGCCATAAACACCCATTGATTTTCTTTTCAGAATAGCATCAGTAGCTGTAGGAGGTGCAGTAGAGTTAGAAAGATTATAAAATCCTGGCACGAGTAAATCGGTGATAGTTGCGGTAACTCCTTTTTGATCTTGTTGATAATAATTATAACCTCCCAGCGCTTCAAGGCTAAAATTTGTGCTCAGATTCTTATTATATTTTAATATAAAGTCTCCATTAATAACGCCTATGTAATTTGTTACTTCAGAAACAGAGCCTACATCATTCTGCCTGGTTGCCCCTTCGGGATTAGTGGGATTAGGTCCATTCCAACTTCCAGGTTTAGGTGCATTCACTGCTTTGTAAGCAAAAGTTCTCGCATTGTCAAAATCTCCCCCAACCCGTAATTGTGCGGATAAAGACGAAGTAAAACTATAGTTCAGATCAAGATTTCCAAAGAACCTTTCGGCGTTTTGTGTACTGCGGTTCTCATACAAAGGATAATAAGGATTTTCTGCAAACGGCGTAAAATAATTATCTACGTTGAAAAACTTGTTCTTATAATCCCTTAGATCAGTAATTGGAATATCTGTGGGAATTTGAAGAATTTCTTCAAACGTAGAACCTCCATCACTACCTGATTGTCCTGTATAGGGAGCATTTACTTTTCTCTTCGAAAAATTAAACGAAGTATTTATAGAAAACTTATTGAACTTACTATTGGTACGTAATGCTAAAGTATTTCTGTTTAAAAAATCAGTTGAGGTTGGTACTACGCCGTCACTGTTTACATTGCTATATGAAAAATAAAAGTTTGTATTCTCACCTCCACCTGATAGGGATATAGAATTGTTATATTCCACGCCTGTTTCATAAAAATCACGGAGATTATCTTTTATAAAAGAAAAAGGTTTCAGCAACTGCGAGTTATCGACAATAGAACCCCAAAGCCTTTCTTTGTTATCAAACTTTGGACCCCAGCTTCCATTCTCTGATAAAATAAATACTCCGCTCCATCCTTGCCCGAATATTTTTTGAAATTCTGGAAGCTTTCCTACAGTGCTAAAATTCACACTTCCGGCATAGTCCACTTTAATTTTGCCACTTTTACCTTTTCTGGTGGTAATCATAATAGCACCATTTCTTGCTTGAGAGCCATACAAAGAAGCGGCAGCGGTACCTTTTAATACTGTAATGCTTTCAATATCGTTGGGATTGATATCTGCAATGGTTTGCCCAAAATCGTAATTGGCAGTTGCACCAAAACGAGCATCTGTTAGAGGCACTCCATCTATAACATAGAGTGGCTGATTACCTCCACCTGCAACAATACCATAACCTCTTAATATTACTTTTGAAGAAGAATTAGGGCCGCCCGTTTTTGAAATATTAGCACCCGGGATCTTTCCCGCCAATGCATCAAGTGGACTTACGGGAGAAGTGCGGTTAATTGCTTCATTGTTTAAAGTTGTGGTTGCATACCCGACTTTTGTTTTGCTTCTTGTTTGACCTAAAGCCGTTACAACTACTTCCTGTAATTGACCTTCCGATCTTACAAGAGTTACATTAACAGTATTGCCGCTAACTGCAACAGTTTGAGTTTGGTGATTGACAGCAGAAATAGTAAGGCTGTTACCCGTAATGGTAATGCTAAAATTACCATTTACATCTGCTGTTTTTACATTGGTAGTATTTGTTTCAGTGATTGTCGCGAAGGGCACAGGTCCTGTTTCATCTTTTACCTGGCCGGTAATTGTACGAGATTGGCAGAATGCCATTATGCAAAAGAGCAGTGACACTGCAAGCAGTGATCCGTGTTTTCTCATGATCTCTTAGTTTTTATTTATAAATGGATTTACATAATACTTTTCTTTACCCCTATTAAAGCAAATAAGGATTCAATAAAAAAAGTAGTTTAGGTGTGGTAATGTGGGGACGAGAACTTTAGAAAATATTTATTAAGCCAAAATTCCCATGTCCGGAAAATTTATAGTTTCTCTAAGTAGAATATTGGAGTAAGTTAATTCTCGTGATTGTTTTTATTAACCTTACAAAAAACTTTTTCTCCAATTCTGGTGAATAGGAAAGAAAGCCTGTAAAAAAAAATCTCAAAAGCAGTTAGTCGTGGGGTAAACAAGTTTGGCTGAAATAGTGACAAAATAATTTTAGAAGTTGCTGCGCCAAAGAAAAGATTTATGACAAGCGGTAAAAAAAATGTTTTTTTGGCTAAGTGCTAGTATTGATTAAAATTTCATAAAAAAAGCCGTCTTAAAAGACGGCTTTGAAAGCTTATTAAGCATTGATTAAAATTTATCCCACCATAATTTAGTCGACACCTTATCTCCTCCGATAGCGGTAGAAGCCGCTTCAAAATTTATCCTGTTTACATTTTGTTCATTAACAGGATAGGGATAGCGACGTGGTATTACTGTTACAGCATCTACTGCAGGGGTCAATTGCGGGTTATCCAATCTTCTCCATTCAATCCATTCATCCCAGCCACGGTTATACAAAGCAATCCATTTCTGAGCACCTATACTTTGTTTCCAATTAGCAGCATTATAAACTACTGAAGCTCCGGCTAAATAGGTAGCAGCCTCTGTAGTTGTACCACCCCAATAAACAATAGAAGCGGTTATTGCATTAGCGTAATGCACAACTGCGGTACCACCAACAGCATAACCCCTTTGCAGTGCTTCAGCAAGCAGGAATTCTACTTCTGAATAATCTAAAAGCAGCGCAGGAAAATCAGGTGCGGTAATAGCTTCGTCTGGTTTTGAGAAAGTTGCATAATTGCTACTAGCACCGGGGTCTCCGCCGGAATATCCACTATTTGCATCAACTGTAAAATAATCATCGAGTCTTGGATCATTTCTTGCTTCCATTGCATTTACAATTGTGCTTGCGGCCACAAAATCCTTACGTCCGCTTTGAACAAGATCAACCCAAATAGGATTTGTATTTGGTGGAGCTCCTAGGTAATGAAATTCTGCATTATCGGCATTTGAAGTAAATACACCACTGGCAACAGCAGATTCGACCGCTGATTTTGCTTTTGCATTATCATCATCCGCAATGGTCATTCCCATTTTTAATTTTAATGAATTAGCAAATTTTTTCCACGCGGTAACATCACCTTCATACAATATATCTGCACCTCCAAAACTTTCTGCCGAAGTTTTTAATTTGGCAATGTCGGCATCAAGTCTTGTCAGCAGATCATTGTAAATGGTTTTTGCATCATCATATTTTGGAAAGGGCTTATTAATGTCCAACGCTTCGGTATAAGGAATGTTACCAAAGGTTGTTACCAAGTAATACCAAGTAGCTACCTGCATGATGTCAGTAATCGCCAACTGATTTTGAACTTTATCTGCACCATTGACATCTTTCGGAATTATAGTTTTAGCTTCCTGGAAATCTTTAAGAACATCGCGATATAATGCGTTCCATACTGCATCGTTAATACTTCTTGTTGCAAGATCATAATTACTTTCATCAGTATAAGTTGTCTCCTGCCAGTATTGAACAATTAACCGGTAAATATTCAAGTTCACATTTGATGATGTCAATGTATTCATCAATGATCGCTGCGCATTGGTAAAAAAGGCAGACGAAGGTGCTGTAGAGGGGTTTTTTGGGTCTACATTCAGATCGCTTAGATTCCTTGTACATCCTGCGGATATTACAATCAGCGATATAATAAAAAATATTTTTTTCATAGTATTTTAATTAGTGATTAAAACCTGAGTTTAAGATTGAGTGTAAAATTTCTTACTGAGGGATATGCTCCTCCCTGGTAACCTTGTAAATTACCAGCGCTGATTGTTTCTTCAGGATCAGCATAAGGCAAGTTTTTATGAATGATCCAGAGATTTCTTCCTATCAATGAAACATCAATTCCTTTAAAAGGTCTGAGCCTCGTCATAGTTTCTTTTGGAATAGAATAAGAAAGAATAGCTTCTCTCAGCTTTACAAAGCTTGCGTCATACACAAAATGTTTTGCAGGAATTGCTCTCGGGCCATAACCGCCGAAAGTTCCATAATTCACATTGCTCACTCTTATATCATTTGGCTTACCGTCTTGTTTCACACCCGGTAAAATAACACCGCCTCCGTTCGCAATTGAATTCCTAGATGGCATGCCCTTATCATTCAAATCAGCAGTTTCGGGATAGAGACCCGATCCCATTCCATAATACAGATCAAGTGAAAAAACATCTCCACCCTGCCTGGTATCAATTAAAAAGCTCAAGGAAACATTTTTATACTTGAAAGTATTATTAATACCGCCTACCCAATCAGGGTTGGGATCACCAATCACTACATTAGAAGTAGGTGAAATTAGATAACGGCCATTTGATCCTACAATTGGTTGACCACTTGCGCTATCATAAACAAAACTAGTTCCGCGAATAGTTCCGTATGGTTTACCCAATGTAGCATTCAAAGTAATACCGCCTTGGAAATTGGCCAGCACTACATTCTCTGAACCTTCAAATAATTTAACCACTTTATTTCTGTTACGTGCCCAGTTTATATTTACATCCCATGAAAAACTTCCTTTTTTATAGGGTGTTCCAAATAGTGATAACTCTACTCCTTTGTTATCAACTGTGGCAGCGTTCAAAAATTTAGAATTGTAACCAGTGGCTGTAGAAACAATAACCGGAAGTATTTGATCAAATGAACGTGCATTGTAATAACTGAGGTCAAAGCCTAAACGGTTTTTATAAAACGCCATTTCTAACCCGGCTTCCCAGCTTTTAGTGCGCTCAGGTTTTAAATCAGGATTATTTTTTGTGCCTGCAACTGATACCTGAGAATTAGAACCAAATGGAGGGATAATAGTATATACATCTGACACACTAAATAGTGGCGCATCATTACCTACTTCAGCATAATTAGCTCTTAATTTACCATAAGAAAGCCAAGTTGTTGAAGGCAATAATTTTGAGAACACAAATCCGCCTGAAACTGATGGGTAATAATAAGCATTATTATCCTTAGGCAAGGTGGACGAAACATCCCTTCTTACGGTAGCGTCCAAGGTCAGCATATCGCGCCACGATATAGTAGCGCCCGCAAATACTCCATCTACTTCCCTTGTGCCATCAAATTCAACCGGCGCATTCGGCGTGTTCACAGAATTTGATAGAGAGTATAATCTAGGAATGATTAAACCACCATTTGTAGTTGCCCTGATGCTTGAAGTATGCTGGCGACGAATATTTCCTCCTAATAGTGCTTTAAAATTTACTTCACTAGAAAGGTCTTTATTAACATTGAACAGCAGGTCGTAGTTTGTTTCGCGATATGCGCGATTAAACCTTGTGTAGTTTGAAGTTGTTACGCTTCCGACTGCCTGTCTCTCTTCTTGCAATTCATCATAGCTATCCAACGATATTCTGCCTAAAACATTCAACCAATCTGTGAGTTTATAGCTAAGGTTTACATTACCAAAATACCGATTGCGATTATCTGATTCATAATTTTCATAGCGGGAGAAGTAAACATTATCCCAATAAATCGGAACAAGGTCAGTAGGATCGGCCCAGTTCCAAGTTACATTTTGCCTGTGCCTGAAGTAAGCTTCTTTTTGCTCTTTGACGTCTACGTTCACTTCCCACCACTGGCGAAAGTTGGTCATCATATTTTTATCATCATAACCGGTTCCATAACGCCCCCTGCCAACGATATTTGAAAAATTTACCGAAGCACCAGCGGCGAGTTTATTAGTTACATTTAAAGTACCAGCAAAATTTACCAGGTTTTTATTTACGCTGCTGAATGGGAGTATTCCTTCATCACTTGTTCTTGTATAACCTAACTTGAAAGTTCCTTTGTCACTACCTCCATCAATGAAGATGCTCGTGTTATAAGAAATCGGTTTTTCGAAAAATTTGGAAGGATCATTGGCAGCAGCCGCCCACGGTCTTGCTTTTCCGAAATTTGGCGAGCTGGTATCAAAAGCATCCCATTGATATACCATTTTTGACGGGTCAAACTTACCTCCGTAAGAGGCATCTTCACTCATTGGCACCACCAGATCCTTAGCCCCGTCTCCGTTAACATCACGATAAAGAAAGAATCCGCTGGGATCTTCATAATAAGCTCCGTAGCCGCCGCCATAGTCTTTCTGATATTTTACAAATGTTTTTTTATCAATGGCGCCAACACCAACACCTGTATTGACGGTAATACCTAATCCCCTCGATCCTTTTTTTGTAGTAATTAAAATAACCCCATTAGCTCCCTGTGAACCGTACAAAGCACTGGCAGCAGCACCCTTTAAAACAGTTATCGATTCGATATCATCTGGGTTAATATCGGCTGCCGCGTTTCCATAATCAAAACCGCCGCGACCTGTTCTTTGATTGGTTGTATTTGTATTTGCATTATTAAATGGAACACCATCCACAACAAACAGCGCCTGATTGTCACCTGTTACCGATTTAAAACCTCGAATAAGAACATTGGTTGAGCCCCCCATGGTATTGGTTTGCTTAATATCAAGACCTGATATTTTTCCTGAAAGATTGGTAACGAAATTTGATCCTCTGTTTTTGGATACCTCATCGCCAGGGATCTGCTGGGCTGCATAAGGCACTTGGTTCCGTGTTCTTCGAATACCGAGTGCAGTAACCACTACTTCTTGTAACTGGCCTCCTAATCTGGCTAAGGTTACATTAGCCACATCGCCTGTTACTGTAACTGTTTGAGCAGCATGATCAACAGCAGTAATTGTAATTTGATTGCCCTTAATAGTAATGGTAAAATTTCCATTGATGTCTGATGTTACCGAATTGTTGGAATTAGTTTCGGTAACGGTTGCAAAAGCAACAGGACCGGATTCATCCTTTACCTGGCCTGTTATTTTTCGGGGGTTTTGGCTGAATGCCAATGTGCCAAAGAGCGATAGCACCGCAAGCAGTGATGCAAGTTTTCTCATGTTTGTCGTTTTTTAATCTTAGATAAATGGATTCATGTGAACGCCCTGTCAGGTGAATGGGAAATAGGTGCTTGCAAAAAATTACAAATAAGCAGTTAGTCGTGGTGCGAGACTAAGCAACTAGTAAGGGTTCGTAATAGTGACAATGCAATTTTTTAAATTGCTGCGCAAGAATAAGGATTTTTTTAACAATCACATTAAAATTTCTAAAATACCCACAGACCCTGCACTTTAATTTCACTCCGATGATTGCCAGGAATCTCATCTAATTCGCTTCCAATGCTGCTTTTATTGCGATAAATTGTTTGCGCCCAGCGAAGCCAGATAGATAAATGAGGTTCTATATCGTAATTGAAATTGACATAATACCGGTAGCCTTTATCAAAAAAAGCCGGAATAGAATAACTGTATAATATATCATTTTCATAAGCGTAAATGCGTGAATTGTAGCCACTGGTCTCAAAATATTGAAGTCTGATATTTCCTGAATAAGGTTTTAAAGGTCTATACACAAGATCAAAAAAATTAAGAAACCCATTTTCTGTGTTTTTATCTTTTTTATTGTACCAAAGCAATTCAATACGGCTACGAAGAATGATTGAAGCGTTGATCTTATAGTTTAGCTGAGTCCGCCAGCTTTGCTTTGGAACTAAAACAAGGTAATTGGTAACAGTGGAATTATCGGGCATGTTGAATTGTTTTGTTTCATTTCGAAAGCGGGAATAAATTTCTACTTGCTTATTGGGAATAAAGGTTAACAGTACTAAAAAATCTTTACCATAACTTGGCGCATCAACCGTGTATTTCAGCCAAGGAAATTTATAAAAATCTGCATACATAGCTAATTGCCATCCGGCCACTGGACGAAGAGTAATGCCAGCATACAATCCTTTTTCATTTGTAGGATAAGTATTTTCCGTAAAAGCATTTCCATACACAGCTTGGTATCCTTTATTGATCTCTCTGTGCGCAATAGAAAGATCAACACGAGGGTCAACGCTTATTAATAATCCGCTTAAAAAGGCTTTATTTAGGTTCTTGTCCGTTGCTGTTTCACCAAAAAAATGAAAGTTTCGAAAAGTATAACTATAATCAATGCTGAAGTTGTTCCAGCTTTTTCCGCTTAAGCCAAATAAATTGTACGGTTCATCTCTTTTCTGAACCGGTAATGAAAAATGATAAAAAACACTATTTATTCCCACGTGCCAGTTGGTTTGGCGATATGTAAGATTACCACCAAAGGAAAGCTGGCGCAAATTATTTCTATCATCTATTTCATTTTGAGTACGGTGGTAACCCGAGTTTAAAAATGAAGAGATAAAATCTTCATTGGTTATTGTATCAGCTACAAAGTTTGCACTAAGCTTACGAATAGAAGCATAAGCGGTGGCTTCTATTTTTCTAAACTGAGCTGTAATACCTGCGCCGCGATGGAAATAAAATTCACCTGATGAATTATATGGACGAAGAATGGCTGATTGCCTTTTTATTCCCATAACGTCTGCGCTTTTTTTAAACGCAAGGCTTTGCCATTGAATCAAGCCTTGCCCCATGTTGACGGTAAAATCTCCTAATGCCATTGATTGTATCTTGCCGATTTTCCTAGCAAACCAATGAAAAGAATAAAAATCAAAGCCATATTTCTGCACACTTTTAAAATATTGTTCTCCGGCATCCTTGTCACCTACAATTCCATATTGCAAAAGGTTTTTATATTGATAACGGTAACGAAAAAATATTCTTTCCCGGCTGCCTAAGTATTTTGTTCCTGTTGTTGATTTATCGAACCCTTTTACTTTTTCAAGTATTTCAGCATAACGAAGCAGCACTCCATGATCGCCTTTGCTTAACCTTTTTTCAAAATCTTCAGGGATTGAAATTGGATGGTCAACCGTTATATAGGAAATAATTTTCTTTATAGTTGCTAAATCCCAGCCTGGTATTGATTGTAGTTCATAAATGCTGATGAATTTGCCAAGAAGATTGCGATAAGAAATGAGGTTGGCAATTTGCAGATCATTAAGAAATAAAAATTCTTTCAATTCATTAGCAGTAGCTTCATTTAAATTAAGCGGATGCTTTTTAAAATGTTCAAATTGTTGCAGGTAGGAATCATCCTCTGTTTCATTTTGGTCAATATCTGTCAGGTTTTCCAATTGTTGCTCTGTGGTAGGAGGAATGTCTTGCGCTCCAATGAATGGTGAATAATGAGTGATGAGTAATATGATCAAAAGTTTTTTCAACTTCCTTTTTTGTTAAGATTGAAAATCAAAACTAATCCCGGAGTAATGCCTAATTGGGTGTGATAGCTTGCTATGGCATCAAGTCGCATTGAACGCCAATACAACCCAACTCCTAAATACATAGATGATGTGGCCGTAGAAACACCACCTCTTGCCAACAATTGCGGAAGAAATTTATATTGCAGCCCCGCATTTATATTTACGGGTTTATCCTCTTCTTTTTCTATTTCTATACTTGTAAAAAATTCTTGCGATGCTTCAAATCCAATGCCTGCGGAATAAAGTGAAGCCAATTTTTCTTCTTCATTTTTACCCAGCTTTCCGCCGATAGGATTATACACATGCACACCTGCATTCATTTTTTCGGTAAGATGCAAAATTGTTCCAACTTCAAAATTGAAAGTTGAAGCAGTTCCATAACCTTCTACTCGAATTGCATAATAATTAAATTGCACCCCAACATCCACTTTGCTACCAAGGTTTTTTGCATATGCAAGTCCTAGCTGCGTTTCATTATAATCGGCAAAACCATAATAACGGGCATCGAATCCAAAGTTTCCAGAATGTGTAGGAAGAGCTACAGAAGCATCATACAGACTTAATTCTTTCAATAAAAACCTTTTTTCACCATAAATGCCTGCAGAAACATCTTTCGTTTTTGCAAGTGCAGCCTGGTTTGCATGAAAAGAAAACACATCAATATGGTTATTGCTATATGCACCGAGGCCAAGATAACTTGCCGATATGGGGTTTCGGTTAGTTTGTGAAAAACCCAAAAATGGCAGGAAAAAAAAGATAAGGTTTATAATCCGCCTCACTTGCAGCTAGGTTTGATTTTCAAGATACAGTTTTTAGTACAAGTAAAAAATGGTTAATAAGGAATGAATAAAACATTTTTCATTCTACCCAACTCCTAATTACAAATTCCTAGTTCCTGCTTCCATTCATCATTCATCATTCACCACTCACTACTCATTATCTTTGCGCTATGCAAATTTTAGACGGAAAAAAAGCGGCACAAGCAATCAAAGATCAATTGAAACTGAATACAGCGCAATTAGCCACTGAAGGCAAAAAAGTCCCTCATTTGGCGGCGATTTTAATCGGCAGCAACGGAGCCAGTGAAACTTATGTAGAAGCTAAAGTAAAAGCTTGCGAAGAAGTTGGTTTTAAATCCACACTTATTCGTTTTGAGGACACTATTGCAGAGATAAAATTGTTAGATCAGATCAAAGAGTTGAATAACGACCCTGATACAGATGGCATTTTAGTGCAATTGCCTTTGCCCGAACATATTTCGGAAGATAGTGTTATCGATACCATTGATCCTGGTAAAGATGTGGATGGCTTTCATGCAGTGAATATTGGAAAAATGGTTCAGGGTATTCCTGCATTTATACCAGCAACCCCTCACGGCATCATGTTGCTGCTAGAACACTATAAAATTGAAACAAAAGGAAAACATGCAGTGGTAATCGGCCGCAGTAATATTGTAGGCAGACCTATTAGTATTTTGCTAAGCAGTAACTCGAATCCGGGGAATTGCACAGTCACTCTTTGCCATTCACAAACAAAAAACTTAAAGGAACTTTGCCTGCAGGCTGATATCGTTATTGCTGCATTAGGAAGGGCTGAATTTGTAACAGCGGATATGATCAAGCAAGGCGCCGTTGTAATTGATGTAGGGATTACAAGGGTTGTTGACGAAACAAAAAAAAGTGGATTTAAATTAAAAGGTGATGTTCATTTTGAAACGGTAGCTCCGAAATCTTCGTGGATAACCCCAGTACCAGGTGGCATAGGTCCTATGACAATTGCAGCTTTATTAAAAAATACTTTTCGTTCTTGTGCAATGAAGAATTATGAATAGAACCATGATTGACATGATTAAAAAAGATTTTAAGGGAATAATGGCAGTTGATAAAAATAATACGAACATTCAGACACTTCCCGTAATGGAGCATTTTTATACTTTACAGGGAGAGGGTTATCACCAAGGCAAGGCCGCTTATTTTATTCGCCTAGGAGGTTGTGACGTGGGTTGCGTTTGGTGCGATGTAAAGGAAAGTTGGGATGAAGAAAAACATGAGAGGTTTGATGTTCGAAGTTTGATGTCCGAGGTTAAGAAAACACCTGCTAAAATTGTTGTAATAACAGGCGGTGAACCCCTAATGCATAATTTAGATGAATTAACCCATGAGTTACAGCAGGCGGATTACAAAACTCATTTAGAAACTTCGGGTGCTTACCCATTAACAGGCAGTTGGGATTGGATATGCTTGTCACCAAAAAAGTTCAAAGCCCCGTTGGCTGAAATACTGCCGCTTGCAAATGAATTAAAAGTAGTGATCTTTAATAAATCAGATTTTGACTGGGCGAAAAAATATGCAACGCAGGTTTCGCCAAACTGTAAACTGTATTTACAACCTGAATGGGATAAGGCAGCCCAAATGACTCCCTTGATCATTGATCATATTAAAACCCATCCCGAATGGGAGCTTTCATTGCAGATACATAAATATATTAATGTGCCTTGAACAATTGACAATGGATAATTGACAAATACTCTTTTAATGCTTTGTTACTCTTTATTTAGAATAAAAATTGAATAGTTTCGTTATCAAATAATACTGTTACCAATGAAAAGGCCTCTTTTATTTTTTACTTTTTGCTTTTTAATTTTTAATTCATTTGCTCAATACGATCCATCCAAAATAAACAAGAAAGCTGTTGCATTAAGTACACAGGCCATTGAAAAAGCAGAATCAAGAAATTTTAAAGAGGCTATTGATCTTCTTAACCAAAGTATAAATTTGGAACCCAAATATGTAGATGCTTATTTATCACTGGGCGGTATTTATGGAGAAACAAAAAATTATAAAAGCAGCACGGATAATTACGAAAAAGCATTTGCCCTCGATTCAAATTATACCAATGAGTATAAACTTCCTTATTCTATAAATCTTGCGGGACAAGGAAAATTTGAAGAAGCATTAGCTGCAATAAATAATTTGCTAAGCAAAGAAAAAATAATGCCGGCTACAAGACGGGCTGCTGAGTACAGAAAAAAAACCTATGAGTTTGCTGTTGACTACGTGAAAAAAAACCCTTCAGCAAATTATGTGTTTGATCCAAAAAATTTAGGGGATGGTGTAAACACTGCAGGTTCAGAATATTTCCCTTCTCTTACCATCGATGGTGAAGAGCTGGTGTTCACAAGAAGAACAGACTATTCAAGTGAAGATTTTTATTACAGCCGCAAAAAGTTGAATGAATGGGATAATGCTAAACCTATGGAGGGAAATATCAATACTGATCAAAATGAAGCGGCACAAAATATTTCATTGGATGGAAAATGGCTTGTATTCGATGCTTGTGGCCGCAATGATGGCTTTGGAGGTTGTGATATTTATATTTCCTATTTAACGCCACAAGGGTGGAGTGATGCTATTAATTTTGGTCGCAGAATAAATTCTGAACAATGGGATGCACAACCTTGCCTTTCGCCAGATAAAAGAGATATATATTTTGCAAGTGCCAGGCGTGGTGGCTATGGTGGAAAAGATATTTATGTTTGTCACTTGCAATCCAATGGAAGATGGAGCGATCCTGAAAACCTCGGCCCTTCCGTAAACACTTCCGGTGATGAGCAATGTCCGTTTATACATGCCGACAATCAAACTCTTTATTTTACCTCAAATTATTGGCCGGGATATGGAGATGATGACCTTTTTTATACAAGAAAGCAGGCTGATGGAAGTTGGAGCCAACCGATAAACCTTGGTTACCCTATTAACACCATTAACAGGGAAGGCACTTTGTTTATTACTGCTGATGGCAAAACAGCTTATTATGCCGCTAACAGAAGCGACGGCCGCGGTGATCTTGATATTTATAGTTTTGAATTACGACAGGATGTTCGCCCTTACAAAACAATTTGGGTAAAAGGAAATGTTTATGATAAAAAAACATCCAAGGGATTACCGTCATCTGTTGAGTTAATTGATCTTGCAAGCAGACAATTTATTTCAAAAGTACAGACAGATGAAAACGGAAATTATTTGATAACTCTACCTATGGGAAAAGACTATGCTTTTAATGTGAATCGGAAGGGTTACTTATTTTACAGTGATAATTTTTTCCTCAGCCAGCGGTTGCCCGACTCTACCTATGAAAAAAATATTCCGCTTCAGCCAATAGAAGTAAATGCCTCGATTGTCCTTCATAATATATTCTTTGAAACAAAAAAATTTGACCTTGATCCCAAATCTCAAACTGAATTAGATAAAGTAATACAACTGCTGAACGATAATCCTACTTTAAAAATTGAGATCAGGGGCCATACAGATAATGTTGGTAAACCAGCCGACAATCTCACATTGTCTAATAACCGTGCAAAAGCAGTTGTTAATTATCTAATAAGCAAAGGGATTGTTGCCCAACGATTAGTGGCTAAAGGATACGGCGAAACAAAACCAGTAGCCGATAATAAAATTGAAGAAGGAAAAGCAAAAAACAGGAGAACGGAACTGAGAGTCATTAGCAGATAAAAGTGAATAGATAAAATTTATGCGGGTTTTGTAAATTGCTTATTACAACTTTTATCTGTTAGCTATTATCTGTGAACAATGATTTATTATATCAGCTTGCTTTAACAGAAGTTCCGAACGTGGGCTGGGTGCAGGCAAAAATTCTTGCCATGCAATTTGGTGAAGCCGAAAAAATTTTTAAGGCTAAACAATCCGTTCTTGAAAAAATTGAAGGTATCGGAACAGTAAGAGCAAATAGCATAAAGCAATTCAATGATTTTGCAAATGCTGAACAAGAAATAAAATTCATTGAAAAATTTAAGATCAAGCCGCTTTTTGTTACTGACAAACAGTACCCTAATCGATTATTGAATTGTTACGACTCCCCTACTATTTTATTCTATAAAGGAGTGGCTGATCTGAATGCATCTAAGATCGTCGCCATTGTTGGAACCAGAACACATACCGATTATTCAAAAAAAGTAACAGAAAAACTGGTACAGGAACTTTCCTCACAAAATATTTTGATCGTAAGTGGAATGGCATTTGGAGTAGATGGCATTGCTCATAAAGCAGCGATTAAAAATAATTTATTCACTGTAGGCGTATTGGGACATGGTTTAGACCAAATTTATCCTCCGGACCATGCCCATCTTGCTAAGGATATTTTGAAAAACGGCGGTGGTTTATTAACAGAGTTCCGCAGTAAAACAAAACCCGACAAACATAATTTCCCGACACGCAATAGGATCGTTGCCGGCATGAGTGATGCAACTATTGTTGTTGAATCAGGAATAAAAGGAGGCAGTATGGTAACCGCAGAATTGGCGAATGGCTATAACAAGGACGTCTTTGCTTTTCCTGGTAAGGTGACTGATAACAAAAGCGCAGGTTGCAATTATCTGATCAAATCGAACAAGGCTATGTTGCTGACAGACGCCCAGCAATTGATTGAAATAATGGGATGGGAGGAAAAGAAACAAAAACCAAAACCCAAATCGCAAAAAGACATTTTTATCGAGCTTTCAAAAGATGAAAAGCTAATTATTGATATTTTGAATGAAAAAGAAACCGTGCATATTGATGAAATAAATTTACGCAGTGGTCTAAGCAGCAGTGCGATTGCTGCCGCTATCCTGAATCTGGAATTACAAAATGTAGTAAGCGGATTGCCGGGAAAAATTTATAAGCTGTCATAAAACATTAGCCTATCTCACTCTAACATTCATTTACTAGCACAGTAAGTTATCCAGCCAAACCCTCCAACTGTACAATCTCGTTATCAGAAGTGCCTCCTGTCTCTTAGTTTTAAGCACTTGAATGGCATGGGAATCTTTTGTAACTTCTCAAGCGATATGAATCAACAAGTTTGAGTTAATAGCCGTCTATGCAAAAGTATCGTGGAATAGTGTTTTTATTTCTTGTTATCAACCTTCAAGCATCATCCCAAATTGACTATAAGCACCGAATTGACAGCCTGAAAAGACAATTATTTTTTTCACATGATACTGTCAGGATCGATTGCCTCAATGAGTTGGGCTATTTATATATTCTGACTGAAAAAAAAGATTCATCAACCTACTACGTGAACCTGGCCTATGAAGAATCGAAAAGGCAAAACTATATTCATGGCATTGCCCTTTCTCTTTCCCGACAATCACAAATTGCAAAACATTTTGATGACGACTTTATAAGATCAGAGTCATTGGGTAAAGAATCGCTCCACTGGTATGAGAAGACAGAGAATAAGGAAGGTCTCGATAACTTGTATTATTATCTCATGTACACGGTTTTTTCTCAAAGCAAGTTTGATGAGGCCATTTACTATGCTGAAAAAAAATATGCGCTCGCGCAACAAACCGGCGACATTCATGGAACCATCCATGCTTTAACAACCATTTTTGCCATCTATCGTCAATCTGGAGAATATGAAAAAAGCTTTGCCGTTGCCCGGCAAGCACATGATCTTGCCGTAAAAGAAAAAAATAAAATATGGATTTCGGCCACATTATATGGAATGGCTCAATTATACGAACTGATAGAAGATTACAATAGCGCTTTAATTTATTTCCGCAAAGTTCTTGAAATGGATGATGATGAAACAAGAAAAGACAGGATAGTAACTGATAATGATATTTGGTTTAAGATGGAGTTTACCGAGGTCTTTAGTCATCTGAACCAGTTTGATTCCGCCTGGCATTATTACAATTTATTTAAGCCAGCAAAGGACAAAACGATTTATATGCGGGTTTGGTGGGTAAGCACAGGTGAATGTTATCTTTTGCAAAAAGATTATCAGCACGCTCTGAGAAATTTTCAATTAGGGCTGGCTGAGCACAAAAAGCTAAGTGATCGGAATGAGGTGATGCGCACGCTTCTTGATATTGGGAAAACATATTTGGCACTGAATAAAAATGTCGAAGCTCTTAAGTACGGAAAAGAAGGATTAGATATTGCTTTACAAACAAAAGCAAAGCAGTTTATCCGCGATGGGTATCAAATTCTTTCTACCGTATATGACCGGTTACATCAAAAAGATAGCGCTAATTTCTATTTCAGGCAGTACATCATCATGAAAGATGAGGTTTTGAGCGATCAAACAAAGACAAAATTTGCAGCTTACAATTATGAACAAAGGATCGCATTGATCAATAAAGAAAAATTGATTGCTGATGATCAGTTAAAATTTCAAAAACAGCAACTGCAACAACAATCCCTCCAGAAAAGAATTCTTATTGTAGGAATCATTGGTCTATTCTTGATCAGTGGCTTTATTGTGCTGAGCATTATTTTAAAACGCAAAAACGAAAAGCAGCAGTTGCAGCATGAAATTGAAATGCAAAAAATGGAGTCTGAAAAGACCAAAGCGGAGTTACAGCAACAAGCTTCTCAACTTGAGATGCAGGCTTTGCGGGCCCAAATGAATCCGCATTTTATTTTCAATTCTCTCAACTCCATCAATATGTTCATTCTTGAAAATAATAAACTCCAAGCATCGCAATATCTTTCCAAATTTTCAAAACTTATAAGATTGATACTTCAAAATTCACAGGAAGCATTCATTCCTTTGGAAAGGGAATTAGAGGCACTTCAGTTATATCTTGAACTGGAGTCATTGCGTTTTGACCAAAAGTTCGAATATAAAATTGCTGTGGCTGATAATGTTGATTCCACCATGTTGAAAGTTCCGCCACTCATCATTCAACCTTATGCCGAAAACGCGATATGGCACGGGCTGATGCATAAACAGGGAAGAGGCCATATTGAGATTGAACTGTATCAGGAGAATGAGATTTTGTTTTGCAAAATTACCGACGATGGGATCGGAAGAAAAAAAGCAGCAGAATTGAGGAGTAAGTCTGCTTCAATGTCAAAATCAATGGGAATGCACATTACAGCAGAACGTATTGCCATGTTGGAGCAACAAAAACACAATAGAACTTTAATATCAATCATTGATCTTTGCCTTCCCGATGGAAGTGCCGGCGGTACCGAGGTATTGATCAAAATACCTGTTTATTATGATTAGCGCTATTATCATAGATGACGAAATGCATTGCCGAAAGACCTTGTTCCTGCAATTAAGAGAATATTGTCCGAATGTCCATGTGATCGAACAATGTGACAGCGCCCAAACAGGTCTTGAAGCGATCAGAAAATTTAACCCCGATCTTGTATTCCTGGATATTGAAATGCCGCACATGAATGGATTTGAAATGTTAGAGCAGTTTTCGGAAATTCCTTTTGCCCTGATTTTCACAACCGGCTACGACCAATACGCAATCAAGGCCTTTCGGTTCAGCGCTCTTGATTATTTATTAAAACCAATCGATCATGAAGAATTAAAAAAGGCGGTAGAAAAAGTCAGTCTCCATTTGCAGCATCCTCTGCCGCAACAACTGGAGATCTTATTGCAAAAGATGCATGCTCAACCCTCTGTCATCAACAAGATCGCTGTACCTACCATGGAAGGACTGCAAATGATTGCTGTCGATTCCATAATCAGTTGCGAATCGGACCGCAACTATACGGTACTTCTGCTCAAGAACAAGCAAAGAATTATTGTTTCACGAATCCTCAAAGATCTGGAAGAAATGCTGGAAGATCATAATTTCCTGCGCGTGCACCATTCTTATATTGTGAACTTGAATGAGATCAGCAAATACGTAAAGGGCGAGGGTGGTTATCTGGTCATGAGCGATGGTTCTTCAGTAGACGTATCGCGCAGCAGGAAAGAAATCCTTCTCCAAAAGTTACAGCCCGGCAAGTACAATCATTCCGCTTCTTAATCAATTTATCCATTCATATTTTCCAACGGTTATTCATTCCCGCCAACTGTACATTATAGGTGGTTCGTGGTCTTTTACTGACAGAAATTTGTATTCAAATTTATTATTCACTCTTTAAATACCACGATATGAAAAAGATTTTATCGGCGCTAATACTTATCCAAATTGGATACTGCGCCTCTCCGCAAAGTGTAAAGAACAATGCTGATTCTGAAAACGCGTGGGCATCTGCACCCCTTTCGGTGAGCCACGCTGCTAAACGTGCTTCTACAGGTTCTTTAAATGTCATTAGGACAAAGGCGGTAAGGGATTTTAAAAAAACATTCAAAAATGTCGGGAATGAAAAATGGTACGAGATGCCAGACGGATACAGAGCAAATTTTACTGCAAATGGTATTCGTTATCGGCTTGATTACGATAAAAATGGTAACTGGCTTCACACGATCAGATATTACGATGAAAAAAAATTACCTATAGAAGTAAGACGCCTCGTAGTGAGTAGTTATCTCGACCATAGCATTCGATTCGTGGAAGAGATTGAAGCACCTCGCGATACAATATTTTACATTATTCATTTAGAAGGTCAGACAAATTGGATAAACATAAAAGTGTACGACGACGAAATCACGATAATAGAAAAAATCAATAAATGACATTTCAATACTGACAGGTGTTTTTGGAGATAATTTTCATTTCACCGATCATACTTACGATTACCTGGGAATGACGCCAAGATCTTATAACTCTCTTGATGAGGTGGCTGTGGAAATCTTCAAATCCAGGGTTTATGCGGGAATTCATTATATATGGTCTGTAGAAAAGGGATTAGAAAGAGGTAAAAAAGTAGCGCAAAATATTCTCAGGAAGGTAAAGTTTTTAAAGGAATAGGCTATGCCAGAGACAAAGCATGCCTCGTCTGTACAGTTTTCAAGCACTCGTTAGTATGGTGTTCGGATTTGAACATCAATGGCCTTCTTTTTAAAGAGGGCCTTTATTGTTTAAAATTTCGTCTTGTTTAATGCAACCACTTTGGTGGTTTACTTTTTAGTTTTGATTTATAAGCTTCGTCTGAGCGAAGCTTACTGGCTTTATAAACTGATAATCCCCGGCTTTAGTGCGCCGTTAATGATTTTCCCGTCAGTGATATTTACTGTTTCACCTTTTGTGTTTTTGGCAATCACCGAAAAAGTTCCATTCACAATATGATGCACTGTATCAACATCTGTTATTACAAATGAACCACTGACTATGGAATAAGAATTCGAAGGATCACCGTAATCAGGATGATATGAACCATGTGATTTTTCCATGACGACTCCCTTATCATCAAAATTATAAGTACCTGGTGTTGCCCCATTCAGGTTTACATTAATGGTTCGCTTTTCTTTATGCATATCACTAGTAATATTCATCCATACAGCGGATTGATTACTCCAGTTAAAACGTCTGATATTCCAACCACTAGTAGTAACTTCATCGCCGTTTACTTTGAAACTAATTACATTCTCACCAGCAGACGAAGAAGGACCACTGGATTTTTTATCTGAACTTTCTGCATCGCTTGTTTTATTATTATTGCAGACCGTAGTGATTAAAGCAACTATATAGAGAAGAAATGTTGTTTTCATAAAAATAATTTTTATCAAGGTACACAGAATTTACTGCTACTATTACATAATTACCGCCTTGCCGGCATTAACGCCCTGCACAATTAGGTAATGACAAGGCTTGCTTGACGGTTTTTTTATCGCAATTAATAGTAATTTTAAGTTACAGTTTTTATGATCAACTATTACGAAAAGATAAAGGCCGAGCCTGGAATTTTCAATCAGTTAGTTTGCAAGGAGCTATTGTTTGTGCATTACAAATGCCCCTTAGAAATTGGCAAACATGATAAATGGTCGCAACATAATTATATCCTCTATATTGTTACTGGGAAAAAAGGCTATCACACTCCCAACCGTTCCTTGATATTTAAAAGCGGAGAAGCAGTGTTCGTAAAAAAAGGAGGCAGCATTATCGAGAAGTTCTTCGAAGGAGAAATGTTATGTATTATGACCTTTTTTATTCCGGATTCTTACCTGCGTTCTTTTATGCGTGAACACATTTCACTGATGCGGCAAAATAGTATGGGCAGTGCAGAAAACGATCAGCTTATCCCTCTCCATGTAAACGAAATGATGGCTGCTTACTTCAATTCAATGATGCCTTATTTTTCGTCTGAAACGAAACCTTCTGAGGATTTGTTAGAACTAAAATTCCGCGAGTTATTACTTAATATCCTTGCTGACCCCAACAACCATGAGCTAAATGCTTATTTGCAAGAATTGGCTTTGTCGGAAACAGATAGCTTGCAACAAATAATGGAAGCAAATTGCATCTATAATCTGTCTCTCGAGGATTACGCAAAGCTATGCAATCTTAGTGTTTCGTCCTTCAAGCGACATTTTTTTGAAACGTATAAAACCACCCCCGGCCAATGGCTGCTAAAAAGAAAGCTTGAACATGCTTATAAACTATTAATCACATCAAGTAAACCAATAACAGATATTTCTTTTGAAAGTGGTTTTGAAAACAGCACCCATTTCAGCCACGTATTTAAAAAACATTTTGGTTCTTCTCCCATAAAATATCGCAACCAATTCATCAGCCAGGAACATCCATAATAATTGAACTTTTTAAGCAGATTATTGATCTTCTTTACAAGGTCTTACAGGCTACGGCTATTTATTTTTAGTCCCGGTTTATTCGTCATTGTTCACCGGCTAAAAATATTAATTAACCATAAAACTGTTTATTATGAAAGATTCAATTTGGCTTGCAATGAGAAAATTGCTTTTTTCTGTAGCAGCCATTGTTTTAGTTTTTGATGCTTGCCAAAAAGAAACCAAATCAAAAACTATTGTAAATAATATACAATTGAAGGCGGTGCCTTCTACCCCCAAAGCTGAGCATCTTAGTGCCCAGGTTGCTGTCGACTGGTATAAGTTGCAGTTGCGAATTATATTGAATGCCAACCCTGCTATTTCACCAACTGTTGCTGGAAGAATCTTTGCATATACCGGCATTGGGCTATATGAATCGGTAAGATATGGAATCAAGAATTCTGTAAGCTTTAGTAAAAAGCTATATCAAATGCCAGCCATGCCTTCCCGGGAAAATAACAATGGCTACAATTGGGAGGTTAGTGCAAATACAGCATTGGCCAGTTTAGTACGTTCTTTTTATCCAGGCCTTACTGATCAAAATAAGGCCAGCATAGATTCACTCGAAAAAGCTTATAATGAAATGCTTTTGGCTGACCTGGACCTGACTGCTTTTCAGCGTTCACAATCTTATGGTCATGCGGTGGCAGAAGCTATATTTAATTGGTCAAAAACGGATAACGATAACCAATCATCAACGGGATATGTGATTCCAGTTTTTGCTGGTGCATGGGAAAAAACGCCGCCTGCTTTTGTAAATCCAGCATCGCCATTTTTAGGAGAGGCTCGTCCACTTTTGCAGTTGCATGTTACCGGCGTAGGACCGGTTTTTCCTTTTCCCTATTCTGAAATTCCTTCCTCCGATTTTTATAAAATGGTAAAAGATATTTATAATGTTTCACAGACCATGACTCCTGAGCAAAGAGATATTGCTTTATTCTGGAACGATATTGGGGTTGGTAGAGGCTATACACCACCAGGCCATAGTGTTTCTATTCTTAACCAATTGCTGGAGCAGAAGCAAATCAGCCTTGGTTTAGCTGCTGAAGGATACGCAAAACTGGGTATTGCATTAAGAGAAGCGCTTATTTTATGCTTTAGGTCAAAATATCATTACAACCTGGTTCGTCCTGTTACGTACATACGCAAACTAATAAATCCTATATGGCTGCCACTGATTGGTACTCCAGCACATCCGGAATATCCTGCTGCACACGCTTATGTTACAATGGCGGCAATGGAAGCTCTTTCAAAACTGTTTGGAGACAATGTTGCCTTTATTGATCATACGTATGACTTTTTAGGATTTGCTCCCAGAACTTTTTCCAAATTGACAGATGCTGGTAAGGAATCTGGTATATCGCGCAGATATGGAGGAATACATTATTTACCTTCTATCGAAACAGGTTGGGCCCTTGGTATGAAAATAGGTGATGATATTGGTGGAATTAAACTTACCGAATAACTCTATTTTCTTCTGTATTTATTTTTTATTCTGAAAAAGGCTGCCACTCTGTAAGCAGTCTTTTTTTAGATTTGAAGATTTGTCAACAGGGCACTCTTTCCATTCCTCTTCAACTTCGTATATTTGCAGCTTGCAATTTTTTAAATATGAGCCGTAAAGGAAAGGTTTTGGTAGCAATGAGCGGCGGTATCGACAGTACTGTTACGGCCCTCATGCTTAATGATCAAGGATATGAAGTGGTAGGCATTACCATGAAAACCTGGGATTATAGCAGTAGTGGTGGAAGCAAAAAGGAAACTGGCTGCTGCAACCTGGATAGTTTTAATGACGCCCGCATGGCTGCTGTGCAGCATGGCTTTGCTCATTTTATCCTCGACATTCGGGAAGAGTTTGGTGATTTTGTGATCGACAATTTTGTGGAAGAATATCTTGCTGGTCGCACACCAAATCCCTGTGTGCTTTGCAATACACACATCAAATGGAGAGCATTATTAAAAAGAGCCGATGCTCTTGGATGTGATTTTATTGCAACAGGGCATTATGCAAAAATTCGCCAGCACGATAACGGAAGATTTGTGGTAAGCAAAGCTGTTGATGAAACAAAAGATCAGAGTTATGTGTTGTGGGGATTGCAACAGGATCTGTTGAGCAGAACATTATTGCCTTTAGGAACTTATCGCAAAACAGAGATCAGGCAAATGGCTTTGGATTATGGTTATCCTGAACTGGCGAAAAAAAGCGAGAGCTATGAAATCTGTTTTGTTCCCGATAATGATTACCGCGGGTTTTTAAAAAGAAGGATTGAAGGATTGGAAGAAAAAGTGAATGGAGGAAATTTTGTTGATAGGCAAGGAAATATTTTAGGCAAACATAAAGGTTATCCATTTTATACCATTGGTCAGCGCAAAGGTTTGGATATTACTTTCGGCAAGCCAGTGTTTGTAACGAAAATTGATCCTGATACAAATACAGTAACCTTAGGTGACGAAGATGATTTGGAACAAAATGAAATGGTAGTAAGTAAATTGAATTTAATCAAATACGATACAATTACCCCGGGCATGGAAGCTGTTACAAAAATCCGTTATAAAGACAGAGGAACGCTATCGAATTTATATCCAATAGAGACAGGGCATGCCCTGTCTCAACAGTCTCAACAGCATGCGTTATCTATACGTTTCTATGAAAATGCGAAAGGCATTGCACCAGGTCAAAGTGCTGTGTTTTATGAAGGCGATGATGTAATTGGCGGAGGGATCATCCAAAGAGAAAGTTTTAATAATCAGTAATTATTAATCAGTAATTTATTCATCATTAGGGTTGGCTTTCAGGCAATAATGACCTGAAAAATACGTTTTTAAGCGGGGAAACTATCTATCCCCGCTTTTTGTTTGTAGCTTTAACTATGAAATTTGTACCATAAAAACTCTCGCTTTCTTATGAGAATATCTTTACTCATTCGACTTAGCATTTTCTCCTGTCTTGCCTTTATTTTTTTTTCATGCGGAAAAAAAACAGAACAGATCGATGATTATGATTTCCAAAAAGAGCGTTTGACGGAACTATTAATACCTCTTCAACCTGGAAAATATATTACATACCGAGTAGACTCAACAGTTTTTACAAATTTTGGCCGAACGACAGAAGTACATAAATACCTGGTAAACCATGTGGTTGATGTACAGGTTACGGATAATCTTGACAGGCCAAGCTTCCGTGTTTATCGTTACATAACAGATAGTGCTGGCACTCAACCCTGGCAAGCCAATGGCTCGTATTTAATAACTCCAGTCGACGATCACATTGAACTGATCGAAAATAATTTGCGCGTAATAAAGCTTCATACTCCCGTGCGTGATGGAAATAAATGGAATGGCAATACTTACCTTGGCAATGACCCCTATGGTTCTTTTTATGGTTTTAGCAATGACGATAATATGGCCGACTGGGACTTTTATTTTGACGGAGGTCTTCAATCGTCTTTAACCATTCAAGGCAAAACATATAACGATGTTTATACCATTCAGGAGAATGATGAATCGGATCCTGTTACGGGTCCTTCAGATTACGGATCGGTAAGCTTTGCCAAAGAGATCTATTCAAAAAATATTGGCTTGGTTTATCGTGAACTCACACTTTGGGAGCAACAACCCAACCCTGTTGGTAATCCTCCGAATGTTACTTATGATCCTTACAAAATTGGTTTTGGAATTAAAATGTGGATGGTCGCACACAACTAATCTCAAATTCGAAATGTATTCATTTCAAAAGTGTTCAATTCCTCAAGTTGATGTGCGGTTGCAACTTCCGGTTTGTTTTGGTTAAATTTGATTATGGGTACTCTAAAGTAAAAACTGATGAAATATTTGTTAGGTATTCCTTTATTGTTAGGGATCTTTTCATCCAAAATTGAAGCGCAGTTCAGCCGTTATATAGTAAAATTGAAAGATAAAAACGGAACGCCTTATAGCTTTTCAAATCCTATATCTTATTTATCGCAACGCGCAATTGACAGAAGGAACAGATATGCTATTTCAATCGACAGTACCGATTTGCCTGTAAGCCCTTCCTACGTCACACAAATAAAAAATGTGCCCAACGTTAGCATACTGAATATTTCAAAATGGCTGAACGCAATTTCAATTCAGACCTCAGATCCAAATGCTATCATCGCGATAAACGGATTTTCTTTTGTACGATCAACTTCAGGTATTGCTTCAAGAGTAGAAAATCCTGGTCGTATTGACGAGAGAAATTCAAAATTCGAAGTTGAATCCACACTCATGAATAATTCAAATTCAACGGCCGACCAATTAACCAGTGATTATTATAATTATGGAGCTAACTCTTATAATGAAATTCATCTGCACAATGGAGAATTTCTTCATAATATCGGGTTAAGGGGACAAGGCATGCAAATTGCCATGCTTGACAATGGATTTAATAACTATACATCTTCCAATCTTCATGCATTTGACAGCGCAAATGCCAATAAACAAATTTTAGGTACATGGGATTTTGTAGCCCGCGAACAAAATGTTTCCAACGATGGAAGTCATGGTATGTCGTGCTTTTCCACAATAGTGGCAAATATTCCAGGGCAATTTGTAGGAAAAGCCCCACAGGCAAATTTTTGGTTATATCAAACAGAGGATAATGCAAGTGAGTATCCTATCGAGGAACTTAACTGGGCTTGTGGCGCTGAAAAGGCAGATAGCAGCGGTGCTGATGTTATTTCTTCTTCGCTAGGTTACACAACATTTGATAATGCCAGTCTTAATCATACTTATGCTGACATGAATGGCAATACTACTATGGCTGCAATCGCAGCTGATATGGCAGTAAAAAAAGGCCTATTGGTTTTTATAGCAAATGGGAATAGTGGATCGAGCTCTTGGCACTATCTGGGAACACCCGCAGATGGCGATAGTGTGATAGCTGTTGGAGCAGTAAATTCAAGCGGCGTGATAGGAAACTTTTCAAGTTATGGGCCTTCATCTGATGGCCAAATTAAGCCAGATGTAGCATCGATAGGTGTAGCTGCAATGGTACAGGCTTCAGGAGGTGCAATCGGTACAAACAATGGAACCTCATTTGCGTGCCCTAATATGGCAGGCCTTGCAACATGCCTCTGGCAAGGTTTTCCCGAGCTCAATAATATGAAGATCAGAACGGCTCTATGGATGTCTTCAAATAAAGCTAATGCACCTGATGATAGGGTTGGTTATGGAATCCCGGATATGAAAAAAGCAGTGATGCTTCTCCTGAAAGACTTTACTACCTCTAATGCTAACGTTCTCAACTGCAGGGCCATTATAAATTGGACAAGCAAAGATATCAATACAATGAGTTATGAAATTGAGCGTATGCTACCCGGTCAAAGCAGTTTTACAAAAATTGCGGAACAACCTAGTGCCGGAACAGTGTTTAGTAAACATTCGTATCAGTATATTGATCCTTTGGACACTCTACCTCAAGGAATAATCACTTATCGCATTCGCCAGATCATTGATACAACAGGAGGTATAAGTGCTGATTATATAACCACAGCAACCGTCTTTCATTCAGTTCAGTGTACATCTGGTCTCCGCCCAATCACAATTATTCCTAACCCCGCGAGAGATCAGTTCTCATTGAGAATTACAACACCTCATCCGATTAGCAATGTTGTAATTCGCATCTTTAACATCCAAGGGCAGTTAGTTAAGGAAATACATAAAACTAAATCTGCAAATACTATCACATTTGATATTCCTATTATTTCGTTGATTAAAGGGAATTATGTTGTTGCCGTTTATGATAACAATGAATTAATAAGCATTGAAAAATTGCTGAAACTTTAAAGTTTCCATCAGTAAATGCTACTTATATTTTAAAAGAGCTACAAATAAGGTATCCGCTTTTTTATCATAACCTTTCAACAACTCCATTCGGATCAATTCAAGATGAAATTTTTCTTTGATGAACTCCGCTATTCCCTCGTTTTCTTTTTTAAAAACGGAACAAGTGATATATAAAAAAAAGCCCTCTCGTTTGCGCAAGCAAGGAATCACATTCGAAATGATTTTTTTTTGTTTTTCTACAAATATCTTTATTGTGTCCTTTTTAAAAAACTGAATGCATTCCGGTGTTCGTGACCAAGTTCCGCTTCCCGTGCAAGGCACATCAGCAATGATCAAATGAAAGCCTCCATAATTTGCGATAAATTCACCCGGCTTTTTCGTGAGATCTTCTTTTAGAAATTGCCAGTCATGAATGCCCGCCCGGCCGAGACGCTCAGTAATTTTATGAAACACGCTGTCCCTTACATCCGACAACGTTAGTTGGTTGTCAGCATGGACATCAGTTAGCAAAATTGTTTTACCTCCGCTACCAGCACAACAATCCCAAACTTTCCATGTTTTTGTACGATCTAATGCAAGTACATCAGGCTGCATAAATTCTTTAATCCGTTGAGAACTGTAATCCTGAATTACAGCCTCTTTGTCGAGAGCAATCAAATTTTTTATGTCCGTACCATTGGGCAGCGCTAAGCAAGCATCACCTACTATTTGAAATGAAGTTTTTGCATCCTGCAGTTTCTCCTTAACTACTTCTTCATATCCTGGCCGCAAGCGTAAAAAAAGATCAGGTTGCCTGAGATGAGAAAGAATAAAAGCCTCAGGTTCTATCCCATTGCTCAAATCTTCTTCCCATGGAAAAATATCAGAGATTGAAAAAGGGTGCCCGATTAAAGAAATCTTATCAGTGGTATTTAAGGAGCTATTCTGATTCCATTCCGGTTTTAAGTGTTCTAATAATTCACTTGATTCTGTTGAGGATAAAAATAATCCCAGAAGTATTCGTTCATCGATCGGTAAGTTCAGTCCGGCTTTTCCCAACCTGAAATAACAATAACATAAATGCGCAATTTGCTTTCTATCCGTTGAGCCATATTTTTTATGCTGGCCAAAAAATTTTTTGAGGAAAGAAGCAAATGGTCCCGCACCGCGATATTGCACAAGAAGTTGCTCAGCGGTTCGCAGATATGAATGATAGCGACCCATTATACAAGATAAAAAATACGGCTAACAAAGACGTTGCAGTTAAATAAAAATCTGTGAAGTTTTTATTGATAATAATAAGTTACATTATTAACTATATTTCCGGGATCTTGAGTGTTGACGCTTGTTGCAGGTTTGTTGCTGCTGTTATATGTATAGGTGAAGGTTAACGTGTAGTTGTTTGTTGGATCAGTCAAATCAATGATTTCAACTTTGGTAGGATTATTTACAGATACCCAATCGGGATGACCTATGGCAAAAGCCTCATTATTGAAAATAATTGGGCTCGTTTTTGCGTCAAATGTGTACTTCGTTGTTGCCACATGATCTTCAGTACCTGAACTAAGATCATAAATATCAAATTGATTTATATTTCCATTAGCTGCATATATGTATTTAAACTTATCAGTAAGATCATACCCTCCCAAAAGTGGGATGCCCAAATAAAGATTAGACTCACTGATCTTTCCGCTTGCATCGTAAATAAAAACAGTACTGTCTAAAACACTAAAACCTGAAAAGCTAATTTCTGAAACAGTAGAAGTATATCTTGATGAGGAACTGTTATAATGAACAATGGTTACTACACTATCAATACCGGAAGCCGCCAACATTGCATTTATTTGCACATAACGTGTGATAATACCAGAAGCGTTTCTGTAATATTTGTACTCATTTCCTAAATCAATACCTTGGGACATGCCTGTGATCTTTTCATTTATAAGCTTTTTATTGGCGTTATAAGTATATACCGTGATAACAGAGTCCGATCCGTTTTTTGAAACGGTTTTAACTAATGTATTTCCTGAAGTTGTTCCTCCGCCGCCACCTCCTCCATTGCCGGTTACATAATCAACTTCTTTTTGACAAGAAAATAAAAAGAGAGTTATAATCGCAGATAGAAATATAAAAATTCTCATAAGTCGGTTAATCTTTTTGTTATTGCAAAATAAGAAATTATTGGAGTCTTACCAATGTTTTAAATCATCAGGAAATTTTTTCTAAAATCCTAATACCTCCTTTATTGATAATAATAGGTTGTAGTGCAAGTATCGATGCCTGTAACATTTGTTGACGAAGAGGGCCTGTTAGACAAATTATACACATAGGTTTAAGTAGACATATAGTTATTAGTAGGGTCAGTAGCATCAACATATGTTTCCTTAGTAATATTGTTTGCTGAATAGAAAGGATTCATATTTAAAACCGAAGCTTCCGAAGTAAATTGCAAAGGATTTATTTTTGAATCGTATTCATAGCTAGAAGTTTCTTCTAAATCATACGTGACATTAATTGCATTGTAAGAATAAAATTTGTCTCCGGCGAGGTTGTTGCCTGCATAGGTATATTCTTTTTTCCAGCTTGGCAGATACGCAAAACCAATATCGTTATAATCAATCTCATAGATAAACCTGCCCGTAGCATCATAAGTAAAAACAACACTGTCTTTTATTTCTAATCCAAAAATTGTAAACTTTGATGCACCACCCTTGTAACGATTATTAGCAGCATCATAATCTCAGAGTTCCAGCAAAGCCTTAATGGGGTCTTTTCCGAATAACAACTGATCCGGATTTTCAAGAAGTTCTTTCACACGGACCAAAAAACTTACACTTTCGCGGCCATCAATAATGCGATGGTCATAGCTTAATGCTACATACATCATCGGTCTAATTACAATTTGTTTATCCACTACCACGGGCCTTTCTTCTATTTTGTGCATTCCCAAAATAGCCGATTGCGGAATATTGATAATGGGTGTGCTCATTAAAGAACCAAACACTCCCCCATTCGTAATAGTAAAAGTTCCACCTTGCATTTCTTCCAATGAAAGTTTATTTTCTCTAGCTTTAGTTGCTAACTCAACAACCTTTTCCTCAATTTCAGCCATACTTAAGCTTTCCGCATTGCGGATAACAGGTACTACCAATCCCTTTGGTGCTGACACTGCAATGGAAATATCGCAATAATTATGAGAAATAATCGAATCACCATCGATGTATGAATTCACAGCTGGCCATTCCTGTAATGCATAACAAACTGCTTTTGTAAAAAAACTCATGAACCCAAGATTCACGCCATGCAGTTCTTTGAATTTGTCTTTATACTTTGCTCGAATATCCATGATCGGCTGCATGTTCACTTCATTAAAAGTGGTGAGCATGGCAGTGGTATTCTTTGCTTCTACTAACCTGCGGCTAACTGTCTTGCGCAGGTTACTCATCTTTTCCGACTTCTCATCACGATTAAATAATTGTAAGCCTGGTTTTCTTCCCGGTGATGTCAATGCATCCAGCACATCGTCTTTTAAAATTTTGCCACCAATACCGGAGGGAGTAATTGTGGAAGGGTTTATTTTTTTATCGGCAATGATTGCGGAAGCAACTGGGGTGGCTTTAACTTCCGCTTCTTGTTGCTGGTTGCTGATTGCTGGTTTTTGAACAACCGGTTTTTTTACTTCAATATGTTCAGTTTTCTCTTGCGGTTTTTTTGTGGTTTGTTCTTGTTCCTTGTGCCTTGTGCCTTGATCCTTATTCATCATTCCATTTCCTTTGTCTTCTGATTTCTGGCTACTGACTGCTGATTTCTCAGGTTTCGCGGCTCCTTCGTCAATTTTTGCCAGCACATCGCCAATATTCAAAGTATCGCCTTCATGACCTACTGTTTTTAAAATACCTGCTTGTTCAGCATTTACTTCAAAAGTTGCCTTTTCACTTTCCAACTCAGCAATTACTTCATCTCTTTCTACGTAGTCACCATCATTCTTTAGCCATTTTACCAAAGTAACTTCATTAATAGATTCTCCTACAGTTGGAACTTTAATGTCTATCATAATACGCTAATTATTCTATGAAAAAACTAATTAGCGCTAATTCGCGCCAATTAGAGTATTCGTGCTATATAGTGAATGCTGTTTCGATAATTTCATTTTGTTCTTGCTGGTGGATCTTGTTATAACCGGTCGCCGTTGATGCGCTGGGCTGTCTGCTAATGACACCATAATTCAAGCTCTTCAAATTCATCTGTAAGAAACTTGCAGCTCCCATATTTAGTGGCTCTTCCTGAACCCAGAACCAAGTAGCCCGGTTATATTTTTTATACATGGCTTCTAGCTGCTTATATGGCAATGGATATATTTGCTCGAGCCTGACAATGGCAATATCTTTTCTGTTTTCTTTCTGCTGTCTTTCTGCAAGCTCAAAATAAATTTTACCGCTGCATAATAAAACCTTTCTCACCTGTGCAGCATCTTCAATAAAATTATCTTCAATCAATTCTTCGAATCCGCCATTTAAAAATTCTTCCATTCGCGAATAGCTTCCCGGATGTCTCAAATTTGCTTTCGGCGAAAAATTAATTAACGGCTTGCGAAATGGCCATGTTAATTGTCTTCTCAATACATGAAAGAAATTGGCTGCCGCAGTAACATTCGTTACTACCATATTCAGCTCGGCACACATCTGAAGAAATCTTTCCATTCTTGCACTGCTATGTTCAGGGCCTTGACCCTCATAACCATGAGGCAACAACATAACAATGCCATTCATACGGTTCCATTTTTGCTCAGCCCCGGCAATAAACTGATCAATTACCGTTTGTGCACCATTACAAAAATCACCAAACTGAGCCTCCCATAACACTAAAGCGTTTGGATTTGCCAAGGCATAGCCATATTCGAAACCTAATACGCCGTATTCACTCAGCAATGAATTGTAAATCTTGAATTTGCCCGTAGCATGAGGAATATTACTTAATCGATTGTAACTTTTATCCGTATTCTCATCTCTAAGCACGGCATGTCGATGCGAGAAAGTGCCACGTTTTACATCCTGACCACTCATCCTTACATCCTTACCATCTATTAGTAAACTTCCGTATGCCATCAGTTCTGCCGTTGCCCAATCAACCTTTGTCTCTGTTTCAAACAATTTTATTTTGTCCTGTAAAATTTTTTCAACTTTTCTTAGTGGCTTAAAATCTTCAGGCCATTTCATTATTGCGTTAAAAATATTTCTGAAATTCTCCTCACTGATAGCAGTCACAGGAGATTGGTCAAAATCTTCAGCAGTTGCTCTCCTTAAACTTCTCCACCATTGCTCCGCTTTTTGATAAGTATAAGGCAATGGATGTTGTTTTACTTCATCCAAACGTTCTTGCAAATCGGTCCAAAACTTTTTTTCCATTTCTTTGGCGAGCTCCTGAGCGTCGGCCTCGCCATTTTCCAGTAAATGTTTTACATAAACTTCCCGCGGATTGGGATGTTTACCGATAATTTCATACAAATGTGGTTGTGTGAACTTTGGATCATCCCCTTCATTATGCCCGTGTCGCCGATAGCATACCATATCAATGAAAATATCCGAATTAAACTCTTGCCGGTATCGTGTTGCTATCTCTGCACATTTCACAACGGCTTCAGGGTCGTCACCATTTACATGGAATACAGGAGCTTGGATGGCTGCTGCCAATGAAGTGCAGTAATCCGAGCTTCTTGCATCATCAAAATCAGTAGTAAAGCCAATTTGGTTGTTAATCACAAAGTGAATCGTGCCACCCGTGTAATAACCTTTCAACTTGCTCATTTGAGTTACTTCATACACAATTCCTTGCCCGGCAATGGATGCATCACCATGAATAAGGATCGGAAGTATTTTATCGAAATCAGATTTATACATCACATCTGCCTTAGCCCTGGCGAAACCGATAACTACGGGATCCACAGCCTCAAGATGTGAAGGATTAGGAGTTAACTTCAAATAAACTTTTTTGTGGCTGGGAGTTTCAATTTCACTGCTAAAACCCAAATGGTATTTTACATCACCAGTTCCCATGGTTTGATCAGGAATAGCGCTTCCTTCAAATTCACTAAAAATTTGCTCATACGTTTTACCCATGATATTTGCTAGAATATTTAACCTGCCGCGATGAGCCATGCCCATGATCACTTCCTGCACATCGTTATCGGTTGCCAGATTAATAATAGCATCCATTGCGGGAATTGTGGTTTCACCACCTTCCAATGAAAATCTCTTCTGCCCAACGTATTTTGTATGAAGAAATTTTTCAAAGATCACCCCTTGATTAAGCTTTTCAAGTATTCGTTTCTTTTTTTCAAGAGGCAAAGGATTTAAAAAATTCTTTTCCATTTCCATCGTAAGGAAATCAACCTTTTTTTGATCGCTGATGTATTTGAATTCAATACCTACATTGGACGCGTAACAATTTTTGAGATATTGAATGATGTTACGTAAGCTAGTTTTTCCTAGGCCAATAAGATTGCCTGCATAAAATGTATTATCCAGATCATTTTCAGTGAATCCAAAAAAACTTAGATCAAGGTTGGCCCCTCTGTCTTTTCGTTCCCTAATTGGATTTGTTTTAGCGATCAAATGACCTTTGTTGCGATAGCCAAGTATCATCCGGTACACTTGTATCTCCTTCATCCAATCAGTTTGGCCTTCTGCAGGTGCAACTGTAGTTTCTTTTTTCCCAGTGGGAGCGCCATTTGTTTGTGGCTTAAAACTGCTGATCGCAAAATCGAATCCCTCAAAAAATCTTCTGAATTCTGGGTCCACATTGCTCGGATCTTTCACAAAATCCTGGTACAGGCTTTCAATAAATGCCGGGGATGAATTGGTGATATAAGAAAAATCTTTCATTTTGACTAAAATCTTCCGAACTACAAATATCGTTTATTGTAACGTTTTACGATTTTATGGTTTAAAAACTAATGGGTTTAAGACCCTCCTAGTCAGAAAACAGCACCACAATAGGTATGTAAAATATAGCCGCAGCAACCGAAAAAATCTTAAATATGCGGTCAAAACTAAAATCTTTCCCTTACCTTTGCCGTCCTAAATTTTCAACAAGCATGGCTAATCACAGTGCTACCAAAAAAGACGTTCGTCAGGCTACCAAGCGCCGCGAAAGAAATAAATTTTACGGAAAAACAACCCGTAATGCTATCCGGGATTTGAGGGCAGCAACCGGTAAAGAGGCTGCAGATAAGCTGCCTGAGATTGTGAGCATGATCGACAAACTGGCTAAACGTGGTATTATCCATAAAAATAAAGCATCCAACCTGAAAAGTAAGCTGACTAAGAAGGTATCAAAATAAGAAGCTGCACCATACATTAATAAAGGCATCGGTCAATTGACGGATGCCTTTTAGTTTGTATAAACGTTAAGTGATATTTTTATCATCAATTGGACAATATGAAAAAAATTTTAGCCGTCTCTCTTTTTCTTTCAAGCCAAGTTGCTTTTTGTCAAACCATTACTACAAAATTTGAACAAACTAACGGAAAAGAAACTCCAACTTACAGAGAGATCATTGATTGGTGGCAAAAACTGGATAGGCAATCTGATTACGTAAAACTGTTGACCATGGGAACCACTGACGCTGGTTTACCCTTGCATCTCGCTGTTGTTTCTGCTGATAAAGATTTCGGCTTTGAGAGTTTGAGAAAAAAGAATAAAAGGATTATTCTTATCAATAATGGCATTCATCCCGGAGAGCCCGATGGTATAGATGCAAGCATGCTGCTTGCCAGAGATATTTCTATAAACAAATATAAATTGCCTTCAAATGTTGTGTTGGCTATCATTCCTGTATATAATATCAGTGGCTGTTTAAATCGCAGTGTCAACTACAGAATAGATCAGAATGGGCCTGTTGAAAAAGGATTTCGCGGCAATTCTCAGAACCTTGATCTTAATAGAGATTTTATTAAATGCGATTCGAAGGATGCAAGGGCTTTTACTGAAATTTTTCATCTAACTGATCCCGATGTTTTTGTTGACAATCATGTAAGCGACGGAGCGGATTATCAGCATATCATGACCTTGCTTACATCGCAACATAATAAGCTGGGTGGGATTATGGGAGAATATTTAGACAAAGAATTTGAGCCTGCATTATATACGCTGATGAAAGAAAAGCGGTATGATTTGGTTCCTTATGTTAACCATTTTGGTGATACTCCTGAAAATGGCTGGCCGGGATATTGGGATAGTCCAAGATACAGCAGCGGATTTGCAACCCTCTGGCACACGTTTGCATTTGTACCTGAAACGCACATGCTTAAACCTTATGAACAAAGAGTAAGATCAACCTATGCATTAATGCAGTGTTTTATTGAATTTACAAGTACTCACAGTGATGAAATTAGAGACCTGCGCAATCAAACAAAGCAATCAGTAAAATCAACGGTTGAATTCCCTATAAGCTGGCAATTGGATCGTTCACAATGGAAAGAGATCACCTATAAAGGTTATGAAGCTGACCATAGACCAAGCGGAATTTCAAACCTCTATACCAAATTATATTATGACAGAACGAAGCCATTTGAAAAACGCGTAAAAATTTTCAATTATTTTCCGCCGAAGGAATTTATAAAAAAACCCATCGCCTATATTATTCCACAAGGATGGTGGCGAGTGATCGATCTGCTGAAACTAAATAAAGTTGAAATGCGGCCATTAAAAAGCGATACAATCATTGAAGTGGAAGCATACCATATTGATGATTACAAAACATCGCAACGGCAATATGAAATGCATCATTTAAATAGTGAGGTAAAAATCAGCACGACAAAACAAAATTTAAAATTTAGAAAAGGCGATTGGTACATACCGATGAATCAAACCGCAAATCGTTTTTTAATTGAAACACTTGAACCGCAAGCAGAAGACTCTTATTTTGCGTGGAATTTTTTTGACGCCATATTGGGACAAAAAGAAGGATTTTCTGATTACGCATTTGACGATATCGCTTCAGATTATTTAAAAAAACATCCTGATTTACAATCGAGACTTGAGCAACAGCGAAGCATGGATACTGCTTTTGCCAAAAGCTGGCGAGCTCAATTAAATTTTATTTATAAAAACTCTCCTTATTTTGAACCTGATTATTTGAGGTATCCGGTTTTTAGAGTTGTAAATTAGGCTCGGCTTTTTTCTCCATATCGGTGAACAAATATCTTCCTAGTATAAGTGCTAATAATAAAACAATGATTGAAATATAGCCCACCCAATCATAGCGAAGTAACTTCCCACCACTATTTTTTACCACTACAAAACCTGACACAACAGAAGCAAGTGCGGTGCCTAGTTGCTGCACACTGCTATTGAAGCTCATAAAGCTTCCACGCTGATCTGCGTGAACAACATTGCTGATCATAGCTTGTGCAGTTACCGCGCGGCTCGTTGCAACAGTAAACCATAATGCAAATAAAACCAGCACTATTGAAAAGGGAATGGCAGGCATATTTGTAATGATCCAAACCATAAAAAAAGAAAAAAGAATAGAATAAGAAAAAACTCGAAGTTTACCTACTTTATCAGAAAACCTTCCAAGCACAATGGCTGAAAAAAAAGAAGCAATTCCTCCAAACAAATAGATGATAGGCGTAAGATTCCTTGAAAAACCTTTGTTGAATTCAAGGTATGGATTAATAAATGGAATGATAAGAAAATGCCCCATCATAACAAGACAAGAAAACAACAATGCCAATCGCTGTTCACGGCTGTCCATCACATTGAACAAAGCCTGGAAACGATGAGCCTTTTCATTTTGATTTTGCAAATGAGCAGTTATGTCCGGAATAAATTTTATTACGAGCGGAACAATGACAATGCCCATCAGTCCTACCAAAATAAAAGGTGCATGCCAACTGAAAATATTTGCTAGGTATAAAGCAAAGGGAACACCGATTGTAGAAGCAACAGCAAAGGAGCTCATAACTGCACCCATGGCAGCACCTCGGCGTTCGTATCCAAAAATATCAGAGATTATCGACAAGACCTGTGCAGCAATAAGCCCTCCGAAAATCCCAGCGAGAACCCTTGCCGATAAAAGCAGTTCGTAACTAGGCGCAAACCCGCAAGCGAATGTTCCTAATAAAAACCCTATATAGCCAAATAGCAAGACTTTTTTTCTGTCATACCTATCAACAAAAAATGCAGCAGCAAATCCTGAGATCGCAGCGCTGAAGGTATAAGCTCCTACAAGAAAGCTGAATTGCTTTGGTGAAATTTTAAAAAAAGGCATGAGGTAGTTACCTAGCGGCATCATGATCATAAAATCAAGGATATGCGTGAAGTTGATACATGCCAGCAGAAGGATAATAATTCTTTCTTTGCGTTTCATATTGAAAAGTAAAAGTTGGGACTAACTAATAAACGAATAGAGCAAGCAAAAGAAAAAGCAATACAAAATTAACTTCTAAAAATTAAGAATAGATGAAGATTTAATTTTAGACCTGCTGTCTTTTGAAGAAAGTTATTGATTAGGGGGACTTGCTGTTAAAGAACCACTTTGTTTTTGCTTTGATGACTTAATTTTAAAACCATTATCCTTTGCAAATATTCTTTGAGCTTGTTGCATGTCGGCAATCATTTTATCCTCTTGCCTGGTTACCATTGACATTATTTGCAACTGAAACATTCTGCCTTCAGGCGTGGTTTGGGATCCATAATTTTTATAGCTGGTATAAATACTTTTCATGTAATCAAAATAATTGAGCGCTGCTTTCTTAAAATTTTCACCCTGCTTCACCTTTGGTGCAGGCTTGTTTTTAATTTCCTGCATTATAGCGTCTATTTTTGCTTCCATTCTACTGCTAACACCAACTATACTGTCGTACTCATAAGATGCAAAATATTTTTTCAACTTTGGTTCCGCTTCATCCATGCTCATTGCCAGACTTTTTTGTTTTTTTACAACCATATCGTTATAGTCCATTGCCTTTTTAGATTTGCATCCAATTATAAAAAAGCAAATGGTGGTAATCGTAAAAAAAGTCTTGAATTTCATAACAGAAATTTTTTGCAAACCCGATCACCTCAAAATTCTATGTCCACACATATTTGAAAACAAAAAGCTTTCCAATTTAATGATTCGCTTCATAAAAAGGGCTAATCTGTACCTTTGGCTGGGTTTTAAAGTAAATATGCAGGGAATGCTTTTGATTTTTTTCTTAAAAATTATCCGATAGTCTTTCAAAACTTTTTCACTTCTCAATGCTAACGAATAATATCCTCCATTAAATCCAAATGGCATCGCATTCAGACCATAAATATATATTCCCTCGCCTGTATCTCGGCAATGAATTCACTCAACAGAGTTCTATGAATCTAATTCGACTAACAATAACAGACCGGAGGAATCAAAAAAAATTTATGTTAGCAACCTTGATCAGCTTTATGCCGTTATTAACGATCCTGAGAACTCCAACGGTACAATCGTGCTGGCAACAGGAAAGTATATGTTAAGTCCCAATTATCCCAAAGGCGGCAGGCTGGAATTTCAGCATAAAATGAGACTGACTGGACAATCCGGTCATCCGGAAGCTGTGATTATTGGCGTTACGAATCTACTACCATCTAGTGTGATGCCAAGTTTTCCAATTGGATCAACAGGAACTAATACAGTAAATGTTTACAGATAAATTTTTGACGATGGCAGGAAAAACTCAACTTTTGCCCCCAAATGAAAAAAAATTAAAAATAAAAACCATGAAAATTCGATTGCAATTCATTAGTTGGCTGACTGTTTTACTTATAACGGTTATTTCCTGCGATAAGGATGTAAATGTTAGTAGAGGAACATCGGGTGTAGTGCCTCCTACAGTAACATCCTCCTCATCATCTGGGTTAATCATTCACGGCAACAGAGATTATTTTTGGGGCTACCCATGGCAGAAAACTTCAAGAGGCTATGAAATACATTTAGATACATGGAGGTTAACTGCAGTAGAAATCAATAAAGGTATAAACGTTCATGTAGCCGTTTGGACTGAGATGACCACTTTTGAAAGAATCCCCTTAGCCTTTTATGATTTTCTGCAACAGGATACTATCCATTTATCGTACACTGCAATACCTGGGCAGCTACAAGTAATTGCAACGGCTCCTTTTGAAGTAAAATATGCATCAGATATTTTTATTGAATACCAATAGTATTTGACTGATAAATTTCTGACGAAAGATTATTATTGCTAAGGCCGATTACCTATATCAGGAGTGTGATGGCTATAGCACATGGAGCTCTGTTTTTTAACACGCCACAAACTCCTTCTTATTCTTCTGCCATGAGCTTGCAGGCTTCCTCAGTATCTATATTTGAAAATTTTTTCGGAACAAACTATGCTGTCGTCGACAGTACACAAAAATCACTTTACGGGACCTTTTCCTATTCTTCATTAAACGCATTTTTGCTGGCTATCGGAAAAAGCAATATTTATAGTGGTACCTATTTCAGATTTTCTGTGGGTGCAGGCATTATACAAGGCCGTACAAGGGCAAATGGTAAATTCATTACCATTTAAAAAATCGTAACTCATGACATGCATCAAAATCATTGCAGTCGGATACAGTTTTCAAAATGAGAATATCAAAAAAATTCGCAATGATCAATTTTCACTTTCCAACAAAAAAGCCTCGCAGTAAACTACGAGGCTCAATAAATATGGCAGCTACCTACTCTCCCGCATTGTGGTGCAGTACCATCGGCCATGAGGGGCTTAACTTCTCTGTTCGGTATGGGAAGAGGTGAACACCCTCGGTAAAACCACCATAAGAAATTTAGAATTCGGAATTTAGAATGAACATTCAGAATTCATCATTAATAAGTTGACATATCGGGAAAAGTTAGGGAGTATTAATAAAAAAAATTAAAGCGTACGGGCAATTAGTACTACTCGGCTTTGATGTTACCATCTTTACACCTATAGCCTATCAACGTCATAGTCTTTGACGGCCCTTAAAAGGAGACTCATCTTGAGGAAGGTTTCACGCTTAGATGCTTTCAGCGTTTATCCTGGCCACACATAGCTACTCAGCATTGCACCTGGCGGCACAACTGATACACCAGCGGTGTGTACGACCCGGTCCTCTCGTACTAAGGTCATGTCCTCGCAATCTCCTGACGCCCACCACAGATAGGGACCGAACTGTCTTGCGACGTTCTGAACCCAGTTCACGTGCCACTTTAATCGGCGAACAGCCGAACCCTTGGGACCTTCTCCAGCCCCAGGATGTGACGAACCGACATCGAGGTGCCAAA
>DASYQS010000010.1:0-78794 GCA_036005185.1 Chitinophagaceae bacterium | reverse complement strand
CCTTTTCGGCGAGCATAGCGCAGCTATAATCACTAGTCCACTGCCCGGTAATCGTCAAACCATTAAATTCAGTTCCCCCAACAACCGTATTTTTCACATAAACTCACCGCGAAAAAACGTTTTTTTAAAATTGAGATTGATAGAATTTAGCACAATCATTATGGAATAAAAGTAAAGAAGCATCTAATGACGGAAATCATGATACACACTGACTGGCATCAATTTTTGAGAATCAAAGTTGAAAATAATTTTGCAAATTGAATGAATGTTAAGTTTACATGAATACCACTTAGTGGTATTGGAAAAAGAAACAAGATCGTTTAGATTTATATCTATTAATTCTCAAACACCCTACCTCGCTAATTCGATACTCTCTTAAAACAATTTAGGAATGAAGTGGATGGCGTACTACTGTGAAGCCATAAACCCCCTAAAAATTCGGTATGCACACGAGTGCCACCAGAAGAAACCAAATCTCACTGCGCAAATTGTTTGTCTTAATCATTGCATTATTTTCCATTGCTGTTACCTCACATTCGCAATCAGCTATCGATTCACTACTCGCCCGCATTGATCCCCAAAAATTATCAGCAATAGTAGAAAAGAAAGTATGTAAACTTGAAAATAGAATCATTGCCAAATCGGAAAAGACCTTACGCCAGTTAGAAAAACAAGAAAAAAGGATTTGGGAAAGACAACTCGAAACAAAAGATTCGCTACTCGCCAAGGCTAAGCTTGCAGAAATTGAAACCAAATACAAATCTTTACAAGACCAATTAAAGAACCCGACTTCTGTATTGCATAATACTGCCCGGCAATATATTCCTCATTTAGATACTTTAAAAACGGCTTTCAAATTTTTAGATCAGAATGGGACGACGAAAAATATCAAAGATGCTCTCTCAAGAATTGAATCATTCGAAGGCAAAATGCAGCAGGCCGAGGAGATCAAAAAGTTTATTCGGGAAAGAAGGGAGCAATTAAAATATCAGCTTGAGCAACTAGGATTGGTAAAAGAGTTAAAAAAATATAATAAGGAAATTTTTTACTACCAAGAGCAACTAAAGGAATACAAATCCATACTGAATGATTCAAGAAAGATAGAAAAAAAGGCCATTGAGCTTTTAAGTAAAACAAAAGTTTTCCAAGATTTCTTAAAGAAAAATTCGCTGCTTGCCTCACTATTCAGGATGCCGGGCGATCCCACTGACCCATCTTACGTCGCTAGCTTGCCGGATTGCAAACGAGGACACAAGTTAATTCACTTATTCAAAATCAGATTGCTTCAGGCGGGCCAAATGCACAATCGCAATTTTCAACAAATATTCAGCAGGCACAATCGCAGTTAAATCAACTAAAAAACAAGATCACGCAATTTGGCGGAGGAAATAGTGATGACATTATGCCGGAAGGTTTTAAGCCCTCAAGTCAAAAGACAAAATCATTTTTTAGGAGACTTGAGTATGGAACAAATATTCAAACGCAAAAAGCAACAAATTACTATCCTGTTCACACTGATATAGGCCTTTTTATTGGCTATAAGTTAAATGACAAAAGTGTATTAGGAATCGGTGGAAATTATTCAATTGGCCTGGGTCGCGGATGGAACAATATTCAATTCTCCTCAGAAGGCGCAGGGCTTCGCAGCTACGTTGATTGGAAGCTAAAGGGAAGCTTCTGGATCAGTGGAGGATATGAAATGAACCACAAGGCTGCATTCAACCGCATTGCTCAATTGCATGATTTAGATGCGTGGCAGCAAAGTGGCCTAGTGGGATTGAGTAAAGTGATCTCAGTGAAAACAAAATTTTTTAAGAAAACAAAGTTGCAGTTGCTGTGGGATTTTCTGAGTTATCAGCAATTACCCAGGTCGCAACCATTTGTATTTCGAATCGGATATTCAGTTAAATAACTCTTTCAAATTCACATGAGAAAATGAAAAATAAGCTACTGTTCTTCATTGCTTTTTTCTTTGTTTGCGGTCAGCTTAAATCGCAAACTTTTAGTCCTTCAGCCTTAAAATTGCCTAGCATCTTACCACCCACGCCTGAAGCAGCTTCTATTGTTAAGAACGGTCAACTCACCGCTGGCCTTTACAATGGGGGTTCACAAGCAAGCATATCCTTGTGTGATATTAAGGTTGGAGATTTTACATTGCCTATTACTCTCAATTATGCCAGCAATGGATTTAAAGTTGATGAAATACCATCGCGTGTTGGAATGAGTTGGAGTTTGAATACAGGAGGAGTAATTACTAGAGTCGTTAATGGCAAGCCGGATGATCAAACCACCAGGTATTTGCCAAATTTTCAATTGTCAGCAGATTACCAATCAATAAGCTATTATTCCACTCTTATTGAAACCCAAAATTACGACGCAGAGCCCGATGAATTTAGAATAAGCGCACCTGGAGTAAGTGGAAAATTTATTTTAGATAATAACAATCAACCCGTTCTTATCCCTTACAGCAATTTAAAAATTCAAATGAATGGACTTAATCCATTCAATGAAATAATTGTTACAAATACAGAGGGGATACGTTATTATTTTGGTGGCGCTGGCGCTGTTGAAGTTACGACCAATCATACTGTTGGAGGTCAATTGAGTGGCTTTCTGCAAATAAATACTGGGTTTTTTCTAAGGAAAATAAAATTATTAAATGGAGATTCAATTAATTTTCATTACTCGGTTATACCCACTAGGCAAATCACTGGCTTAATTAATACAATTTCTAAACCCAAAGGTTGTCCTAGTCACGATGAGTGTGGTACCATTGAGCCTTGCCCCAACAGTGGGGAGACTTTTACGGAGAGCTACTCCGACGTCCGATACAATAGCCTTCTGTTGGACAGCATAAATACTTCAAACGATATTCACCTTTCCTTCGTTTATGAAAACAGGCCAGATAATGGGAGTGATAAGAGATTAGTACAAGTTTCCATAATCAACGGCTATACTAAAAAATTCAAATTTATTTATTATGACCCCACTTCTTATGGGCAAGGTTATGCTAATTCAATGTCAGAATATAATAAACGATTCTTCCTACAGGAATTGCAAGAAATTGACGGGAGCGGAACAGATACTCTAAGGCATCAATTTAGTTATCTAAATATAAATGACTTACCCCCCAGACTGACTTATGCGCAGGATCACTATGGATATTCGAACGGTGCAATTTTAAATCAAACGTTGCTTCCTTCTGGTTATGGGGTCACTTCCGTCGCCTATGTAAATGCAAACCGAGAACCCAATGGATATGCTGCAATGGTAGGGTTGCTTACCAAAATGAAATATCCGACCGGAGGCTTTGATACAATTGTTTATGAGCCTAATATTTATTGGGAAACTAGCACCGGCAACCCAAACTCAGTTACAGCCACTGCAGAAGCACAAGGTGTGGGGCAAAATACGGCCGTACTTAATAGCAGCGCGTTAATAATTCCTGGCCGAGATCAAAATGGACACCTTTCACTGAGTACCGACATCAGTCCTTCATGCACGGTTTGCTCACCGCCAGACTTGGGTCACGATAAAATTGCTGAGGTTTATGTGTACAATGTTACTTCTGGTGGTCCGGCAATTTTCTTTCATCGTCTGACAGATTATACAACATTTACCGCAGATGTTCCTTTAGAAGCTGGAAACACCTATATTTTAAAAATTAAAGTATATGGAGATTATTCTTATGGTTTGGCTGAGCTTAGTTATTATGACACTAGCACTCAAGTTCATTTTAATTCATTAGAAAGACATGCTCCCGGAGTACGAGTGAAGTATATTCAATCCAAAAACGGGGTTACTAATATAAATGGCTACAAATTTTATAAATATTCTTCCATTGAAAATTTTGGAAATACTTCAGGTATCACACTAACAGATATAAAATATCTCACCACTTCTTATTCACGTCGGGCTTGCCCTGAGGGAACTGGGGGTGGATATAATATCTGGGAGAGTGATGTGCTGACCTCTAACACAAATGCTTATCAATATACCTATGATAACAATGTGTATGCTTATACCGCTGTTATTGAAAGTGATGATTCTACTTTTAAAAATGGTTTTATTGAACATACCTACGAGGCTGAACCTTTTGATTGGTCTCAAAATGTCATCGGCGACGACTACATCCAGTATCCAAGCAATACAAATACATGGTATAACGGCAATGAACTTTCCACTCGCTATTTTAACAGTGAATTTCAGTTGGTCAAAGAGATCAGAAATTATTACCATCTGGATACTGCAGTTAATAATCTTCAGCTCGGAGTTGTAGCGCAAAAAAAATGGGAATCTCTTCTATCACCGACGAACCCCGTCACCCAAGACCAAATTGATCAATATAATGTAAATCAATATTTCTATCAGTCGGGTTGGGTACAACAAGATTCAAGCGTAACAAAAGATTTTGATGGTAATGGAAATGTGAAGAATTCAAAAGTTGTTTACTTCTACAATTCACCAGCAAACATTTTACCCTTTAAAACAGAAACAGTAAATAGTAAGGGGCAATTAACAAAGGAAGAAAAACAATACCCAACCGATTTCGCCAGTCAGCCCTATCAAAGAATGATATCCTTAAACATATTATCTCCGGTTGTAGTATCAACAAATTTTATCAATAACAATCAAAAGTTCCAAACAAAAACTAACTATTATGATTTTAGCTATTCCCAATCCACGGCTGATCCAATTGTGATCAAACCCCAAACTGTTCAAACACAAACATTCAACAACCCAATCGAAACTCGGATAAGATTTCATAAATATGACTCATTAGGCAACCCGTTAGAATTGAGCAAGGAAAACGATGTTAAGCTTTCCTATATCTGGGGGTATAATAAGACACTTCCAATTGCTGAAGCTACTAATGCTAATAGCAATGAGATTTTCTTTGATTCTTATGAACAACCTAACACTTGGGATGGAGTATCCTATGACGATGCAAAGGCTCACTCTGGAAAATATTCAGGAAAGATTAGTAAGCCAGACGGCGGAGAACTTGTATTTCACAGCAAACAGTGGCTTAATATATCACTTACGCAGGCAACTAAATTTAAATACTCTGGGTGGATATTCACTAATGGGCCAAGTGCAGAAATATTTTTGTTCATGAAAACCGCTACGGAACAAAACTATTTTACCTACGTTTCTTCGGTAGTTGTCTATGAAACCAACAAATGGGTATATGTTGAAGGAGAATACACAGTCCCTGCAAACATCACGAAGTTAAATATCCGTATTGATAACAATGGAGGAGGCATCGTCTGGTTTGATGACATCCGATTACGCCCATCAGCTTCCCAAATGAAATCTTATACCTATGATCCATTAATCGGAATGACTTCTCAATGTGATGACAATAATCACATGCGGGTTTACACTTACGATGCTTTTGGAAGATTGATCTTGATACGGGATGAAAACAGAAATATCTTAAAAAAATATTGTTACAATTATGCTGGCCAAGAGGAGAATTGCGCAATAAACGTTACCCCCAATTGGCAGAACACTGGACAAACAAGATGTAAGCTTTGCCCTTCAAACAGTAATTATATAAGCAACATTATTCAAAATGAACAACAGGATGCCAATCCCGAAAGTCCAACCTATGGGCAATTACAATGGGTGGATGCAGGGGTAAGCGGATCGTGTGTGCCCCAAGCTGACTGGCAAAACACAGCGACAGCTATTCGATGTAAACTGGTTAACGGAGCATATACTGGTGAGCAGGAAAGAGAACAAATTGACATTAATCCTTGTTCGACTACTTACAATACAACAAGGTGGATTGTAATTGGAACAAATTGCGCAACCTGCCCCAAGCCTGCTAATTGGCAATCCACTGGAAACTATAGATGTGTTCAAAATGGCGGAAATAATACAGGAGAGCAAGAAAGGGAAGAAAGGGATAATGAAAGCTGCTCTGCGACTTATAATCAATTACGGTGGGTATCAAATGGAACAAATTGTAGCTCATGTCCTAAACCAGCCAATTGGCAAAGCACAGGTAATTATCGTTGTGTGCAAGATGCCAATAACAATAATACTGGGTACCAGGAGAGAGAAGAAAGAGATAATGAAAGTTGTTCAGCAACATACAACAGTACAAGATGGGTATCGAATGGTTATAACACTAGCGCATGTCCATTGCCTGTTTATGCACGAATTGAATATACCGATTGGTATTATGATGTAACTCAGATATATGCTACTGTTTGGATCAAATTTTACAGTAATGAAGCCTGCACTGTTCCAGTGAGTGTAAGCGGCTTATCCGTCAATTATCGGAAGCAAAAGACATTGTGCACTTCAGAAGTTACTAACACGTACTATAATCAAACGTGCAACGGCTCATCTGTGTCGTTGGGAAGCCAGTTGATGTCATGGGATGATGGAGGGGCTCACTGTTGGTGGTACGACTTTTACTTAGAACCAGGGTCTGGTTACATTATTGTCAATTAAAAACTTTTTCTATGAGACTAACTTCTAACGTTGTCGCTATCTTAATCTTAATGATGTTATCTGCAGTCGGCAAGAGCCAACAATTGACAGAAAAACAACAAGCTGATGATGGCCAACGAAAACTAATGAAAGATTCTCTGAGGATTTCCGATCAAGCAGTCACACAGATATTTTCTATTCGACAATCCTATTTTTTAAAGTCAGAAACAATAAGGGCGGATTCTTCGATCTCTCTGCAAGAAAAACAAATTCAGCTCCAAAAGTTAAGGGATGACACAAATAATGGTATTAAGCGAGTGCTTGGAGATGCTCTTTTTGAAAAATATACTCAAATGATTTTGCGCCGTATGAATTCGCACTATGGTACTACAAAACAACCTCTTGCTTCAGGTAATTAAAATATCTAAGACAAAACTCAAAGTATGCGCAATTGTTTTATTACTCAGAAAATTTTAGTAACTGTTGCGACGATAATCCAAACAGTTTCCATTTCTGCACAAGCGCCTAGAAGTGTTCCCGCTGCTTATGGTAGTTCATCGCCCATTAATTACGTCCGTACTTGGGATGCCGTGAAGTCGGAAGTAAATCCTAATAATATCACTACTAGTAATTCTTTGCAGCAGTCGAGAATGACAACTCTATATACTGATGGCTTAGGACGATCATTGCAAACAATCATAAAACAAGGTTCGTTAATTACCGGCAACAGCGCAGTAGATATGGTAAATTCAGTGGAGTATGATTCGTTCGGCAGAGAGCAATTCAAATACTTGACATTTGCTGCTAACAATACCAATGGCAATACTCATATTAGTGACGGCATATTCAAGTTAAATCCTTTTCAGCAGCAGGCAGCTTTCTATGACAATGCAAATACCGTAAATCCAATTAAAGGGCAAGGTGAAACCTTTTTTTATGGGCAAACGGTATTTGAAAATTCACCTTTGAGCAGAACAGAAAAAACATTGGCTTCTGGAAATAGTTGGATTGGAAGCAACAGAGGAAGTGAAATAAAATACTGGCTCAATACTGCAAAGGATACTGTAAGAGTATGGAATGTTACTGATAACCCGGGAGGTTTTGGAAGCTATGCCACATCTTCAGTTTACGCAGCAGGCACTCTGGACAAAACTGTTACAGTTGATGAACATGGAAAGCAAGTAATAGAATTTGAAGATGAAGACGGGCAAGTGATTTTAAAAAAAGTGCAGCTAACAGCTACGGCAGATGATGGCACAGGTGCAGGATATGCTGGATGGCTATGCTCTTACTACATCTATGATGATCTCAATAATCTACGCTGTGTTATACAACCAAAGGGAGTTGAATCAATTAGCCCTACATGGTCGCTAACGGATGCGACCATCTTGGCTGAGCAATGTTTTCGCTATGAATATGATGCAAGGAATAGAATGATTATGAAAAAAGTGCCAGGTGCTGCTGAAGTATATATGATTTATGATGCAAGAGATCGGCTGGTCATGTCTCAGGATGGCAACCTTCGCAGTGCAAACCAATGGATGGTTACTCTTTATGACGAATTAAATCGCCCAGAACAAACTGGCTTACTGCTAAACACTAATACCAATAAAACATTCGCTCAACATCTTGCTGATGCTTATTCCAGTATTGCTTATCCATTTACCAGTTCAACTACTCCTTCGACAACTTATTGGGAAGAACTTACCCGAACATTTTATGATAATTACGATTGGCTAGCCTTCAATGGCAATCCGTTTTCCGCAAACAGAAGCACGGAACATGATCCTAATTTTCTTACCCCAAGTAACACAACTTATCCCTACCCACAACCCTTAACACAAAGTTTTAATACCAAAGGAATGGTTACAGGCGGAAAAGTAAAAGTTTTGGGGACAACTCAATATTTATATAGCGTTAACTATTATGATGACAAAGGCAGAGTGATACAAACGATAAGTTATAATATAACTGGTCAAGTGGATTTAGTCCATAATCAGTATAGCTTTTCGGGTAAAATTTTAAAGCAAGTATTAGCCAGTGCAAAAATTCTTTCAACTAACCGGAACGATTATGTAGTGAATACGATTGAGTATGACGATTTAGAAAGATTGATAAGCATAAAAAAGAAACCGCTTAGTTATTTCAATAGTACATGGTATGGGGGAATAGAAGTAGAAACGGTCCGCAATGAATACGATGCTCTTGGTCAGTTAAGGAAAAAGAAATTAGCTCCAGGTTATAACAGCGGAGCAGGATTGGAAACTTGTAACTATGACTACAACATTCGCGGATGGATGTTGGGTGTAAATCGCGATTACGCAAAAGATGCCAATAATAACAACTGGTTTGGCTTTGACCTTGGTTATGATAAAGCAAACAATGGTATTATCAGCAATCAAACCTACTCCAACCCACAATACAACGGCAATATTGAAGGCATGGTGTGGAAAAGCAAAGGTGATGGTGAAAAAAGAAAATATGATTTTACCTATGATGCAGCAAACAGAATTTTAAAGGCCGATTTTACGCAATACACTTCGAGCAGTTTTAATACCAGCGCAGGAATTGACTTTAGTACGGGAGGCGACCCGGCTACCGGGAGCACAATGAAATATGATGCTAATGGCAATATTCTTGAAATGTGGCAAAAGGGATGGAAAATAACCGGAAGCGAGTTTATAGACAAGTTGAGTTATTCTTATTTCACCAATACTAATAAACTTCAAGCTGTAACAGATGCAATTACCACAGACAATAAGTTAGGTGACTTTACTGATAAGAACACAACATCCACAGATTATGGCTATGATAAAAATGGAAATCTCATAACCGATCTTAATAAGCGGATGAATGGCAACACCGGAATTGACCTGACTTCGGGAGGAGTAATCACATACAATTATTTGAATCTTCCTGAAGTAATTACTGTTAAGAACGATGATGGAACAACAACGCGGGGGACTATTACTTACACGTATGATGCCGCAGGAAATAAATTAAAAAAAGTAGTGAATGAAACAGGCAAGCCGTTAAAAACAATTTTGTATATCGGCGGTGCTGTTTATGAAAATGATACACTTCAATTTATCAGTCATGAAGAAGGAAGGATAAGATGGAATGTACAAACGAATTCATTTGCCTTTGATTATTTTTTAAAGGATAATTTAGGAAATGTAAGAGTGGTTTTGACTGAGGAACAAAGAACAGATCAGTATCCATCTGCCACTCTTGAAACTTCCACATTAGCGACCGAAAAACAATTTTACAATATTTCTGATTCAAGAATAGTAAATACGTCTGATGTATCAGGAGCTACAAACCATAGCAGCCTCCAGCAAAAGTTTTACGAAACACATGGAAATGTAAGTGGAAAGAAGACAGGGCTCGCAATGATCTTAAAAGTGATGGCCGGTGATGTAGTAAGAATAAAGGCTGAATCATACTACAACATGCCGGGCGGCGGACCAGGTTCTTATACACCAATGGCGCTCACCGATTTGCTCGATGCTTTTGCAGGAAGTAATTTAATATCAGCTTCAAAAGGGGCGGTAACCTCGACGGATATAAACAACATAGGGTTTAATGCTACCAATATTTCAAATATCTTAAACAGAGGCCCTGATAATTCCAATACAGCTAATGCTTACTTGAACTATATCTTATTTGACGATCAGCTTCATTATGTTTCCTGCGGAGTTGACCCTGTTGCGACAAATGGAGGCTATAGGTTACATGACATATTTATCAATTATCCGGCAACAGCAGCCAAAAATGGTTATTTGTATATTTATGTCAGCAATGAAAGTAATTTTCAAGTGTTCTTTGACAACTTGCAAGTAAGTCATGTTAGAAGCCCTCTTATTTCCGAAGATCATTATTACCCATACGGCGAGCGCATGTTCAATCTTTGTTCTGAGGCGTTGAATTTTGGAAATCCGGGAAGCCAAAAGAAAAAATATAATGGGATTGATTGGCAAAATGATTTGGGGTTAAACGAATATGATGCCCAGTTACGAGACCTTGATGGACAAACGGGAAGATGGTGGCAGATTGACCCAAAGATTGAGAACATGGAAATGTGGAGCCCTTATGCTTCTAATTATGACAATCCAATTCTTAATAGTGATCCTTTAGGTGACGAGCCTGAATGTTGTGGTGATTTTTTAAATGCGGCTTGGGACCAAATTGTTGATAGAGCAAAAGGTATAGGAAATGCGGTAATTCATCCGGTTGAAACTGTTAAGAATATGGTTTCACTGGATAATTTAAAAGACATAGCTCTCAATACAATGACTAGCGGAATATATGGAATGGTGAAGCAAGATGTTGAGGTAGTAAAGGGAATTAAAAATGACGGCGTTGGGAAGACGTTAGGAAAGGTAACTGGGGATTTCATCTTTGATGTGGGAACAATGGTGGTCACAGACGGAGTTGTAAAAGGAGTACCAAAGATAAAGGCTGTATTTAAAGGAAACATTGAGACTAAAGTGCCGGAAGTTAAGGCGCCAGAAACCAAACCATTAAAAGGTGCTGCTAATCCAAAGGTGGCTGCAGCCATACAAGATGGTAAAAACGCCCATAGTCAGTTTTCAAAAAAAGCTGCAGCGAAGGGTTGGGAGGTAAATAAGCCTATGATAGACCCTAGGACTGGTAAGACCGTTATAGCAGATGCTGTTACGCCGAGTGGTCATCCGGTCGAATTAAAGCCAAATACTCCATCTGGAAAGGCAAAGGGAGTAAAACAACTTCCAAAATATGAAAGAGCTACGGGAAATAACGGAAGAGTAATATATTACGACCCCGAAAAATTAAAAAGAATCTGAATCAATGAAAATATTTAAAGATGAAAATAGAAAATTGTATTTTTCTTATCCTGATAAATGGGAAATTGCACAAGACGAAAGTACGTTATCCATATATGATCCCGTTGATGGATTAGGAGTATTACAAATCTCAAGTTACAACGTACCCGATCCTAAAGAAATTTCTATAAAGGATGAACTTGAAGAATTTATAGAAGAACGACATAATGAGATCACGGTGCATTTAACAGATGATTTTGCCTATACTCCTTATTTAATAGATGAAAATAAAAGGTATTGGAAGTATTGGCTCATCTTAAAAAAAAACACTCTCATTTTCTGTTCTTATAACTGCCAAAAAGAAGATTTTGGAAAAGAAGAGAAAACTCTTAATGAAATAATAGCTTCTATCGTAAAATAAAACCGTAATCGATAAAAGAAGAAGCGAAATGAGCTAGAATTTAAAGGAGCGAAGAAGAAAATGGATTATAGTAAAGAACAAAAAATTGTTTGTGAAAAGTATAATGCGCCTTTTGTTGATACCCCTTCATTTCTAAAAGTGGGTATTTCTTTAAATGTGAAAGAAGGATTACAACCCATTAATGGCCTCCGGCACCCACCAAAGGGCGATACATCTGGGTGGTATATTTGGGCTGGAGAAGAATTTTCGGATGATCCTAACTTTTTTGTGCCTCTTCATATTTCACATCTGGAAGAATGGTGCCCCGATTTTATTAAATATTTGGGGTTGCCGCCGGGTTGGAGGTTTTTAAATGCCCCGGATTATGAAGATGTTTGGGAAGACGTGTCGTTATTAAAAATATAACCAAGGCCATAGCATTGTAGCTTTTTGCCGAAAGTTCCTGATTCTACTAAAACGAAAAAGTAAGCTTTAAGTATGTGTGGTTAATGAGTTTCTATGCCTGAGTTAGATTTTATTTTAAATGAAGAAGAAAGAATTCTAGTGGTAGAATTTGCATTTGAAAATGGATGTAAATTAATACCAGGTCGTCATTATTCAGAAAAAAAGTACGAAATGTGTACGAATATGGAAGATTATTCAAGATTTTGCCAAAATGAACCGTTATTATTTATTATTAATAAAAAATATTCAATTTATCCGTTAGAGTTCGATTTTTTTGAAAATGAAAACGGTAAAAAATATTTTATCAAGCAAAGATGTGGGGGCCCCACAATTGACTTTTACTCTCCAATTCTAGGCGAAAAAAAGGATAATATAGTTGGTACTGGATTACTGGGCATTTATACTCATTACTACCATGATGGGAAAAAATTTGTTCCAAATAGCGAATTGAGCAATATATATAAAGAGCTGTCCTCTTTTATCAAAAGGATGTCAAGAAAAATTGAGCTGTCAGAAAGAACATTTCGGGTAGGAAAAAAGACAATAGAAAAAGCAATGCAAGGAAAGATAAAGTTACTGCCAATTTCCGGCATTGATCTTCTAACCTTAGTCTGAAAATAAAATTTTTTTCCTCAACTAGTCTCTCAGCTAAGCTTTGTGCACGAGCGGACTCGGTGATGGAGTTTATCTAACGCCCAAAGAAATACTGACCAAAATATATTGGCAAATGATCAATATTCCTATTTATAAAACAATACCAAAAGAAATCCGAGGGTAGAGTCATAGTTAGTATGTAAATGTTATTCCTGTCTTTTTTAATTGGAAAGTTTTTGCTTCATCTCTTGTTGAAATAAAAAAGCATCAATGAGTTTATAGACAACAGTTTTATTTTCTTTGGAAGTTCACTGATACGACTAAACTGGTTAACGAGAGTTTTATCAGTAAGTTTTTCTGCGGAAGTACCGTGCCGAAGATATTGCGATGAGTAGCAGAATAAAAATCATTTTTAGTAACATAACATCTATCGTCATTGACGTGATGTTTTTTTCTTCACCCTTGCGTAAAAAGATGGAGGGGATAGATCACTTTTATGATCGGCAAGATGTTACAAATGTGGCACCAGTGAAATGAATACCATATATGTAGCACTTTTGCGAGGTCATTTTTAAAAGCAAGATCTTCAGTTTATTTTTGTAGCCTAATCTTTCTCAAAAATTACTCCTTCAAACTTATCAATGTACAAGCCCTTGACTCTTTCGAATCTTTTTTCTATGTTTTTCTAAATGGCACGGTAGAGCAGAAAGTATATCTACTTCTGGGGAATGGTTGAAACCTTGTTGAACGGATAAAAGCTGGACAAAATACCTTGAAATCGCAGCTCAAAAAATCTGTCCTTTCCCCTCCGGAAGTGACCTGTTAGCTTAGCGCCATGGTTTTACAAAAATGGAAAAACGACAAAAAATTGCACTTGGCTGAGAACTTTTTGTGAGCGATCATTATCCGAATGAGAAAAATAAACCGCAGTATTTAAAAAATAAAATTATTGTCAATGCGAATTAAGAACAACTTTGACGCTGAGATTAAGCCCTATGAATGGCTTTTTATCGTAGCAACCATTATTATTATTGTTCTGCTTATCCGTGGAGATATACAAACAGCTATACACGCAATTACCGAATGGTTAAAAACCTTATACCCACGATAGACCATCCAGAAAAAATATTTATTTTACATCAAGAAGCTCTTTGATAAAACACCTGAAATTTTTTGGGGAGGCATCAGGGGAAAGTGGAAGTGAGAGTAAAATCGTGAACTTATTACATCGCCTACGACGAGCGAATGTTCAGTCTTTGTCCTGAGGCGTTGAATTTTGGAAGTCCGGGAAGCCAAAAGAAAAAATATAATGGCATTGATTGGCAAAGTGATCTAGGGTTGAACGAATACGACGCGCAATTGAGAGACCTTGACGGACAAATAGGAAGATGGTGGCAGATTGACCCGAAGATTGAGAATATGGAAATGTGGAGTCCTTACGCCTCAAACTATGATAATCCGATAATTTACAGTGATCCTTCAGGCGATGAACCGCAATGTTGTAAAGACTTATGGGATGAAATTAAAAGTGCAGCAAAAGAAACGTGGAATTCGGTTTCGAGTGCTTACGTGGAAGTAGCCAAATGGACTAATGATAACTTAAATCCCCTTGCAACTGCAGCAGAACTTGTAACCGGAAAAACTGTAAACAGTAACTTTACTGAGAGTAAGCCAAGAGGAGAATCGTTAATGCAGTTGGCGGCTTTTGTTAATCCTGAAGCAAAAGGTGAATTCATTGTTGCAAACACGGTAGGAAAAAATTTAGTTAAGGCTGAAGTTAAAGAGGTTACAGAAACAGCAATAAAAAATGAGACAAAACAAGCAGTAGAAAAGAAAGCCGCAAGTCACACTGACTTTGTAGTTACCGAAAAAGGAACGGCTATCCCTATTCCAGACAAAGCAAAGGGACCATCGTCTCCAAATAAAGGTTCTGGTATGTCCTATCAAGAAGGATCTGGCGGTAAAGGGATGGATAACAAAGTAACTGGGGTAAGAATAATGGATGCTAACAAAAATCAAGGGAGAAGAGTTAATTATATGAATAAAGAAGGGCAAACAGTGGATCCTAAAACTGGTAAGACAATATCAAACAAAGATCCGAGAGGTCACATACCGGTTCAATAAATATTATAACATGAAAAATCCATTTACAGTTTTAATAGGTGAACAATTAAGCAGCGTAATCTTTGTTCAAGATTATTTACAACTTGATTTTGACGGTAAAAAAATGACATGCTATGAGTGGCCGACCGTCAAACTTGTAAATGGGAATTTGGATATTAATAATAAAGATTACAGAAATGCATTATGTTCTTTGATTGCAAGCAAGGTTAGTGATGCTATCTTGATTGACAACGAAAAATTAGATATCAATTTTGAATCCGGTGAGCAGATAGGATTTAGCCTTAAAGAAGCAAGTGGCGAAGTTATTTATTTCAGTACACCAGAAGGAGAATGGTCTTCGATTTAAAGTTGTTGCGAAGGTTAACGAATCATATAAAAAACAACAGGTAATGTTTCAAATTATCAGGTTTTCATCGGCAAATTAAAATGAATTGATTTCAAGGACATTTAGCTCCTTTTCATTGGTCATCAGAAATAACAATCAAATAATGATGAGAAAGTTGAATTTACAAGGAGGATTTTTTCTATTCGTGTTTCAAATTATCTGGTTGATATGGAATGTAAATTTTGCAAGTCGAACTGCCAGAAAGTAGGCAGACAAAAGAATGGAACGCAGAGGTGCTATATGAAACAGGTCAGCAACCAAAAACAACGCTCCTTAGCTTTAGCTGGGAGACCGGGCTTTCCAATCTTCTCGTGAGATTAGTATGCGACCTTTCAGATTATCGAGTTAAAGTAATCTGACCAGTTGGAGTACTTAGCGTGATAATTTCATCTATTCCAGTTCCTGATATTGTTCCTGAATAAGTAGTGCCGGCATTCGGACCGTTGGAAAATGTAAAATGTATTTTATGATTTTCGAAACTGCCCGAAAAACTGTAAACATCAGAATAGTTCAAAGACTCGTTGCCTACAAACTCGCTTTTATAAGCGGAACCATCGTTAGCCCTAAAATAAAAGTAATCAGGTACAGGCGATGCCAGATTTTTCCATTCTGCTCCCAGATCGGGGAAGTAGTTAGCCTTGTTGCAACATGTGAGAGCGATCACAATTAAATACAGACATGCCTTTATAAAATTTTTTTTATTCATATTTTCCTATAGGTTTTTTTTCCTTGACGGGTGTCCAATCGCCGCGGGTTGCGAGCCGAGGTCTCACCATGGGATTTGTGTGTGAGGCGTGGACTCGGCGACAAATTAACTGAAGAAAGAAGTGAATGAAACGGGTCAGCCTTTAAAAACAACGCTTTATATCGGCGGTGCTGTTTATGAAAATGATGTTTTGCAATTTATCGGACAGGAAGAAGGAAGAATAAGATGGAACACACAAACCAATTCTTTTGCCTTTGATTATTTTTTAAAAGATCATCTTGGCAATGTGAGAATGGTGTTGACCGAAGAACAAAAAACAGATGCATATCCACCGGCATCTATGGAAACAGCGCAAGCTTCGACAGAAGGCCTTTTTTACTCTAATGTTGATGTGACACGAACAGCAAAGCCCGGAGGCTATCCGACCGATACTTACACTAACCCAAATGATTATGTGGCCAAGACAAATGGAAGCGGAAATAAAATTGGCCCCGCGATGATTTTAAAGGTGATGGCGGGCGACCAGTTCAATTTGCGAGTAAGCAGTTGGTGGAACAGCGGCAACAGCCCCGGCACACCTCAAAGCCCATTAAATGACCTAATTGCAGCGCTCAGTAATAATGTTGCTTCCGTGTCCGGTGGGAAAGCAACAGTAACAGAACTCACGAACTCGGGCGTAAGCAATACTGCCGCTACAAACTTCCTGAACTCACAGAGCTATAACAGTAGTAAACCCAAAGCTTTTGTAAACTGGATATTTTTAGATGAACAGTTTAAATATTATGGAGGTGGCTTTGAGCAGGTGGGAAACTCAGGTGATTTTACTGTGCACACAAGGACAAATTTAACAAGTGATAAATGCGGCTATCTATATGTGTATGTTAGTAATGAAACACCTAACATTGATGTATATTTTGATAACCTGCAGGTGACACATATGCGAGGGCCGATGCTAGAGACCAATGAATACTACCCATTCGGGCTTCAGATGCGAAATCTTTCTTACAGAAGCATGAATTTTGGAAAGCCGGAGAATAAATATGAATACAACGGAAAGGAATTAGAAGCAAAAGAATTTTCAGATGGCAGCGGACTCGAAGAATATGATTATGGAGCAAGAATGTATGATCCGCAAATTGGAAGATGGGCTGCCATTGATCCCTTAACCGATGACATGCGTAGGCATAGCCCATACAATTTCGACTTTGACAACCCAGTTCGGTTTATTGATTACGATGGTATGTCACCCGATGATAACAAGGATAATGAAATGGTTAACTTTATAGTTGTGGCAAATAAACGCACAGGAGAGCAAACGGTTTATATTACTGGTAAAGCTGCTAAAGGGACAGAGGAATCTTACCATGAAGTAAACGGGGGCCAGGGTGTCAAGTTTAGAACAAAAGATGAAGCTGCTTTTGCTTGGGCTTTGGAGAATGCTCAATACGCACACCCGGGGAATAACGAGCATGCTGCAACTATTTACAGCCAGTCAGATGGTAAAAAGGGAAAAACATATTCATATAATGGATCTTTCGAGGGAACTGAGGAAAATGCACCTTATAACTTCAAACAAATTCCGAAAGGTGCTACAATCGAGGGTTTTATTCATACACATCCTGTGGGTGACGATTTTTCAAAGAAAACTAGAATCGAGGATAGAAACAGGACGATGGATGAAGATGCAATGGAAATTTGGGATGATAAGGATTTTTATTTAGTTAATCCAAAAGGCGAGTTAAAAGTTAGAAGACCGGAAGGACAGATGATGGCTAGAACAATACCAAGGGGCCCATCTCAGGTCTTAGCCAGTGGCTTGAAGGATGGTAATTTTAATATTAATCTTCCTTCGTGGCAAGATGAAAATGGTAATCCGTACACGAGAGAAAGCGCAAGGGGTGTAAGTGATCGATTAAGAAAATACAAAAAAAATTAAAAATGTTATGAATAAGATTGTAATGATTTTTTCCATATCACATTTAGTTTTCTATTCCTGTAACCAGAATACGGACAATAAAAAACACACTGGCCCAATTTCAAGCGAGCAAGAAAAAATGATTGTTTATAAGGAAGATTCAACTGTTAAAGGTTCCAGAACAGAATTATTTCTACAAAATTTTGGAAAACTCATGGGTCTGCAAAAGATAAATGGTGGCGCTGACGGCTTGTATATTCGTATTTGGCTCTGGCATCGAAAGGCATCCTATGTAATAAACATTATCAAAAGTCAAAAAGAAGATGACTGTCAAATTATTCAGTTTAACACTGTGAAAAAGGACAGCACAGAATACATCGTTATACATAAAGAACTTAAAAATTTGGTTCCTAAGTCGGGGTGGAAGGAATTTTTTGAAACAATGACTAAGTACAGAATACCGGTTTTGGAGAGTGGAACAATACAAAATCGGGAGAAGATAGGAGTAACTGAAGCGTCATATGTAAACTTTGAAATTGCTGAGCCAGATAAATATCGCTATTACGAATATTTGGAACCTTCATATTACAAGGAAATTGACAAAAATTCTGAGCTGGTATATAATTTCTTAAAATACCTCAGTGATGAGATGAATATTCATGTATACTAATCGTAAGTTATTAATGCTTTTAAAGGAACACATCAAATTTCGGTCTTGGTTTTTCTTATGACAACGGGTATCTCTTCTTTTGGACAATCTAACAAATTTTATGAGCTAGCCGATAAAATGTTCTTTAACATTTTTGCTCATAAGCCTGATAGTTCAGTGCTTTTTTTTATCGAGAAATATTTTCCGGCATTTTCAAAGGAGTTCCGACCTGGAGGATGGACAGTAAATCCTGCCGACCCACCCGAACTTCAATCAACAGTTCATTCCTTGATCTTTACACATCATCCCTACTTTAACGCCAAATTCAAGGAGGGGCGTCTAGAGTTGTTTTCAAGTGAAACTAAAAATGGCCGCCCTGGCATAACAGATTTTCAGTTATGGTTTATGTTTGATACAAAAAAAGATGCAAGCGATGCTTTCGCAAAATTATCAGACATGTTTAATAATCTAAGTAAGAGAAAAAATATTGTGGAGAAGGATGGAAAAATTATTGCAGAATATACCGATCAAGATTTTTTAGAACGAACAAATAGTTCAATTTATTTTAACCAAAGATGAGCTTCGCGATAACATATACAAACTTTTTTTTAGGATAGGAAGTTTCACATATCCAGAATAATTGGACTATCACGCAGCAATCCCCCAGACCCGGGAATATAGACAATTAACACATGTATATCTGCTGAGCTTTGCAACCTTCGCGCGAAATTAGCATGCCACCTTTCAGGTTATCGAGTTAAGGTAATCTGACCGGTTGGAGTACTTAACATGATAATTTCATCCTTTCCAGTTCCTGATATTGTTCCTGAGTAAGTAGTGCCGGCATTCGGACCGCTGGAAAATGTAAAATGTATTTTATGATTTTCGTAACTGCCCGAAAAACTGTAAACATCAGAATAGCTCAAGGACTCGTTGCCTACAAACTCGCTTTTATAAGCAGAGCCATCGTTTGCCCTAAAATAAAAGTTATCAGGTACAGGCGATGCCAGATTTTTCCATTCTGCTCCCAGATCAGGGAAGTAGTTAGCCTTGTTGCAAGATGTAAGAGCGATTACAATTAAATACAGACATACTTTTATAAAAATTTTTTTATTCATATTTTATAGGTTTATAGCAAGTACTCTTGATAATGGCTCTTATGGGATTATAGTGATTAAAAATAAAAATAAACATTGCAAAATCAAATTATTTACATCAGGAAGAGAAGGATTGGCATTAAAAAGTCCCCCTATTCCCTTCTTCTGAGTATTCACTGTATTCAAGAATTTACAAATTAGATTTCACTGATGTTTTGGATACGACCACTATCTCAAAAAAAATACGAGGTGTTCCAAGTCCCTAATAAAAAGGTTCGAACATTATAACTTTGAGCCGACATGACTGGACAAAGTGAAGTGAGGGTTGTTTGTTCGGATGAGAGCCAGAAAATTAAGTCAAATTATGCTTATTCAAGAAGTCACTGATTTTCAATAAATCTTTTACAAAAATGTTCGAAAGTTCACCGCTATAGGTCACTAAAAGGAAATGAATGCGCGTAATGCTTACGCTTTCTTTTATATTTTATTTAATATGCTTCATTAGTATGGGCTTCAACCTGTAAATCAGGTTCAAATCCTCAACAAAGTGGTTCGATATAAATCCAGTTCGGGGCACAAGGCCGAAGCAAATGCTTTGGCTTTTTTATTTAACTAATGATGCGTATGGACACGCACCAGGGCGGCAGCACTTCGGTTACATGAAAGGGGAACAGCCTAAAAATGATAAAAATTTAGTTTACATGTTTTATTTTTAACTAATACTATAACATATTCTTGGATAATCTTCAGCATTATCACAGTAAATACGCGCCTCAAAAACAGTAAGTGGTACAAATTCAACAAAAAATATTGCCCAATTAAAAATACCTATTTCATCATTTTGTAATAATAGGTTCTCTAAATTTTGCTTCGACTTGCCAAAGTCTTTCTGTAAATTTTTAAAAAAAATCTTACATTTATGTCAGTCGCCATTGTGATTTCATGAAGCTGATGTAGAATATCAGAAACCTTTAACTTCCGGAGGCAGCTATGAATGGGATGATGACCAATTGGATTGTAGCTTGGGGCGACTACACCCAAACAGGCACTTTAGAGTTCCCACCTCAATGGACCCATGCATTCATCACCTTGTCAAAGACAGGCGGTGATGGTGATGCTGACGCCTTTTTTACAAAATTTCGTCACAGATTAGTATCAGGTGCTGATCAATCTGAAAAATTAAACGAGGCGACAGAATTTGCGCATGACAAAGTAACTAGCTTGACATTTAAGGTATGGACATTCGACGCCTATGGCTATGCAACCATAGTCGTCACGTTCTGGTAGGCAAATTTGGGGTGATTCATTCTTATTGACCGATCCGTCATAAATGAAAGCTGTCTCTTTAGAAAGTAAAAAAAATTCAATGAATAAGTTCAACCTATCTGGAAAAGCGCCGAAGCTTGATAGAATAAGCGCTTGTGTTATTTATGATGCAAACAATGGCAAGATTCTTCATATCCATTCTGTTGCTACTTTTGGTGGAATAACCCCCAGGGACCAGCATGAAGTGGAAAGGGAGGCCCTGTCTCTGGCTAAAGAAAGCGGGAGAGAGTTAGGCAACGTAAAGGCTCTCCACGTCAACCACATGGAGTTAAAACCACATGTCAGGTACAAAGTGGATTTAAAAAAACAGTCGCTGGTTGAAGATGTTGACATGCTGGAAGAGCTTATGAGGATGCGTCAATCATCTTTTCGCTGATTTAAGAATTATTTTCTTACAAAAACTTTTCGTTCTCAGGGGGGTCTTTAGTAAAGATCAAAATAAGTGAGGTGTGTCCGTGGGGTTTTCACAACAGAACCTTGCAGCCAAGCGAAACCCCACGGTGTAATGCAAGTCCTACCGGACACGTTATATTTTTTATGTAAAAAAAATTACACATGCGAAGGGTCGCTTCGCAGACCCCTCGCAGACATTACCTGCTGGTTGAAAAGGAGGACACCCTGAGAGGACAAAAGTATTACGCAATTGTATAAATGCGAACTTCTGGATTTGTCTTTAGCAATGGCTTTAAGCCCATGACTACATCGTTTGTAAAAAATTCATTTGCCAAATATGCCTTTGCATTTTCGACCGTGTCAAAACCATGTAATACTTGCACATCTTCAGCTCTAAGCAACAATTCTTTTGATTTAGCACCTTTAATAGTGTCCAAAAAAGGCTGCTTGTATTTTCTATAAATACCTGCTGTTTCTGTCGTTGTTGTCGATTTGTAAAGTAATTTCTAAATATGCTGCCGTCATTTTATTTATTTTTTGTTTGTGAATACTGAATAAATTCTTATTTCTGGTGCTGCTTGCAGATATGGCTTTAATGCAGCTACAACATCATTATTGAATAAATCACTTTTCAAATAAGCTTCCGCATCTGCAGTTGTTTCAAAACCGTGAATTACCTGTACGTCACCAGTTCTTGTAAACAACTCTTTTGATACAGCACCTTTTATTTGCGTAAGAAATGGTTGCCTGTATTTGAGGTACACGCCTGCCGCAGTTCCCCTGTCGGCTTCGTTCACTTTTAAGGTGATTTCCAAATAAGCACCTGCCGTGCCCGAATCCGCAGCGACCACCATGGCTGAATTTTTGGATTGTCTCATTTTACTTTTTTATTTATGAATGAATTCATTTGACAATGCAAAGCTGCGGAATATAAACCGCCTGTAAAATGGACAGAAAGGAGTTTGAATGGTAATTTTAGGAAACTAGCTTTCTAAAATCACTTGGCGTTTTTTTGGTGTATTTTTTAAAATATTTTACAAAGTAAGAAGGGTCGTCAAATCCTAATTGATAACCAATTTGATTAACATTTAAACTGGAATGTGTTAGTAGTCTTTGCGCCTCTAAAATTACTCTTTCGTGAATGAGTATTGATGGCGTTTTAAAAACTATTTTGTTTGTTAGCTCGGTAAGTGTCTTGCTGGAAATATTTAGCAATGCAGCATATTCGGAAACCGAAAATCCTTTCTTGTAATTAAGTTCAATTAGTTCGGAAAAGCGAAGGAATAGTATGTGTTTCTCATTTGTGATTACCAGAGAAGCATCTTGGTTTTCTCTTTTTTGCCTTTCAATTTGTATTAAAAATGACTTTAAGAAATGCCTTAAAAGCTCTCTGTGCCCAAACGTATTTTCCTTGTTTAACTCATTACTGATTTGTGATATTAAAGCATTGAGTAAGTCGCTTGTTGGTTTTGATATGATACAAAATGGTTGGTGGTGTTGATTGTTGAAAATATCATAATTCAAAAAAATGTCGATATCATTTTCGTGTTGAACCAGGAAACTTTCGTTAAAGTGTAGGAGCACCCCTTCATAGTTTTTGGATTTGTCAAAATAATGGACTTGGTTTTTATTGATAAAAAATATTGTGTTCGGATTTACCTCATACTTATTGAGGTCAACAAAGTGGTTGCCTTTGCCGTTGACGAACCAAATTATTTGATAAAAACTGTGAATGTGTGGTTTACTACTCTTCGGAAAATTATCGGCAATATATTCTTTCAAAGAAAAAATTTCAAATTGCCGCTTTTCAGGGTGGTCTTTATGAAGATGGTATTCCTCTATTTTTTGTTTCGTCATTTTGAAAATGGACTAAGCCTTGCCGTTAAACCGGCTAAAGCTTCTAACTTGCTTACCAAGTAATCGCTAGCTTGTTTTATTTCATCGTGTGTTGTTTGCCAGCCGAGGCTAAATCGGAGTGCTGATTTAGCTAAGTCATTTGATCGCCCCATATTAAGCAGGATTTGGGAAGGCTCCGCACGTCCGCTGTGACAGGCAGATCCGGTGGAACATGCAATTCGATCCTGAATGCTCTCTATAAGTTGGGCCGAATCAATTCCAGGAAAACTAATGTTTAGCGTGTTGTATAACCTCTTGTCGGAATCCCCATTAACCACGGTGTTGGGATATGCATTAATTAAAGCTTCTTGAAGCTGATCGCGGAGCGGCTTAACTCTTTTTTTAAACTCATCAAGCCTTGTAACAGATATTTCAGCAGCTTTGCCCAAGGCCACTATATAAGGAGTGTTTTCCGTTCCAGCCCGAAAACCGTTTTCATGACCGGCTCCGTGAATCAACGGTTCAGGCATAAGATTTTTTCGGAAAAGAAGGGCGCCGATCCCTGTGGGAGCATAGAATTTATGTCCTGCCACGCTCAAAAGATCAACTCCTAAGTTCTTCATGTTAACTGGAATTTTTCCGATGGCCTGAGCTGCATCTGTGTGTACAAGCACACCCTCGGAGTGAGCCATGGATGCAATGTCAGCAATCGGCTGAATGGTCCCGACTTCATTATTGGCGAGCATAATGCTGACAAGCACCGTGTCGGGCCTAATTGCTTTTTCCAACGCCTCCATGTTCACAATTCCATTTGTATTGACGGGTATAATTGATATCTCATATCCTTGTCCTGACAAAAATTGCGCTGGAGCGGCTATAGAAGGATGTTCTATAGAGGAAATAATCACGTGCTTTCCCTTACGCTGAAAAGCATGAGCAATTCCCTTTATTGCAAGGTTGTTTGCTTCACTTCCGCCCCCGGTAAATATTACCACATCGTCTTGTGCACCCAGCGCTTCTGCCAAAGACCTCCGGGCTTTAGAAATTGCTTTTTTGGCGTATGTTCCCAAAGCGTGACTGCTAGAAGGATTCCCAAAATGGTCTGCAATAAAAGGCCACATAGAATCTATCACCTCCCTATCGACAGGTGTGGTTGCGTTATAATCAAGATATATTAGAGGGAAATGTTTATTGCTACTATTGCTCATTTTTAAATATTATTTTAACGTCAGTATGCCTTGAAAACTGCTTTCATAAATAACCCTTTTAAAAAAGGGTCTTCAGGAACATCATATCCGAGCTTTTCTGGCAATCCTCTTCTCACATTTCAAAATGATATTTGCGATGAGGGCGGAGAGCAATTTCCCGATGCATGTTCTTTACATTCTGCTCAAGATCAGCGGCATCAAGCTGAGGGATAGTTTCAGCCGTCGATTATAACTGACGCAGGCAGGATTAAAAAGTTCCCAACTTCATAAATTTTTTTTCAGCATTTTCGTTCTCAAGGAGCCTTTAGTAAAGATCAAAATAAGTGAGGTGTGCCCGTGGGTTTCACAACAGGCCTTGCAGCGAAGCGAAACCCCTCGGTGTAATGCAAGTCCTACCATACACTTTATATTTTTTATGAAAAAAAAAATTAAACATGCGAAGGGTCGCTTCGATCAAGGTGAATGAAAAACTGGAAACTTATAAACAGCAAGCCAGAGAAAACCTGAAAAGTGAAAAAGGCATAGCATTAAGGAAACAAAGAGGAGTAGAAATAGAAAGCTGTTTTGGAGACATTAAACACAATATGGGGTTTAGACGCTTCCATGTAAGAGGTCTTCAAAAAGTAAAAACGGAGTGGAGTATTGTTGCCATGGCTCACAATTTGAAGAAAATACATTTGCAGAATATTAAAAAAATAGCATAAAAAGAAAAAGGGGTTAAAAAATGACTTTTGAGAATTTGGCCTTCTCTATAAAATATTACAACCCCCTGAAAAGAAAGACCTCACTAAAAATATACAGCCCGGCAAATAGAACTGTATATTTCTGTCCGAGGCTTTTTGGTCAGCCCCCTTTTTAGTTCGAATCAATTTTGTTCTTTTAGCTGCCAAATTTTCAAGTCGTTGTGGAGGGATAGTTCATATGGTTCGATTCTAGGTGCGGGCACAAATGCCTTTCCAACAAAGTTGGAGAGGCGTTTTTTTTGTGCACTGGAAAACCTCGCGCAGAAATCTTTACCTTCAACCATGCCAAAAATTATCTTCATCCTGCCTTCCGTTTTCATCAGCTCTTTTGTTTTTTCTCAAACTATTGTCCGGCTGGACAACAGTCGAATCACTACCCAACAAGTAGATAACAAAATCAGCCAACTGATGAAAGAAGCGTCAGTAACCGGAATGGCTATCAGCATATTCAATGATAGTAGACCTGTTTATCACAAGGTATTCGGTTATAAAAATTCAGATACCAAAGTTCCGTTGCAAACAAACACAAACTTCTATGGCGCTTCACTCAGCAAGGCAGTGTTTGCTGTACTGGTTATGAAACTGGTAGAAGAAAAGATCATCAATCTTGATACACCCTTGCAGCATTACCTTCCCAAACCCGTGTATGAATATGGAAAAGGTGAAAGCTGGAACCAGGATTTCACCTCATTGAAAGAAGACAACCTGTATCAAAAAATAACAGCACGCCATTGCCTCAGTCACTCTTCTGGTTTTGCCAACTGGCGTTGGGATGAACCCGATCAGAAATTACATGTCCGGTTTGAACCCGGATCACACTACAGCTATTCAGGTGAAGGGCTTTGTTACCTACAATTCGTGATTGAAAAATTAACCGGCAAATTGCTGAATGAATTGATGCAGGAAAAATTATTCGGACCTCTCGGGATGAAACATTCCTCTTATACTTGGCAGCCGGCATTTGAAAACAATTATTGCTTCGGTCATGATAAGACAGGTAAAGTATATCCAAAAGATAAGGATAATGCGCCCCGCTCCGCGAGCACTCTCGAAACCACGCCTGATGATTATAACCTGTTTACTTCAGCAGTACTACAAAAGAAAATACTGAAGCCAGCAACGTATGATACTCTCTTCAAACAGCAATTGCATATTCACAGCAGGTTCCAGATGGGACCTGAAGCATGGAAAGATTCTACGGCAGATAATGACGATATTCTCATCGGTTATGCGCTCGGATGGGGAAGGTTGCAGACCCCTTATGGTTTTGGAGTGTTCAAAGAAGGTCATGGAGATGGATTTCAACATTACTCCATTCTTTTTCCTGAAAAAAAACTTGGTATAGTTATTCTGACAAACAGTGATAATGGCGAAAGTATCTTTAAAGAATTGCTTGAGTTTTCAATCAGAGATACATTTACTCCCTGGAAATGGCAGCGGTATACTCCTTACAATCAAAAAAACGACCAATAGTGATAGGCCCATATCCGCCATAAATTGGTTCGAAAGAAGTCCAATGTGGGGCACAATGAATTTTCGTTCTCAAGGGGTCTTTAGTAAAGATCAAAATAAGTGAGGTGTGTCCGTGGGTTTTCACAACAGAGCCTCGCAGCCAAGCGAAATCCCATGGTGTAATGCAAGTCCTACCATACACTTTATATTTTTCCTCACGCTACCTCCTCTCCTTTTGAGAGGGGAGAAAGAAAGGGAGAATTGATATTATTATTTTCTTTTTGAACGGAGAGTCAGCCCACTGAGGATCGTACCGATAAGCCCCACCGCTAAGGCCACGATGGACCCGGCTTTTCCACCGCCGGTGCCGAAACCACCGGGAGTGGTGCCCAGATGCACCACACTGAGGACAATGGCTAACAACCCCAGCACCAGTGCCGTGATAACCCAGGGCTTTCCGATTCCAGCACCATGAGCCGAGCGGGCCTTAGCCCGCCAGCCAATAATCAAACTAATCAACCCCGCGAAAACGCCAACGAGGGACTTGGCTCGCCCCGCCGTCAGGCCGGTAACATAGGGAGAAGTTCCGTCGGGTGTTGTTTGTGAAAATGCTTTTTCTGTTGCTAAAAAAGCAAACCCAATTATTAAACAAGCCGATAAAATGTATGGAATATATTTTTTCATATGAATTGTTTTTTATTTGGACTATTCCTTAGTCATGATAATTGTTTTATTGTGAGTACTATTTAGAATAGGAAGGAGTTTTTTTAACGCAATATTTGGCATAGGAATTTATTTGACTTTATCAATTCAATGATGGCGCCGGATGAAAGATTCTCTCCTTCCACCCGCAAAATTTTGTCGCAATCATCCAAATCGAAATTTATTTTTAGTCGAGGAAAGTTTTTCTTCAGCACTTTCAATATTTGCTCTGCCTGATTTTTATTTTCCACATTTGTTTTGAACACTTCAACCATAACATGGGATTTTATAAGCAATTTGCAAGCACGCTACCTGCGAAAAGCTTGAATGTAAACTAATTGTTCATCGATTTGTTTTTGGTTTAAGATTGTTTGAAATGAAGGCATGTTGTTCCTGCCATTTTTGAAGCGATAATTTTATTCATCTGTTCATATGTTGCACTTTTGTGATTGATAACGCAAATGTGAGAGCATTAAAGGCATTGAAAAAATTTTTGAGAAGAAGGGAAAGAGAGATGCGAAGAAGGGAAGGTTACTCTACAAGTTAGACAGGGTAATTTATTCTGAATACCTTTTAAAAAACTCTTCTACATAAGTTTTTCCTATGGGAATTTGCCGGTCGACAATGGAAATAGTGTTGCCTCTTACGGATTCTATTTTGCTAAACGGTAAAATAAAACTGCGATGCACTCGCACAAAATCGTGTGAAGGAAGTTTTTCCAGCATGTCTTTCATCGGCATTCTTGCTACCACTGTTTTTCGGTCTTTGATATGTATTTTCAAATAGTCGGCTAAACCTTCAATGTAAATTATATCTGTCAATGGAATTTTCACCAAGCTGAAATCCGCACGGATGAAAATGTATTTATCAGCGGCGTTGGCTTTCTTTTGAATGTAGTTAAAATATTCCTTTGCCTTATTTACTGCTTGTGTAAATCGTTTTAAGTTGACGGGTTTTAGTAAATAGTCAATGGCATTTAATTCGTAGCTAACAGCAGCATATTCACTAAAAGCAGTCGTGAAAATCACCATGGTGTTTTGCTGCAATGCTTTTACGAGGTTTATTCCTGTCATGCCTGGCATGTGAATATCAACGAACAGAAGGTCAGCAGGAAACTTTCGTAAATGTTTTAATGCATCGTTGGGCTTTGTAAAAGATTTTTGAAGATTGATAAAATCGGTTTGGTTACAAAATGACTCTATAACTTTATGAGCAAGTGGCTCATCATCTATGGCAATGGCGTTAATCATGAGAGATTGATGTGCAGTGAAACTTCAAAATGTTTATCGCTTTCGTCTATTGTGAGCAGATGTTTATTAGGATAAATTAATTCCAAGCGATTTTTTGTGTTTTCAATTCCAAGTCCGCTCTGCTCGATAGTTTCTTGTTGTGTGCTCACTTTATTATTTGAAACGAACAAATGTAATTCGTTTTTCTGCAACTCAATATTTATTTTGATATGACTTTTCTGTTCCGAATTTACTCCATGTTTAAAAGCATTTTCAATGAATGGAATTAAAAGCATGGGAGCAATTTGCAGCGAAACGAAATCAATCGAGTTGTAATATTCAATTTTCACACTTTTATCTAAGCGTATTTTCTGCAACTCAATGTAATTGTTGATATAGTTGATTTCATCCTCCAGCATTACAAAATCTTTTTGCGTTTCTTTCATGGTATATCGCATCATCTCCGAAAGTTTGTCCACCATATCGGCAGATTTAGGTGAAGTGTCAAGGGCTGTTGCATAAATATTATTGAGAGTGTTAAACAAAAAATGAGGGTTGATTTGCGATTTCAAAGAAGCTATTTGTGCTGAAAGTTTTTCCTGCTCGATTTGCTTTAAGCGGTTGCTGTAAGCAAGTGCTAATGATGTAACGAGAGAAACAACCAACATCTGAAAGGTATAGCCTTTGGCGGTGTGGCGCACAAATCTCAATAGTGGATTTGTGGCTTCTAATCTTTCCGGATCAGATCCAGTTATTTTAAAAATTAAAAAAGCAAAGACAAAAGATAATACCAAGCAAGAAAAGAGAAGGAAACTATAGTTGAGGTATTTTTTTGCAAAAAGAAATCGCGGAATCAGATAGAAATAATTAATGTAAAAAATGATAATATTAATAATGCTAACAAGGATTATTGGTAAAAAAGAAATACCATTCGTGTTTGGCGCAAAGAATTTTATGTGCTCATAAGTTGTAATATAGGGCATCAGTAACAGCAGACACCAGCCGATAATATGAATGGAAATAGTTGTAAGTTTTGACTTCATTCAGTTGTACTATTAGATAGAATTTGCAAACCAAAAGTAAAATTCTGCCTGCTCAAAGTATTTGCGAAATAGAAAAGTTTTTTTGCGATGAACGAAATAAAGCATTGGCAACAGCACAATTTTCGTTCTCAAGGGGTCTTTAGTAAAGATCAAAATAAGTGAGGTGTGTCCGTGGGGTTTTCACAACAGAGCCTTACAGCCAAGCGAAACCCCACGGTGTAATGCAAGCCCTACCATACACTTTATATTTTTTATGCTATAAAAATTACATGTGCAAGAGGTCGTTCGCAGACTGTGGTAAACTATTTCCAGTTTCAGCCTACATAAAGGTTCAAATACTCTAAAATTGGTCCAAAAATAATTCAATGTCCGGCACCAAACCAAGGCGAAATACCGCTGTATCTGCATATTTTTAGGTTAATAAAAATGTTCACGCAGGTTAAACAATACATAGAAAAGAGAATTCAAATCCCTGATAAGGATTTGGAAGAATCATTGCAGTACAGTACGCTACGTTATTTCAAAAAAGGTGATTACATTTTGAAAATTGGAGATTATTGTCGCTTCATCGGCTTTCTCAATTCAGGTCTTATTATGAATACCATTATTGATGAAGGGAAAGAAATCGCCTGCAATTTTATTTTTGAAAATTGCTTCTTCACCTATACCGAGGGTATTACGAATAATGCACCATCACATAAAAACTCTATTGCTTTAGAAGATTGTGAAATGCTCGTTTTAGAGAAAGACAAGCTTCCATTAATTTTTTCAATTAATCAAAAGTTCGAGACTCTATTTACTCAAATTCTGGCAGAAGAGGTCAGAAATCTTCTGCTAAACGAAGAAAGAACTCGTACACAATCTATCGAGAAAAGATATTTGCAGTTTATAGAGACCTTTCCTGAAGCTTTTAATCGCATTCCTCAAAAATACATCGCCGGTTATTTGGGAATCGAACCGCCAAGTCTCAGCCGTTTGCGCAAGAGATTAGCCAGGAAATAAGAAATTAACCAAGGTTATTTTTTCCAACTAAATGCAGACATAGTTTCGCCTCAAAGTATAAAGTTATGAATTGGCAAAAATTCACATGGTTATTGCTTGATAATGCTGATAAGTATTTCCTGATAGCGGGGCCAGCATTTTTATTATTTTATATCCTTTTGAAGAAAAGGATTAATTATAAAAAAATTCAGCTTCGGTTTCCCAAATGGAAAGACTATAAAAGAGAAATTTTTTTCTCTACCCTTTCAATTATTATCTTTTCGTTTCCCCCGTTATTCATGCTTTACAATGATCACATAAGACCACACACCACATTTTATGATAATATAGAAGCACATGGATGGCTATATGCAATTCTTGCCTTTCCCATAATGCTTTTGATTCATGATACTTATTTTTATTGGGTACACAGGCTGATGCATCATCCTAAGCTATTCAGGCTATTTCATCTTGTTCATCACAAATCGAATAATCCTTCACCCTGGGCTGCTTATGCATTTCATCCTTTGGAAGCAGTTGTTGAATCCTTAATATTTGTCGTATTTCTATTTACTATTCCCGTTCACAGTATTCATTTAAAATTCTTCTTTATTTTCAGTCTTGTTTATAATGTATATGGACATCTAGGGTTTGAGCTTTACCCGAAAAATTTCAGTAGGAATTGGTTCGGAAAATGGCTCAATACTTCCGTTGCTCATAACATGCATCACCAATATTTTAATGGCAATTACGGTTTATACTTTACAATGTGGGACAGAATAATGGGAACTTTAAAGGACAATTATGATGACGCTTTTGAAGAAGTTACATCAAGAAGAAGTGCTAACTCAAAAATCGAAACAGTTCATTGTGAAATGTAAACTCATCGTTTGTTTTATTGCTTTACAATTAATTGCTGTGACCAGTTTTGCACAGGTCAGGGCAGATGATATTATTGGCGTTTGGCTGACAAATGGTAAAGAGCCTGCAAAAATCCAGATCTATAAATCCGGAGAAAAATATTATGGCAAGATAGTATGGCTAAAAAATCCTATTGATAATGGCAAGCCGAAAGTTGACAAAAATAATCCTGATAAAAACATGCGAAACGAAACGATAGTTGGATTAGTTATTTTAAAGGGATTCAAGTTTGATGATGATGAGTGGGGAGACGGCGAGATTTACGATCCGGAAAGTGGCAAGACTTACAGATGCTATTTAACTCTAAAAGATAAAAGAACTCTAAAGGTCAGAGGATATATTGGCATCTCACTATTTGGCAGAACAGAAATATGGACAAAAACTAACCTATGAGAACATTTGTGGATTCAGTTATCAATTCTGTGTTGGATACCCTTTATTAATCCAATCAATTTTAATATTATGTGGTAAGTCCAACAGCTTGTAGTTGGTAAATTTCATGTCCTTTAATAACTCGATGGCTGGTCTCACGTTAGGACAATGTTCATAGGGACAACAACCGCAATACACAACAATTTGCGTGTCTTTTGGAAGACCTGATAATTGCTCTCTGAATTTTTTCATGTTCTCCTCTTCCTTGATCATACCAATGTCTTTAGAGTTGGGGACTATTGCTCCGGGCCCGATGCTGAATATTATAGGAGCTTCTTTATTGGATTTTATAGTGGCTGCTAGCTCTGATGGTTCAATCAATTGATCATTTGTTCAGTTTATTGGATTTTGAGCTGATGCCCTTTGGCAACTAAGTATAATTAAAGCACAAACGATTTTAATTGTCCTTGTAAATGTCATTTTCAAAAGTTTTCGGTATAAATATATTGGTTTTGTTATGAAAAGATAGACAGTCGTGTCTGTATTCCGAGACTATTTTCTTTCCTGAGAATTTCTTTAATAACCAATGTCCAATTGTTATAAAATTGTGTTTGTTACATATCATCCTCCAATAAATTATCAAGCCAGAAACCAGGGTTAATGAGCCAATAAAAATGATTGAATAATTCATTCCGATTGCATCTGAAATTATACCTGTGATAACCGCTCCAATGGCATATCCTGAATCCCTCCAGAGCCTGAAAACACCAAGGCTTTTTGCTCTATCCTGTGGATGAGTGTTTTCAGCAATGGAGGCAAGAAATGTTGGATACACCATTGCTGTTCCCCAGCCAAGCAAAACTGAAATAAGAACAAATTGAGTTAAGGTAGCGGCAACTGCAAATAAAAGCAACGCTACTGCCTGTAAGATCATTCCCCAAAAAAGCATACATTTTTTACAAATTTTATCAGCCATTTTTCCTGTAATGATCTGTCCTATCCCCCAAACAGCAGGATAAATGGCAGTAATAATTCCAATTTTTTCAATGCTAAAATTCTTTGAAGCAAGCAGGATCGGAAAAATTCCCCAAACCATTCCGTCATTTAAATTGTTTATTAATCCTGCCTGCGTTACTGAACCAAGGTTTTTGTTCTTCCAAGTTGTTTGCCAAAAGATATTTTTTAATTGCGGAATATTGGAGGAAATCGCTTCTTGCTCAACGTGTTGTTTTGTATCTCTCACAAATAACCAACTACTTAAAAGACCCAGAAAGGATATACCTACCCCTAAATAAAAAGGATAAGGACGAAGACCATATTTACCAGCCATCCACCCTGTGAGAAATGCGATAGCAGCTACCGCTATATAGCCGGCAAATTCATTTAAACCCATTGCAAGACCTCTTTGCCTCTCTCCGACAAGATCAATTTTCATCATCACCGTACTTGACCAGGTTAGTCCCTGGTTTATGCCGAGCAAAACATTCGCAGCCACAATCCAATTCCAATCAGGAGCATACATCAAAATAAAAGGAACAGGAATGCCGATAAGCCAACCAATGACCAATAAATTTTTTCGTCCAACTTTGTTTGCTAACGTTCCGGTAAAATAATTGGTGATTGCTTTAACAATGCCAAATACAATGATGAAGGAAAGAATAGCTGTCGTTGCTGCAATATGAAATTCAGCATCGGCTATTTTCGGCAAGATAGACCGCTCCATGCCAACCATGCCGCCAACAAAGGCATTGACCACAACAAGCAAAGTAAATTGCTTCCAGTTTTCTTTTAACCCCAATATGACTCTTCTTGTCTTCATATTATTATCTGCTATTTCCAGGCCTGGCAAATAATGGCGCTCATTGGTGCAACCATAGGAGCTTTACCAAATTTCTCAGTCAACTCTTTTTCAACTGATGACTTTATCTCTTCTACCCAGGCAGGATTTCGGCTCATGATTTCCTTGTAGAGAGCGCCTCCTTCTGTGAGTCCCTGTGCCGCTTCCTTTGACGTATTATTGATAGCTTGCTTGCTGACTTTTTCAATTAATATTTTCGAAAATCCGGCCTCCTGTACCATTTCCTTGATAGCCAGTTCATCGCTCATTGAAAAAGGAAGGTCGTACGATTTTGGTAAAGGTTCAGTCAAATATTTTTTTGCAATCTTTCTATAAACATGAGAGGGGCCAATCGATTCAAGTCTATCCCAGGTAGTAAATAAGAACATGCCACCAGATCGTAAAACACGATGTGCTTCCGCAAAAGCCTTTGATTTTTCCGGAACAAACATGTAGCCGAAACAACAAACCACAAGATCGATACTGTCATCATCAAAAGGTAATTCTTGCGCATCTATTATCTGCCAGTCAATATTTGCTGCTTTCAATTTTTCTTTTGCAACAGCTAACATATCAGGACTTATATCTGATGCTATGAGTTTTGATGTTGAAGGAAGAACATCACGCAAATGACGGGTTACCCGGCCCGTTCCTGATGCAAGCTCTAGGGCAACATCAACAGCAGACGGATCAATGCGGTTAGAGACCTCAACGGCGTATGGCTCAAAAAACATAGGCCCTATATATTGGTCATAATGATTCGGAACAGAACCTGAAAAATCAAATGGCGAGGATGAAGTAACCGTATTATTCATAACTGTTATTTCAATTTTAAGATACTGCACACCTGTTTGCTCCGGCTTCCAGATCTATGGGGTTTACATCAGAAATATTTCCTGACAAATTTCTCTCTACGATAGCTAAGTGATTTGGAGGAGTTGGGGGCAATCTATCCAGGATAGTGCTTACAAAATCAGTTTTTGATAACTGTAAAATCGCAACGTTCTTTTTTATCTCTGCAAGAGTAGCTTTTACAGTCTTTTCATCAAAGTCAACAGGTGAATTTGTATGTGCAGGCAGTACAATAGTCTCATCTGCTAATTGCATCAGCTTTCGCAAACTATCATAAAGCAAACCAGCTCTTTTTTTAGACTCTTCTTCATTTGCTTTAAGATCAGGTCGGCCAACAGCGTTTGTAAAAATGGTATCTCCGCTTAACAGGATCTGATCGTTGACTAAAAAACAAACACTTTCCAGAGTATGGCCTGGAGTAGCAATTACTTTAATTAGAATACTGTCAAGATGAATAATCTGCCCATCTTCGAGTTTTTCATAGGGAAAACTTACCTTATTGGGAATTGGAAGCAGTAATGAAACTCCTAATTGATCTACCAATTGCTTTGACCTGGAGAGATGATCAGCATGGATATGAGTTTCCATAACAGCTTTTAATTGCCAACTATTCTGCTTTAAAATGTTTTCATATACTTCAACAGGAAGCGATGCATCAATAATGATCGCGTTTTTTCCAGAAACAATGATATAGGATAAACATCCTTTGCCTGTTCTTCGAAGCTGTACGATCTGGTAATTCTCAAATGAAAGAACAGCTTTATTCCAGGCTAAACTCCATCCCTTCATTCCATCAATTAGTGAATATGCTTCGTAACCATCTTTTTTTAGAAATTCTGCTGCTATCATACTTGTCTTTCCACCTGCACAAACCGTTACTACGGGAGTTCCTTTATCCAGATGAACACCTTTCAAAGCAGCTTTATCTTTTAATTTTAACTTACTGTAAGCATCGGTATGGATGCTTTGAGGGATGAACCATTCAGATCTCTCATTCATTGGCCTCACATCCAAAATGGAAATTTCCTTACCTGTTTCCAACCAATTTGAAAGAGTTTCAGTATCTATTAACGGCGTTTCAGACATGACAGTGTTATTTAAAAAAGATGAGGAAAAGATAAGTTTTCTGCAACGATCTCAGGAAGATGAACTATTGCATATGAGGATTAACAGCTTAAAGCGAAGTCATTAATTTTTCAATTTTTTCTTTTATTTCTCTATCATCTGAGTCGGAAAGCTGATGAACTTTTGATTTCAGCAATTGCTCAAATTCAAACCGCTCCATGCAATCCTTACATTCAGTGAAGTGCTTCAAGAGTTCTTCCTTGGTTTTCCCTTTCAGGTAATTATCCATGAAGTCGTTGAAACGGACTACAGCCTGTTCGCAATTAATGGACGCAATTTCTTTATTTTTCTTTTTCATATTGTCAATATGTTGACTGTTTTAATATTCTCCTCCCCGCAAGTACAAACATGATCCTTTTCTTTCTGCTTAGCGGTTATACCAAGTTCTTCAGCGTATATCCAGAGTTTTTTTTGTAATAAATTTCTTGCTCTTGCAACGCGGCTTCTTACTGTACCAATAGCAACTTGTGTAATGGCAGCAATTTCGGCATAAGAAAACTCATCCACATCGCAAAGCACCACAGTTGTTCTGAATTCTTCAGGCAGTTCATTAATAGCTTGGTGAATTTTTTCTTTGGTTATTTTATTAATGAAGCTTTTCTCGGGAGTTCCTCTATCAGTGAAACTGCTTGTACCTACTTGTTTAAACAGTGAAAAAGAAAGGTCGGTATGGTCGGGCAAACCAATGTTTCTGCGATTTTTAGTTTTCCGGTAATTGCTGATAAAGACATTATTTAAAATTCTGAACAGCCATTGTTTGATCTTTTCTTTGTCTCTAAGGTGATGCCTGTTTTCAAAAGCCTTCACTACAGTTTCCGCTACAAGCTCTTCAGCGTCCTGTTTGGTTTGGCATAGACTAAAAGCAAAACGATGAAGTGCCGAAATGTTAGCCAGCACTTCTTTTGTCAATATTTCCTTATTCAATTCTTTTTCGACCACCAGAAAATCATTTCTATAGAAAGGTAAACTTTATTCGCCTTATTTTAAAGCTTAAACAGTGCAGGAAATTGCTCCATTTGCTAATACTTCAACAAGATTGGCTGCTGTAACAATCTTTGCCCCTTCAATCAGATCTGCTTCTGTTATACCACGTGGCTTTGTGCAAGCACCACATGCCCAAAGTTTTCCGCCATTGGCAATAAAAGAATCAAGCGTTTCTTTTAATGGAGCAAAGCCTTCTTTCTGTATTGTCTCAGCATAACCTTTGGTTGCAATCCTAACACCTTCCAGTGTTAAGAATACAATCGTGTCCTGGTCGGCAGTCGCTGAAACATTTCCAACTATAAAGGGAAGTGTTGCTTTTTCAGCATCTTCTTTCCCGGCAGTACAATGAACTACAATTTGCTTTGACATATTTGTTAGATTTAATTTTTTTTCTTTTGAATGTAAAAAATGCTTTTGTCTTCACTTTCGTGAATCTCACCCAATAATTTATTTCCTGTAAGACGACACCATGCTGGCACGCCTTCTCTTGAAGCGTAATCATCACTTATCACCTCAAGAATCTGACCTGCTTCCAGATTTTGCATTTCTTTCTTTATGGCAGGAGTAAGGTTGGCGCAGGCAAGCCCTGGAACAAATAGATGCACATCAGCAATCTTCTTTTCCGCCAGTAGCGACACACTTTTCACTCCGTATTTTTTTGATGCACTTTGGGCAGAGGATGATATAAAAGCATAAGTTTCGTTGTTCATGACTGCTATTATATTAAGTTCAACATTTTTGATGGCTTCAGAATATTCGTCTTCCTGGCTGGCGCCGCCGATACACGATGCCCAAAGAGTAGCATCACAGACTATATTATCAGGAAGGCTTTTTTCTGAAACAATATCGGCGATTGCTATCCGCCCACCCGGTTTTAATACCCTGCTGACCTCTTTAAAAACTTTCGATTTATCAGGGCAAAGGTTGATCACACCATTACTGATTACAACATCGAAGCTGTTATCTTCAAAGGGAAGATTTTCGATATACCCTTTGTGAAAACTTACATTGCTGAAACCGTACTGATCGCGCAGCTTATTCGCTTTTTGCAGTTGCTCGTCAGTCATATCCAGCCCGGTTACTGATCCTAATTTGCCAACCTTTAAAGCAGCAAGAAATGAATCCATTCCTGATCCGCTACCCAGATCTAAAACTTTATCTCCTACCTTAATAGCCGCGTAATCAAAAAAGTATCCCACACCAGCAAAGGATTCAATAGCTTCCTGTGGTATCTGATCTAATTCTTTGGGGTCATATCCAAGCTTTTCAGCTAGAGCCCTCCCCATTTCAAAATGATATTTTTCATGTGGGTGAAGAGCCACTTCCCGGTACATATTCTTCACCTCTTGCTCGAGATCAGAGGTATTAAGACGAAGGGCAGTTTCAGTTTGCATAATCAGAGGTTTAATCAAATTGACGCAGGAAGGATTAAAAAGTTCCCGGTGTTTGAAGATTTTAATACAGGTTCTTACAATTTGAGTAATTGCGGATTATAATTTATGCAACTGACCTGCGATCATCTTTTTTAAATTTTTTTTGATTTAATTCTTTTATCGTAATATTGCGATAAATATGGGAGCCACAAAAACAGAAATATTTACAGAAAGGCAGAATAAGCTTGCCCAAATGATGAAAGCATTAGCACATCCCGCCCGCATTGCGATCATTCAGCAACTTCTTAAAACCAATGCTTGCATTTGTGGTGATCTGGTTGAGGAATTAGGCCTGGCACAGGCAACAATTTCGCAGCATTTAAAAGAATTAAAAAATGCAGGACTTATTCAAGGAACAATTGAAGGCACAAGTGTTTGCTATTGTATTGACGGAAAGAGCTGGAAGCAATATAAAAAGGAATTAGAAGGCTTTTTTATTCCCTATGATAAGGATAATTGTTGTTGATTTTTTTTGATTTCATTCATCGTAATATTACAATAAAAACAAAAACATGGAAACTCAAGATCAAGTAAAAGAACTAGTAAGGCAGAAATATTCAGAGATTGCCTTACAGAACAAGCAAACCAACGAATCATCCTGCTGCGGTGCAACCGCTGCTTGTTGTGGTGGCACTGATGCTTACACTATAATGGCTGATGATTACAGCAAACTCGAAGGCTATAACCCTGATGCTGACTTAGGATTGGGATGTGGCCTACCTACACAATTTGCTAAAATTAAAAAAGGTGATGTTGTTATTGACCTGGGAAGTGGCGCCGGCAATGATGCGTTTATTGCTAGACATGAGACCGGTGAAACAGGCAAAGTGATCGGAATCGACTTCACTCCCGCTATGATCGAAAGAGCGAGGAAAAATGCAGAGGTAAGGGGCTTTAATAATGTTGAGTTCAGGCAAGGTGATATTGAGAATATGCCTGTCACCAGCAATAAAGCCGACGTGATTGTAAGCAACTGCGTTCTCAACTTAGTTCCAAACAAACATAAAGTATTCAGTGAAATTTACCGGGTATTAAAACCTGGAGGACATTTTTCAATTTCAGATATTGTTCTGGAAGGTGAGCTGCCTGAAAAATGGAAACAGGTTGCAGAACTGTATGCAGGCTGTATATCCGGCGCTATTCAGAAAAAAGAATATTTTGATATTATAGAAGAAGCAGGATTTGCAAACATTACGCTACAGAAAGAAAAGGATATTCTAATACCTAATGAAATCCTTACGGATTATTTAACCGCGGAAGAAATCAAGCAATTCGAGCAAAGCAACATAAACATTCAAAGCATTACCGTATATGCTGAAAAGGCTGCAAAGGATGACAGGAAATGTTGCGAGCCGGGAAGTAGTTGTTGCTAATTGAATAAACAAAAAATTTTCTCTAACAAATAAAAAATTGAAACGAATATGAACAACAATCAAACAGAAACGTCAGAAGGCAGACAAAGTTCGCCATACTGTACAAAGACATTTGAAGTTTCGGGAATTCAGATCCAAAATTCTTACTTGTGCAGTCAACCTCGGTTCACTATTTCCGATTCATGGAATTTATTAAAGCAAAAGAGACAATTTTCCATGAAGTAATTAATCAGTATGAATGAATACATAGCTGAACTAATCGGAACTTTGCACTTGTGTTTTGCGCACAGGTGCAATTGTCATTAGCAAAAAAAGATAATAATGCGAATAGCTCTGTTCAGTGATATACATGCAAATCTTCCGGCACTGGAAGCTTGTATGAAAAGCATCGAGGAACAAAAGCCCGATGCGATTTACTGTCTCGGTGACTTAGTTGGTTATAATATTTGGCCTAATGAGGTGATAAACGAAATCAGAGCAAGAAAAATTCCGACTATTGCGGGCAATTATGATTTTGGTATTGGAAGAACAAGTGATGACTGCGGTTGCGCTTACAAAACAGATCAGGAAAAAGAAATGGGGGCAGTATCTATTTCTTATACAAATTCAATAATGGGGGAAGATGAAAGAAAATATTTAAGAACGTTGCCGGCCCATATTAGGGTAGAGTTTCAGTTAAATAATGACAAACTGAACTTGCTTTTGGTGCATGGCAGTCCAAGAAAGATCAATGAATATTTATTTGAGGACCGCGACGAGAAAAGCATGATGAGAATCATGGAGGGAGCGGACGCGGATATCATGTGTTTCGGACATACACACAAGCCCTACCATAGAATATTGCCGACGCAGCCAGGTGATAATCCCCATTACCGGCATGCAATAAATATTGGTTCAGTTGGTAAACCAAAAGACAATAATCCAAAAGGCTGTTATGTAATATTGACAATAAATTCAAACAGCAGTATAGCAAATAAAGACGCAGTGCAGGTAGAATTTATAAGATTTGATTATGACAATGAAAAGGCGGCGAAAGCGGTTGAGGACAGCTCTTTGCCAAATGAATATGCTGAAATGCTAAGAAAAGGATATTAAGCTATGAGTTCATGTACATCATTACAGATATGGGAGGAGCATAATGAAAAGTTAAAAACTTTCATTTGCAATAAGCTAAATGGTGATGACCATTGCCACGATATCCTGCATGATGTATTCTTGAAAATAAAGGAGAAAGAAGATCGGATTAAAGGGATTGAGCAACCAGCATCCTATATGATAAAAATGGCTCAAAATGCAGTGATAGATTTTTACCGATCACAAAAGAAAGCGACACAGCCATTACAGGATGATCATATAATTGTAGAAGAATCTTCATCAGAAATACAGTTAGCCGATTGCTGCCTTTTATCATTTATTAAGGCGCTTCCACCACAATATAGCGAAGCTTTAATACTCACAGAACTCGAAGGTTTTTCTCAAAAACAGTTAGCAGAAAAATTGAACATTTCATATACAGGTGCAAAATCAAGAGTGCAAAGAGCAAGGAGGATGCTAAAAGATGCAATTCTTGCTTGTTGTCCTTACAAATTTGACAAATATGGAAATATTATAGGTTGCTGTAAATAATTTTTTGCGTCTTTTTTTCTCTCTTCTCGTTGTTGGTGTGAAAGATATTCAATCACCAAATTGATAAAACAATGAGAATTACAACAATCATTATCCGCGCAGCTATCTTGAACCTATGCCTTGTTGGCATTTTATCAGGCAGCTATGGTCAATCAATTCATCCGCTTGAGCCTGTAAGCAGATATTACAAAACTTATGGTTCTTTAAGCGCATCACCAAATCCCCAAAGGGCATGGATGGATACAATTACATTTCCCTGGGCAGAGTACAGTCCAAATGCCATAACCAATTCTTTAGTTCGCACAGTTTATTTAAAACCTGAAGATGAAGCAAAATTACCTGGCTTGATCCGTCCGCCCGCTAATAGTTCCGATCAAACCAGAGCTGAATTAGATTATCTGCTGTCACTTCAAAACAGCAGAACAAAGGAACAAATAGACCGGGCACAATTTATTGCCAACATTGGTTCATGGTTCAATATTTTAAATCCAACAGACCCTGATTACCATGAAAATAAAAAACAACTTTTTTATATAGCAGAAGGCATAGGCGATTGGTACAATTATCAAAACTTTCCGGCGACTACACAATTATTACTCAATTGCATTCAGGATATAAGAGTAACAGAGTTTCGTTTAAAATGGAATTTCAAACGTGCACGACCCTATCACTTAGAACCGAAATTGCAACCCTTAACAAGAATTAAATCTCCGTCGTTTGCAAGTGGTCATACATTATGGGCATTCACACAGGCATTTCTATTCAGTGAAATTATTCCCGAGAAAAGGCAGGACTTTATAAACAAAGCAGATGAAGTAAGATGGTCAAGAGAATTGATGAGCATACATTATCCAAGCGATAACGAAGCGTCGAGGATCATTGCATGGAACTTGGTAAAGTTTTGGTACAACAATCCTCAATTTGTGAAAGACTTAAATAAAGCAAAGGAGGAATGGAAATCTAATAAGCATTAGCCCAAAACTGCGCGATTCCTATTCTGGGCACTTAAAATTTTAAAGTAAAGTGCCTCTTAAAATGATCGCTGCAATACTGAAATAAATTACCAAGCCAGTAACGTCAACCAATGTAGCCACAAATGGTGCCGAGGAAACAGCAGGATCGAGTTTAAATCTTTTGAGAATCATGGGAATCATAGAACCGCTTAGTGTTCCCCACATCACAATTCCAATTAATGAAAAGAAAATTGTTATAGCTAGCAATATCCAGTGTGGCCCATATTCATACCAATGTAAATTTTCCCAGGCTGTAATTCTTAAAAAGCCAATGGCTCCTAATATAATTCCCAAGGTTAACCCTGATAAAATTTCTCTGCGCATCACATACCACCAATCCCGGAAAGAAAGTTCTTTCAAAGCCATTGCCCTGATGATAAGTGTAGCTGCCTGTGAACCGCTATTACCTCCGCTGGAAATAATGAGTGGTACAAATAAAGCCAAGACTACGGCTTTTGATATTTCCTGGTCAAAATAACTCATGGCGGTGGCCGTTAGCATTTCACCAAAAAACAAAATGACCAGCCAGCCAGCTCTTTTTCTGACTAAGCTCACAAAAGGGGTCTTTACATAAGGATAATCCAAGGATTCCAAACCTCCGAACCGCTGCATTTCTTTTGTACTTTTTTCTTCTTCCACATCCAATACATCATCTACGGTAATAACGCCTAACAATAAATTATCATTATTGGTAACGGGTAGTGCAGCCCGGTCATATTGTTTAAAAATATCTATGGCTGTGTCCTTGCTGTCTTCAATATTCAGTTTTACGTAAAACCCGTCCATAATCTCCTCCACTCTTTTTGTGGGTTCGTTAAGAACCAGTCTTCTTATTGGCACATCATCAATCAGTTTGCCTTCCTCATTTACCACATACACTACATTGGCGGTTTCTGAATCCTGATGAAATTTGCGCAGGTGGGCCATTGCCTCTTCGATAGTCATTTCTTTTTTGAGAGTTACAAATTCTGTATTGATAAGCCTTGCCACACTTTCCTTAGGATATCCTAAAAGATTATGTGCAATCTTTTTATTTTTTTCATTTAAATATTCAAGGGTTTCAGAAAGCTCTACGCCTTTTAATTGTGACAGGAATATAAGCAGGTCATCTGAACTGATACTATTCAAAATTTTTGAAGCTTCATCTTTGGATATGTTCTTTATAATTTGTTTCTGTACAAGATTATCTAAGTAGGGAAATAAACTGATCTTATTTTTTTCAGGAAAAGCCTGAAATGCCTTAACCGCTGAAGACGCAGGTAAATTCAAAAATATCTGAGCAACTTCCGAAGGTTGCATGGCCCTTTCGTCCTTAACAAATAATCGAAAAAGACCGGCTATATCGCCTTTAAAAAGTCTTCTGCGGATTTCTTTTAATGACAGCATAATCCAACAGGATTTAATGAGTTAAATAATGATCAATAGTTTAAATAAACCAAAATATGCGATTTAAGGTTGGCAAAAATAAACCAATCACAATTCTAAAAACTAATATGTTCTATTATAAAAAAAATTGAGAGTATAATCCACACTATATCGGTTATATGCCAAAACTCCTGCTCACAAGACGCTAGGATTTAATACTTGTGTTTTTGTACCAACTAAACGACTTGCTATCTTGAAAGAAGGCTCATAGAATAGAATTTAATGGGATGATTATTTATGATACTTTTGAAAGCATCCTCCTTTTTATGCATTTCAAAATATTATTTGCTTTAAAATAAATTTTGAGTACTTAAATCAATAACTGCTGTGAGAAAAATATTTTTATCCATCTTGGTTCGATCACTTTTGATTTTCGCTATCCCGGAATTGGCTGCTCAATCATGGCCTAAAGTACAAGCTGTTGACCTTGCTGATTATAAACCTTCTGATTTTGCCGATGATGAATTGGATCTTCCTTATTATCTCAAGCATTTTCATACCGTAGCCAACAGCGTGGTTGAAACAGGACCTGATAAAGGTTTCATCAACATTCATGTTTGGCGCAACGCGGAGGGCCAGAAGACATACAATGCACGCATCATGGAAAGCATTCTTTCGCTAACCTATTTTTATTGTAACAACAGACCATGGAATGTATATCGTGGCAATGCTGCCTTGCGGTTGAGGCTTGAAGCTGCTCTTGAGTTCTGGTGCCGCATTCAAAATAAGGATGGCCAGTTTAGTGAATACGGACCACAGCAATGGAATCTGCCTGCAACGGCCTTTGCAACAAAATTCATGGGCGAAGCACTGATCCTTCTTAAAAATGGGCCACCTGTTGATAAGGATCTTTTAAAGCGGGTAACTGAAGCCGATCGCAAAGCCATCATGGTTGTTCTTACAGATTCTGCTTTGTATACACATGGAAAAGATTATTCCAATCAGTTTACAAATGTGTGGGCAGGCGCTCTGGCTTATATGTCTCTTTATCCTGATGCTGTAATGATGAAGCAACTGCAGGCTCGCATTAAGCAATCTGCAAAAGATTTTCAAAGTCCTGCCGGATTTTTTTATGAAGCAGGCGGTACTGATTTCGGGTACAATTTCAATACGCATCACAGCAATCTTTGGATGGCATATCATTTTAGCCGCGGAACACCTCTGGCCAATAATTTCATTGAGGAAGAAAAAAGATATTACGAATGGATAGCGTACAATGCAGTACCTGAGCCTGGCGGCTATTTCACAACCAACTGCGCCATCGAAATGCGACAGAAAGCGCCGGTAGTCACCAGTTATTTTACACTGAGCCCATTGGGAGAGGTAGTGCCGGGTATCCGTGCATTCAATATAAGCAGGGAGCAAAAAAAATTAAACACAGAAGCAGCAAGAAAAGCTCTTGCACAAAACTGGCCGAATACACCTGATCTTGCGGTGGGCGAATTCAGCGGTTTCTCTCCCTATGCTTTTCTACACCGAAGGCATTATACATGGAATCCAACAGAGGCTCAAAAAAAACTGGCCTTTGAAAACTTGCCTTATATCAAAAAAAATAATTTCATTCATCAGAAAAAAGATAGCCGTAATCCAACGGTTTTCACATTTGTGCGAAAGCCGTCCTATTATGTCACATTTAACTCAGGCCCGCAGTTGCGACCTCAGCAGCGATATGGCATAGGTCTTTTGTGGTATCCGGCAGCAGGATCCTTTCTGCAATCGCAAACTGGTTCTGATACTGCAGCCTGGGGAACAAAGAGCAAAGGCATATTGTATGAAGCAGATACCCTCAATGCATCATTTTTATTGAACGTCCGGCCATTTATTCCACAACCCGGAAATCATGATCTGGAAAAAGGCACTCTCACCGTTTCGTATGCGCTTTCCAACAGCGGAAAAAAATCAATAACGTTCAAAGAGGAAAGCATTGATATTTATATTGATCATCCCGGAAATTTTACAGAGCACTTGCCTTTATTACTAAATACCGGCGGCAGCATCAGCATTATTGCAGCGGGTGAGGTACAATTAAAAAAACCAGGCGCCACTCTTCATATTTTTTTTGATGCTGCTGCAAAGCCAGAAATAAAAGAAACAGTACTGAGATCTGGATCGCAACGTGTAGCGGTCCTGATAATTGGGGCTGTTGATAAATTGAAGTATTCCTTTGTCTTAAAATCGGGAAAAAACTAGAACAGAGACTGTCCATGTGAGATTTTCAAGGGTGCCTCTTTAAATATGAGATTAGTTTTCGCTTAAAATTGAATGAAATCGTCAAACTAAGTGATAAAATAGTTAAATTTAAGTTGAATTTTCATAGGATAAGGTTTAATGGTTAATGGTTTTTGATTAGAGCTAGTCCCGGCCTTTGGCCGGGATTAGTTTTTTGAGCTCGATTTGTTTTTCCTCCTTGCGATAATTTTCTTCCGTTAATCGTAAAGGAGAAATGATGTGTCAAGATAAGTTTGCATTCAAATTTTTATATGAAGAGACTTTACCTGACTGTGTTCTTTATTAGCACATTTACCTGTTTAATGGCGCAAGACCGGTACTTTGGGCGCACTTATACCACCAATATCTTACCAAAAGGGAATTTTGATATTGAGCTTTGGCATACTTCACGTTTTGGTCATGAAGGTGAATATTTTCACGCCATGGATCAGCGTGTGGAATATGAGGTTGGTTTAGGAAGAAATGTACAAACTGCTTTTTATTTTAATCGCTTTCAGAAAAGCGTTAGCGATAGCGCTGGTGAAATCAACCAGTCGTCTGAAATTGGCTTCAGCAATGAATGGAAATGGAAAGTAACCAAGCCCACAAGTAAACTGGCCGCTGCCCTTTATGGTGAATTAGGTGTGAAGGGCGATGAATTGGAACTGGAAACAAAACTAATTCTTGATAAGTCTTTTGGTAAAAACCTTGTCGCTTTCAACGCAGTTTATGAATTGGAATTTGAAGCTGAAAGAGAAAATGGAAAAAATGAATTTGAGCTGGAAGAAACACCGTTGGAGCTTGATCTGGCTTACATGCATAACTTCTCTACAGCCTTTGGAGCGGGCATTGAGTTGAGGGATCACAATGAAATAGCGAAAGGCCTTTGGGAGCATTCAGTATTGTTTGCAGGACCAACGATTAACTATCGCGGCAATCGCTGGTTTGTGATCGCTAATTATTTGCCTCAAATTATTAATCTGCACAAATCATCAGTAGCACCAAAAAATAAAGTATTGGATGAGCATGAAAGAGCGGAGGCAAGAATTTTGATTGGGTTTTCGTTTTAATTCTGTGAAGAAGACATTACTGATCATATCGTTTTTTATTTCAGCTTGTGTAGCCACAAAAAGCATTGTGCCAAGCCAAGAAACTTTGCCGGCGATGCAGCAAAAAGTGCCTGGCATCACGCTGGAAAAAGCTAATCAGGGATATAAGCTGTATAAAGAAAAATGTGCCGGTTGCCATCGGCTGCATGCTCCGGCTGAGTACACAATACCTAAATGGGACAAGGCGCTCATCGAAATGTACCCAAAAGCTAAAGTGACCAGCGAAGAAGAGAAAAAGCTGATACGGGATTATCTATATGCCTTATCCAAATAATGTCTTTCAATCCATTATTCATTTTTATTTTTTCCTTTTTTGCCCCAAACCTTGATAGCTGATATTTTGTGTGATGTCAGTGTGGGTCTTTAGAAGACCATTTTAAACAACTTATCGTCTTTTGATTTAAGCCATTTTTCAACTGCATTCCGTTTTGTTTTAGGTACATTTGCTGACATGAAAAAGTATAGTCTTTTCTTTTTAACTTTTCTCGCTTTTTTCTTTGTTTTTGGCAAAGAGAGACTTACTTATCTTGAAAAGGCAAAGGCTAACTGCATAGTTTCAAAACAGTTAAATGATAATTTAAGCTCTTCTTCTAAAAACTCAGATTCTGAGTTTGAGATTATTAGCAACCAATTATCAAATGCTACACAAGCAAATAATCGAACTCATAGTTTAGTTGGATATTTAATTGCCGGTTCAATAAAGATTGGCGGCAATATTTCTTTTACTAGCGGAATAAAAAAAGGCTTTAATCATTTTTCACATAAGACATATCTTCAACATATTTATCCTTCTCACAACTTTTGGTAATTCCATCTTGTTCCTCTTTCTAAAATTCTTTTTGAGCTGAAATTAAATTCAGTCATTTCTACATTTATTACAATCAAAAATATTTATGGAAACAATCATTATCGCCCTCATTTTTTTGGGATTCCTTGGTCTTATTATAGGAATACTCATGTTTGTTCACAAACGAGATCAAAAAAGAGATGCAGCTAAGGACCTAAACAATCTTTAATCCGCATTTTGTTATAAACTATTAGTGTAGGAAAGCTATGTTTATCGAGGCAGAAAATATTCTATTAATCGGATCAGTTTTACTTCTTATCAGTGTAATAGCTGATAAGACAACAAATAAACTGGGTGTGCCTACACTAATTTTCTTTTTGATCATAGGAGTGTTGGCGGGCTCTGAGGGCATTGGAGGTATTCATTTTGACAACGCAGCTCTTACTCAATTCATTGGAATTATTGCCCTGAATTTTATCCTTTTTTCCGGAGGCTTGGATACCAATTTGCAAAGTATCAGGCCTATACTTTGGCGTGGAATAGCTTTATCTACTATTGGTGTTTTTTTAACTGCTTTATCGGTTGGGATTTTTGTGCATTTTGTTTTTGGGTTTACCCTGGTAGAAGGAACGCTTTTAGGTTCTATTGTATCAGCCACCGATGCCGCTGCTGTATTTTCAATTTTGCGCAACAAAGGAATTGGATTAAAAGGCTATCTGCGGCCCATACTTGAATTTGAAAGTGGTAGCAATGACCCAATGGCTTACTTTCTTACTATTACACTAACATCTATTGTAGCCAGTGGAAACATAAACCCGGGCGAATTAATTCCTTCCTTTTTTAAAGAGTTTGTATTAGGTGGAGCTATAGGTTATGCAATGGGCAAAGGGAGTGTGTGGATCATTAACAATATCAAACTACAAACAGAAGGTCTGTATCTTGTTCTTTCATTAGGATTAGCCATATTTACTTATTCGGTTACCCACGCACTCGGAGGCAATGGGTTTTTAGCCATTTACTTGTGTGCAATTATTATGGGCAACAGTAATATGGTCCGCAGAAGAAGCCTGATTAAGTTTTATGACGGTCAGGCATGGCTGATGCAAATAATTCTTTTTTTGACATTGGGCTTGCTCGTTTTCCCATCACGAATTATTCCTCTTATTGGTATGGGACTACTGATCTCTACATTTTTAATTTTTGTAGCACGCCCGCTTGGAGTTTTTGCATCACTTTCCTTCTTTAAATCAAACATACGCAGCAAGCTCTTCATTTCATGGGTTGGGTTAAGAGGCGGGGTGCCAATCGTATTTGCAACCTATCCAATATTGGCTGGCATATCCAAAGCCGATCTGATATTCAATCTTGTTTTTTTTATTTCAGTAACCTCCGTATTACTTCAAGGCACTACACTTTCTTATGTTGCTAAACTCCTGCATGTATCGGTTCCGGCAAAAGTTAAAAGAAGAAGGGATTTGGATTTTGAATCAACAGATAATATTAAATCAGAAATGAAAGAGGTAACTCTTGAAAAAAATTCAAAGGCTGTTGGTAAAAGAATTGTAGAACTTGGAGTTCCTGCGACGGTGAATATTCTTGCGATCAAACGTGGCAATGTTTTTATTGCCCCAAATGGATCTACAAAGCTTCAGTCAGATGATGTTTTATATCTACTTGCTGAAGATAAAATGGCACTTCAATTACTTGGTCAATCTTTAGATATTCAATTATGACAGAAAACGTATTAAAAATATCTCTTCCTGGCTTCGCTTTGGTTTTCCTGTTAGTCATTCTATATTGGAATTCGTTTAAGAAATTTGGAATTATTGATAAAATAGAGTTCAATGAAAGACATTATTACAATCGTTTGAAAAGACTTCACAGCATTTATTTGATCATCATGATTATTTTTTTCCTGATGATTTTTCTTTATTCTTTTTTCACTGAAATATATAGTCTTTTTTTACCTATTGATGCTCTCGATCATCCCATTATTAATGGCATTGGATTTATTCTTTTAAAGTTTGCCCTAGGTTGGGTAATTATTACACAGATCAAATTGGATAACCGTATTTATAGATACTCTTTGGATGTTAATAATCTTTCTTTAATGGCGATGGTTTTTAAGGCGGAGAAAAACCTGATCAAAGGGCTATTGATAATGTTTGCGGGAGTGGTAATTACTATTTCTAATCTTATTGGAATTTTTTTGTGTCTGCTTGCACTGCTCTATTATTTTTTTTCAAACAGAAAATTAAAGCACTCAAGATTTATAATCTAAGAATAGAATTTTGAGAATTATTACAAGGAAGAATCGGTTTTATTTATACGTGAGTTTTTCAATTGAAAATCGATCTTTTCAGAAATAGCCTTTTTCTGCAAATCATCCTTTTCATGCAAATACTTGTTTATAAGCTTCGATAATTTTCGAGAAGAATAAATTGTTTTTTTTATTAAATCAAAAACTGATCTCCACTTTTTCTCTTCATTAATTGCTTTATCCTTTTTTTCCATCTTTTCACGGGTAGAATTAAAACCAAAAAATACCTGCAATTGGCATGCCTCATTAAATAATGAATTTTATATATCAAAAAAATTTATTAGCAGCATTACCACAGCAGCTTTTAATATCCATTTCTATCGGGCATAATTTATGTTCCTTTTATATGACATTAAATTGTAAACCAAAAATTTCAGTTATGGCTGAGATACATGTGCAAACAAAAAAGAAAACGACGCCGGTTTGGGTATGGATAGTGCTTGCCTTGCTGGTTTTAGGAGTACTTGCCTATGTGCTAATGCGCAATAATAAAGCGAATGAAGCGAACAAAGTGAGCCAACCTAATCCAACATCGTTCGTTCAGCCGCAAATTATTGAGCCCGGCTTTTTTTACAGCTAGCGTCAATAGCCGCCATGACAATTTTTTTAACCGAAAGCATTTGCTTTCACAAATAAGAAGCATATGGACAAGATGAAGCACAGACGTCTTCAGGAACTGGATCGTTCCGATTTTGAAATTGTGGACGGTGAGCCTGACATCCGTGGCTGGGACGTAAAAAATACCAACGGACAAAAAATAGGAGAGGTGGAAGAGTTGATCGTAGATGCGCAAGAAAAAAAAGTAAGATATATGGTCGTTGATCTTGATGATAACGAGCTGAAACTTGATCACCGGAAAGTTTTAATTCCGATCGGTTTGGCTGAATTGGATAGAAAGGATGATGATGTATTAATTCCAAGGATATCACCACAACAATTTACTGAATTACCTGAATATAACAGAGATCACCTGACTGTGGATGTGGAAAGGAGAATATTCTCTACACTCGAGCGGCAAGGCCAATCAACACCGGTTCGCGAAACCACAGTAAAATCAGAGGAAAGAAAAAGAACAGAAAAAACTAAAAAGGATGAGCTAGATGCTGAATTTTATAGGCATGAATATTACAACCTCGATAATCTTTATAAGAACCGTCTGCATGAAGCACGGTCTGTGACAAACAAAAACGAATCGGAGTACGAAAGAGGACTAAGACTTTGGGAACGCAGAAGTGAGGGCGGAATTATTGCAGATGAGAATCGAAAAGGTTTAAGCGGACAACCTTCAAGAGAAACAAGAGGTAATTATCGCGAAATAGATGAAGAAACAAGAAAGGAAATGGTTCGAAACAGAAGAAATAATTACCAGCAAAGGAGGTACGGCGATGAAAATATTTCAGAACGAAATAGAAACATCGATGAAAGAAGAACAGATGAAGGTTTGGATGTTTAATCAGCAATAAGGCTTCAAATTTTAAAATTGGTTGAAACAAATCATTAAGCACTAAAACCGAAGTGAAAGCTTCGGTTTTAGTGCTTATGTGTTGGAGTGCAGACACGCACTAAGCCAATGATCGCGAACTAAAGCGATTTTAAATATTGTTCCAGATCTTGTTTTTCCGCGGGTGTAAGATTTAATGAGAAGTGATCATTGTAATGATTGATCACATCACCTAAAGTTGCAAACCTTCCATCATGAAAAAAACCTCCTTTTGCCCTGGCAAATAGTCCGCTTAAAGGTGTTGTGCGGTATTTGCCGGTTGGTGAGCGCATCGCTTCAAAATTATCAATGCCCATTTCTTCGGCTGTATGAAGTTTATTATCCGCCAATAATGGAAGGGCATGGCAGCTTGCACATTTTGCTTTTGTCAAAAAAATTGATTTGCCCCGGGCCGATACTGCGGGGTTATAACTGCCAGCAGGCGGTTTCGGTGTATCTATTGAGTGCTGATAAGCTCTTAACGCCGGTAATTTGGAAGTGATCAGGTCCGGATTGTTTGTAACATGATAAAAGCCGTTTTCAAAAGCTATTGGATATTTTACCGGATCATTCAAACGCGGATCAGAAAAATTGCCCTTGCCGTGCATTTCCAAATTAGCTACAAAGGAATTCCAATAACTGATATCGCCCCAGCCTGTATAAGTTGTGAGGTTGATATCTTTCAAACCGAAAGCCGCAGGTATCAAGTTGGCAGCTACTTTTCCATCGGGACGAAAGGCTTTGCCATCCATAAATAAAATAGCCGAAAATTTTCCAACACCCCATCCTGCGAGCACTGTTCTTAGCGTTACCTCGTCTACATGCAGTAAGTTAGCGATCGGCAAAGCATTATCCGTTAATGAAATAATGCCGCCCACATTCAGGTCTCTATTCGGCCATCCATCCAGCCGCTTGCCGATCCCCGTTGCGAATGAGTTATCAACAGTAGAGTGACACGAAGCACAAGTAATGCCGATAGATTGTAATGTTCCTTGCTGATTAAAATTCGCTTTTATACCCAGCACCGCATTTAATTTTAAAAGCGCAACTGTTGTAACTGGGTCATTTAAATTAATCGCACCTGACTTAATTCCTTCAATCACTTCGGGAGGCAAGGCATCTACATCTACTTTTAATCCAATCGCCAAAGCCGCCGTAGGGCTCACGCCCGGCCCAAAGCCACCATTATTTGCTCCCGATATTGCTTTGTCAATATGCAGCAAACCGCTCCAAAAATCCTCATCGCCAAAAGCATCAAACCGGAATATTTCTTTTCCTTCAGCAACCAACGATTTATTTTTTTCAATTGATTGTCTTTCCTGAATCGTTGCAGCTTCATTATCAGTTTTTTGAAACCCTTTAGAGCATTGAACAAGCACGATAAATGCTATTAGTATCACGATGACAATTGATTGCTTTTTGTATCTCATAAAAAAGCTTTTTAGAATTTATATTTACTTGGGGAAAAGAAGAATGGCTTTTTATCGATCTATGTGATCATCATTGTTCCTTTCGTTAGCAATCGAACCGATCAATTCTTTGTTTGATGTCTAACTTTACTTTCAGGCCCATCACTCACCATTTATTTGAGTAAATCATTCTGTAAATGGTTACAGATTTTTTCTGCAATTATTTTTTTTGTTGAAACAACATGCCGTTGTCAGATACATGAAGAGGTATACTGATGGTGCAAAAAATTAAGCCCGAGGCCTTTTTGAAAAGACCCCGGGACTTAAACGACCTCTGTTAATTGAAGTCATGGACCACCTCTGAGAAAGGAACATTGTTACTCGAAGTGAACGGATCAATAAGAGAATTGCGTTCTTCCGGTGTGTACTGCATAAGGGCTATCTCTTTTAAAAATAACTTGTTTCGCGATGCAAATCGTTGGTGAACCGTCAGTCAATAAATACGGGTGCCTTTAGAAAGTCAAATCATGTCTTTCATCAGAAAATCTCTGCCGTTAATGGTAATGGTGACTAAAAAAAATGTTACGACCAATCAAATTAAGGGATAGAAAGTTGACAAAAAGTTATCAGATTTAGGTCTCAAAGTTTTCTTGGAAACCTAACTCAGAAAGAATTTTAGCTTGAGTATGACAATATAAATAAGAGCGATGGCAATAAGCCATGCCAACATAATGATCAATATAGATTTTATTTTTGTTCTTCCGTCTTCCATTAGTCTTCAACTCGTTTTAATCGAATGGCGGCTACTGGGGAAACAATCAGAGGGTATTTTTCAACTTCCACATTACTCGGGTCTAAGCCAAACCCCCTTTCTTCAGAAAGCGAAATTTCCTTAAGCCAAAAATGGAATTTCATGATGATACGTTCCCAAATGGGTAGATCATTATCCTGGCTCAGATATTTTTCCATCACAATAAATTGAAAATCGCCTACTACATTATTCCGTTCCAAACTTTCATAACGGCTGGCCACATTTACTTCCCGGTTCTTTACTAAATCCTCCACCACTTTTCGGAACATTAAATTGATCCGAGGCTGAATCCTGAATCCCAAACGAAACTCAACACGAATAATGTCGTTGGGAATAATATGCGTTACACTATATTCAGTAGTATATGGATCGTCTAACGTGTCAACATGAATGAACCAATAAATATCCGCCCTCTTTGGTTTTTTGTTTAAGATGGAATAAATGATCTTGTGCTCAATTTCCTTTGGATTGTCTGCACTGGTGAGATAAACCAGATGTGTAGCATATTTAGGCACGGAGCGGTCATTGCTTAATTCCTGAATTTTTGGAACGTAGTGCTCAAGGCGAACAAACTCAACATAACGGTTTTTGATTTTTCTCGCTCTATACCAATCATACATCGTAAAGAATAAAAGACCACCCACAATTAGTGTTACATAGCCGCCATGCGGGAATTTATCCATATTAGCATATAAAAAACTGAATTCAATAGTGAAGTAAACAACCAAGTACAGGTATATCAGGGATGGTTTATTTCGATGAACAACTAAATAATTTGCAAAAAGAATAGATGTGGCGATCATTGTTATGGTTATTGCCAGCCCGTATGCAGCTTCCATGTTGGAAGCTTTTTGGAAATAAAGCACAATGCCTACACAACCAAAAAATAGCAAAAGGTTTGCTGCAGGAACATATAGTTGTCCTTTAGCTTCAGTTGGATAATTGATCTTTAGCTTTGGCCATAAGTTTAAGCGCATGGCCTCGCTCACCAACGTAAATGAGCCGGAAATAAGAGCCTGGCTGGCAATGATGGTTGCAACAGTAGCAATGGCAATTCCAAAATAAATGAACCAATGCGGCATAACACCATAAAAAGGATTGAAGCCGGCTTCGATCATGTCTGAACTGATCAGTTCGCCTTTATGGTTGGTTAAAAGCCAAGCACCTTGCCCCAAATAATTAATGATTAGGCAAGACTTGACAAATATCCATGAGTAACGAATGTTCCATTTACCGCAATGCCCTAGATCGGAATACAAAGCCTCAGCTCCTGTGGTGCACAAAAACACACCTCCTAAAACATAAAAACCATTTGGATAAGTAATCAAAAGTTTAATGCCGTAATAAGGATTGAAAGCTTTTAATATCGATAGGTCGTCAAAAAAATGTACAGCTCCCAATATGGCCAGCATGGTAAACCAAACTGTCATTACAGGGCCAAATGATCTTCCGATAAATGCAGTTCCAAATTGCTGAACAAAGAACAATACTGACAGTATCCCGATCACGATGTAAATGATCGTCCACTGACTTATATCGTGGAGAGCGGGAACTTGTTTTAAGCCTTCTATAGCTGATGTAACAGAAATAGGTGGTGTGATCATTCCATCAGCAAGCAAGGCAGCGCCACCCATCATCGCCGGTATAACTAGCCATCTTCTTCTTCGTCTTACCAATGCAAAGAGAGAAAAAATTCCGCCTTCGCCTCTGTTATCAGCCTGCAAGGTGAGAATCACATATTTTATTGTTGTTTGCAGCGTGAGCGTCCAAATGATCAGGGAAAGGCAACCTATAATTAATTCTTCTGAAATTACTTTACCGCTGGTAATTGCATTTAAAACATAAAGAGGGGATGTGCCAATATCACCGTAAATGATTCCAAGGGCAATTAAAAGACCTGCCGTTGTCACACGATTATGCGAAAACATCTTCATTTGAAGTTTGGAATCAAAAGTAGAGAGGACAAAAGCCGGTAAGTAGTATCGACGATAAATCTTTATAAAATCTTTATACTGCTCAGTAGGTAATGTATCTTATAAAATTCAAGAGGTACATTTGCCTCAGCTTTTATGCATAAGTTTTTGTTTAATACCATTGATAAGGGCAGGCAGTACTTATACAGCATTGCAGTCATCTTGTTGGCGTCAGGGGTTTGTTTTGGATTGTCGGGGTTTATGGGTTATAGGGTGGCCGCTTTAATATTACTAGTTACAGTTTCTTTATTGGCTATCACCTTTGATATTTTACCTGTTTTGGCTTCAGCTACTCTCAGTGCTTTTATTTGGGATTTCTTTTTTATCCCACCACGCTTTACCATTCATATAAATACAACTGAAGACACGATTCTTTTGATCATGTATTTTGTAATAGCCATGATCAGTGGAGTGCTTACATATAAAATAAGACAAGTCGAAAAAATATCAAGGCTAAGAGAAGAAAGGGCCAACAGCGTTAAGCTTTATAATACTATTTTAAATTCTTTATCGCACGAACTGCGTACTCCCATTGCCGCCATTATTGGCGCTGCAGATAATTTGCAAGCAAACAACAAGCTAACAAAAGAAAACAGAGAGCAGTTAATTAATGAAATATCTAAAGCTTCATTAAGATTAAATCAGCAAGTAGAAAACTTGCTCAATATCTCACGCCTTGAATCGGGACACATACGACCCAAAAATGATTGGTGTGATATTGTAGAGCTGGTTTACGAATTAGTAAAAAGAGTAGAGGAAAATAACCCCAAGAGAAAAATAAATATCAGCATCAATCAAAATATGCCTTTATGCAATCTGGATAAAGGAATGTTGGAGCAGATCATCTATAATCTTCTTAATAATGCAGCTATGCATACTGAACCAAATTGCCGGATCGATATTTCAGCCGCCTGTCATGCAGATTTGCTAATGATCACGATCGAGGACACTGGTAAAGGTTTTAAAGATGTTGATACGAGAGAAGTGTTCGATAAATTCTCACGTTCTAAAAATCCAAAAACATCAGGCTCGGGACTTGGTCTTTCGATTGTAAAGGGGTTTACTGAAGCTTTAGGTGGCACAGTGGAATTACAAAAATCAAATTCCAGCGGTTCCCGGTTTGTTATTTCCATTCCTGTAAAAACAACTTACCCCAAATTCGCAGAGGGATGAATAAAGCTGAAATATTGATCATAGATGATGAACCGCAGATCAGAAAACTTTTGGAGATCACTCTTCAAAGTAATGGTTATTTGTTTAAGTCTGCTGTTTCAGCAAAAGAGGGGTTGATCATGGCGGCCAATCATCCTCCTGAATTAATACTGCTTGACCTTGGCTTGCCCGATGGAAGCGGTCATCAGGTTTTACAAAAATTACGACTGTGGTTTACTAATCCTATCATTATTCTTTCCGTTCAGAAAAATGAAGAAGATATCATTAGGGCACTTGATAATGGAGCAAATGATTATTTATCAAAGCCTTTCCGTACAGGAGAATTGTTAGCCCGAATACGTTCGGCGTTGCGTGATTCCATTACGGAAGAAGGAGATACCATACTTAATTTTCAAGACCTTCAAATTGATCTATCAGCCCGGACTGTGAAAAAAAATAATCAATTCGTAAAGTTGACTTCTACAGAGTACAATCTTTTATCGCTTCTTGTAAGAAATGAAGGCAAGGTATTAACCCATCAATATCTTTTGAGAGCTATTTGGGGGCCGGGATATATCAACCAATCACAATACCTAAGAGTTTTTATTGCCCAGATAAGAAAAAAGATCGAAGATGATCCAAACAGACCAGAATATTTATTAACTGAATCCGGAGTTGGATATCGTTTTTTATCTAAAACGTGAATTTGATTTAATGTTATTCATTTAAAAAACAAAAGGGCCAGGATAGACATCCAGCCCCGTTTTTAAAATCCAATATCCTTTGAAAACAATAATAATTATTACAAAAACACCGCCAACTCAAGTATTTGTTCATCGGTAATCTTGAATAGAACATAGTAGCCCTGAATTCCATTGCTGATAAATTAGGTTTCTCATGATAGAATAGCAAAAGCACCTCGAATTTTTCGAGATGCTTGCTTTCAATTTGAATAATAAAGGCCGTTCAAATGACTCTGAGCTCGCCTAAAACGATTACAACAATCAAAATAATTAATGAAACAATGATAAAGGCCGCATTCTTAAGTTGTTGAGTTTTCATTACTTGCTTGCTAATTTGAGTATGAAAAAAGTGATACAGGCCAAAACATCTGCTGTAAAAAGACTAAGGACTATGATTTGAAATTTCTGCGACCGCCCTTTCATGGCATTGCTGATTTGCAAGAGTAAGTCAACCCTATCTTTAAGATGATATAAAAACGTTCGCATGCCAGGACAGTTTGCAGAAAAAATAGTGTAGCAATTTGAATACCAGTTAAATTTTAGTTTTATGCTCTTACAACTATGATTTTCTTGTAGAATTGTTTCTACATTTATGTTTATTCGCTTTGCACAAAAAAATCAGAACCGCTGTTTATTCGAATTTTCTTTTCTTTTTGTCAGGGAAATTTGTTGTTTGGTGTAAGATTTTTCTCCGAAGGCTTCACCATTTTTAGATTTGGAAATAAGTTTTTTTATGAATATGGTACAATTGGTACATACGGTCATTGCAATGATTACAACTTTTGCATCACCACATTGTTCAACAACTGCGAGGGATTCCTCCGTTCTTGGAGTTTATGTAGGCACGACCCCTTGCAGTGGTATTATAAGGCCTCTGCATAAAATATCCAAGGAGCCTGATTGCAGATGGTCTGATTGCCATTGTGCAATGGTTGAATGGAAGCTTACACTTTATCGGGATCCTGTTACAGGGAAGCCAACTAGCTATAAGCTTACCAGCACCAACCGGTTTATAGTGAAACAAACAAATATGTATTCACAGCCCGGCACAAAAACCGAAAGCCAGGGAAAATGGACAATTGGGCGGGGTACCAAAACAAATGCTAATGCTGTCGTATATCAGTTAAATCCTGATAAGCCCGAAATTTCATTGAGCCTACTTAAACTGAGTGATAACCTGTTGCATGTATTAGACCATGAAAGAAACCTAATGATAGGAAATGAATTTTGGAGCTACACGTTGAACCGGGTTGCTAACTGATCATATAATTTCAACAGATGTTTATGAAAAATATAATCTCTTCTTTCTTGGCCTGTTTCTTACTGACAACTGGATATGCTCAAAAAATTCAATCGGTCAACACACCCTCAGAGATGTATAAATCTTCCGAAGTGCCGAGAAGTGCATCTGTATATGGTGTTTTTGCAGGCAGAACACCCTGCCAGGAGTTTATGACTGAATTAAATATGGGAATAAGAACCGAATGCACTAAAAGAAAAATGGGAGTTATCTTATACCAGGATTCTGTAACGCATCAACCAACCGCTTATAAGACATGGGGAATGGGTAAGTGGACTGGTCAAGGCAAATGGCACATCCTGCGAGGCACTCCTACTGATCCGCAAGCAATCATTTTTCAACTGGACTTAGACCCGAGCACATCTCTATTTTTACTAAAAGGAGATGATAATGTGCTTTTCATTTTGGATAGGAATAAAAATTTTTTAATCGGCAATGCTGACCACAGCTATACATTTAATAGAGTAATAAATTAACTTAGAAGTTAGCATCTCAATAAACTAGTATCATCTCCATGTTGGTTATTTACAGCAATCCTTCTTTGGCAGCAATACATTTCTGAGAATACCGAGAATTTTTTTAAAGAAGTTCATAAATTTTAAATACATGGTTATTGCATGCAGCTTATCCTTGCAACCATTACTTTTGCCCTGCCTTTTGCAAAAATACAATTATGACAAGGATAGGACTTATTAAAGAGGGAAAAATACCAGCTGACAATCGGGTGTCATTAACACCCGCTCAATGTAAATGGATACACAAGAATTTTGATTCGGTTAAAATAGTTGCACAAAGTTCAGCCACACGCTGTTTCAGCGATCGGGAATTTTTAATGGCAGGAGTTGAAGTGGTGGAAGATTTATCAGGCTGCGATATTCTTTTAGGGATTAAAGAAGTTCCGGTTGAAGAGCTGATTCCTGAAAAAATCTACCTATTTTTTTCTCATACAAAGAAAAAACAGCCAAGAAATCAAAAGCTTCTTCAATCAATATTAAATAAACAGATCACTTTAATTGATTACGAATGCCTGGAGCACGAAGATGGTCAGCGCATTATTGGTTTTGGTTTTTTTGCCGGTGTAGTGGGGGCTCACAATGGGATGATGGCTTATGGCAACAGAACAGGAAGTTACCAGCTTGAAAGGGTTTACAAGCAAAGAAGTTTTCGCGAGCTGATCCATACTTATTTCGGTCTCAAGTTACCCAACGTAAAAATCGTTGTCACAGGTTCTGGCCGGGTAGCCCATGGAGTAGTTGAGATCATGAATCTTATGGAGGTAGTTGAAGTAGAACCAGACGAATTTTTAGCGAAAAACTTTTCTTACCCTGTTTATACACAATTAAAAGGCGCCGAACTGTATGAGCATAAGTTGAATAAAAACTATTCTAGAGAACATTTCCATCTTCATCCTGAAGAATATCAATGTAAATTCTTGCCTTATGCTTCTGTATCCGACATTTTAATGAATGGCGTTTATTGGGAAAAAGATGTTCCAAGGTTATTTGATAGAATGGATGCGCAGAATGACAATTTCAAAATTCGAACCATTGCAGATATTGCTGATGATACGGGCGGATCGGTACCGATCAATTTGGGTGATCAAACAATTGATGATCCTGTGTATGGAGTTGACAGAAAAACTTTAGAAAAAACAGCGCCTTATTTGCCTAGTTCGATAGATATCATGGCTGTTGGAAATTTGCCTAATGAACTGCCTCGTGATGCTTCAAGATATTTTGGCGAGCAATTGATCAAATATGTACTGCCCGATCTTTTATCAAGCGGCTCTGAGATACTTAATAAAGCTACTATTGTAAAAAAAGGAAAGCTTACCAAATATTTTGAATACTTGAGAGATTATGCAAAGGGAAAGTAGTTACAAGTTATGCGTTAAATAGCGAATCATAAATGCAAGTAATAGTCTTTTAGTAGATCAATAAATTCACTTGTGTATTGCTGTTGGCTATTCCAAATTGAGATCTCATCAATGATAGTTTCTGACTCGTTATCTTGTTTTAGTTTTCCCATGATTATCATTCGAAAATAACCGTGCTTGTTTGATTGTTTCACGAAAACAATTTTCAAAACAAATAGGTTTTGACTTAATAATATCTTCCTGATCTCTTCATTTCTTTTAAAGGGAAGCAAAAGGAAAAACATACCATTCGGTGAAAGGGTTTTTCTAATAACTGTTAACAACTCTTCCAGCAACAATCCGGAATGGTGATGGGCGATATTCTTCTTAGAATCGCTTGATCTTATTTCTTTTTCATAAAAAGGCGGGTTGCTGATAATGAGATCATATTTTTTTGTGAATGGAAAAGTTTTGATATCACCCAGCATTACATTTATTCTCTCAGCAAACGGCGAAGCTTCCACATTCTCTTTCGCCTGACTGCAAGCTTCATCATCAATTTCAATAGCATCTATTATTGCAGAAGAGTTTTTTTGTGCAAACATGAGACTCAACAGCCCAGTACCACCACCAATATCCAAAGCGTTTTTAACTTTTTCCTTTTGACTTTTTGCATTCTCTGCCACCCATGCTCCAAACAGGCATGCATCAGTCGTCACCTTCATAGCGCAACGGTCCTGATGAACAGTGAATTGCTTGAATTGAAAATAATCGTTCGACACGAATTACACGAATTAATGCGAATTTATATCAAGTTGAGATTAGTGTAATCAGTGGTAATTAGTGTAATTCGTGTTTTGCTCTAGCACTAGCAGTCACTGATAAATCTGCAAAATCATTTTCAAGAAATTTATAGTAAGCAGTAATGGCGATCATGGCTGCATTATCTGTACAATATTCAAAAGCTGGAATAAAGGTATTCCAATGATTTTTTTTGCCTGTTTCTTCAAATGCCTTGCGCAAACTACTGTTTGCAGAAACTCCACCGGCAATGCAAACACCTTTTATACCGGTTTGTATTGCAGCTTTTTTCAGCTTGTTCAATAAAATGGTTACGATCCTTTGTTGGATTGATGCACAGAGATGGGCCAGATTTTCATCAATGAATTTTTTTTGTTCTTCAACTGTCGCTATATTTTCTTCTTTATACACATGGCTTTTTCCTGCGTTTTGTAAAAAATAAAGAATGGAAGTTTTTAAACCGCTAAAACTGAAATCCAGCTCAGGGATTTGGGGCTCAGGAAAATGAAATTTTTTTGGATCGCCTTGTTGTGCGTATTTATCGATCAGTGGTCCGCCGGGATAGGGGAGGCCGAGCAGTTTTGCGGATTTGTCAAATGCCTCACCCGCTGCATCATCAATCGTTTCACCGATCACTTTCATTTTTGTGGGCGATTCACATAAAACAATTTGGGTATGACCACCGCTCACCGTTAAACATAAAAAAGGAAAATTTGGCTTTGGATCATCGATCAAATTTGCTAATACATGCGCCTGCATGTGATGCACCGCAATAAGTGGTTTGTTCAATGCTAGAGCTAATGATTTTGCAAACTGACTACCTACCAGCAAAGAGCCGATCAACCCGGGAGATTGTGTAAAAGCAAATGCATCGATAGATGATAGAGGATAATTGATAGATGATAGCGCAATATCCACAACCGGAACTATATTTTGCATGTGTGCCCGGCTTGCTAATTCAGGCACCACGCCACCATATTTTTCATGAATGGTTTGATTAGCCGTAATGTTCGATAAAATTTTTCCATCTTCACAAACAGCAGCCGAAGTTTCATCGCAAGAAGATTCTATTGCAAGAATGGAAGTCATATAAGTCAAAAGGTCAAATGAGTCTGATGTGGATGCAAATTAACTCACCGTGTTGATTTATATGACAAATATGATCTTTTTGACTATTTACTCCGTATCGCCACCACCGGGTCCATTCTCGCAGCCTGTGAAGCTGGGATGATGCCTGCTAAAACTCCTACTATAAAGGAAATAGTAAAAGCAATAGCCAGATTTGTAGTAGAAATAAAAATGGGAAAGTTAAGTGCGCCTGATAATATTTTTGTGAGAATATAAACAAGAAACAATCCCATCAATCCGCCGATGATGCAAAGGAATGCAGACTCCAGTAAAAACTCCGCAAGGATCACTCTTTTTTTGGCGCCAATCGCTTTTTTCAAACCAATCTGGTTGGTGCGCTCTCTTACGGTTACAAACATAATATTAGCCACGCCAAACATTCCTACGATCAATGAAATACCTGCAATCACCCAGCCGCCAATATTCAGCGGTTTAAAAATATTGCTCACCGCTTCACTAAAATCATTTATATCATTTAGCGAAAAATTATCATCCTGTGTGGGACTTAATTTATGAATAGCCCGCATGGCTCCTTTCAGGTCATCCTTCAATGCCACGCTTGTAAGATTATCTTTTCCTTGTACAAGGATCACCGGGCTTGAATTGCGCGACCACATAATATTGCGTGCAAACTTATACGGCATGATCACACTTTGATCAAACTGCCAGCCGCCGATCATTGACTTGCCTTGTTTTTTTATCACTCCAATCACCTCGGCTTTTTTTCCTCGCACCTGCACCATTTTTCCCAATGCAATTTCCGGAGCTACAAATAATTTTTCTGCCACTTCATTTCCGATAATTATTACAGAACTACCATGATCGAATTCCGATTCGGTAATGTAACGACCATAAGCAATATCCACCGGCTGAATGCTTTGAAACTCCTCACTATTACCATACAGGTTTACATTCGAAAGCGAATAGTCCCTATACTCAACATTGTCATTGGCGTTGATGTTAAAGGCTACATATTTTGCACTTGGCGTTCTTTCTTTGATCTGTTTTATTTCGTCATATTTAGGCTCAGGGCGATTTACATATCGCCACCAGGGATAATCGGGGCCGCCGCCGGCACTGTAGTCCCATTTGTCAATGTAGATTGTATTGGTACCAAGACTTTTTATTTCATTCTGAATATTATGCTCCAGACTGTTTACCGTAGCCAACACGCCAATAATGCAAAAAATCCCGATGGTAATACCGAATAGAGAAAGAAAAGTGCGGAGCTTGTTTTTCCACAACTCCTGCATGGCCATTTTAAAACTGCTGCCTATAATTTCAAAAGTGCGGCGCATGCTACAAAATTACATGATGCCAGTTGAGTGTAGAAAGATTTTATTTTTATAGTTACCGGCTTCTGTGCTCCGCTTGTGCTGCCGTTGCAACGCAATTTGTTGATCGTTCAGTAATTCTAGGTAGCTTAAGCTTAGAGACAGTTCCGTCATTGCGAAAAAATCCGCAGAGCCTTGTGCGCGACAGGGATGGTTTGAAGCAATCTAAAAGCAAGAATCAGATTGTTTCGTCGCAGCTCCGCACAATCCTACGCTTCGCTCCTCGCAATGGCCGTCACATCTCGCAACCTTTAAGCTACTTCCACATTCCTCTATTAGTTTCAGAATAATATACAGCCCAATTTATGCTTATAGTTGGTTTATCATTTTTGAGATCATTATTTTTTTCAAAGCTAAACCGGCTTACTTGCTTTGCACCTTCGCAAACTGTTTCTATAAAACCATTCTCGACTCTCCAGTAACATTTTGACTTTTTTGTATCAGCAGAAGAATAGGTATTATAAGTTCCATCAGCGTTGAAGTTGAGATAGTAGTCTATTTTGTTGAGCGTACATTTCCATAAGCCAAGGACTGACAGATCAACTTCTCCCTTCAATTTAATAGGAGGCTCAACAAGTTTTACTGCCACCGGTTTATTTTCTATTGACCCGTTTGTTTGCAACCCTAAAGTCGCAGTGTTTATTTTCCATAACTCTTTTGGTTCCATCGGAAAATAAGTTCTGTATTCTTCTGATGCGCTGCCCCATTCTATTACAAGAGCTGGTTTGTTTTTTTGCGGGTCATTTCTTTTCAGAAACTCTACCCGTCTTACTTGTTTATAATCTCCACATAAGCTTTCTAAAAAATCACCATCAACACGCCAATAACAATTTCTGCTCGACAAAGGATTGGTAGGGGAGATCACATCCGCATAATAATCATAGGTTCCATCTGCCTTAAATATATAATAAGTCGTAAGCCTTAATCCCTCACTATGAAATTGCCAAGTGCCAACAATAGATGGATCAACAATTCCCTTCAGCGCAATGGGAGGTTGTTTTATTGTTGCTGTATTGGTGCCGGCTGCAGTTGTTGAGGCATTGGTATTTGAAGAATTCAAGCTGGCGGTGGCTTGAGGTTTAGTGATATAAAATGTTTTTCCATTTTTTACTACTAGCGCAGAGTCGCCAAAAAATGGATCTGCTTCATCGTATTGCGGAGGAATCACTTCTCTTCCTGCCTTATCAACATAACCCCATTTATCATTTAATTGAACAAGTAATAACCCTTCACTAAATCCCATTATTTGCTCAATATCCTGATATTTGACAGGCACAACCTCTTTACCTGTTTTGTCAATTGCTCCCCATTTGTCGTTTAACTGAACTATCGCCATCCCTTCATAAAATCCTAACAAATATTCACCAATGTCATCATACTTTGGCGCAATCACCTCAGTGCCATTCTTATCGATAAATCCCCATTTATTTTTTAATTCAACAGCGGCAAGATCTTCCTGAAAGCCCCAAGTATTTTGATATTTTGTGCTGATCACTACATCACCCGTTTTATCAATAAATCCCCATTTATAACCCCATTCAATTGCAGCCAGTCCCTCGGTAAAATTTAATGCCTGTTGATATTTGGCAGCAATCACCTCTTTACCTGTTCTATCCATAAAACCCCATTTGTCGTTTTTCATAAATGCTGCTAAACCTTCTTTAAAATCGTTTATGTCCTGGTAGTTGAATGGAATCACAACCCGGTCTGTTTTATCAATAAAGCCATACATATTATTTAATTCAACTTCGGCCATATTATTTTCATAGCTCCTTTTTACACTCTGGTATTTAAAAGGAATGATATCTTTCCCCATTTTATCGATAAATCCCCATTTGTTATTCAACTTTACTGCTGCGAGCCCGGAGATGAATGAATATGCATCCTCATATTTAAAAGGAATGATCTCTTTCTCGGTCTTATCAATAAATCCCCATTTATTGTTCAGCTTCACTTGTGCTAATCCTCCGACAAAAGCATTAGCATCCTGATACTTCGGTGTAATTATCACCTGGCCTGATTTATTTCGGTATCCCCATTTACCGAGGTTATCTTTAAAATATTTCAAATCATTAGTTGATTCATTTTCCTTCTTCACAAGTTGCTGCGGATGATCAATGCTTGAGTAATCTCCGCCTTTGGCCACTATTGCCTTACCATCATAAAAACTATATGCTATGTCGTACTGAGGACTGATCACTTCTTTTCCTGTTTTGTCCACATATCCCCATTTGTTGTCGAATTTCACAGCTGCCAATCCTTCGCTGAATGGATGGATATCCTGATATTTGAAAGGCATAATTGCTTTTTCTGTTTTGTCAATAAAGCCCCAGTTATTGGTCGGTGGCATTTGGACGGCAGCAAACCCTTCGCTAAAATCATAAGCACCTGAGTATATCATGCTGATTACTTCTTTACCTGTTTTGTCTATAAACCCTCGTTTTTTATCAAGAAAAACCATAGCCAACCCCTCTTTAAATTCTCTTGTTCCATCATACTTTACCCCTGTCAATAGTTTTCCTGTTTTATTTATTAACGCCCATTTATTATTCGATTTCACTTTCGTTATTCCCTCGTTGAAATCATAAATGTCCTGATATATTACAGGTATAATTTCTTTGACTGTTCTGTCAATGAAGCCCCACAGGCCATTTAATTTCACAGCAGCCATTCCTTCGTGAAACGTTCTTACATTTTCATATTTTGGAGGTATTATCTCTTTACCAGCTTTGTCTATAAAACCCCATTTGCCATTCAACTGAATGGAGGCCATGTTCTCTGCAAAAAAACCTGTGTTCTCATACTTTATAGCTGTAACTTCTTTACCGGTCTTATCTACAAAACCGTACTTGTCATTCATTATTACGGTAACCAATCCTTCATTAAAATAGCTTTCAGCCGTATATTTAATCGCAATAACTTCCCTTCCAGTTTTATCAATGAATCCCCATTTATTGTCTAACTCTACTACTGCTAAACCTTCCCTGAATTCTTCAGCATATTGATATTTTGGCGGAATGAGTATTTTCCCTTCTTTATTTTTAAATCCATACTTGTCATTCTCTATAAAAGCTTGCAGCACCATTGTTTCTTGAGCCTTTGTATAAAATGGCAAAAGGAATGAATAGAGGATCAGAAAAAAATTCGTTACTCTTATTCCGTTCAATTCGGCATTGTGGTTTTTGATTTTTCGTGTTTGGGGAATATGCTGAACAGAAATAACCCCGTTTGTGGAAGAGAATTCTTTTTTCATTGAAGACAATTTATCGTGAAGCAGCTTTTAGCTTATCATTCGGTGCTTGTTCAACAGGTATATAAAATTAATCATTCAGCAATGAACATGTAATTGACAATAGTCAAGAACTTGAATTTGGCAAGAACGAAGTCTCTCGTGCTGTTGTGATCAATTCTCCAAAGGATTTGCAAGAATAACTGAATAAAAAATCACCAGGCAATATAAAATCCATTGCCTGGTGATTCCATACTATTCATTATACTCTACGAACGTCTTCTTCCATCATTACTTTTTCGCCCACGTCCGCTAGCAGCTTTTCTTCCCCTTGAACTTCCTGCGGGAGGAACTTTTGCACCCTCTTTTCTTGCTTCTGATAATCCAATAGCTATTGCCTGTCTTGGATTGGTAACTTTTTTACCGCTCCTTCCACTTTTTAATTCCCCACTTTTCATTTCATGCATTTTTTCTTCTACTTCCTCTTGTGATTTTTTTGAATATCTGGCCATAAAATAAAATTTAAGTGATTAGATACAGCTTATGCTTCAAAATGCTTGCCGTTTACAGTTAACCGAGTCAAATGAGATCACATAGGTCATACGCATTCCTTACCTTTGCGCACTTTAAAAGTCATTTAAGCAACTGCAACTATTCATTTGACTTATTTGACCTATATGATAAATTTGACCATGAAGTATCAGAACGAAATACAAAGAAGGAGAACATTTGCGATCATTTCTCACCCCGATGCTGGAAAAACAACCTTGACGGAGAAACTACTTTTATTCGGTGGAGCTATTCAAACGGCTGGAGCGGTAAAAAGCAATAAGATCAAAAAATATGCTACCAGCGATTTTATGGAAATTGAGCGACAGCGTGGAATTTCTGTCGCTACTTCGGTAATGACTTTTGAATACAAAGGAATTTTGATCAATCTTCTTGATACGCCTGGTCACAAAGATTTTGCGGAAGACACCTATCGTACATTAACCGCCGTGGACAGTGTAATTCTTGTAATAGATAGTGTAAATGGAGTGGAAGAGCAAACCCGACGATTGATGGAAGTATGTAGAATGAGAGATACTCCTGTGATCGTTTTTATCAATAAGCTGGATCGTGATGGAAAAAATCGCTTTGATCTTTTAGAAGAAATAGAGAAAGAATTAAAAATTTCACTGCACCCGATGACCTGGCCGATCAATAGCGGAAAGGAATTTAAAGGAGTGTATGACTTGTTTGATAAGGACCTTTTACTTTTTACGCCAAATACAAAAGCAACGGATGAAGATGTGGTTCGCATTACAGATCTTTCAACACATTTGCTTGATGAAAAAATTGGGGAGAAGGATGCGGCTATTCTTCGTGAAGATATAGAGCTGGTGGAAGGCGTGCATGGTAATTTAAATGTAAATGATTATCTCGCCGGCAAAGTGGCTCCTTTATTTTTCGGAAGTGCTATCAATAATTTTGGCGTAAAAGAATTGCTGGAGACATTTACTCGCATTGCACCTACGCCCCAGTGCCGTCCTACTTCTGAAAGAGAGATTTGTCCCGGTGAGGAAAAACTAAGTGGTTTTGTTTTTAAGATCCATGCCAATCTTGATCCCAAGCATCGGGACAGAATTGCTTTTATGCGAGTTTGCAGTGGCAAGTTTGAACGCAACAAGTATTATCATCACGTTCGTTTGGATAAGGATATTCGTTTCAGCAACCCCTACAGTTTTATGGCCCGGCAAAAGGACATTATTGCGGAAGCTTATCCCGGTGATGTGGTGGGTTTGTTTGATACAGGAAATTTTAAAATTGGGGACACACTCACCGAAGGGGAAAATTTTTATTTTACAGGGATTCCTTCTTTTTCACCTGAAATTTTTAAAGAAGTGGTGAATAAAGATCCGATGAAAACAAAACAGCTTGAAAAGGGATTGTTGCAATTGACAGATGAAGGGGTAGCTCAGCTGTTCACTCAGTATGGTGGCAACAAAAAAATTATCGGTTGTGTAGGAGAACTGCAATTTGAGGTGATTCAATACCGGCTGTTGCACGAATACGGAGCTTCTGTTCAATTCAATACCTTGCCGTTTTACAAAGCTTGCTGGATCACCAGCAACGATCCTCAAAAATTGCATGAGTTCACCAGGTTCAAGCCGGCTAATATAGCTGAAGATAAAGATGGTCATCTGGTTTACCTGGCTCAAAGCGAATGGTTCTTAAATACGGAAAGAACCAATAATCCTGCTATTGAATTCCACTTTACCAGCGAAATACATAAGGAAATTGCCTAAAAAAAATTTCATGTTATTAGCTGCGTCAGTTTACCAGAACTGCTGTTTAATAATTTTTCTTCACTAATTAAAATACTTATAGAAAATATTTCTATATTTGGCTAAATAAATTTTTAGTCAAGACTAAAAATAAATTATGGCACGCTGAAAAATATTGAATCGAGGTTAATATAATTATGGTTATGAAGAAAAAGCTTTTAGTCGTCTTATTAATTACGGGTTTTATTGCCGCTGCCGTGGGTTGCGAAAAATTATTACCAAAGGCACCGGCCAATGAAGAAATTCTGGATGGTCCTGTGGAGGGACTTAGCTCTGCCCAAAAGATCATTTTCCTTAGGGGTGACAAAGCTTTTAATGATGATATTTTTACCAATGAAAACGGGCTTGGGCCATTGTTTGTAGCAAACTCATGTGGTACATGTCATGCAGGTGATGGAAAAGGTCATCCGTTTACAACCTTAACCCGCTTTGGACAAACGGATACTACGGGTAATTTATTTTTAAATGCCGGCGGTCCTCAATTGCAGAACAGAGCTATTCCGGGGTTTCAACCTGAACAAATTCCGGCCGGAGCTACCTTCTCAAAATTTACTCCTCCTGCTAATACCGGTTTGGGATTTTTGGAAGCAGTGCCGGATGCTACCATCATTGCACTCGCTGATGAAAATGATGCGGATGGAGATGGAATATCAGGTCGTCCTAATTGGATACATATACCGCCGTATTGCCTGTTAAGACCAGGAACCATTGAGCGAAATGGAAAATACATTGGCCGTTTCGGTAAGAAGGCAGCTGTGTATGATCTTTTGCAACAAACTGTAAATGCCTATAACCAGGATATGGGAGTAAACTCCACTTACGAGCATTATAATACATATAATGGTTTGGAAGTTGACCCTGAAATAACCAACGAAACCGCATTAGACGTAGTATTTTATTTGCGAACATTAAAAGCGCCTATACAAAGAAATCAAAATGATCAGGAAGTACAGTCCGGCAAGCAAATATTTCTAAATATAGGATGTGCAAAATGTCATACACCTCAATTACAAACAGGGCCATCATCAATCAGTTCGTTGGCAAAAAAAACATTTTTTCCGTTTACTGATCTGTTGTTGCATGATATGGGGCCAGTGTTGAATGATGGTTATACTGAGGGTTCTGCATTACCGGCAGAATGGCGTACGCCTCCTTTATGGGGTTTGGGACTTTCTAAAAATTCACAAGGAGGCCAGTATTTTTTAATGCATGATGGAAGGGCAAGCAGCATCCGGGATGCCATTCTTCTTCATGGTGGCGAAGCACAACAAGCAAAAATTAAATACCAGCAGCTTAGTCCCGGCGATAACGAAAAATTGATCAAGTTTCTTGAATCTTTATAATCCCAATTAGCCAATGAACCGAAGAGAATTTTTAGTTAAAGGCTGTACAGCATGTATGGCAACAGTTGGGGTATCTTCTTTATTAAACTCCTGCGCACCCACTCAATATATTTCAGGAACACTTGGAAAAGATGGATTAACAATAAGCAAAGACGAATTCAAGCTTAATCAAAAATCAAATACAGCTTACAGGTCATTTGTCATTATACGCAATGATGCGTTGCAATATCCTATTTGTGTTTACCGGTTTAGTGATGAGCAGTATTCTGCTTTGTGGATGAAATGCACACATCAAGGAACGGAATTAAATGCTTCTGGTGATTTTTTGCAATGCCCTGCTCATGGAAGTGAATTCAATAATAAAGGAATGGTTAAGACCGGACCTGCTGACAAAAATTTAAGGATATTCCCAGTTACAGTTTTGCCTAATGAATTATTCATTGATCTTAGAAAGCAATCATGAAAAAAATAGCAATCATAATATTTGGGATTATTATCAGCAGCGACAGCAAATCTCAGATAGATCCTGAATTATTGAGAAAAAAAACTGAAGATACATCTAGCCTGCTATTAAATATGGATGCTGTGTATAACCGGCCTTTTATGCAATTAGGCAAGCTGCCGGTGGCTTTAGGAGGATATGTGGAAGCGAATTATCAATATTTAAGTGAAAACGGAATTAGGGAAGGTCATCAGTTTCAAATGAGACGATTGTCTATTTTTATTTCCTCTTCTATTTCAAAACGAATAAAGTTTTTATCGGAGATAGAATTTGAAGATGGCGCTAAAGAGATCAGTATTGAATTTGCATCAGTTGATTTCGAATTTTCTCCTTTATTGAATTTGAGGGGTGGCATAGTTATAAACCCAATTGGTGCTTTTAACCAAAATCATGATGGACCTAAATGGGAATTTGTTGACCGACCAATTTCTGCCACTCAAATGTTACCTGCAACCTGGAGCAATGTGGGGTTTGGAGCTTTTGGCAAGAAGTATAAAAATAATTGGGTTTTTGCCTATGAAGCTTATCTGACAAATGGCTTTGATGATAAAATTATTTCTAACCCGGAGAATAAAACCTTTTTACCTGCTTCAAAAGAAAATAAAGAGCGATTTGAAGAAAGTTTTAATGGCAGCATGTTACTTACAGCGAAAACTGCGGTAAGAAATGATAAAGTGGGCGAGTTGGGAATTTCCTACATGGGCGGTGTATATAATAAGTTTAAGGAAGATGGGATCGTATTAGATAAAAAAAGAAGAGTAGATGTATTGGCTGTTGACTTTAATACAACCATTTCGAAAATCAATACCCGTATTAATGGGGAATGGGCATGGGTGCATGTAGATGTGCCGGAAACTTATACAGAACAGTTTGGGCGCAGACAGCAAGGCGGATATGTCGATCTTGTTCAACCCGTTTTTAAAAAAAGGATGTTGGGTTTTGAAACTGCCAGCTTAAGCCTGGCTGCAAGAGTTGAATATGTCGATTGGAATATTGGAAAATTCAAATCTACCGGTGGAAATATTGCCGATGAAGTTTTCTCAATTGTTCCCGCCATAAGTTGGAGACCTACTGCTCAAACAGTCATACGCCTCAACTATCGTTATAATTGGCAAAAAGATATTTTGGGTAATCCACCTTCCAAACTTGCTGGCTTTCAATTTGGGCTCTCCACTTATTTTTAAGACATAAGACATAGTTACATTCTTTTGCAATTTTAAAAAATTGAATTGCTATTTTTGTACTCGATGAAATTTTTCGCTTTCATAATGGCCTGTATTGTGCTGGTGTTAAGCTGTGTGCCTTGCATGGATGATGCCTTTGCTGCAGGAAATCAAAAAATCAAGACAGAGATTGCGAAACACCCCTCAGATCAGGATTCAGACCATGATGACGCCTGCTCACCTTTTTGTTATTGCTCCTGTTGTGCAGGATTTTCAATGAATCATAGTGTGGCGAGTGTCACTTCACTGCCTATAGTTTGCTGCAATAATTTTTCTTCTTATTTGTTAGACAATCTGATCGAAATTTCACTTCCAATCTGGCAACCTCCTAAGATTTAATGTTGTTTTTCTGAATTAGGAAACTTTTTTCGCATTACCAAGTAACGCAGTAACTAACATTGCTCAGATTATGTCTTCATACTCAAATAAAAAACCATTATTATGCTGATTGGAATCATCATGCTATATCTTTTTTTCAAAGAAGCTAAAGAAGAAGAAGAAGAATATCAAAAGCATATAAATGTTGAACACAATCATCCGGTTTAATATCAGAAAATAAAATTGAGTTGGTTATTGACATTGATGATACAAGTCCGACTCTTATAATTTTAAAAAAATGAAACCACTAATTATATTAATTCTATTATTTGGCCCTGTGTTTTGTCAGGCGCAACAAAGTGTAACAATCAAAGTTACAGGCGGAGAAAATAAGATTCCCGTGATTGCAAGCGTATTGATCAAAGAAACCAATAAGGGGTTTTCAACAGATACTTCGGGAATAGGTGTACACAGATTTTTAGCAAACGGCAATTATACATTAATTGTTTCGGCAATTGGATATGAAGAAAAGCATATTCAAATTTCCATCCCTTATTCAACGGATACGTTACAAATTCATCTCGAAACAACAGAAAATGAATTAGAAGAAATAATTGTCCAGTCAACCCGCACCAGCAGGACTATTCAAAATGTACCTACCCGGGTTGAGACAATTGAACTGGAAGAAATTGATGAGAAAAACAATATGCGGCCTTCCAATGTTGCCATGCTTTTGTATGAAAGCACAGGCATACAAGTTCAGCAAACATCGGCCACTTCGGCCAATGCCAGCATTCGCATACAGGGTTTGGATGGACGTTACACACAGCTATTGAAAGACGGATTTGCCAATTTTGGAAATTTTTCCAGTGGTTTAAGCGTATTAGAAATACCACCTTTGGATTTAAAACGAGTTGAGATCATAAAAGGCCCTGCTTCACCATTATTTGGTGGCGGTGCCATTGCCGGTGTTGTCAACTTTATTTCTAAAACCCCTAAAGCAAAACCTGAGTACAATATTATTATCAATCAATCCAACATAGGGCAAACAAATATTGGCGGTTATGCTTCTCAAAGGGGAAACAAAGCAGGATACAGCTTGTTAGCATTATACAACAAGCAAAAGCCTTATGATGTAGATAAAGATGATTTTACTGAGGTTCCCAAATCTTATGAATTTACAATTCATCCAAAATTGTTCTTGTACTTGACAGAAAGAACAACGATACAAATAGGAAACAGTTTTACAAAAGGTAACAGAACGGGTGGAGATCTACAGGTAATAAAAGGAGATACGAATGCCTTACATCAATACTTTGAAGAAAATGGAACCACAAGAAACATCACTACGTTTGAACTGGATAAAAGAGTTAGCCATAAGAAAAGGCTTATTGCGAAACAAAGTTTTAGCGTGTTTGAGCGTAGTATAGAAATTCCTTCTTACAAATTTGCTGGTGCAAACTATAATGCTTTTACAGATATCTCTTACTTAGCGAACGCAGGGAGCCGCTCTCTGGTTTTAGGAGGAAATTTTGTTTATGATAATTTTAATGAAAAGAACAATAGCAGCGGAAATAGAGATAGCCATTCCATTACAGGAGGTATTTATGGGCAACATACATGGGATGCATCAAAAAAGATAAAGTTGGAGAGTGGACTGAGGCTGGATGCGGTCAATTATTCTAATTCCATTTATTCAAATACGGAGTTTTTTGTATTACCAAGGGTTTCTCTTTTGGTTAAGTATAATAATGAGTTATCATCAAGAATCGGAGCGGGAATAGGGTATAAAATACCAACTATTTTTACCGAAGAAACTGAAACAATTCAATACAGGAATGTGAAGCAGATCAGCAATGTAAAATCTGAAAAGAGTTACGGGGGAACAGCTGATATAAATTATAAAACGAAATGGGGGCAAGATTTTTCTTTTAGTTTGAATCACATGTTTTTTTACACTATGATAAATAAACCCCTCATATTACAGAATGATGTTTTCGGTAATTTCAGTTTTATCAATGCGGCAAAGCCGGTTCATAGTTTTGGATTTGAAACCAATGCCAGGTTGATTTTTAAAGATAACTTGAAGTTATTTTTAGGATATACTTTTACTGAAACAAAAGCAAAATATTTACCAGGAAAACAATTTTTGCCCTTAGTTCCAAAAGGCAAGCTGAATAGCGCATTGATCTATGAAAAGGAAGGTGTAATTAAATTAGGTCTTGAAGGATATTTTACGGGACGACAATATCTTTCAGATGGAACCCAAACTCCTTCATTTAAAGAATTAGGATTTATGGCAGAAAAAATATTTAAGAAATTTTCTCTGTTCATCAATTTTGAAAACTTTACTGATACAAAGCAAAGCAACTATAAAAATGTAGTAAACGGTTCTCATTTAGATCCAAGCTTTGATGAAATATGGACGCATACGGAGGGCTTTGTAGTTAATGGCGGTATTAAGATTAAACTGTAGTTATGGCACATGATCACGATCATCATGTTCATTCTCATGATCTGAATTTTGGACACGGTAATAGAAATATATTTATCATTGGTATATGTCTGAACTTGGCCTTTGTTTTAGCAGAAATTATTGCAGGTCTCATATATAATTCCATGGCGCTGCTCACTGATGCCGGGCATAATGCAAGCGATGTGGCGAGCCTTGTTTTATCCCTCGTTGCTTTTTGGATGGCAAGAAAGAAGTCAAGCGCTATTTATACCTATGGTTATAAAAAGACTACAGTTTTAGCCGCATTGATCAATGCAGTGATGCTGCTGATTGCTATTGGTGTATTGGGATATGAATCTGTTACAAGATTGTTGACGCCTAAAGTAGTAGAGGGAAATGTGATAGCATGGATAGCTGGATTGGGAATTGTGGTCAATAGCGTATCAGCATTTTTGTTTTATCGGAGTAAAGAAAGCGACTTGAATGTGAAAAGCGCCTATTTACATCTTTTAGCTGATGCTCTTGTATCACTAGGTGTCGTTGTTGCAGGTATTGTGATGATTTATACTGGTTGGTATTGGTTAGATCCGGCAATTGGTCTAGCAATTATGGTAGTGATCCTGATAAGCACATGGGGACTGTTAAAGGATAGTTTCAAAATGTCAATCGACGCAGTTCCGTCAGGAATTGAGCTGGAAAAAGTAAAGAATATTATTTTAAGTGTCAGGCATGTAAAAAAAGTTGAACACGTGCATGTATGGCCGCTAAGTACAACAGAGAATGCCTTAACAGCTCATGTGGTTCTTGAAGATCAACTAAACTTTGATGAAAAACTAAAAATTGTTGAAGACATTAAACATGAATTGGAGCATCATAACATTCATCATAGTACTATTGAGTTGGGAAAATCAGCTGAATAATTATTTTCCTATCCTTCTTCCTATCAATATTTTCAGTATTTGCTGGTTTGAATTTTCAGTGAGGCCAAACAAAAATCCACCATTAACCTCCCACATGGGATGAATATACAAGTCTATCATTGGCCCAATAAGATGCTCCTGAAATTTGGCTGGCAATATTTTTTTAAATGAGCCAAGATTACTGTAATATTCTATTCCAACTCCAACTTTCCCATCTATAGTGTAAACCGTTTTAAACTGTGGAGCTATGTCTGCTCCCTTGTCATCTCCAGACACTACAAAACCAATATTGGGATTAAAAGCAAAATACCAGTTGCCAACTGTTTTATCAATGATAGGTCTTACTTCACCTTGCCAAATAGTTTTTGTAGTATCGTTGAGTTTGAAAAATCCAAATTCAACAGATAAGCTGGCGCCAAAAGGCCATTTCCATGTCGATGGTGCGGTTACTCTGGGTCTTATTTGATTACCTTGATATATATAATTGCCACCAGGGGCAAACCCGGTGAAAGTATATAATCCCATCTCAAAATTTTTTCCAAAGCCATGAGTTATTTCCAAGGTCTCATTTGTCCATTTTGCTGATTTAGGATCAGTCAACAATTTACTTCCGCGAAAGGTGTAATTGCTGTGCAATTCAAAAATGGTCCATTTATTTTGAATAGTGGGAGAGGCATAGACTTGAATTTCATTATCAGCTTGTGCCTTTGCGATGATGCTTGTTGTTGCTAAAACGAATAATGAAAAGAACTTCTGCATCAAATTAATTTAAGACCTGTAGTCTTCTCTTACAGGTGAAAAAGTGTCAATGACTATGCAATCGGTGATAGCTATAGCGCTGTGCGATATGTTGGAAGGAATGATATGATACATGCCTGGGGTAAGAGAGCAAAACTCTCCTTCAATCGTCATATCCAATTGTCCTTCGATGATGTAGGTGATCTGTTCCTGCACATGATGATGAACAGGTACAATGCTTCCTTTTTTAATTTCTACATAACCCAAGGTGTGCTTATCACCATGAGCATAATAACCGGTAATTCCAGGAACAATTTCTTTTGGTTTGATGTTTTTTATATTTTGCATAAATCCAAACCCCACACATGCGGGACTTTTACTAGTTAATTTTTATCATCAATATTACAAAAGCTCAAGTTTTTATTTTAGTTAAGCTATGATTTAATTTCCCCTTTAGGGGTTAGGGGTTTTTATTTTTCAAACCAACAAAAACTTCCGCCCACCCATTCCTTGTCTTTATTGTAACGAACACCGATCATTTTTCCTTTGCTCAATCTTGCCAAATTGTTTGTGGGAACAGGTCTTGCTTCTCCATCTTTCCAAAAATAAAATATTCTTATTTCAGCTTTGGCAGGAATATCCGGCGTTTCAATTACATCAGCATATTTTACTTTTCGCTGCAGTATCCAGTTTTCAGGGTCTTTTATTTTTTCAAGATCATGGGGTGCTAGATCTATGATCACCCCCTGGCCTGCAAAAGAAAATAGTGGTTTTAAAACATAGTTTTCCAAATCAGCAGGAGGTTGTTTTATATCGCTTAGGAAATAAGTTTCAGGAACATAGGGATGGCGGATCAGGGGCAGCGTGTATTTGCTGATGCGATAAAACCAGTTAGGATGAGGCACCCATTCTACATCCAGCTCTTCGAATAAAATTTTTCCTTTTTCCTGTACTTCCGGGGTTTGTTGCTGAAGATCGTCAAAAATAAGACGGTTGTAAATTCTTTTTACTTGTGTTTTCTTTCCATTATTCAAATAAAAAAGTTTGTTTCCTTCTTTTATCAATTCCGTCAAGCAAACCATTTTAATTCCCAAATAATCTTCAGTGGCGTAAAAATCAATTCTTGTTTTTTGCTGACGGGGAAATATTTCCAGAAGAATTACATTTTCTGGTTTATGATCGCCGATAATAATTTCTTTCAATAGTTGCAGATAGGTTTCTTTGTTGTATCCGTGTAAATAGCAATCAAGGTATTCAGGAACAGGAAAGTGCTTTCTTGAAATTTCAGGAAACAATACATGATATGCAAATATGGTAGGGAAGCCCTGCATTTCGATCAACTGGGGTTCGTACTCGCCTTCATCATTGATGCAGATACCAAAATCAAAAGCAATGAAATGAGAGTGGTCATTTTCATTAGGTACTCTTAAATGATGAGGCACCGCATTTTTTGTATATTCTTTGAACTGGGGGTCAACAATCAGGTCAACTATTTTTTCACAGCTTTCTAGCAATTTCTTTTTAAAGACCTGATCAATAAATACAGGAGTTTCTGCTACACGAAAATCTAACTGACCGGGGTAAACATTGCTAAGCTCATTTAAAAATGCCTCATATTTTTCCTTTGTAAAATTTTCATTGAATGCCTTTCTTAAAGCCGGGATCATAACTTTTTGTTTCTTGAGGGAAAGTTAAAGATAATACAGGACAATAGTTTCACGCAAAGGCCTTTAGATTAAATAGTTCATTGAAATAATGGATAGCAGGAAAAAAGCTTAGTGAGATATTTGTGAAAAGAGACGGGGTGAACTTGGCAAAGACATAGATTGATAGATCTATTTTGCGTATTAGTCCCCGCCTCCTCTCAC